>NZ_CP061947.1:4330000-5012993 GCF_014838715.1 Algoriphagus sp. Y33 | reverse complement strand
GTTGGTGAGGACGAGTTTTTCCTTGCTTCTGATGCCACTCCAATAATTGAATACACCAACAAGGTGGTCTATTTGGATGATTTTGAAATAGCAGTTATCAGAAATAACCGTCTTCAGATCAAAACCATTGAGAATGTAGAAACCAATCCTTATATCAATCAACTTGAAATGGAGCTGGAAGCCATCGAGAAGGGTGGGTATGAGCATTTCATGATGAAGGAAATTTTCGAGCAGCCCAAATCAATTGCGGATTGTTTGAGAGGACGCCTGGACGCAAAATCAGGTCGGTTAGTTCTAGGCGGTCTGCGGGATTACATGAATAAATTTCAAAATGCTGAGCGTATCATCATCACCGCTTGCGGTACCTCATGGCATGCCGGATTGGTAGCAGAATATTTATTCGAGGAATTTGCACGCGTACCTGTAGAAGTGGAATATGCATCTGAATTCAGGTATAGAAATCCTGTAGTGGGAGAAAAAGACTTTGTCATAGCTATCTCACAATCAGGCGAGACGGCGGATACATTGGCGGCCATAGAGCTTGCGAAATCAAAAGGAGCTACAATTTTTGGAGTGTGCAACGTGGTGGGCTCATCTATTCCAAGAGCCACCCATGCAGGATCCTATACCCACGCCGGTCCGGAGATTGGGGTCGCATCGACCAAAGCGTTTACTGCCCAGATTTCCGTATTGGCTATGATGGCCCTGAAGCTGGGTTATCAGAGAGGCACACTGCCTGAAAGTAAGTACATACAGCTTTTACATGAACTTGAAGCAATTCCTGGAAAAATTGAGCGGGCTTTGAAATCAAATGATGCAATCAAGTATATCGCTGAGGAGTATAAGGATGTAAGTAATGCGCTTTACTTAGGAAGAGGGTATAATTTCCCTGTTGCACTCGAAGGAGCATTGAAGCTCAAAGAGATTTCCTATATACATGCTGAGGGATACCCTGCTGCCGAGATGAAGCATGGTCCGATTGCTTTGATTGATGAGGAAATGCCTGTGTTCTTTATAGCTACCAAAGACAGCTCTTACGAAAAAGTAGTGAGTAATATTCAGGAAGTAAAAGCCAGGAAAGGAAAAGTGATTGCTGTGGTCACTGAAGGAGACACGCAAGTGAAGGCGATTGCCGACCATGTGATCGAAATCCCTGAAACCCACGAGGCTTTTGCTCCATTGGTCGCTGTAGTTCCTTTACAATTACTCTCTTATCATATTGCTGTGATGCGTGGCTGCAACGTTGATCAACCAAGGAATTTGGCGAAATCAGTAACTGTAGAATAAAGTTAGATGGCTGTCCTTTCGGGCAGCCATTCTTTTACAAACTTGGTTTTAATGGAAGAAAGACGGAGGATTGTGCGGAATACCGTAAGAAATAAAAGAATCGTCAGGCAGAGTACTTGCCCATTGTAGGCATGCCCTAGCCTTTCGTTTAGTCTGCTATTGAAGGAATGGGATCCCCGATCCTTTTGATCAGAAATCCCATTCATATCAAAATCTTAGTGTAAGGTTTGCAGCAAAGTTGGTTGGAGCCTGAGGCACTCCCCAAATGGTCCAGTACTTCTCATTGGTCAGATTGTTCAGCTTAACACTTGCCCTCCATTTTGGCTGGTCATAAAATGCACTCGTATTTAAGACCGTATAGGCCGGGATGGTGAAAATGTTATCGCTGAACATATAGCTTTTGTCCACATAATTTCCTCCAAATCCAAACCCGAGACCTTTCAGTTTGTGTTGGAGGGTATAAGAAGCCCAAAAGTTTACGATATTTTCCGGGGCATCAGTGGCTTTGTTGCCTTCGATGGCTTCGTCTGAGGTTTTTACGATCCTGTTGTCATTGAAAGCGTAACCTGAGATTACGTTCAGCCCGGGAATTGGGTTGGCGATTAGTTCTATGTCAAACCCTTTACTGACTTGCTCCCCGTCTTGGAGAGCGAAGCCATCGGTATTCATGCGGATAGCATTATCGATGGAGATATGATAATAGCTAAACGTAGCACTCAGTCTTTTATCAAAAACTTCCGCTTTTATACCTCCCTCGGACTGTACTGCATAGACTGGATCTAAAACCAATTGTGAGCCATCAGGCTGCATTCTCGGAGCCTGATTTTGGAATCCATTCATATAGTTTCCAAACACGGAAACCTGATCTTTCACCACTTGATAAACTACTCCCAACTTTGGGGAGAGAGCTGTCTGCTGAAAACCTTCTGCTCCTCCCTGCTCCTTCCTGTCGAAATAATCCACCCGTAGACTGAGCATCGTGGATAATCTATCTGTCCATGCGATGACATCTGTGGCATAGCCACTCAGTGTATGCGTATTGACCGTGTTCCAGCCAGGCCAATATCCGGGCACAAGGTGAGGGTCTATATCTTGTCTTCTCAAAGGAAGGAAATCCTCAGTGACATCTACCGTATCTATAATACCCGTTGCCCCTGATTCACTTCTACTCTGGAAGAGTCTGTAGCTGGCTCCAATTAGTACTTTATGTTTGATGTTTCCCGTAGCGAACTCCCCGTTGATGTTTTCTTGTATATTCGTATAGTTGTTGTAAATAGAATTCCAGTCTCCTGCATTTCTGGTGGCTGTAGTAGGCGATAGCCAGGTGGCATAATACTGGTAACTATGATCCACATCTTCACCTACAAACGAGAGTAAGGTTGTAGAGGTCCAGTTTTCGGTAAGACGGTATTTAGCCTCTGCGAATATTTTTGAGGTGGAGGTTTCTGCATCCGCATCATGATGGTACAAGGTCTTTTTGTAGTCCAGCTTTAAGTCTTCGGGGCTAGTGATCCCTGATTGGGGAGCATATCTGTTATACAGATTTCTCGTACTATTGACATTAAGAAGCTCAGCATCCAGCGTAAAGGTTAAACGATCTGAAGCCTTGTAAAGCAGGCTGGGAGAAATTAGATAAGCGTTGTAAAACCCATAATCCAAAAAGCTTTTTTCTTGATGCACAGCTGCATTTAGCCGGAACAATACGGTATTATCCTTATTTAATGGCTTATTGATGTCTGCCGTGATCCGGTGGAGGTTATAGCTTCCTGTTGTATAAGAAACCTCAGTCTTATTTGCTTCAATAGGTTTTTTGGTTACCAAATTGACCACTCCGCCAAAGGAGGAAACATTCCCTCCGAATAAGGTTCCTGAAGGTCCCTTTACTATTTCTATCCGCTCTACATTAGCGATATCTACACTGGAACGGCCAGTTGTGGTCTCCATCCCATTACGGGCATTGATTCCGATGTTGAATCCCCTGAATGTAGTGCCAAATCCACCTGAAGGATACACGACCGGAACGACACCGGGAGCATTGCGGAGGGTTTCCCCCACATTTGTTATCACTTGCTCTTGAATCAGCTCTTTGGTCACTACATTATATACCTGCGGATTCTCCAGATTATCCAATGGCATACGGGCGACATAGTCTGTTCTCTTGTTTGCCATTGGGTTTACTTTAGAATCCGTTACGGTAAATTCTTGCAAGTCACTGCCGTTTTCAGAAAGCCTGACGGGCGGCACGCTTAGCGTTTGTCCATTTTCAAGCTTGATCTGTATTTCCTTGGTTCTATATCCCAAATGGGAAATAACCAATAAATATTTTCCTGCCGGCACTTGGTCGATGGCAAAAAGACCTTCTTCATCAGTCAATGCGCCTTTACTCCGATCCTTGAGGTGGACATTGGCAAAGGGGATGGGGTTGCCTGATTCATTCAGGATTTTTCCTTGAACGGAGGCCGTTTGTTGTTGCGCTTGTATAGTAGGGAGGAATGCAAAGCTGATAAATATGAGGTGGAAAAAGCTGAGAAATTTTCGAAAACTTGCGATTGTAGTGTATATCTTTTCTTCCATTTTAATGTGGTTAAGGGTAATTATGTTATTAAATAGTGGCTTTTGGGTAATTGTATGTTGGTTGTTGACGGTTGGATCAAATGGCAACTGAGGAATTTCGGCCATGATCAGGAGTAGCTTGGAGCTCTTTTGTTCAGTAAGCTCCATGGCATTTCCTTGTCCTGAGATTATAGCTGACTCTCCATGTTACATGTTCCTAATTTGGCGTTCTCATGATCTTGATTGTTTGCATCAGAGACGCAACGGCATAGTGATCTTTAAATAAACATTACTTCTATTTAGACTGATTAAAAATAATGGCGAAGTAAGCAAAAAATACCCTGAATTCAAGTTTATTTAGATTGATTATAAATAAAAGTTTTCTATGGACTGCTGAAATTGATAGAGCATAGCTAATACTGGGACATTCCCTGTTGTCCGAAACTCCTAGCCCAGCCATCGGCAAGTCCTATATGAAACCTTATTTTCTTCCTATTAATGGACAAAAAATAGAGCCAAAAAAATTAATTATTTACCAAAAATCACTTGTTTTGCGGGCAAAATAGTATTTCAACTCTTCTTTAATGAAAAAAATCACGCTCATCTTCTTTTTTTTAAGTACGATATTTTTATGCTCATGCGGAAATGAAGAAGATTCCCTTCCTGAATTTGTGCTGGACCAACCTGATCAATTGCAATCAGATGAATATGAAGTGTATGGCAAAATTCTTGAAGGATTTAGCCAGTCCCAGCTTATAGTCCGACAACAGACTTCAATATATACACCTCCCAAAGAGAGCTTTGAGCTGTTTTTCAATTTGGAGAATATGTCCGGTATGGAGAGCACATTATATTTCAACTATGTACAGGAAAATAAGGCCCCATACCTTTTGGCTGACAAAATTGAAATATCATCCAAGGGCACGAAACTGCTATCAAATAAAGAATATTCCCACTACTTTGATAGGGATAACGGCCACAAAAGCTGGGAATTATTCCAAAATAAGTACCCCGATTCAGGGGCTTGGTTCTTCTACGTCAATAAGATTGGCTTTAATGAAGATAGAACGCAGGCTCTTGTTGGTCAGGAGTCTTACTGGTTTATGGAGTCTTCGGATGGGACTACATCAAATGGTGGAAGACTTTATTATCTTGAAAAAATAAACGGGGAATGGGTGCTTATAGGTTCTTCATTTTATCAACTTTAAGAGCAAGACTTCCGGCATTGCAGAATTGAACTGTTCGTTTTAGATCTATTGTCGCCTTTATGACGGCATTGAGTTTGCTAAACTTTGGCGTTATGATTTCATGCCTACCTGTGTGCATGGAGAAATCATATTACCGGCAGCATTGCGGGTAATCATATTTCAGAAAAAACGAGCTGTCTACATTTTTATAAAAATTATGAGCTGATGAAATCGAGCATGATCCCGTACGTACGGGATCACACACTGGGATGATTATAATGCATGCGAGATTCCATATGGCCTTTAAAAGACAAATTACAATCATATGAAAATAAGTGTTGTAATGGGGATTCTATTCTGTTCGACAATGTTCGGATGCGGAAGACAAAGCGATGAACGATTTATTTTCTTTCTTCACAATAGATTTCTGGAAGAACATGAGCTGAATGAATCACACCCGGAGTTTGGACGGACCGAATACAATGAAATTTTAGAGGAATTTGAAAAAAGTGGCTTTAAAGTAATTAGTGAAAAAAGAAACGGAAATGTAAATGCACGGGAATATGCAATAACAGTTGTAAGTCAAATCGACAGCTTGATTTCGATTGGAACTGAGCCTGAAAAAATAACAATAGTCGGAACATCAAAAGGAGGTTATATCGCTCAATATGTTTCGACTTTAGCCAATAATCCCGAATTAAATTTCGTGTTTGTAGCAAGTTTTAATAACAGTGATTTGGATAATTTACCTGCTATTAATTATTGTGGAAGAATACTGACCATATTCGAAAAAACCGACCCATTTGGAGTTTCGGCAGTTGAAAGAAAAGAAAGGTCAACCTGTATAATCAGCCACTTTAAAGAAGTTGAACTAAATACAGGATTGGGACACGGATTTCTGTTCCAACCACTGAAAGATTGGATTGAGCCTACAATTCAATGGGCCCACGGAAATTATGAGCTAAACTAAGGGTAAAACTCACGTTTTCAAGTATATAGTGTTGAGTGTACAGATTTTCCGTCCGGATCCCGAATGTAATAAGCCACTTTCCTATCCTGAACTATGGCTCCACGGTCACTATTACCCTTTTGTATCGTGTGAGGGCAGGTGTTCCCTGATCGGTCACAGCCAGAATAATATGCATATCCCCCAGTCGCTGGGCTTTTGGGATGAGGAAATGGGCTTTTGGACGGTCAGCATTCTCTATCTTCAAAGGTGTGGCTGTCCGTCCGCTTGCTATGGTGAAAGCTCCCGGTTCTGAATAATAAAACCATTGGTAGGTAAGCTGGTCTCCATCAGGATCTGTGCTACCTTCAGCACTCAGGTCAATGCGCTCACCGATTTTGGCGGTAATCCGCTCAGGAGAACTAAGATTAGGTATTGGAGGGTGATTAGCTTCTTCATACGGTTTAATAGTCCAGTCCATTCTAGCCTCAAAATCATTTTGGAAAGCTTCTCTCCACCTCCAGATAGTGGCCTTATTGCTTGTATGCCAATTACCGTCAAAGCCTAGTGCCTCATCCATGGCATCGGTCCACAATGGGCGGGTTTCGGGTTCTGCAAACCATCTCTCGGTTCTGGGTTGATAAAACTCGTATCTTCCTCCCCAATTGCCATAATGTGGGTTTTCAGGACTTTCCAAACCGGTATGGATCAAATGCATAAAGCTGGGAGAGTCTCCTTCCATAAGAAATTCCATGTGTGGGTATTCCTTTCCCAGTGGTCCTTTGTTCCGAATATGCGTATCGAGCCAAGAATTGTCCACAATTTCGAAATTACCTCCGGCAAACCGTCCGTGGAATTTGTCCCCGCTGATTCCTGACCAGGTCGCAAAATGATAGCCGCCAAAGTCATGGATTCCCGGACTGGCAATATAGAAGAGTTCGGGAAAAGTTTTTCTTAGCCATGGACCACTATCGTCCTGATCTGATATAGTATAAACTCTTAGTTTGGACACAAACTTTGCAACTTCTGCCGAATTACGGGTTTCTTTCACCTTCCAAAGTGCCTGCGCCAGACAATTTGGGCCTCCCCAGACCAACACCCAAACAGGCCTTTGATCCTCTTTATCCACTGTTTTGATGATCAATTCCGACCCCTCTGAATCCATACCTTCACCTACAGCTTCCATGCCATACTTAGGAATTCCTTCTTTCACCACTGATCTCAGCCGCTCAGCGGTAGGATAGCCTTGTTCATGTTTTTCAAGATTATCCCTTACTTTCTCATACGCCGTGAGGATTTCCAGAATTCTCCAAGAAGCGATTTTATTTTGCTGATGAATAGAGGTGGTAGCAACCAGACCTCCCACATCCCATTGATTGGAGTAGGTCAAAAATCTCACCAGAGACATGGCATCATCGGGCTCATTTTCTATATCGGTGAGTACAATGATACGTTCTTTCCCTGAGTTGTTTTGTGCTATCAGAGGAGTGTTCGCCAGCAATAGCGTAATGATGCAGAAGTATAAGACTTTCATAGATTTTGGGTTTGAATAGGTTTATAGGGTTTAAGCAACCCCAATTTCTGTTCACAGATTCTTTGTATCTAACCAATACAACTATGAGAGTAGGGTTAAATTTTTTCAAATTTATCCACAGTCAATTCGGATTTCACCTCCCCTGTGTGCTTAGTGCTCTGAGGTTCGAAAAGTAAAATCCAGGCTTCTTCTTCTGCCACAGGCCTATGTTCTACTCCACGTGGAATTACGAGCATTTCCCCTTCGTTCAGCGTAACTGATTCCCCTTCTAAATCAATTTTGAGAGATCCTTTTATAATCAGGAAAAGCTCATCTTCGTTGGTGTGATTATGCCAAACAAACTCACCCTTTACTTTGGCCAGTTTCACATCCTGACCGTTGAGTTCCCCGATTATTTTTGGAGTCCATAGCTCCTTTATCAGATCAAATTTCTCGTTGAGGTTTACTTTTTTCATAAGAGTTAAATTTTAAACCTGGAACTTTGGTTAAACAGACTCTCTAATTTAAGATTATTCAAATCTCATTTTCTGAATCCGTATCGCATTTAGTATTGCCAACAAGGCTACTCCCACATCAGCAAATACCGCTGCCCACATTGTAGCCAATCCCAGTGCTCCAAGTATAAGTACCAGAACTTTGATGCCAAAAGCAAAACCGATATTCTGCCAGACGATTTGTTTGGTTTTTTTGCCTATCAAAATCGCCATTGGAATCTTAATAGGCCTATCATCCTGAATCACCACATCTGCAGTTTCTATTGTAGCATCGCTTCCCAAGCCTCCCATTGCTATCCCCACATCTGAAATTGCCACAACGGGCGCATCGTTCACCCCGTCACCGACAAAAGCAACGGTTCCTTTCTGCATTTTGATTTCTTTGACTCTTTCTACTTTATCCTCAGGCAGCAAATCACCAAATGAATGGAGGATCCCCAATTGATCTGCCACAAATTTGACCACATTGCTTTTGTCTCCGCTGAGCATCGTGATTCCTATTCCCATGGATTTCAGGCGATCAATTGTCCTCCGGGCATCACTTTTTATGCTGTCTGCTATGGTCAAATAGCCGGCGAATTTCCCTTCGTATGCTATCGCCACCAGCGTGTAAGCAAGACCGGTTGGATCGATGGAATAGGGAACCGAAAACCTATCCATCAGCTTGAAATTTCCGACAAGCAATTCTTTTCCTTCCACCTGTGCCCTCAACCCGTGTCCGGCAATTTCCTCTATATTCCCGGGCACAATATCAAAATCAATCTCTCCCACATGATCCTTAACCGCACTGGCTATTGGATGCGAGCTTTTGCTTTCCAGAGAATTGACGAAATCAAGAATTTTTGTACCCTCAAATTCCGGTTGAAGATAAACTTCCTGTACCTTAAAAATTCCCTCGGTCATCGTCCCCGTTTTGTCCATCACCACTTCTTTGATCTCTGCCAGACTATCCAAGAAATTACTTCCTTTGAATAGAATGCCGTTTTTGCTCGCAGCTCCAATTCCCCCAAAATACCCAAGCGGAATACTGATCACGAGACCACAGGGACAGGAGATAACCAAGAAAACCAATGCGCGGTAAAGCCAATCGCTGAACTCATAATCCTGCACAAAAAGATAGGGAAGAAAGCAGATCCCTATTGCGAGGTAAACCACAACCGGTGTATAGATTTTGGCGAATTTTCTGATGAAAAGTTCCGTCTGTGCTTTTTGTGCAGTCGCATTTTGCACCAATTCCAAAATCCTTGAAAGCTTACTGTCTGTGTAGGCGGTGGTTACTTTGACTTGGGATACGGTATTCAGATTTACCATTCCTGCCAGTACGACAGCACCTTTTTTCTTGGAATCAGGCTTGCTCTCTCCGGTCAAAGCGGAAGTATTAAAAGATGCTTTTTCTGAAAGTAGCTTACCGTCCAATCCAAGTTTTTCGCCTGGTTTCAGTTGGATAACATCACCGATTTTTGCCTTCTCAGCTTTGATGGTCCGGGTTATTTTGCCTTCCAAAACAGTGACTTCATCAGGTCGCTGGTCTAGTAAGGTTTTGATGTTGGTTTTTGCTTTACGGACTGCCATTCCCTGAAAAACTTCCCCAACAGAATAAAAAAGCATCACCGCAACTCCCTCCGGGTATTCTCCTATGGCAAAGGCTCCCAGTGTCGCGATTCCCATCAGAAAAAACTCCGAAAACACATCGCCTTTGGTTATGCTCTTCAACGCCTCTTTGAGTACAGGTAGCCCAACAGGAATATATGCCACGAGATACCACCCTAATCTTACGTAACCGCCAAACCAATCCTGGGGAAAAATGTGGTCGAAGCCCAAGCCGAGCATCATCATCGCAAATGAAAAAATAGCTGGCGCAAAGAATTTCACCATGGGTTCGCTCTTCGCCGGGGAGTGATCATGTCCGTCATCCTGAGAATGACGGTGGTTTGCCTCCTCTTCTTCTGTACAGCAGCATTTATCTTTCACTTAGCTCTTGGTTTAGTTTTGCTTCATCAAGGTCATCACTTGGTCGATTGGCAATTGCCGGACACTGTGCCCATCTCTTCCTTCCATACTTTGCGCAGCAAATAAGGAATTGATAATCGCCTCTTCCGTCGCTTCTATCACTGCCATAAACAAGCCTGACATATCATCATTTCTTACATAAACTGCTGATTCCAATGCTCCATTTTCTGAAGAGTATGGTATGCGAAGTCCTTCAGCTGTACTGAAAGCAATCACGTAATCTCCGGAGCCATTGGAAGCGATCCCTCCGGTTTTTGCCAAGCCCATCATAGCACGCTTTGCCATGCGTTCGAGATTTCTTTCCAATACAGGTGCATCTGTAGCCACCACGATCATGCAGCTTCCATCAGATTTTTCCAATGCATCCCGAAAGGGATATTTACCCAATTTTTCGCCGACAGCCACACCATCGATCTGAAGATTTCCTCCAAAATTGGTTTGAACCAATACTCCAATCGTGTACCCTCCGAGATTTTCCGGCAGTTTGCGGGAAGAGGTACCTATACCTCCTTTCCAGCCAAAACAAACCGTGCCTGTCCCTGCACCTACGTTTCCTTCATCGACTTTTCCCGTCTTGGCAGACTTTATTGTTTCAATTACTTCCGCTGGGGAAATATGCATTCCCCGGATATCATTCAGGTAGCCATCATTGGTCTCTCCTACCAGAGCATTCACCGACTGTACATTTTCATTTCCTTCTTGTGTCAAAGAATATCGGACTACTCCTTCGATTCCGGCTGCTACACTCAACGTATTGGTAAGAATAATCGGCGTCTCAATGTTGCCAAGCTCTTCCACCTGAGTAGTTCCTGCCAGTTTCCCAAATCCATTGCCTACGTAAATAGCAGCAGGGACTTTTTGCTGAAAAACATTTCCATCATGGGGCAAAATTGCCGTTACTCCCGTGCGGATATTGTTGCCTTCTATTTTGGTGAAGTGTCCCACTTTCACACCGTGTACATCGGTAATAGCATTTAGCGCACCCGTAGGAAGGACACCGAAAATGATTCCTTTTTCCCGGGGTCTTTCTTGGGCAAATAAGCTGAAGACAGAGAAAATTAATAGGATAATCAGAAAGCAGGTTTTTTTCATGTGAATATAATTCGGTTTTTTAAAGGCCACACGGAATCTAGCAGGGTTGATAATCTTCCCAGTGTGTGTCGTCCTCGGCCTGCCTGTCTGCCCCAGGCAGGCTCGGTTTCATAGCCGGTGATTTCCCGAATTTAAACTTTATGTATTCACCAAAAAACCACTTGGCAATACAATTCACCCAATAGTCAATATTTCAGCTTCATTCTAAGCAAATTCGAATATCAACTGTTTACAAATCTGGTTTTATGGTAACTTTCTAGTCGCATGTAATATTATTCAATATGAGTATCCGCAATGATGCCAGTGGCATTAATTTCTTTGGTTTGCTTGCTGGAAGACCCCTGCCCTTCAGGTGGGGATGACGGGTGACCCGCCACAGCGAGGCAGGCCCAAGTAGCCTCAATGTCCCGATGGCTAGCGGGATTTCCAAGTCCTATATTACTTTATGCTTCTTTAATTGGTAGAAAAACGGATATACAGATTATTCGATCTATTTTTTCACCGACAATGGGATTGGTGTATGCATCTTTTAAATTAGCGTTGTGCTTAGAGATCAGAATTGATACATGCATTAGGGAGTTCCCTAATTAGAATGAAAATTCAAAATAGATTTACTTTCTGGAAAAGCAAAATGGATAAATACAGTGCTTAACTGTGCAAATCCCTTTGGACTTACCGGTGAAAAACGCTCAAGAAAATGCTGAAAAAAGAAAGATACGAAGCCATCATCAATCATTTCCGTGAGAATATGCCTATTGCGGAGACTGAACTTCAGTATGAAAATCCCTTTCAGCTGTTAGTGGCAGTCGTACTTTCAGCTCAATGTACAGATAAGCGTATTAACTTAGTTACTCCCGCACTTTTTCGGGATTTTCCAGCACCTGAGTTTTTGGCAGCATCGAATTTTGACGAGCTCTTTCCCTACATCAGAACCGTTTCTTATCCAAACAATAAGACTAAGCATCTATTGGGCTTGGGCAAAATGCTTGTGGAGGATTTTGGGAGCGAAGTCCCCTCTACTGTCCCTGAACTGATCAAACTTCCCGGTGTGGGACGGAAGACTGCAAATGTGATTACTTCGGTGGTCTGGAACCAACCAAATATGGCGGTGGATACCCATGTTTTTCGCGTTTCCAAGCGATTAGGACTAGTTTCTCAGACGGCAAAAACTCCTTTAGAAGTAGAGAAGCAGCTTATCCGCCATATTCCCAAGGAGTATGTGCACATCGCACATCACTGGTTGATTTTGCATGGTAGGTATGTTTGCTTGGCACGAAGACCAAAATGTAAAGAATGTACATTGACTCACCTGTGTCGGTATTTTGAGAAAAATCAGGGGAAAATCACCAAAGCCGAAACAGAAGGGTAATGTGCGGAATCCATCTGATCTGGGGTAAGGAAGCGAATGAGGAGGCGATTAATGGCATGCTTCGGCAAAGTCAGTATCGCGGACCTGATCAGCAAGCAAGCTTCAGTCCATGGCCGGGACTTTGGATCGGGGTCAACCGGCTGAAAATCTTACACACAGGAGCAGAAGCGGATCAGCCTTTTTGGTCTCCCGATGGTAGGTCTTTGCTGATTTGGAATGGGGAGCTTTACAATTTTCAGGAAATCCGTAACCTGCTCATTCAGGATGGTGTAACTTTTACCACACACTCCGATACCGAGGTCGTATTGCATGTGTTGAGCATTTTTGGAGTACAGGGATTGGAGAAACTGCAGGGGATGTTTGCTTTGATTTTTGTGGATTTGACAGAAAGAACTCTGTTGGTAGCCCGGGATAAAAACGGAGAAAAGCCGCTTTATTATGCCCAAGATCCAGATACTCTGATTTTTTCCTCTGTGTCCAGTAGCATTCAAACAATAAAAAAAACACCACTTGAGGCGAGACAATTTGATCCGTATTTTTACCTCAGGGTCCCTCTGCCGGGAAATACCTTTTTCCGCGGGATTCATGAATGGAAACCCGGGCGATATAGTAAGGTTTTGAATCACTTGGCTTTCCGCCAGGATCATATACAGACTGAGTCCAGTCCCAATTTGGAACCGACTTTTGATAGGTTCAGGGAGTTGCTTACTGATGCTGTTCTAAATCAATTTCACGCTGATGTGCCGGTAGGAATGCAACTGAGTGGGGGGGCTGATAGCTCATTGCTGTATGCGATTTGGTATAAGGAGATGGGGATTCCCCTGTCTTCATTTACCATTCAAGTGGAGCCAAAATATCGAAAGAAATACGGAGATGGAGATGCGGCAAGGCGCTTCACAACACAATTTCCCAGCAATCATCATCTTATAGAAATCGATCAGGACACATTCTGGGAAAATTGGGGTGACTACCTTCAAAGTGTGGATCAACCTATAGGAGATTCTGCTGGTTTTCTGACTTGGATGATTGGGAAGGAAGCTAAAAAATCAGTCAGGGTACTGATTTCGGGAGCTGGGGCAGATGAGCTTTGGGGAGGATATCAGCGGCATAAGGCTTTTGACGCTTACCAAAGGCACAAGGATATCCTACTGAGATTTCAGGGTGTTCTTCGAAAACTCCCACTTGGCCGGAGCTATCAAAAATTTATCTCAGCTATAGATTCCAATTCTCAGAAGACTTTTCTGAATTTCTCTGGATTGGATACTGTTCCAAATGACTTGGCAGAAGACTACGAAAGGATTTTCAATGGAAATCTGACTGAATACACACAGATGCTTGAGTTTGATCGGCAGGTATATTTGGTTCAAGATGTGTTGAAAATCCATGACAATGCCTTGATGGCACAGAGCATAGAAGGTAGGTCGCCCTATTTGGATACCGGAATGCTGGATTTGTGGAAAAATGTGAAGGGTGAAAAAACGTTGAGAGGGAAGCCTTGGATCAAAAGATTTCTGGACGAACAGGGTTTAGCTTGGATCGCTGAACGTAAGAAAATGGGCTTTGGACTTCCTTTGAAAGAATGGTTTGCAGAGAATGGCGAATTTTCCAGACGCATTTTTGACTCTATCAAAGTATTCGAGAAAAGCCATGGAGAGCTTTTTCCTCCTAAGATGAGGTTGCTTGCCGCTGAGCCTGAACTTGGTACCAAGCTTAACTTTTTAACACTTTACAATCTGTTTCTTCTGGCTGAATGGGTGAAATTGCACAAGCTATGAGGATTATTTATGTCCATCAATATTTCAGAACTCCGGCCGAAGGTGGGGCGGTGCGCTCCTATCACTTAGCCAAAGGGCTGGTGGATGCAGGATGTGAGGTAGAGCTGATCACAGGAGGTACTCAAGCCGGCTACGATCAGCGATGGATTGACGGAATCAAAGTACACTATTTACCGGTGGATTATGATCAGAAATTTGGGTTTTTAAAGCGTGTGTTGTCTTTTCTAAGCTACGTTCGTCAAGCCAAAAAGCTTATTAGAAAACTTCCACGCCCAGATTTGCTATATGTCACGTCCACCCCGCTGACCACGGGCTTACTTGGACTCTGGGCGAAGAAGAACTTGGCTATCCCCTACATTTTTGAAGTTCGGGATCTATGGCCCCAAGCTCCCATAGAAGTAGGGGCAATCAAGAATTCTATATTGAAAAGAAATTTGTTTTCGCTGGAGAAAAAGATCTATGGGCAAGCTTTAAGCTTGGTCGCACTGTCCCATGGAATTGCTGATCATTTGCGGAAAGTGGCTCCACAACAACAGATTCATTTGATCCCAAATTTCTCGGATTTCGATAGATTTTTCCCAATGGAAAAGACTGGAAATCTGCTCCTAAAATACGGACTGAAGGATAGGTTGACTATCGCTTATACAGGAGCCTTGGGGAAGGTAAATGCGGTGAATGAACTGCTTGATCTTGCCCAAATGGCCAGAAATAAAGGTAAAGACTGGCAGTTTTTGATTATGGGGAATGGGAGTAGCAAAGAGCAACTTAGAAAAACGGCTGAGGAAAAATCCCTTTCTCAGGTTCATTTTATTCCATATGGCTCCAAGGAAAAAGTCAATGAAGTGCTCAGTTTGGCAGACTTTGCATGGATATCTTTCGCTCATTTACCCGTACTGAAAACCAACAGCCCAAATAAATTTTTTGATGCCTTGGCTGCCGGCAAGGCGATTTTGATCAATCATAAAGGATGGGTTTATGATTTGGTAAAAACATATCAATTGGGTGTTTCTTGCCTACCGTCTAAAATTGAATCTGCCTTTTTACAGCTTGAAAAACTGGAGGAAAACCCGTCAGAACTCACAAAAATGAGCCAGAATTCCAGAAAATTGGCAGCACAGTATTTTACTAAAGAGCAGGCAGTTTTCCATTTGATTCAGGCATTGGAACCAACTAACAATCCTTCTGGTACCTCGGATAAAAAATTTTATTTAATGGCGTAAGGTAAATTTTCGGCATATTTATCATGCATTTTTAGCTCATTACTCTAGAATAAACCCGCTTTAGGAAGTTTTTTCTACTCATAGTAGGTTGATTATAACCTTTGTAAACCCAGCCCTTTTTCAAAAAAAATCCATAGAGCACAAAACCATTTGCTTGTTAGCCGGTTTCATTTATCCAACTTAATACTTAACCTTAAACCAACTAACATGAAGAATTTCAATTTGAATCTATGGCGATATCTTTCGCTTTCACTTGCGATGATGGTCATGATTGTATTTACATCCTGTGATGATGAGGATGATGAACCTATGCCAGAACAGGCTAATGTCGTAGAGGTATTAGGAGGTGACAGTAACTTCAACACGCTTGCTACCGCAGTGGTTGCAGCAGGACTGGATGATGATCTAAGTGCTGCAGGTCCCTTCACTGTTTTTGCGCCTACCAACGATGCCTTTGGTGATTTTCTGTCAGACAACGGTTTAACATCTGATGAACTGATTGGCGGTTCAGATTTGGCCAATACCTTAAGCTATCATGTAGCGTCAGGGAATATCGCTTCCGGGGATGTGGAAGCTGGTGCGGTCACCCCATTGTCAGGGGATAAGTTTTATATCAGTATCGATCCTGATGGGAGAGTTTGGATCAATGGAAACGCTATGGTAACAGCAGTAGATAAAATGGCAAGCAATGGGGTGATCCATACATTGGATTATGTAATTACTGCACCGACCATGAGTATTGCTGAAATTGCTGTAGAAAATACCACAGCTTCAACTCCGGAGTTTACACAATTAGTAGCAGCACTTACCAGAGCTGATTTGGTAGATGCCGTAAGTGGAGGAGTGGAAGATAATTTGACAGTTTTTGCACCTACAGATGCAGCATTTGAAGATTTATATGTTGCGTTGGGAGTAGATGGCGTAGAGGATATTCCATTAGATGTATTGACGAATGTTTTACTGTATCACGTAGTTCCTTCTAGAGCTTTCTCTCAGGATTTAAGGGACGGAGCAACTCTCCCTACGCTACTTGAAGGTGAAACATTGACGGTTGATCTTCCCGGCTTAACGATAAACGAGAGGGGGTTAGTAGCATCTATGCTTAATATACATGCAACTAACGGAGTTATCCATGTAATAGATCAAGTAATAATACCGGAATAAAGAAGGGTGGGTTAGTTTGAAAGCGGGTTTCTGTTAGAAGTCCGCTTTTTTATTTCCATTTTTTAACTTCTCAGGAACCTGTCCCCCTAGGTCTATAGCCTGATCCTCTGAAAATCTTCTCAGCATCGGGCTCAGCCATCAGCACATCCAAAGGGACATCTTGATTGAATTGATAATCATCCACAATATTCCAACCCAACCATCTTCCCAATCTGCCGGGGGCCTTGGTGCTGATCGCATCGGTGAAGGGGGCTTCACCGATGTATTTTCTGATTTCAAAAGGGTTGGTCTCGTACAGCAATTCATTTTCCACAAAGTGGGACCAGATTAATTCCTCATTGTCGAAGCTCTCCGAGATTGCCTCGGGAGTATATCCAATGATGTATTGATCAGAAGTGCAGGGAAGAATTGCTTTGGTGAAATGATATGTTTTACCATAATAAATCATTTCCGCCAAGAGGGTATTGTCCGTAGGATTCGTTTCATTAAATCTTGCCGAAATCGCCATCACAATCATCGGAACGATGAAAGGCTTGTCATACCGCTCAGCCATGTAGCGGGGAAGCTCGGGTTGGAAAGTATGTGTGGGAGGGAGAAAATAATCCAGCCCAATGACTATAAGTTCATCCGTAACGATCAAGTCAGAATTGAATCCTGATACAAAAGTGTAGACTTTTGGCACTTGAAATTGGGGAAAGTAATACTTGATGGCTTTAAATGCTGTTTCCAATTCTTTCTCCACCTCTAAAAAATCACCATATACCTGTTGTACTGAATCATAAAGTATCCGCATGGACGAATCTTGATGGATAGTCAGAAGATCTTCAGCTAAATTGTCAGAATTCGGATAGAGATCCATCTGTAGGTATTCTTTGGCGAATTCCGGATGTTCTTCAAAGAGATGATTTAATTCGCCTATTGATTTTGCAGTGAAAAATTCTTTTTCCAGACGGGTAACCTCTACAGTCAGATCTTGATCCAATATTTCCTGAGACAGCTCACAGTTTTCTTCTTTTTTGTCGCAGGCAAGGCCTAGCAGCAGAATAAGTAAAAGATATAAATATTGAGAGCCGGAATTGCGCATGAATGAGTTTTTGTCAAAAGTAAGGAATAGAAAAGGTTTGGACAATCTGCCAAATTTCTAATCCTAAATCTCAAATTAATTTCCCCGTACAGCTGTCAAGATCACCTCAAAAACATCCGTCGGTTGCAGTGACTTTTGGCTGAGAAGTGATTCATCAGCTACCAGTAAAGGCTTGTCCAAATCGTCCTCGCTCAGCCTCCCATGTGCGCCTTTCACCAAAGTAGCATCCAGCGGAATGACATCCATCAGGTATCGGAAACCAAGCTTTTTCTTCAGGACTTTTGACCCGACAGTAAGCATGGGGATCTTGATGTCCGGATTTAGAACCAGTTCCACAGGATCATAACCCGGCTTTTTGTGGATATCCACACAGCGGGCATAATCGGGAGCCTTGGCATCATCAAGCCAGAAATAATAGGTAAACCAGGAGTCTTTGTCTGCCATGACGACCAAATCGCCAGAGCGTTCATGATCTATGTGGTGCTTCTTTTTCCCTTGTGCATCCAGCACCAATTCCACCCCCGGAGTATTTTCCAGAATCTTCTTTACCTGCGGTAAAATGCTTAAATCATTGACGTGCACATGCGCCACCTGATGATCCGCCACCGCGAAAGCCTTAGAAGTCCCCGCATCCAATGTTTCCAGGCCCCGCTCATCCTTTACCTGAATCCAGCCCTGATTTCTAAAAATCCTATTGAGATGAATAGGTTTACTCACTGATGTGATAGCATACTCAGATAGCAAAATTACCTGAGTTCCCTGCTTCTCGAAATAGGTGATCAAATCTTCGGCAAGTTCATCTACTTCTTTGAGGTGCTTACCGATTTTGTCAAAATCAATTCCATACTTCTGAAGAGAATAATCCAGATGCGGAATATAAATCAGGTTGAGCGTGGGATTGTGCCATTCATCCACTTTCTTGGAAGCTTCAGCGATCCATTTGCTGGAGGCAATATTGGCATTTGGACCCCAAAAAGAGAATAGCGGAAACTGTCCCAATTCTTTCTGAAGACGATCACGTAATTCCATCGGCTGGCTATGACAATCCGGTTCTTTTCTCCCGTCCGCCAAATAAAGTGGCCTTGGAGTCACCGCATAATCTACACTGGAATACATATTGTACCACCAGAACATGTTTGCCACGGTGAAGTTGGGATCCTCTTTTTTAAGTATTTCCCAAACTTTCGGCGACTGCACCAATTTATTGGATTGACGCCAAAACTTGATTTCGCACTCATCCTGAAAATACCAGCCATTCCCCACAATTCCGTTTTCATTGGGCATTTTTCCTGTCAAATAAACCGATTGGGCAGAACAAGTTACCGCCGGAAGAACGGGTTCAACCACTGCCTGCCTTCTTTTTTCAATCCACTTTTTCAGGAACGGTGTATGCTCTCCGATTATGCGGGGAGAAAGTGCTACGATATCAAGAACTACTGTTTTTCTCATTTTAATTTGGGGTAACTAGCCGGTTTGCGGGCTTCTTCTTTATTCTTATGCTTACCAACTAAAAAATCATATTGCTGCCAACTCCATTTTTTCGATTACCCATGCCAGCTCCCTTGAGATGGATTCACCTAAACTAAGTCTAATTTTATCAGGCAGAACCTCCCAGGTATAAGTTTCCACTTCCAAATGATTGGTCAACGAAGGGTTTTTTAAAATTTCATTGAGCACAATTGAAATTTGATACTGGGTAGAAGCCAGAGCTCCATAATTATCTAAGAAAACAGGTACATGGAAGTGAATTCTCCATTCTTCGGCATCTGTTGAATTAAGCTCTTTGAGAGCTTCGGGAAGATCAGGAAATGAAATTAAACCACCGTCTTTACCCCTTGCGACAACTTGATGCAGATAGGTAGACTCTTCAAAAGGCAGTAGGCTAATCTTAACCAAATCTTTGGCATCGGGTTCTGCGGGAATCATCACCTTCAGTGCGGCAGAAATCTGGATCTTTCCTATTTTAATTCCTGCTTGCTCAAACTTGGCAAACGTATCGGCAGGCTTCTCGTAAACTATCGCAAAATGACATACGTCGTAACAGACTTGAATATGCTCTTTGATGACATCTTCTGCCTCATCATCTGAGATAGCTAATTTCTCTGCCAGCCATGATTTCCCGATAGGTAGCAACCAGTCTGAAAACAACCAAACCATCTCATCAGAGTTCTCAAGGATACCGTCGGGTTCAGGTTCAATATCAAGATGAAGTGACTTGCCTGTTTGCTTTTTGATTTCTGTCAATTCAGCTACTACTTCCAGCAAATGCTTGGTTGCGATTTCCATTCCCGCATTCAGTTCGGATTCGGAGTTGAACCAATGTCTATAGGAAACAGGCGAAGTGGAAATACCACCATCCATTCCTTCGGGTAAAAGCTTTGCTAAAATATGGAAAGACCTGATGGTATAATCCCGTCGATCGGTAGTAGTCCAATCGGGAAAGTGTACCTGATCTTTTACGGTCGTTCGGTGAAAATCTCCGTAAGGAAATCCATTCAAGGTGAATATATACGCATTCTCAGCCTTCAGCCAATTCTGAAATTCAGCTAGCTGCACTTTGTCTTCGAGGATAAGGCTGGCCTCATGGGAAAGTCGCAAGCCAATACCAAATGGTTTCTCTACGTTCAATCGCTCCTTTATTTCGGGGATGTATTTTTTGAGATTTTCGAGGGTCAGTTCCCAGCTTTCTCCAGGGTGGATATTGCTGCAATAGGTGAGGTGAAAACCGTTGATTTCCATTAGTGAAATAGTTATATATGTATACGCACTGCCAGTAAGGACTAAAAAGAACCATAGTAGATGATAGACTCAAGAAATGAGACCACTTCGGCCTGGCCGCCGTGGCTGGCCACCCGTCTTCGGTCTTCCGTCCACCTAAATAAAGAAGGTAACATTACTGGCAACATTACGACATCGTATGGCTTTAAACTATTAACTGTTAACCAAGTCTTCCTGTTGGTTGAAGCTTTTGAGTAAATCCACACTTTGGTCAATCAACGCATGATCCATCTCGTGGACTTCTTCGCCTTTACCCAAGGCTTTCAACAGCATAATGGTGAGTTGGCCGCCTAAGTGTTCCTGAAATTCCTGCAAGCCCTTGATTAGATTGTCACCTGCTAATTCTGGAGCGAATAGCTCGAAGCCTAAGGCCTTAAATACAGAAATGATCCTCGATAGATCATCCTCCGAAATCCATCCTTTGAGAAATGAATAGGTAGCATCCAATGCAATTCCAATTGCCACAGCTTCACCATGACGGATTCTGAACTCGCTCAAATGCTCCAACTTATGAGCTGCCCAGTGACCAAAATCCAAGGGTCTGGAAGAACCGAATTCGAACGGGTCTTTGCCGGAAATATGGTTTAAGTGCATTTGCGCACATCGGATGATTAATTCTTGCATGGGTAGCATTTCACGCTTTGCCAAGGCAGGAGAGTTATGTTCAATCCAAGTAAAGAAATCCAGATCCTTGATCAAGGCCACTTTGATTGCTTCGGAAATTCCCGACCTCCAATCCCTATCATCCAGTGTAGTGAGGAAGTTAAAATCGTTCAAAACAGCGTATGGAGGAGTAAAAGTCCCTAGATAATTTTTCTTACCGAATAGATTCACAGAGTTTTTGACACCTACGGCCGAATCATTTTGTGAAAGTACGGTGGTAGGAATTCTGATTAGGCGAATACCACGGTGCGAAATCGCCGCAGCAAATCCAACCATGTCAATCACTGCCCCACCGCCAATCACAGCAATATATGAATGCCTGTCAATTCCGTATAAATGTGTCGCTTCTACGATCCTCTTGTATATCGTCTCATCATTTTTGGAAGCTTCTCCGCCTTCTACCACAATAGGGGGGCAGGCATGGATAAAGAACTCTGAATACGCTTCTGCGTAGGTTTCCAACTGTGCAATCAACTTCGGGTGGGCATCGTTGACTCCCTTGTCCACTACGAAAAGAACCTTGGCATGTCTGCTTTTATCCAAAAGATCAATAAAAGCTGTGTTGTTTTGGGCGAAAATATCTTCTGAAAAACAGACGTGATATTTGAAGGGAACGGCGAATGATTGTTCAATAATCGTATTCATAATCAACAGGGTATGGGCTTAAGCTGTTTGCTGGAATAAATACAATTCCGAGCTCCTTTTAGTTCTTTGCGTCAGGTAACAGCGAATTTCTTGGCTAGCCAAAGGGAAATTGGGAGCAAGAATAATACAATTATCCCAATCTTCCATCCTGCAAAAGCTGCTGCGATGGAAGCATTGACAATAATTAGGGAAATTACGGCAGCTTTCACAGATTTACCTATGAGTTTTGGGTCTTGGCTACGAATAGCTTTGACCAAAGGCGGAAAAATCATATAACCAAGCAATGCTAAAAATGGCAATACTTCCCGGATAGCCGTGTTATGCAGGATAGGCATACTGCCTATAGTAGCAATTACCACGACGTACATAAATAACCCGCCATAAAGCGCATTTCTGTTTTTGCCATGTACTTCTCCACGACTGATCATAGTGATCGCCGCCACAAACACCAAGGGGATCAATCCCAATGGCCAAAATTTGGCAAGCATTTCCGGTACTACACTTACTCCGAGCAATAGGTTGCCTGTACGGCAAAGGCCCATATTTATAGGACCGATAAAATTCTGATGCTTTCCCCAGTAATCATACAGCACAGCAAGGGATGCGACAGTTAAAGCTATTCCCGCAGCGATCAAATTCACCTTAGCTGCGGCTACTACCCCTAAGACTAAAAGCAGGAAAGACATCCAAGCTGCCCCTTTTTTAGAAGCTCTTCCACTGGGAATGGGGCGCTCAGGCCTTTCTATGGCATCCAGCTCTGCATCAAAGACATCATTGAATGCAACTCCTCCTGCATACAATCCAATTGTACTTAATGAAAGCCATGCTAAATTGATCAAATATTCATTGGGACCGGAACCCCAGTCTGTGAAAATAAAGGCCCACGCTCCCGCAACTGCAAATCCTGCCCATATATCTGCTAGGGCGGTGACTACATTCGCCGGTCGGGTGAGTTGGAGGTAAGCGAAAATACGGGAAGAACCCATAATTAATTCTCTACGAAATCAGAAGAACCTTCTACTCTAGGCTTTTGTCCACCGCGAAGTACTGAGTTGCCGCTCATTTTTTTTGTCTGATCCAGAGGTGCTGCATTTAGCCAATCCTGTTCATCCATTTGACCACTTTGACCGAAAGCAGTTAAGGCATTTTGATACGTGACCAGCTTGATATGCTCTTCCGGAATTCCTGATTTTCTCATCAAATCAGCGGTTTTAGGCACCGCCAAGGGATCGGAAATCCCCCAATCCGCGGCAGAATTAACGATTATCCGCTCAGGGCCGTATTGCTTTACGATTTCCACCATTCGCTCAGAACCCATTTTGGTATGGGGGTAGATAGTAAATCCTGCATAATACCCGCGATCCAGTACATCCTTTACCGTCTCTTCATTATTATGGTCTACGATCACCATTTTCGGATCAAGACCATGTTCCTCCGACACATCCATACTACGGATAGTGCCCTTTCTTTTATCTCTGTGTGGCGTGTGGATAAGTACCGGTAGATCCACTTCTTTAGCCAGTTCCAACTGTAGCCTGTAGAACTTGTCCTCCGCTTCCGTCTGATCATCGTAACCGATTTCTCCGATAGCTACTACACCTTCTTTGCCCACATACAGTGGAAGCAACTCCATCACCTGCTCAGCCAATGGTTCGTTGTTGGCCTCCTTGGAATTCAAGCCCATCGTACAGTAATGCACAATCCCGAACTGACTGGCACGAAAACGTTCCCAGCCAACCAGCGTGCTGAAATAATCTTTGAAACTCCCGACTTCGGTACGCGGCTGTCCCAGCCAAAATGCAGGTTCAATCACTGCCACAATACCTGCTTTTTGCATGGCTTCATAGTCATCGGTGGTACGGGATACGACGTGGATATGTGGATCTATATACATGGTTAGTTGAATTTAAATTGAGAGAAAGTAAAATTAGGGATTATACCCGGGTTCGCTGGAATTCTGACCCAATGCTTTCCCAAGCAAGGGCATCCATATCAAGTGTAGCGACTTGCTCAGGGTAAGATTCCAGAAGTTCTTTGGCAGGTAAATAAGCTGACTCTCTCAGAGCCAATAGGGCAGCTTTTATCTGGAGATCATCCTTGGTATCCACTGTTTTCTTTAAATCATTAAAATACATTTCATCGACAAAAGGAGCTACCAATCGCCAGATCTCAGGCATTACATCTCTTCCTGCTGCCCAGCGTTCATGCGCAAAATCCTGTGCTATGGCTGCTAGAGCGGGATTTCTTCTTTCTTCCAATCCCTGAATTCTATACAAAGGGCGCTGCATAAAGATAGCTTTCAGTACCATCTGATTCCAGTTGGCTTCAGGGAAATAGTTGGCCGGAAAAGGATTGTTCAAAGCAATCGCATCGAAGACCGAGGAAATATTCGTTCGCAGGCCGTCAATTGCCCGGGGAATCAAATCCTCCTGAAAAGGCATCAGGGGCAACGCCGCAAACAACGCCTGGTGCTCATTCATATCCGCAGTTTCAAAAAGCTGATTCATCGCTGAAAACCACGCCTCTTTTTCCTGTGGGTAACTCAGCATCAATACTGTACGTGCGGCTTGTAATTCATCCCAATACTGAGGCTGAAAACCGGAAACCAAGTCATTTGCCAATGTCTTATCATCAGCCGAAAGGATGATTTTTCCTTTTTTGAAATACCTGGATGCTTGGCTAAATGCCAGAAAGAACTTTGAAGGAGTCCCTTCAGCGCTAATCTTTTCCACTTGTTTGCCAAGCCAATCCAGTCCTTTCTGATTGGCTGATCTTTCAAGCAATTGGGTTAGAAAGCTTGTCAATTGATTTTCCATAGTTTGAGTTGCCGTTTAGGGCTTAGCGTCAACTTTACTTTAATCCTATAAAATACGTGGAAATCTACGGGATTATCCAGTTAGATAATGCTCAGCGGTAGCAAAAAGTGCCATACCTGACAAAAATCACTTTACTGCAGAAGGAAAGGTCAGTTTCTGTTTTTTTCGTGTATCTTTTTTCGAATTTTGTTGATATCTATAACCTAATGGTTAGAGAAAATTTGTAATACCATACAAGAAGCTTAAGCAGATGTGCTATAAAAAAAATCTTAATTTACTGATAATAAGAGCTCTATGACCACGAGTTCTATCCTTATTTCTTTTTGTGGTTTAGGTTGGATCATTGCCTACATTGAAGCTATTCGAGTGGGTTTTCGGGACAAATCGTACGGAATTCCCTTTCTTACCCTTGCCTTAAACTTCTCGTGGGAGATTTATTACACTTTTCAAGGCTATCTGGTGTTTGGTTACCATGTCTCTACATTCGTCAATTGCATTTGGGTACTGATAGATATTGGGATATTATTCACCTACTTTAAGTATGGCCATCAAGAGGTGAAGGTAGGCAAAGCTGTTTTTTATGGGCAAGCAAGCGCATTTCTAATGGCCTGTTTTATTGTACAACATCTGGCGTTTGAGAGGCTTGGAGTCGTAAATGGGGCACTATATGTGGGTTACTTTATTAACTTCTTAATGTCGTTCCTATTTGTTCGGATGTACTTTCGTAGGCCTGACCTGAAAGGGCAATCCTTGCTGATCGCAATTCCAAAATGTCTCGGTACTTTTTCAACAACACTATTATTTGGGATAATCGGTTCAAAAACTGCCGGGGGAGTACATGAGCCAATTCTGTATATTGGATTAGTGATTTTTGTGACAGACTTGATTTATATTTCCCTTGTGGCGGGGAGGAGAAAGAATCTTCGCCAGCGCTGAGGCAACTTCTTGTTTTCTTCAATCCCCGCTTCCCCACAATTCCCTATCTTTGCAGCCTGATCATAAAAATCAAAACAAGCCCCCAATTTCAAGATGAGGGTATTGACCTAGAAATCCATGAGTAGAGAAGTTCGCGTAAGATTCGCTCCGTCACCCACGGGGCCTTTACATATAGGCGGTGTACGTACAGCACTTTACAATTACCTTTTTGCCCGTAAAATGGGTGGAAAATTCTTGTTGAGAATCGAGGATACGGATCAAACCCGTTTTGTGCCGGGCGCAGAGGAGTATATTAAGGAATCCTTGGAATGGCTGGGTATTTCTCCGGACGAGAGTCCTTGGAATCCCGGTGATTGTGCCCCATACAGGCAGTCTGAGCGCAAGTCAAGTTACATGAAATATGCAATGGACTTGGTCGAAGCCGGTCACGCTTATTATGCTTTTGATACTTCCGAGGAACTGGAAGCCATGCGTGAGCGCTTAACCGCCGCTCGGGTAGTACAACCACAGTACAACAGCATCACCAGAACCCAGATGAAAAATTCGCTGACACTTTCTCAGGAAGAAGTGAAGGCAAGGCTGGACTCCGGTGAACCTTATGTCATCCGTGTAAAGATCCCGCGCAAGGAAGAAGTCCGTCTGAATGATATGATCCGAGGCTGGGTGATGGTTCATTCCTCCACGCTGGATGATAAAGTATTGATGAAATCAGACGGTATGCCTACCTATCACTTGGCAAATATTGTCGATGATCATCTAATGAATATCACGCATGTGATCCGTGGAGAGGAATGGCTTCCTTCAGCCCCTTTGCATGTATTACTTTATAAATTTTTTGGCTGGGAAGATACTATGCCTGAGTTTGCTCACTTGCCTTTGCTGCTGAAGCCTGATGGTAACGGAAAACTTTCCAAGCGTGACGGTGATAAATTGGGCTTCCCTGTATTCCCACTGAATTGGGAGAATACTGAAAATGGCGAAACTGCTGCGGGATTTCGTGAGCAGGGCTATCTGTCTGATGCATTCTTGAATTTTCTTGCATTCTTAGGATGGAATCCGGGAGATGAACGGGAAATCTTCTCTTTAGATGAACTGATCGAAGCGTTTTCTGTAGAGCGTATAGGCAAAGCAGGGACCAAGTTTGATATTGCGAAAGCAAAATGGTACAACGAGCAATACCTAAGAGCGAAATCCAATGCCGAGTTGGCACCATATGTCATTTCGGGTGCTTCTGCGGAAGGGATCACCATCCTACAAGAAACTGCCGAAGCCATCGTCTCTTTGACTAAAGAGCGGGTAACTTTTCCCGTAGATCTATGGCAGCAAAGCAAATTCGTGGTAATTCCCCCATCTGGATTTGATATGGATATTGCCGGCAAAAGATGGAATGCAGATGCAGTTACGGTTCTTACCGCTTATGCAGAGGCTTTGGAGGGGTTTGTCGGGACGTATGATGCGGAGAAAGCGAAAGCAATGCTGGGTGAAACCGCTGAAGCAAAAGAAATTAAGCTGGGAAAAGTAATGCAGGCGGTTCGGCTTGCTGTCACCGGAGTGGGTGCGGGCCCGGATTTGATGGAGATTTTTGCTATTTTAGGAACTGAAGAAGTGTCCAAACGCATCAGATTTGCGTTAGCTACTTTGGAAGTGATCGGCTAAAAAGAGAAGTTATGACAAAGAAGAAAAAGAAAAACGAAGACCCGAAGGTTCATGAAGACTTGAGTGGGTTCAAAATGGATATTAATTCCTTCGGTGAGATTTCCTCTTCCTTTTCTATTGATAAAATCAACGAGTTTCTCAATAAGAATGTAGAGGACAAAAAACTAAAGGACAGAGAGGATTTGAAGTCTGATGAAAAGGAAAAGAAATCCTAACTCCGGAGTTTTCCTGAGAAGTAATTGAAGAGCTCCCGTGTGGAGCTCTTTCTTTGATGCTTTTGCTAATTCTCAGAATTTAGATAAAACAGTAAATAACCTTGACAAAATCGATTAATAGTTACTTTTGGTCATGAATAGAGTTTTACTCTTGTGTATTTTCGTTCTATCCACTTTTGCCGCTCTGGCTCAGACCAGCGTGGGTATCCGGGGAGGTTATGCGACCTCTACCTATTCCTACCGGCCATCGCCAAGCAATAGAGGAATCTCTGTAGATGGAATCGGGGCTCCTACCTTTGCCTTGGTTTTTGAGCACTTCAACTCCAAAAATGCCGGAATTGAAGTCAATGCACAATTTCTGAGGATTGGTTTTACACAAATAGAGGAAGAAATTGATCCCATCAGAACGAATGAGACGCAGTTTGACTACTTGAAAATCCCGATGCTTTCCAGTTTTTTCTTGGGAAAGTCAGGAAGATTTCAGATCAAACTTGGCCCTCATTTTGGCTATATGCTTCAAGCTAAAGACATCAGCCGTGAATTTTCCAATACTACCCCTTCAGAGCTCCCGACATTTGGAGGTGCAAGTGATAGCCCCCGTAAGATTATGTATGGCCTTACCGCCGGAGCGGGAATCTCAAAGCTTTTTGGTAAAAGTACGATTACAGGTGAAGTTCGTTTTTCTTATGATTTCACCAATCCAGAAGGACAAGAACGCATTTTTGATATGAGCTCTACTAATCTAGAGTTTACTTTGGCTTACCTTTTTAGGATTAAGGATTCGAAAATTGAAAGACTGAAAGATTAAAAGATTGCTTTGCGGAATTTTCCAATTTCAGAATCTTTCAATTTTTAAATCAGTCTTGTCATATATTGGGTTCTTTTCCCGACTAACCTGTGTAAATGAATCGCAGTCAGCTAGATCATATCTTAAAAGCCCATCACAGGGACGCATACCTTTGGGCTAGGCAGTGCTGCTCTTTTGAGGATGAACTGGCGAAGGATGTGCTTCAGCAGGCATATTTGAAGATTTTGGAAGGACAGGCGAAGCTAAAAGACGCATCAAAAGCAAAAACATGGCTTTTTTCAATCATTAGATATACTGCTATAGATGAGCACAGAAAAGCCGGTAAAGTGGTATCTCTTTCCGATTCCTATGATCTGGAAGAAGTCCATGAGGAAGTGGATGCCACTGATTATGAGAGGATCATCAAGTGCCTACCGGAGATGCAGCGGGAAGTTATTCTGATGGTCTTTTATCATCAGATGACCATTGCACAAAGTGCCGAAATCCTTCAAATCAGTGTTGGGACTGCGAGAACACATTATGATCGTGGAAAAAAGAAACTTAGAGAATTAATTACGAAAGTTCAAATCCAGAAAGAATATGGAAAATAACGGACAATTAGAACGGTTTTTTGACCAGATGAAAAAGCAGGATCAGCAACTGGAAATCCCGGCTTTTCCAGAAGTCAAAACCCGGAAATTCAGTTTTTGGATTCCCGCAGGCATAGCGGCATCCATGATTTTTGCCTTTCTATTCATCCAAAAACCTGCTCCAATAGAAAGTGTATCGCCAGAAGTGGTCATCATTACATTGCAGGAAGATGAGAATCACAATCAGCATTTCATCATAGAGGAGAGTACATTTCTAGATACTTGGGAATCACCTACTGCTTCATTATTGACCGAATACTAACAGAAATTTATTATGAAATACTTACTTATTCTCTTTTTGGCCCTCGGCGCTACCGTTGCCAACGCACAATTGGTGACTACTGTGGGCCAGAATCAAGATCTCTTCCAAAAAAATCTGTACGCTGCAGACAGAGTGATGGAATTGAGAAATGAGCTGAATCTATCCGAGGCTCAAGCAGCCAAAATTAAGAAAATCCATTCCGAAAATGCAGGTAAGTTCAGTACTATGAAATGGGACTTGGATGATGAGACCAAAAAGCTTAAAGCACTACTGGATGAATCAAAAATTGATGAAGTAGCAGTACAAAAGCAAATGGATAAAGTGCTGGCATTGGAGAATTCCTTAAAAAAACAACAGCTCAGCACGATGGTTTCCATAAAAAATGAACTGAATACAGAGCAGCAGGAAATTTTGAAGAATCAATCTTTATATGCCAGACATTTCAACGATGTTATAAACAAAAATATCATAGGTACTGCGAAAGTTGGCGCAGGCTTGACGAACAACACTAGCGGAGTGAAAATCCCAGGCATCAGCACATCGTCTTCTCTACATGGATCTAACAGTCCTCGGGTCTTTCTGCAGATTGCTGGGACTGGACAGGAAAATGCACCCATCTATATGCTGGAAGGCAAAAATGGTATGGAACAAGTGAAGGAATTAAAAGACATTAATCCGGAAGATATAAAGAGCATAGAAGTTCTGAAAGATAAATCCGCAACCGATGTATTTGGAGAAAAAGGTAAAAACGGAGTGATCATCATCAAGCTTAAAGGGTCTAAAAAGTAATACTGTTAATGGTTTCACATTTGAAAAGGAGTCCGGTTTTCGGACTCCTTTTTGAATTTTAGCCACTAACCGAGCAAAGTATCCTAAAGAGATTTAAGATGAACTTCTTTAATCCAAAAATCTCCAACTTGCCTTATGGTCTTTTTTCAATGCCTGACCTGTGACTTTGGCTCTGAGTATTTCCACGGGCATTGCATTTTGGCTCATGATCAGATCATGAAATTCTTTCTCGGTCATCTTTCCGGAATTAACCACTTCATTGCGCATTTTATAGAACTCAAGCGCACCAATCATATAGGCAATCTGATAAAGAGGCCCGTAGCTTCCTTCAAAAGAACGACGAACTTCCGCTTCTGCATTTGCACGTTCATGACCGACTTTATCCACCAATAGATCAATGCACTCTTGAGGGGTCATCTTTTCCAAGTGGTAATTAAGAGAGAAAATGATTCGCGCACAGCGGTGCATTCTCCAGAAAAGCATTCCTACTCTATCCTTGGCATCCCGGGGAAAATCTTTGTCCCAGAGGATAAACTCCCAATACAACGCCCAACCTTCTGTCCAAAAGGGAGTTCCAAACATGCGCCTATGTGTCATGTTCCTCTGGTTCATAAACTGCTGCAGGTGATGGCCCGGAATGAGTTCATGATGAACTGTCGCTCTTGAGAAATGCGGATTGTTTCCCCTCATACTCATCATTTTATCGGCATGGCTCATCTCGGATGTAGGATAAGAAATCTGTATGGATTCTCCTCCTAAGAAAAATGGACTTACCCGTTGGCGCTCAGCAGAGATCATGACTGTCCGCCAAGATTCTTTTGCCAAAGGTGGTACAGTGATCAGATCGTTTGATTCTACATAGTCAGTAGCTTCCTCTGCCAATCGGATCACTTCTGCAGGCCACTCTCCCGCTGCTAGATAGGATTCTTTCACCATTTCCAAAGCTGCTTTCCAATCATCGCCAAACCCCAATTCATTGGAAGCTTTGAGCATCTCTTTTTCGCACCAGGCAAACTGCTTTTCCGCTTCTTTGATTAATTCCTCCGGACTATAGGCGATCATTTCAAATGCCAATTGCTTCTCCAGCGCGGCTCTCCCTATAGGTCTTCCTATGATTCCACTTCCATCGTCTTTCACTGAATTCGTATAGTGCTCGCGTAGTGCTTTAGCATACGCCTTCATACTTTCATCGAGTCTTTTCCACGGTTCGGGCATCCACCAAGTAAACATAGGATCATAGTCGAAATAATAGCCATATGCTTCCCCGGTGGCTTTGCTCAAGGATTCTATTGCACTTGCCGCAAGATCCGCTTTCTGCCAACTGGTGTATTTGGGTGAGGAAGGCAAGTTTTTCAATTGGATGTCTACTTGATTTGCTACTTCATTCCAAGTAGCTGCCAGTACTTGGGGTTCAGGTTTCTCTGCACGGCGTCTTCCCCGATAAAACTCTTCCAAAGGCTTAGCAAATGCTAAAACTCCAGCGATTTCACCAAAAGAAGCTTTTTCTATCGCCAGTTCCGCCAGTTTTTTTTCAAGATAGTTTCGAAAGAGGACGTAGTCAATTTTTCCGTCTTCAGAGAGAGAATTGTAATTCACCTTATCCAGATCGCTCAGATAATCTTGGTTGAATTTTTGGATTCTGGTGAAATACTCATCGGAAAGCGGATTGGAATACAGCCTTCTCAACGCTCCATAATCAGCTTGATACGTCTGAATGGTTTGTACCAATTCCGTCGAAAAGCCGCAGTTGGAGATTAGGCATAAAAGCAGAAATAAGTAGATTTTTTTCATGTGATTGTAATTTGCTTTTTAGCTGTTACATGGAATCTCGCATGGCTTATAATCATCCTATTGTGTGACTTTTGAGTCATGCTCGATTTCATAAGACTAAGGAAAGTAGAACCTTAAATTAAATCTTTTGCTCCTAAATCCTCAAAATCCCATTGTCATAATAGCTTCCAAAAGCAATTCTTTTATCAGCGGCAAAATAGTTTTTCGGGGGAGGCATGCAATCAATTTGATCACAATACTTAAATTGATAGTAATTCAAAAGTTATTCCTTGCCTTGAATTTTTCATTTGACTGGATCGTGGAATCCTTTTGCCAAACACACATTTAACCCGCATTATGCATTAGATTTCTGTTTTCTCCCAAGACTAATTTATATTTTGTGCTAAAATCTGACGTATTCTAACCGTAAATTTTGGCTCGCTATGAAACCGGTTCTATTTCTTCCCTTTACTGACCAAACCAACGGCGGGGAAACCTACGGGGGCGGAAGGTATATGGGACTGACAATTCCGACGGGGGATACGATAGAACTTGATTTTAACAAAGCCTACAATCCCTATTGTGCATATGCTAGTGGCTATGCCTGTCCTATACCTCCGAAAGAGAACGATTTAGAAGTTCCCATTAGAGCTGGAGTGATGAAAAGTAAATAAATGTGGCCGTGATGGTATTACCAAACGCCTGTGATCACATCGGAGAGGGAATTGGAATTATTCATGGTCCATTCGGCATGGCAAGACAAGCTATCCAACCATCCTCGATGCTCAGGCTAATGAGGTTAAAGTGGGTGCAGTGCTGGAACTGTTGCAATTTCAGCACTGCACCACTTTTGGTAAAGACACTTTGGATCCCACGCATTGACAAGTCCATTATGCAGGCCTGTCCGACTCCATTTGGAAAGTAACAGTTACCGCAGCTACAGGGGTAATCATAGCATAATTACCATCTGGGATGTTCCTTCATGTAATTGTCCAAGGAGAATTTACCTGAGCCATAGATGAGGAATACTATTAGTAAGATCAAAACAAGCAGGGATAGTTCGAACTCCAGATTATTCGCCGCAGAAAGAAATCCTGCGTTGATATTGACAAAGAATACTGCCACCAAGAGAATCGGGATTTGGAAAATGACAGCAAATCTGGTCACCAATCCCAATGCAATTAGTAATCCTCCTACCAAATGGGCAAAGGCTACGTAATGAGCCAATCCCAGATTGAAGAACTGTAGATCCTTATTTTTCATAAGATCCATTAAAGCGCCTGTGTCGGAAATAAACAGTAGGCCCTTGTACAGAATAAACAATCCCAATACTATGCGAAGAAAGTCTATCCATTTGGGATGATGTCTGTCCGCCCATGATTCGATTTTTGTTATAGAGTCCATATTATTTTGGGTTTATTGCTCTATTAAAATACGAATAAAGAATGATATTTAGTTGATTATTAAATAGTTGTGGGTGGTGATTTTATATTAAGATATCCAGTAAAGTTTTCTGAAAAGCATAAGGAGAACAAAAAAAGCCCCATCAAACCAAATTGATGGGGCTTTCTATAGATTAAGTATTTTTTATTTGCCTTTCTCTCCAATAGAGATCATGGCACATCTGAATCCGATATGATTGGTGGCAGAATCTTGGTGCATAAACCTTCTAGTACCGGGAGCAAGCCAATATGCCACATCTCTCCATGAACCTCCCTTATACACTCTAAGCTCATCTGTAAGCATTGAAGTCAGATAAGTATCCTCTTCATCACCTACTCCTGTATTCCTCACTGGGTTAAGGTCATCAAAGTCTTGAAAAGACAGTGGACGATAAATATCCTGAACCCATTCATTCATATTACCGGCCATATGATATAATCCAAAATCGTTTGGAGCCATGTCATATACATTGGTGGGAATGATATCTCCGTCATTTCTCTGTCCACCTGCGATTCCGCCGTAATCACCTCTGCCTCTTTTAAAGTTGGCAAGGAAGTCGCCTTGTTGACCTTTTCTTTTTACGTTGTAAGGGTTACGAAGACCTCTGCCATCCCAAGGATAGATTCGTCCATATTCTTGATTTTCATCCAAGTACTGGGTACCGATCATTGCCTTGGCAGCGTATTCCCATTCCGCTTCAGTGGGGAGTCTATAGTCAGCTAGAGCTACACCCCGCTCTACCAGTTGGCTTTTAGAAAATGAGGAATCTATACCTCTATCTTCTCTGATGATTTCCTGTACGTATTCTGTTCTCCATTTAGCATATGCATTTGCCTGAGTCCAAGATACACCGGCCACCGGGTAAAAATTGAAACCTGGAAATCTAAAGTAATAGGACTGATACATGTCATTGAAAGTCATCGCACCTCCAGCCCAGACATTGTCCGCAGGCTCAAGTTTAAGCAGGGAATCTGCACTCACCTTTTTACTGATATCGAACAAATACTCACGGTAATCGTTATTGGTGATTTCGGTTTCATCCAAGTAGAAGTTTGCAAGTGTCACCGTTCGTTCTTGATTATCCCGAAAAGCCATTACATCCTCTTCCTGAGAACCCAGTACGGCTCTACCTCCTTGTATAAATTTCAAGTTTGGTCCAGGGATTTGCTCGGCATTTTTGGCTACAAAAAATTGAGTAGAATCATTTTCATCAAAACTGAATTCTGCTCCTGTAGTAGCACTTTTTTTGCCAGGCTTGTTGGCTGTTCTTCTACCATAGCCGGGAGTTTTATTACAAGAGGTTAAAATAGAGCTTCCCACTATTGCCAAAGCTGCTACCCACATCCCCCATGATTTGTTACTCAGACGCATATTTCTAATTGTTTTAGGTCTTTTTCAGTGTGCTAATATAAATGCAATGTCAAGCACTTCCAATGATTTATGCTGTAGTCCTTATTTTCATTTTGACAAAAAATAGCCAAAATCTCAGAAAACCAACAAAATCGATAGGCAAATCTGCAATTTTTATGCCATTAAATTATTTCAAAATCATGCTTCGTTCATCTCATTCAGCTTAATCTGAGCTTTAGAAATGGTAGAAACATTTGATAATGTAAGAATCAAACGATTCTTGTACTCCTTTATTTTGCAAAGTTTACTATTCATCTGTGCAAATCGCATAACTTTTTGGAAAATCTCCGAAGCATAGTAGTCATCTCTTGTAGAAGGCAGTAAATGGCACTTCATAAACCCTCCTTTCAATACAAGCTTCTCAATTCCAAGCTTTTCGGCTTTCCAACGTAAACGTACAGTTTCCATCAAATCTTTCACGGCATCCGGCAGTGGCCCGAATCTATCCAGAAGTTGGCCGGAGAATTTCATCAACTCCTCCTCGTTCTTGATGGTATCTAGTTTGGAATAAAGCCCCAGTCGCTCGCTGATATTAGCCACATATTCTTCGGGAATAAGAAGTTCCAGGTCAGTTTCAATTGTACAGTCTTGGACAAGTACTTTGACTTTTTCTGCCAAGTCAGTTTCAAACAAAGCTGCAAATTCATTCTCCTTCAATTCTTGCACGGCTTCATCAAGGATCTTGTGATACATCTCAAATCCTAAATCTGAGATGAAACCACTTTGCTCGGCTCCCAATAAATTTCCGGCGCCCCGAATATCCAAATCTTTCATTGCCACTTTGAAGCCGTCACCTAAATCTGAGAATTCCTCCAATGTCTGCATACGCTTTCTGGCCTCTGCCGTCAAGCCTGACATAGGCTGGGTAAGTAGGTAGCAAAACGCCTTCTTGTTGCTCCGGCCTACACGTCCACGCATCTGGTGCAAATCACTCATGCCAAACATGTGGGCCCGGTTGATAATAATCGTATTGGCATTCGGAATATCCAGTCCGGACTCAATGATGTTGGTAGAAACCAATACATCGTATTCGTGATGGATAAAATCCACCATGATTTTTTCCAGTTTTTTACCATCCATCTGGCCATGAGCACCTACGACTCGGGCATCCGGCACGAGTTTCATAATCAGATTAGCTATAGAATCAATTTCTCCTACACGGTTATGCACAAAGAAAACCTGCCCGCCTCTCCTTAATTCATAGGAAACAGCGTCCCTGATCACCTCTTCCTGGAAGGTTTGGACTTCTGTGGTAACGGGCTGACGGTTAGGTGGAGGAGTGGCGATTACGGATAGATCTCTGGCTCCCATCAGGGAAAAGTGCAGGGTCCTTGGAATTGGTGTCGCGGTCAGGGTCAGCACGTCTACATTTACACGCAGATTTTTCAGTTGATCCTTTACTTTCACACCGAATTTCTGCTCTTCATCAATTACCAATAGTCCTAAATCCTTAAAGACAATATCCTTATTTACAATCTTATGGGTTCCTACAAGGATGTCGATTTCGCCGGTTTTTACCTGCGCTACGATTTCCTTGATTTCTTTGGCCGTACGAAAGCGATTGATATACTCGATTTTCACAGGGAAATTTTCCAGACGCTCACTGAAGGTCTGGAAATGCTGCATAGCCAGAATGGTGGTAGGTACCAAAACGGCCACTTGCTTTCGGTCATTTACAGCTTTGAAAGCCGCTCGGATGGCTACTTCAGTTTTTCCAAAACCCACATCTCCGCAGACTAGCCTATCCATTGGATAGGTCTTTTCCATGTCGGTTTTTACATCCTGGGTAGCTATTGCCTGATCCGGTGTGTCCTCATAGATAAAGGAAGATTCCAACTCAATCTGAAGTACAGAATCAGGATTGAAAGCAAAGCCCTGTGCTGATCTTCTCTTTGCATACAGCGCGATCAAATCCTTTGCGATGTCCTTGACTTGCTTCTTAGCCCTGGATTTCTTGTTTTCCCAATCAGGAGAGCCCAATTTGGACATGGAGGGTACTGTGCCTTCCTGTCCGGAAAACTTGGAAATTTTATGAAGGGAGTGGATGTTCACATAGAGCAAATCATCGTCTCTAAAGATCAATCGTACAGCTTCCTGCATTTTGCCTGCCACATCCACTTTCTCCAAACCGGCAAAACGTCCTACTCCATAATCCACGTGTACGATGTAATCTCCCGGATGCAACGCTTTCAATTCCTTAATCGTAAGTGCCTTGGATTTGCTGGCTTTATCCCGGGTTTTGTATCGATGAAAGCGTTCAAAAAGCTGATGATCTGTAAAGCAGGCAATTTTAGACTGCCTATCTTCGAAACCTTCCCGCAATCCTAGAAGCATGCTTCGCACCTGAAGTGTCGGATCCAATTCACTGAAAATACCCAGCAGTCGGTCTATTTGCTTGGCATTTTCGGCTGTCAGAATGTTTACAACACCTTTCTTTTCGTTCTCCGAAAGTTGGGTAACCAATAAATCAAAATTCTTGTTGAAAGAAGCCTGTGGCTGCGATTCCCAAGTGGACTGCTTGGCATTTTTCAGATAAAACTGCTTCCCGAACTCTACCCGCGAAAAATTCGCAGATGCCGACGCAAAGTCAGTTCCTTTATCAAATAAATCTCCTGGCCCGAGGACAGTTTTAGTGTTGTTGGTTTTTTTGACGATCTGGTCGAAAGCTAGGGAAGCCTTGTGAAAGCATTCATCCATCACATCCAGTGTCAACTGGTAATCCTTGATCCAGACGATGGTTTGCTCAGGAAGAAAACCCAGAAATGACTGCCTTACTTCTTGGAGAAGCTTCGTTTGTACGTTTGGGATCAGGGCAATTTGATCCACACTGGCGATGGAAAGTTGCGTCTCGGGATCAAAAGTCCTGATACTCTCGATCTCTTTGCCAAAAAGCTCAAGCCTGTAGGGGTGCTCATTGGAAAATGAAAACACATCCAAAATCCCTCCCCGAATGGCAAATTGTCCGGGTTCATAGACAAAATCTGTCCGTTCAAAATCGTAGCTGGCCAAGATTTCGGAGACAAACTCCATATCCACTTGCTCTCCGACTCTAGCCGAAAACGTATTTTCCTGTAGTGAACGTTTGTTGATCACCCGCTCATAAATAGCCTCAGGATAGGTGATGATGATGCGGGATTTCCCTTTTTCCTCCAGCACTTGATTGAGAATCTCGGAGCGCATCAGAACATTTGCATTATCAATTTCTTCGAATTGATATGCCCGCTTAAAACTGGATGGGAAAATCATATGGGCATCACTGCCCAGCAAATTCTGAAGATCAGAATTCAGATAAGCAGCCTCCTCCTTATCCTGTGCCACAATAAGGTGAAACCCTCCCTTTGACTCAAAAAGAGCCGCTAGTAAAACCATATCCAAACTTCCTGATAGGCCTTTTATCTGATGGGTAAGCTTATCGTCACCTGAAACCTCATGTGCGATAGTCTGAAAAATGGGGTCTGATTTATAAATGGAAAGAAAGTCCTGACGATCCAATAGCTTGCGGTTTAATAGTAGGTAGGTGGGGCAAAGTTAGTGCTTTATGAATTCCAACGATTGATTTCAAGCGGCTTTTCATCTGATTATAATTTGATTTTTAACGGTCATCCTGATAGTTACGGTCCACTTACCTGCAAGAGTACCAAAATCAATCCCCCTTTTTTCAATGGAAAGGGTTAAGAAAATTGATCATTATACTAAAGAGCCTTAACTTTTATTCCTGTAAAATTCTCTGAGAGCCACCGAAATCTTTTGAAAACGTATAGTTTCAATCAATGATGCTCACAGAACGCCATATCGAAGAAATCGCCGAACTTCTTGATTGCGGGATGCTGTGCTTCTTTCATGCACCAACAGGAACAATTGAATATCACCCCGATCCGGAGAATCCGTATTTCGATCCGGAGCCTTGGGAAGATCTCTTCGAAAAACTTGAATCTGATTGGGGCAATTATGTGCGATTTGAAAAGATGGATTCGAGAGAGGGATTTCAGGTGATGGAGGATTTCGCCTATTCAATGACTGATACCAATTTTAGAGATAAGCTACTGGATCAACTCTCAAAACGGAAACCCTTTCAGAACTTCAAGTATACGATCGATACCTCTAAGTATAGACAAGGCTGGTTTGACTTCAAAAAGAAAGCCTATATTGATTTTGTGAAACAGCAGCTTAGATAAAAGCATTTTCAGTAGTTTAATCAACCTCCTTTAAATGAAAGGAAAAAAAACCATTAAAACCTAAAAATGGATTTAGTAAAGCATTGTGAATTATGCGAGCACAGGTTGTTCGATTTATCTACAGGTACAACATGCGGATTAACAAACTTGAAACCTGAGTTCAAAGGTAAATGTTTAAACATCAAGTTTGGGGATAATCACATTAGACGTATCAAAGAAGCATGCATAGACTACTATAAAGTAGCGTCAACAAAGTCACTGAATATTACTCACTTTGTTATGTATATGGTAATAGGAATTGCTGTAATGCTTGGTGGATATCTATTAGGGACAATGGCTTGGGATAAAGGTGTCGTTTCTACTGTTCCTTTGATCATCATTGGTGTAGGCTTTTCTATTATTCCTATTGCTGTTGGCCCATTAATAAGTTATAGCCAAAATGTGAGAATTGAGAAGGGTAGGAAATCTAAAATGGATACCCTATTAAAATTATATAATATCGAATATGACTCGGAAATATTGGTAGACAAAGACGTTCATGAGAATAAAGAATACGAGGCTAAAATCACCTTTTCAAGGCTTCACTTCAAATGATTAGTTATTGCTATACAAAATTTCACAATTCTAAACTTTCCATAGGTTTTCAATCCGGGATAAGCTCAGAAGCACAGAAAAGTAGCCGGTTCATTATGTCCTGGGAGGACATAGTTCACGGAAGCTTTAAGTCCTAATTCCTCACCCCCCAATCGCAATCATACTTCGATTATCGGAATGAAGTACCGGGTCGGAGAGTTTTTCCATATTATCCATTCCGGCGCGCACGGCTTTTTTCTTCAGAATAGATTCTAATATCAGGGTTTCCACATTTTCCCCGGCACGCATAGCCGCAAGCAAGTCGGTTTCCTGATTGGAAAAAAGGCAGTTTTTGATACGCCCATTGGCAGTCAAGCGGATCCGGTTGCAGGTTCCGCAGAAAGGGTTGGTAACCGAACTGATAATTCCAAAATCGCCCCGGTAGTCTGTGATCTTAAATTTACGTGCGGTGAAATTTTCCTCGTTTGGAAGTGGCGTTATTCTTTCCGTCCCAAAATGTGCCCCCAATTTTTCCAGTACTTCGGCTTCCGAAACCATCTTGGAGCAATCCCAGCTGTTGCCGTCGAAAGGCATAAATTCTATAAACCGAACAGATACATCAAAATCTCTGGTCAGATTTACCAGATCAACCAGTTCGTCTTCATTCATTCCTTTTACCAAGACCACATTGATTTTTAGGTTGAAGCCTTGATCGTGTAGGATTCGAAAATTATCCAATGTTTTCTGAAAGCCCGTTCTTCTTGTAATCTCAAAAAACCGCTCTTCACGCAGCGTATCCAAACTGAAATTGATGTTTTTGACTCCCAATTTCCGAAAGTTATCCACATGTCTATCAATCAGCAAGCCGTTGGTTGTCAATGATAAGTCCACAGGAAGCTTGGAGAGCCCTTCGAGGATTTCGTAAATATCCTTTCGAAGCAAAGGCTCACCGCCTGTCAGCCGGATCTTATTTACTCCCAGTCCGACAAAAATTCTTGCAAACTCAAGTACCTCCTCCGCACTCATCAGGGAAGCTTTGGGACTGAGCGGAATTCCATCAGCAGGCATGCAGTATTTGCAGCGCAGATTGCACTTCTCTATCAGGGAGATCCGTAAGTAATTGTGGATTCGCCCAAATTTATCTTTTAACTCATGAATACTAGCTGGGTTCATGATTGGCTCCTTTCATTATTCTAAACACATGCAGTAAATGCGGAAAAACCGCATCCATTGATTCCTTAGCTCCATTGGTTGATCCCGGTAAGGCCAACACCAGGCTGTCACCTATGGTGCCTGCCACGGATCTGGAAAGCATGGCAAACGGCATCATCTTCTGCCCATAGCTCCGAATAGCTTCCTCTATGCCTGGAATTCTCCGTTCCAAAATTGGCTCCAACGCCTCAGGAGTGACGTCCCGTTGGGAAAGTCCTGTCCCACCCGTGAAAATGACCAATTGATGCTTCTCAGTAAGTTCAAATGTCCTTGCCCGTATCAGTTCCAGCTCATCAGGGATGACCTCATAGGAGTTTACTTCAACTCCATGTGATTTCAACTTCTCCACAATCGCTTTTCCTGCACGATCTTCTTTAATCCCCTTGGAAATGGAATCTGAGCAAACTATTACTGCTGCCTGAATTTGGGTTGGGTTTTTATCTTTAAAACTGGATTTTCCCCCTGTTTTCTGCACCAAACCAATTTCACGGATGGTAATTCCCTTGTCGATGGGTTTGAGCATATCGTACATGGTCAGGGCAATTACCGATGCGCCATGCATGGCTTCTACTTCCACACCGGTCTTATACACTGTCTTCACTGTAATATAAATTCTGATCTCCAGTCCATCTACCTCATATTCCACCGCAGTGTACTCCACCGGGAGAGGGTGACAATCAGGGATGGTAATGTGCGTATTTTTCACTGCGAAAAGCCCTGCAACTTTCGCCATCTCAAACACATTTCCTTTTGGAACACGGTTTTCCACCACAGCTGCGATGGTTTCAGCAGAACTGACATGGACAATCGCCTGAGCTTTTGCTGTACGAAGTGTGGTGACTTTATGTGTGATATCTACCATTTATTTATCTGATTATCCGTAATCGAGCCAGTTGCCATATTTTCTTTATTTACTTGGCTGGAAGACCGAAGACGGGTGACCGAAGTTACCGTGATGCGAGTGTTTACCATATAAAAAGTCTCTTTTATTCGTTTACTAGTGCAATTGCGGATATACATATTTACTTCAGCTGTTTACTTTCCATTGATAATCGGCATTGTCAAAAATTTCCTTGCCGAAAATCGGAACTTGCTCCTTCACTTGATTGACTAAATATTCTGTGGCTTCATAGACCTGCTTCCTCCGTGGGGAGGAGACGAAGACGAAGATGCAGATCTCTCCAACCTTCACTGTCCCCAAGCTGTGGTATATGTGCAGGCAAGTCAAATCAAATTTCGCAAAAGCTGACTCCCGGATTTCATGCAGTTTTTCATTGGCCATTTCCTCATAGGCAGTGTATTCAATCGCCACTACTTTCTGTTCCCCCACTTCGTCCGCACGTACTTGACCCAGAAAAATATTGTGTGCTCCGATACTATGCTTGCTCTGGTGCTTCGCGATAGAATCAGCTATAAATTCGGAAGAAATCGCTCCTTCAATAAATACTTTTTTCATTTGTAACTCGCTTTTCAATTTATAATGAAATTCAAAAAACTTATCCACCGAATCAATTGTGGTTAAGTTGCCTTGCTTATTTCATGTTCTATCAATTTCAAAATGTCGGTCGCACCCCCTCGAATGGCTTTTACATAAGAGAAACCTGCCGCTTTCAGTAATCTTCCAGCTTTAATTGCTCTTCCTCCAGCTTGGCAAAATAGCGTGATGTCATCCTCTTTGTCCAATTCTCCCAACCTACTTTCCAGTTCAGAAAGTGGGATTTTACGGCAAAACCCAGAGGGAATCTCCGGTCTTTCGCCTACTTCTCTTACATCGAGAAGAATTCCTTTGTGTGCAAAAGCCAGCTCTGGAGTGATCAATTCTACTTTTTCAGAGACTGGGTTAGGAAGGAGTTCTACAGGCTGGTCTGCTAATTGAAAAACTTGCTGCTTATTCGTGAGCGTATTATAGATCAGGATTTTCCCTGAAAGTATTTCGCCGATTCCAAGAATGATTTTTAGTGCTTCATTTGCCTGAAGCATTCCGATGATTCCCACTGTGGTCCCCAGCACGCCAGCTTCTTCACAGTTCAATATGACCTTGTCTTCTTTTGGAAAAAGACTAGAGTATGAAGGACCTCCATTATAATTGAAAACCGAAGCTTGCCCCTGAAATCTGAAAATGGAGCCATAGATCATAGGTTTTTTCAATCCAGAACAAGCTTCATCCAGCGTGTATCGGACTTCCATATTATCCGTGGCATCGATGATCAAATCATAGGACTCAACCAAATTGTCCACATTATCTTCCGACAAAAACTCTGCAATGGCCTCAATCTCCGTAGCCGAATTCATTCGCACTAGGGACTGCTTGGCAGCTTCTACTTTCAGTATTCCAATCGAATTCTCAGTATACAATACTTGCCGATGAAGATTACTTTCTTCTACCCGGTCTCCATCTACAATCCCGATTTTTCCCACTCCGGCAGAAACCAAGTAAGGCAAAACAGCACAGCCCAAACCACCGGCTCCTACCACCAACACGCTACTTGAAAGTAGCTTTTGCTGGCCTGAAGTTCCGATTCCCGGAAGGATGGTTTGTCGCTGATATCGTTCCATCTCAACCTCCTGCAAATGGTGGAAGCAAGGCGATCTCGTCAGAATCTGAAAGGTTCAAAGCTTGTTGCCTGGAGACGATCTTACGATTGACTGCGACTTGGAAAGAGAATTGTCCAATGGCATACTTCGAATCCAGTAGTTCTAGCAACTCAGCCAAACTCATTGCATTATGTTCTAGCGTTTCCGAGTCGCTTTGCGCTGCTTCTGCGATATTTCCAAAATAGTTGACGGTAATCATAGCTTTAATTTAATACAGATAGCTCGAATTAATTACGGAATGGCAAGGTATTCAGGTTTTGGAAAATAAACTCGTCCTCCAAAACCCAGTCTTCTTTGAGTTGCTTTCTTGCCCTTGCCAGATGTACGACCTCGCCGATCACAATGACGGCAGGCGCCCCGATTCCTTGATTTTGGCTGATTTCTAGAATATTCTGAACGGTTCCCACCACTTCTTTTTGCTCAGTATGGGTGCCATTTTGAATAATGGCTACCGGCAAATCCTGCTTACCAAAAGAGGAATAAATTTCAGTGATTTCCTTTAATTTGGCCATTCCCATCAGCACGACCACCGTGGCGGATGATTGTGCTGCCAGAGTCAGATCTTTTGAGAGTGCCCTTTCGCTTGTCGTGCCGGTGATCACCCAGAAGCTTTCTGCTACACCGCGACTTGTCACAGGGATTCCCACCGATGCGGGGACCGCTACGCTGGAAGAAATCCCGGAAATTACTTCTACCTCTATTCCGTGCGCCAAGGCATACATTTCTTCTTCTTTTCCCCGGCCAAAAACAAAGGGATCTCCCCCTTTCACGCGTACCACATGCCCAAATTCAGTTGCATAGTCCACGATCAATTCATTGATCTCATCCTGAGTATGACTGTGATTTCCCTTTCTTTTGCCCACAAAAACCAGCAATGCCCGATTGGCATGCTTCAGAATTTCCTCATTGACTAGGGAATCATAAAGCACTACATCTGCATTGGACAGTGCTTTCACCGCTTTGAGAGTAAGCAGCTCCGGATCGCCGGGTCCGGCGCCTAGGAGAGTGACTTTCGGGGATTTTCCTGTTATGGTTTTCATCTGTTTTTAATTTTTTCTTAAAGGCCATATGCCCGTCTTTCGTCGGACAGGTAATCCCTTCCTGACGGTAGGCGGGCTCGATTTCATGAGTCGAGTTTGTTGAGAGAAAGTAATTCGGCTTTGCTGTTGACATTCTGGACAAGGGATTTCTGATGCGAATTGATGATGAGTTTGTGGTGAGACATCAGATTAACCAGAGGACAGAGTTTTAATTTGTCTGCTGATATGGCATCAGCTAGGATTTCCAAGGTTTCTTTTTTATAAACACCGATTAGAGGATAATCATTCTTTCCATCGCTCAGAAAGGTAACTGATGCTTTTTTCTTCTCTGATTCTTCCGTAAGACTAAGAAGCAGGTCGGCAGTAATCTTTGGCACATCACAGCTGAGGATTAGATTTCGCTCGGATGTGCTGTGACTCAGTGCTGTATAAATTCCGCCCACAGGACCCTTGTCTGCATAAATATCTTCTATCATCGGCAAACCCACCAAGCTATAGTCTCCATTGCTAGTCACCAAAATGATCGTGGAGGTAACCGGCATGATGGCTTCAATTATCCATCGGATAAAGGGTTTGCCTTTGTATAGAACCAAACCTTTTTCTGTTTGCATGCGGACACTTTTTCCTCCACAAAGTATATATGCCGCTATTTCTTTTGAATTTTCCATAGGCTATACAGTCATCAATTTTATAAATGCTATAAATAGCACGATGGAAAGAATGTATTTCAACGTCACGTTTGAGAACTTTTTACTGCCGTAGATTGCACCAAATGTACCGCCTACTACCGCTGCGGGAATCAGGAAACTGGCTTCCATGGGGATCACTCCACCTCCGATGACAAAACCCAAGGCTCCGGAAACAGAATTGACCCAAATGAAAAGGGCGGAAACTGCTGCTGCTTCCTTCATATTTCCCCAACGCAGCAATAGTATTACGGGACTTAGAATGATACCACCTCCGATTCCGATCATTCCTGAGAAAAAACCAATAGCTAATCCAACCAGTACTGCTAAGGGAGTATTCACAGGTTTGTTTTGGTGTGGATCCGTCTTTCCAAAAACTCCTAAGATTCTCAATATTGCGACCAGCAGAAACACCCCAAGAATCTGCTTGTACAGTGTCGCATTGATTGTGATCATGCCTCCGGCAAAAGCTGCCGGAATCGAGGTAATGGCAAATGGATAAAAGAGCTTCCAGCGGAAATGCTTTGCCTGACGAAAAAAAACAAAGGAAATTCCCGCCACGCAAATATTCAAAATCAAGGCTGTAGGCTTCATGATGAGCAACGGAACCCCTGCCAAGGCCATCATCGCCAAGTAACCACTTGCACCTCCATGGCCTACGCTGGCATACATAAAAGCAACCACCGCCAAAATTGCAGAAAAGACAACTATAAAAACAGGATCATGAAGAGCTATCATCCTAATTTCTGTTTATAGGTAAATAACGGATTGATTCTCCGGATTCTAGTAGTTCCTTATGCTCGGGAATCATCACTAAGGCATTTCCCAAAGCATAGGAAATCAACATACTGGAAGCTTGCTTATCGAAAATCTCAATTTCACCATTATACTCCTTTCCCAACAGGAAAACAGTCTTCCCAAACTTATTGAATGTTTGATGTTTCAATGTAGCAGACTGGAAGTTCAGATTGAAATCGGTGTTTCCTGACATGATTTTTAGTGCGGAAAGGGCATAAATCAGAAAACAGGTAAGAGAAGATGCGGGATTTCCTGGCAAGGCAAAAACCAGTGTTTTTTCCGTTTTGCCAAACCAAAGTGGTTTGCCCGGTTTTTGATTCACTTTGTAGAAAATCTCCTGAACAGCATTTGCCTGCAAAGCCTCATAGACAAAATCGTAATCACCGACCGAGATACCTCCGGAGAGTAGCAAAAGATCACTTTCAAGACCATTGGAGACGGTTTTTATGGTCGCATCCAATTCATCTTGGACCTTTAGAATCCGCACTGAGTCATATCCTCTTGACTTCAGTGCAGACTCCAGCATGATGGCATTGCTTTCGTAGACGGATCCGGGCTTCAGGGGACTACCCGCCTGCTGAAGCTCATTTCCTGTAACGATAAGCGTAATTTTGGGTTTGTTAAAGACTAAAACCTCAGTGATCCCAAAACCTGCCAAAAAGCCGATAATGGATTCATTGATCTTTGTCCCGGCCGGCAGCACTTGGTGACCGGCCTTTACTTGTTCACCTACTTCCCGCACATTGGCGGATTTTTCAGGTAATTGAAGAATGGTTATTTTACTTCCATTCACTTCCACATGCTCTTGCATAATGACAGTATCTGCCTGATCGGGCACACGTGCGCCGGTAAAGATCCGAACAGCTTGATTATCGCCAAGCTCAAACTCTAATGCATCCCCTGCTTTGCATTCCCCTATGACTTCCAGGTTGTGGGTTCCGCCACTTCGAAATGCATAACCATCCATAGCGGATTGTCGGAAAGAAGGCGAGCTGATCGGCGCAAAAACTTCTTCCGCCAAAATGCAACCGTAGGCATCCCTAAGGGGTATTTTGCCGGTTGGCAGCTGTTGCGTATGAGTTTTAATTAAATCTAAAGCTTCAGATACTGAAATCATCTTGGTATGGAATCTTGGCTAAAACTATAAAAAATTACGTATAAATACTTACTTTTCTACGTATTTTTTTGTTGAGTCTGACTATTTTTCCTAAAATCAACTTCAATTAATGAAGCTCTGGTATTTTTAGCTCAAAAAAAAACGCTAATCAAAGCGTTTTTAAATTTTTAAACCTTCGTTCATATTTTAACTTCAAAAGGCAAGCTCCACTGCCGCGGTTGGTGTCAGCACTAACAGCTTTTAATACCTGTTTTCTCGTGAGACACTCACAAAAGTCTTAGATTTTTCTAAGGCTACTAGAGTAGTGTTTATCAACAAAACTGATAGGTTTATCCCGTGCTTTTCACGCTTAACATAATAATAGTTCGGCCTGTTTGCTGAGGAGGGTCTTCGGTCATCCTCCTTATTTTTACCAGCTACCACCAGCTCCGCCGCCTCCGAAGCCGCCGCCTCCGAAGCCTCCAAAGCCGCCGCCTCCACTACCACCACCAAAGCCACCACCGCCGAAACTTCCACCTCGCCCTCCTCTTCCACCCAGCATGCCTGCCAGCATGATTGTAGTCCAGAGATCCACTCCTCCTCCTCTTCCACCCATGTGGTTATCATTGTCATTTCTGTTTTTCAAAAGAGGAAGAATTACAAATATGAAAATGAAGAATAGAATCATAAGTATTGCTCCGCCGCTATTGCCGGTAGACTCTACATCCTCAGCTTTGTATTCTCCGGATGCGAGTTTGAAAATCATATCGGTGGCCTCATTTAGCCCTTGATAATATGCTTCCTTTCGGAAATTTGGGAGGATGAGATTTTCTACAATACGTTTTGCCAATGCATCGGGAACCGCTCCTTCCATGCCATAACCGGTCGCAATAAACACCTTGCGATCATCCATCGCAGCCAGAATCAAGATTCCATTGTCATTATCTCCACCACCAATACCCCAAGACTGCCCTAATCGGAAAGCATAATCGGATATATCGTATTGGCCGACAGACCGCATCATCACGATGGCTATCTGGGTGGAGGTGCTGTCGTTGTAGGCAACCAATTTGCTTTCCAATTGTGCCACTTCAGCCGAAGAAAGTGTCTTGGTGAAATCATTTACCAGTTTAGGCGGATTGGGCACAGGAGGAAAATCCTGAGCCTGTAGACCAAGAGTGACAAATAATAAAATTAATAGAAGTGGGCGGATCTTATGATCCAAAAGAAATCTCATCAGGAAGTTCGTTTATGTCTGAATCCCCCTGATAGGGGAAATGCGCTCCAAGTTGCTCGCCGGCCATGTGAATGCCGTCAATCAGACCTTGTGTAAATTGACCCTGTTTGAATAAGCCGGTCATGTGTTCTTTTATTTTTTCCCAGAAATCATCCGGAACTACTTCATTGATGCCTTTGTCTCCTAAAATTGCAAAGCGCTTATCAACTACGGCGAGGTAGAACAATACGCCATTCCGATCTTGGGTTTGATACATCTTGAGCGTGTCAAACACCTTCACGGCACGATCTAGCACCTCGCCTTTACAGCGACTTTCTATATGAACTTGAATTTCTCCGGATGTGGAAACTTCGGCAGTCCGGATCGCATTTACTATAGCGTCCCGGTCTGCCGTTGAGAATAATTTCTCAGCCATGATGAGTTGTATTAAAACTGAACGGTAGGTGCATTTTCGGATCCTGCGGATGCCTCGAAATAACCTTTTTGTTCAAATCCGTACCATCCCGCAAAGATGTTGTTGGGGAAAGTTCTAAGATTTGAATTGTAATCCTGGACGGACTGGTTGAAATTACGTCTCGCTACAGCGATTCTGTTTTCTGTGCCCTCAAGCTGGGCTTGTAGTTCCAGAAAGTTTTGGTTGGCTTTTAGCTCAGGGTAGCGTTCTACACTAACCAATAATCTACCCAGGGCTCCCGATAGCTGATCCTGTGCTCCTTGGAATTCAGCCAATTTCTCCGGTGTAAGGTTCGATGCATCCACATTTACAGAAGTTGCTTTTGCCCGTGCTTCGATCACACCGGTCAATGTCTCTTGCTCAAAGTCCGCATACCCCTTCACTGTATTTACCAGATTGGGAATCAAGTCAGATCGACGTTGGTACTGTGTTTCTACCTCAGCCCATTGCCCATTGATCACTTCTTCCTTTTGGACAAAAGTATTATAGGTCCCTACGGCCTTCGTGTAGATGAAAACACCCACAACCACCAAAATCAGAATAGGAATAAGAAACTTTTTCATGTTTTATAATTGGTTTTATAACTTGGATACACACGTATTTAAGAATAGGAGGTTGGATTATTTTCCTGTCTTCACTCAAAATTACCGCTTTTATCTTAATACAACCCAAAAGGCTCCTAAATCTGTTTCTTTAGAATAATGGTGTATTTATGATCTGTCCAATTGCTTAGATCCTCTCCTTCGTATCTACGAATTTCAAGTTTGACTTCTTTGTCTGGCTCTGATTTTAGCAGTTTGTTAAGTTCGGAAAGTTCCCAAATGAACATAGGTACCCCATTTACCGATAATAGCTCATCGTAAATCTGTATCCCCGCACGCTGGGCCACTGATCCTTGGCGTAGATCGGATACATAGATTCTATTGTTATCATTGGGTATTTTTTTCAAAGTCATTCCGCTCATATCATATTCAAAAGGTGAATAAAAGTTCTCGGCTTTTCGCACCCAGAGACGGCTTCTTGGGTAATCGAAAATAAGCCGTGTTCTCCCCAGTACCTCTGCACCCAAACTGCCAAAGCGACCGGAATCTTTGATTACATAGCTGAATGCCGTTTCCTCGGGATAGGAAGTAAGCACATCATTCAATTTGAAATTTGCAAATTTCAGATAGTCTACCCGACCGATATATCCGTACAAAATACCACCGAGACTTTGGCCCAATGCCGACTCTATGAAAAGCGAGGGCATGGTGATTTTTTCTGTAGTCTCCCGATTGAGGAGCAACCCATGATTCGCACCTGTATCGATAAGCAGCTTGGGGTAGATAAAAGAGCCATCTTTTTGTTTGACTGTAGCATTGATATAAGGCTTGTTTTCATGAATGGCCATATCTAATTTTCTGAAGAAAAAAGGTTTCCATTTTAGGGCATTGGATCTGTAGAAAACTATTTTCTCTTGGTCGTAGTTAATTTTTACGGGATTGTATTTGAAAAATTCATAGCCCACAATCCCATAAACGGGAATTCCGATAACAGACTCCAATTCTAGAAATTCCTGTTCCAATACCAGTAGGCTTTGGAATATACCCTCTAAAGGCCCCAAGTCAAAGTGATTGATGGGAGAAACTGAAGCCATTAAGTTATCAGTGCCATCGGCGCCTACCAGCTTTAATCTTCGTGTATATTCCAGCCCCAAAGCATCTCCAAGCTTTTTGCTAAACAAAATGTTGGATCGGACTCCGGTATCTACCAGAAAATTCAGCGGGGTATTACCATTGATGGAAACAGGTACAATGATGAGACTATTGGAAGAATAGAAAGGGATCTCTACTTTACGTTTTTCTTCCTTCATAAAGAATCCAGGCACTTGAGCTAGACACAGAGCATGCGTGGCAAGAACAAATGCAAGGGATAGAAGTAGACGTTTATTCATAAATTTATGTAAACCCTGATGTCCCAAATAAGTTACTCTGTTTTTCGAGATTTAGAAGGATATTCAGCAAAAACTAGCGGTTTCGCCAGTTCTATTAATGATTTTGGCAATCAAGTTTTAATTAGATTGAAACCAAATTACAAGGATTATGCACTCAGGTTTGCCAAAAAATGGATTATGACTCATCTTTAATTCAAATTAGTACAAAAGCATGGCAGACAAGGCCCTCATAGAAAAGGCTAAAAAAATCTTTGAAAACTTCCTTACAAAGCAGGGAAGCAGGAAAACTCCTGAAAGATTTTCAGTAATAGACGAACTTTACTCTCTTCCGGAAGATGAGCACATGGATGTGGAAGGATTATTCTTGAGCATGAGAAACAAGGGATATACCATCAGCCGTGCTACCATTTACAATACGCTGGACTTACTGGTGGAGAGTGGGTTGGCAGTAAAACACCAATTCAAAGATAAGGTAGCGCTTTACGAGCAAGCACTGACTTACAAGCATCATGATCACCATGTATGTAATCAATGCCGGAAGATTAGGGAATTTTCTGATCCCAAAATCAACGAGATCAAAGAAGAAATAGGCAAGGCTTTTAGATCATCCATCAAAAGTCACTCGCTCGTGCTGTATGGGGATTGTGAAATAGAAAATTGCGAAAATCTGGAAGTGATTTAAGTTTATAACTGTAATGAGCATAAAGGGTAATGTATAGGCTACAAAGCTTTTCACATTGGGAGAACTTGGTTCTAGTCATCGCTTCGGTTCAGCTCTGTGAACGGAAAAATTGATATTCGTGAAGACCTGCCTACCGACAAGGTAGGCTCAAGTATCAGTAAAGTGTAATTCCTATCACTTATTCAACTGCGTTCTCTGCGAATAACTCTGTGCTCTTCGAGGTAAATTTTAATCTAAGAAAAAACCTTCTTATAAATAGGTTTACGGTACAAAAACTGCAGATAAATCAGTGGATATAAGAATAAAGTTGCTAGGCCAAACGGCCCTGAAAACTCCACTTCATCCCTGATTTCTGCATGATTTTCCAGATTTATGATCCGATGTTTGTGCCTCCATTTTTTTAGGAAAAAGGGGAGGACTATACCGATATCTATAAAGTAATATTCCTTTGGGGTCATGCTGTTCTCCGTGATTTTGCTTGTCCATTGCTGCTTGAAAAGTAAGAAACTCAACTCCAGCGAAACCAAGTCTCCGATTTCTGATCCGTCGAAGCGAAGTAATTTTACAGGAGGAAACGGGGGACTTAGCTTAGTAAAAAGGGTCTCATCAAAACCGTTTTTCACAGAGATGTAGTCTTGATTGACTTTGGTAGATAGATTAATCTTCATTTTTTCAGAAGCTTAAGACAAATAAAAGAAAGAGAATAAGCCAAATACCGTCCATGAAATGCCAGTAAAAGGTGAATAAGCGAACACGCATTTTCTCAAATGGATTGGTGTGAAGGATTAGTTTTTGAATTTCATCCTTTCTGCTTTTGTCCAGTTGGAAATACAGAATCAGCGCAAAAATCATCGCTCCCAACAGGTGGAAAATATGTATACCGCTCAGTACGTATAAAAAACTACCGCTTGGAATACCTGTGAATTCTATGCCTTTGGATTTTAATTCAAACCATCCAATTACCTGCAAGAAAGTAAATGCCAATCCCAGAACAACCGTATTTCTTAGCGGCCTAAGTAGTTGATCAGTGTTTTCTTCGTGGTAAGCAATTTTAATGGATGTTGCCGAAAACCCACTTACAACCAGCAAAAAAGTGGAAATCAGAAAGACAATGGGCATTGTCTGATTCATACCGGCAAGGAGATCTCGTGAGGAAAGGAGAAAAGCAAAAGTCAGGAATAAAAATATCAGCCCACTCCCGATCATTCCCAAATAGAGGAGCGTTTCGTATGGATGTAGCCGTTCAATCCGCTGAAACAGGGTTAGTTGTTGCTTTAATTTTGTCATTACTCAGAAAACAGCCAAATGAGACGAAGGTTCAGAGAATTGTAAAAGAACGTGGGCTTATAGCTTTGAGCCCACATTTTGAATCGAACTTTTGATTTTTATGAGAGACAATAACCAGCGCTAGTCATTTTCGAAGTTTGGTTTTAGCCGGATAAAAGCCAACTCGTTTTCTTTTTTTAAATAAGAGTAGATTGAACCATTGTGCACAAAAGTCTTCCTTTCAAAATATTTACCTAGAATCGGAATGCTGTTTTGTAGTTTCTGCTCATGAATTTGGTCTAGTTTTTCGTCAAATACAGTCAAAACAAAGGTGTACTTGTTCTTTTGAGGATCGTCGCCGTCCAGCTCGCGGCTATACCGGTAAAACCTCTGAGCCTTGTGATCCTTGATGAGCGGACCGAAAATCACCTCGTCGTTTTTTCTCTTGACCTAGTACATATAGAGGCGGTGGTCGGTGATGTCTTTTCGGTAGTTACCGGATTTTTGATTTGCGGTGAGTCTACTATGGTATTCCTTGTGGGTTACAGTCCCGCTTTCCTCATCATAATACCACAATTCATTGCTTGCTGAGGTAGATAGAATTACATCAGGGCCGTTCAATAGCAAGAATCTCATTTCGGGAGAGCTGTTTCTTTTACCGATATCATAATCTATCGACACGGTATATTTCTTCAATTGATCCCAAAAGTCAATGGGAACCAACTTCAGTGATTTATCCATCAGATTTACTTTTGCTATTCCCAGCACATCACCTCCTATCTTGAAGTTTCCATAGAAGCTTGCCAAGTAGGAGCCGTCAATGGATATCTCACCGAGCCCATCTATTTCTGTATCAAAAGGAAGCCTGTCTCCCGAAAGACCTCTGTTAACAAGCTCATAAGAATCTACTTTCTTCCCGTATGAATTAACCTTGTGGACTACCCGATATTCTTTAAAAAAGGTATCGCCAAGGAGCGATTTCTTTATTCCGAAGGGGAAATACTGTTTGACACTATTAGGTCCCCTGATCTTGTAGTGGATTACACTGTCAAGGGTCAGCTTTTCCATATTTATCACTTCCACTCTTCCTGTTTCTGGAGTCAGGTTGTACAAAAGCCCTTCGTGGGGGGAATAGTCAGACATGCTGAGATCCATATCCAGATAGATGTTGTCTTTGCCGGCATCGATATACACAGTATCCAGAATGTAATTGAAGTCTGGGGCAACATTGGCAACAGGAAGCTGTATTTCTACGGTTTTCTGCACGCAGGAGACTAAAAGCAGAAAAAGACCTAGAATACAGTATCGCTTCATGTTCTAAAAATTAGAGTCAAAATTCCGGAAAGTCAACTTTTTTGATGAATGTTCATAGGCAAATGAGTTACCAGAAGTTATTTTACTTCGAATTTTGGTTTTATTCTGACAAAGGCCAGTTCATCATCGATATTTAGAAAACTATACAGCATCCCATCTTTGAAGAAAGGCTTTCTGGAGCTATGAAAATTTTTTAGTTCTTGCTCTTTGAGCATCTTATAATCATCATCAAAAAAAGTAACCACTTGCTTGAAAACAACAGAATCCGCAATCATACGGTCTTTGTCGGTACTTACTCTCCAGAAGATACTTTGTTCAGGTATTTTGAAAAACGCTTGGAAAGAAACTTGTTCGTTTTTTGCTTTCTCAGCATCAAGCCATTCTTTATTTGAGCTTACCTGGTTAGGGAAATTTCGAATTTTTTCGTTGTCTGTGAGGGTTGCTTTAAACCTGAAGTGAGAAAGACTGTCAGTACTGGTATCATAGTCATACACTTCGTTATATGCCGAGGATGATATAATAAGATTATTGTCAATGAAACTCAAGTAGGTTGATTCTCCGGTATAAATACCAGGTGCATTGCCCACTTGATGAATGATTTCAAATTGTTTAAGCTCTTGAAATAAGTTCATAGGAACATAATTAATCGAGTCTGTATCTAACTCAATCACTACAATTCCTTTTGCCGGTTTTTTATATTCCTCATTGACAAGGGTGCTAGCGAATAATTTCCCGTCATCTGAAAACACACTGGTATTTCCAATTCTCTCGTCCGCATCCAGTTTGATTTGATCAAATTCAATTGAATTAACAAGTCTACCCTCCTCTGAGACGATGTTGATTTTATATTGTCCGAATAAGCAGATGTTGCCATTTTCCAGCACCTGAATTTTTTGATAATAATCATTACCAACACCATCTGGACCCTCTTTTTCCAGCTGGATGGTCTTTTTTAGTTTGAGATTATCCAAGTCCACAATCTCCAGCAGGAATGTATCGGGATTTAGGTTATAAAGGTATTTGCGGTCTTTGGAAATATCTGACAAACTCAAACCATAATTGAGGAAGAAGAAGTGCTCGCCTGCATCCACTATCACGGTGTCTACCTCGTAGGAGAAATCAAAGGACCTAGCTTGAGAGTTTTCCGCACCTTCCTTTGAAGCACAGCTGGCTGAGATTGCCAGAATAAATAGAAATAAAAGTTTAGTATTATTCATAGCATTAAAAATCAAAAGTGAATACAGCAAATCCCAACTCATCCTCTACATTGACATAGGAGTAAAGTTTTCCGTCTTTGAAGAAATAATGCAATGGAGTTTTTTCAAATGCATCAATTTTTTGTTCACCGATAAGACTTAGCTCCTTGTCGAATGCATAGAGAAAAACTTCCGATTTCTTGGAATCTGTTGAGAGTTTTTTGCTTCCGAGTCGGAAGTATTGCTTGGTACTGCTATCCCAGACAATTTTTCCGTACGTGATCTGCGCATCAATGTCCGCGATAATGTCATCATATTCCTTTTTGGAATTCACCTCTGATGGATACGTGCCGCTTTTTTCTACAGCAGTAAGTTTATGTGGAAAGTTGATGAATTGAAGACTGTCTGCTTGGGGATTATAAACATAAATCAAACTGCTGCTGCCCACGGTGATAGCCATTCCGTCATTTAGCTCATTTAAGTGAATATCTTCGGCCCTGAGGTTAAATGAGTCGTCAGAGTTGAGCTGTATCGTAAAATTCTTTGCCGAATTGAATTCGGGCAGTTCCCAACTTTTTAGCGATTTACTATCCAGATTGATTCGCACGAAGTGCCATATTCCTTCAAAGAAATCACCTACCAAAGCATATGCATACTTGCCATTAGGAGATACGTACATCTCATAAGGCATTTGGATTTCTTTTTGAGATTCATCCTCAGAAGCTGAGAATTTGGAAAGTGTCAGATCCAGTTCTTTGCTGCCATCTGATCGGAAAACACCTTGGGACTCAAAGGAAGCGATGAGAAAGCGGTCTTTAGCTAAGGGTTGAATAGTTAAGATGTATGTTCCTATCCCGTCAGGCCCTTCTTTTTCAAACCCAAATGAGGTATCCAATGCCCTCTTACCAAGATCTATTTTTTGGATTCTGGTTTTCTTCCCGTCAAACAGGTAGATAAAATTTGGATTGTTTGATTGACCCGACAATTGAACTAGACCGGATAAATCAAATAGGTCTTCCCCCGAATTGATGATCAGTGTATCTACTGAGAATGTCAGATTCTCAAGTGTGTTTTCAGATTTTTCTCTTTCAGCACTGCCTTTTCCCCCACAGGATGCAAGAACAACGAGTAATAAAAAAAGAGGAAGTAGTTTTTTCATAGCTTCTTAAAAATCAAAAGTGAATACTGCAAAGCCCAACTCGTCTTCGACATTGACATAGGAGTAGAGTTTACCGTCTTTGAAAAAGGTTGAATTTGGAACTTGACTTACTTCGTCAAGGAGTTTTTCCCCGATCAAATTCAACTCAGGACTATAGGCAAATAAATAGATTTCTGACTTTGTAGGATCTTCCTCTTTTTCTTTTGGAAGATTTTTTCTGCCAATTCTAAAGAAATGGTTGCTACTATCATCCCAGAGTAATTTTTCAAATCCTATCTGAGTGGATAGTTTCTCCATTTCATTCCTCCATTCTTCTTGGGAGGAAACAGTACTTTTGATAGTTCCGGTTTTGGCAGGAGGTACCAATTGATGAGGGAATTGGAAAAGAGTCAAAGAGTCGCGTTGATAATCATACCGGTAAATATCAGACGTCGCTGTATTGCTGATGTATAGTTTTTCGCCGATTTCCTGAAGGTTGACTTCTTCTATGTATATAGACATCATATCTTTGCTTTGTAATATAATTCTGAAGTCAGCGGCCTTATCCATCGCCGGGATATCGATAATCTCCCCGGATTGTTCTTCAGGGTTCAGAATTGCCAAATCTCTAGCCCCTTTCATAAAGTTTCCAGGAAGTGAAAAAAGCAATTTTGTATCGGAAGACTGGATAAGTTTGTGGTTCATTGGGGATTCGTCTTCAATATCTATCCCACTATAATCCTCTGGTTTAAGCTTAACATCTTGGATTTTAATGCCGTTTCGATTAAATATTCCGCATGTCTGAAAACTTGATATCAGAAATTTTTCATCAGCCAATAGTTGCATGGTTTGCACATATTGACCTATGCCATTGGGACCTTCCGTTTCAAAAGTCAGAAACTCCTCCAATGCTAAGTCTTCCATATCAATTACTGCGATTTGATGCTCCTTCTGAGTAAAAATGTATAGTTTCTTTTTGTCATCAGAGAGACTGGAAAGCCTCAAGCCTCCAGAAAGATCAATGATTTCCTCACCTGGATCCACGACTATCGTGTCTACGGAATAGGTTAGGTTTTTGAGAATATTGTCAGAATTTGTTTTTTCAAAACTGCTCTTTTCACCACAGGAAGCCAGAGCAATAAGCATTAGAAATGGTAGTAGTTTTCTCATAGTTCTTTAAAAATCAAAAGTGAATACTGCAAAGCCCAGCTCATCCTCCACATTGACATAGGAATAGAGCTTTCCGTCTTTGAAGAAGGGTTTTTGTGGGGGTTGATTTAAATCTTCTAACTGAGTTTCTCCGAGTAGATTTAAATTGGAGTCGTAGGAAAAAAGAAAAATATCGAAGCGTTCTCCCATATCCTTATTTTCATTTGGAATTTTCTTTCTAGCAATTCTGAAATATTGCTGTCGCTGATCATCCCATAAAAACTTCTCAAACTGTACTTGATATGCTATTTTGGCTGCCTCAGCTTCAAATTCTCTCTCATCGCTGACTTGATTTTTAATATCACTGGCTTTCCGGGGTGAAACTGATCTATGAGGAAATTCATATAATTGAAGAGAATCTTTCACATAGTCATAGACATATAGATCAGTGTAAGCTGTGCTGGTGATAAGTAATTTTTGATTAAGGATTTGAAGGTAAATGCGTTCGCTTATACCCATAAAGCGATCAGGTGTACTAAAAATCACATTGAATTTTAAGGTCTGTACCATTCTAGGCAAAGAAATAGTTCTTCCAGATTTCGATTCGTGACCTATAATCATCAGCTTGACCTCTGAAAAAGAAGGATTTAATCTCGGAAAGGCGAATAGGTACTTTTCATCGTGGGATAGAATCGCTTGATTTGTAATTAGTCCTTCCTCATCTACATCTAAACCTTCTATCTCCCGAAAATTAAACTTTAAGTTTATTTCCTTTTCACCATTCTTAAAATATGTAGCTACATTTATTAAGGGAGATACAAATAAAAACCGCTCATTTTTCAGGGCATAAATTGAAGGTGGATTAAAGCCAATAGAATTCGGACCTTCTCTTGAAAAAGGATGTTTTCCTACCAATTCAAGTTTATCAAGATCGATTTCATTGATAAGTGCTTGGTCGTGATCGAAATAATAAAACGTTTGTAAGTCTGAAGAAACCGTTGAATAACTAGCCCCAAATTTTAAATCTATGATTTCATCACCAGAATTTATTACCACCGTATCCACAGAATAAGATAAATTCTTAAGCATATTGCCTGAGTTCGATTCCGTAGAATCTGTGGATTTTCCGCAGGAAAAAAGTAAAGCAATAAAAATAAACAATAAAGACTTTTCCATTCTAAAGAGTTTAGGATGGAAAATAGTTAATTCATTGCAGAATAGTTAGTTAATAAATCTAAAAAACTAGTATATATTCAGCTTTCTACTAAATAAGGAGGTAAAAGCACCATAGAATTTGGTGAACTCTAACATTGAGGCTACTTCGGCCTGTCTGACGTACAGGAGTCTTCCGGCAAGCAAACCAAAAAAAAATGCCGCTGGCATCATTGCGGATAATCATATTCATTTATCCACTGACTCCATTAAGGTACGGAATGGGATCGCCTTCTCACCATACCTAGCGTGGGTTTCATGGCGCAGGGCATTTGCGAATCGGCTTTCATACTCGATCAGCATGCGGGTGTTTTCAGCAAAAAACTGTATGCTGTAATTAGTCACACTGTCGTCCGGGCTATTGAGCAAGCGAAAGAATTTATGCTCTATAAATAAACCGGTAGCAAAGATATCAGGGATGTGGGTACTTTTCATCCACTGGACAAAATCCTCTTCTATGTCATTGGAAACGGTGAATGTGATGTTGTAAAGAATCATATCGGGGAATTTTGGCAGGAATTTCGTTTTTTTGCAACCGGATTTGAGATTTCAAAGTTAGGAATCCAAACACAAAAAATTGAATTTACTTCCCTCAAAGCTCTCCCTAACTATGCATAAAATAGCCCAGACTCCTCCGGAGGCTCAGAATAAGCGATTGATTATCGCTAAAATCGTGGTGGTAGCATTGTATGCAGTCGGTGCTATAGGATTGAGCTTACCGGAATACAGAGAGTACTTTTTGATGCTTACTCCAACCCAGCTCTTAGTTACCATGGTGTTGCTTTTGGGATTTCACAGGGGATGGAGTGAAGCCTTTCCGATTTTTGCGGCAGCGGCTTTTTGGCTGGGATTTGGAGCTGAGCTAATCGGGATACATACGGGTTATATTTTTGGTGATTATGTGTATGGTCCTACGCTGGGGCCAATGCTTTGGGAGGTGCCGATTGTGATTGGGGTGAACTGGTTTATTTTGGTATACTTGACCGGCTCAGTGTTTTACAAAGTTACAGACAATGATTTCTATGCAGCATTGCTCGGGGCGACTGCCATGACAGCGCTTGATTATGTGATGGAGCCCGTGGCAAGTGCGCTGGATTTCTGGTATTGGAAATTTGATGTCATACCTCCGGGTAATTATCTCACCTGGTTCTTGGTGGCATTTCTAATCCATTACATTTATAGAAAAGGTAATTTTGAAAAGAGCAATCCGCTCGCGGCTTTGGTGCTGATTATGATGATTCTCTTTTTTGGAGTTTTGAATTTCACTGTGTTGGATTGAGTATTATAAGGAAAACCACTCTTGCTGTGGTTTAATAAAACAAAAAGCAGACTCTTGAGTTGTTACTCTGATGATTGAAGCGATAGGATATGCCTTATTGGGATTTGTCTTAATGGAACTGTCCGGATGGGCGATTCACAAATACCTTATGCATGGTCCTTTGTGGATGATTCATAAAACACATCACAAGCGTTCAGAATCATTTTTTGAGTTGAATGATTTATTTTCACTCTTGTTTGGGGGAATTGCCGTGCTATTAATATTCCTTGGAGTGGGTGAATTGGACTATAGGTTCTGGATTGGAGTTGGGATTAGTGCCTACGGTATGCTTTATTTCTTTCTTCACGATGTGCTGATTCATCGTCGCGTGAAGTGGCTGGATAGGCCTAAAGCTGGCTTCTTGAAGGGTATCTTCATGGCTCATCAAGCTCATCATCAGAGTAAAAGCAAGGATGGGGCCGTTTCCTTTGGGTTGTTTTGGGTGCCCAAGAAATATTTTAAGAAGACAGAAAGGTGAGCAACTACTCGATAAAAGATCTAGAACAACTCTCCGGGATCAAAGCACACACGCTTAGAATCTGGGAACAGCGGTATAACCTTCTCAATCCCAAAAGGACGGAGACAAACATCCGCTATTATGACGATACGGATTTGAAGTTGATCCTGAATGTAGCCATGCTAAATTCAAATGGATTGAAAATCAGTAAGATTGCTTCAATGAGCAGTACGGATATCAGTCAGGAGATCATCAGGCTAACAGATCAATCTGTGGATCATTCTGATCAAATTCAGGCACTTACGATTTGTATGATAGACATGGATGAGGTAAGGTTTGAGAAAATTCTCTCTACGAATATCCTAAAACTGGGTTTTGAGGAGACGGTGCTTAATGTAATCTATCCTTTTCTCTCCAAAATCGGAGTTCTCTGGCAAACAGGAGCAATAAATCCTGCCCAGGAGCATTTCATATCAAACCTGATTCGACAAAAATTAATTGTGGCCATAGACGGGCAATTAACTAGTGCACAGGGCAAAACCTTTATGCTTTTCCTTCCTGAGGGAGAATTGCATGAGCTTTCTTTGCTATTCAGTTCCTATCTGATCAAAAAGCATGGGCATAAGGTTATTTACCTTGGACAGAGTACGCCAAAGGCTGATCTGATTTCGGTGTATGAAATTCAGAAACCCGATTTTCTTCTGACTGTGATCACTTCTTCGCCCGCAGGTGATAAAGTACAGGATTATGTGAATATGTTGGGAAAAGAATTTGGAAACTCAGAGGTCTTTGTATCAGGTCTGCAAGCACTGGACCAGTCACTTATTATCCCCGACAATATTCGTTTGCTTACTTATGCAAAAGAGATCAAACGAATTCTTGTTCAGATGGATGAAAGTGTAGCTTAGTCCTGGCGAAAATTTATTTTAACCGCCATTTTTATGTTGTACTGCTTGTCTGAAAGTTGAATCTAATTTGCATTTTTTCAACCGTTTGCGTTGATCTGACATAGGCATGCAGGGAAATCGCAGTTAAAATTTTTTTCACCTCTTGGGATATAAATGATATTCAAGTCCAACGTTTTCTAGAAATATTCCTGCCCCGCTGTGGCGGGGATAACTAGATTGTAGCTTAAAACGTCTAGTAACCCCGAGGGAGTGGCATTATTTCTATCCAGCAAGATAAATGCGGTTTTCGTGCCTAGGCATGGCGTTCCTCAAAAGGGGGCTGGAAGTTCTGATTCGGGAATCTTTTCTTTTGATTATTCGCATTCATCCTAATTTCCCGGTAACCAATCGGGAAGTAGAACCCCCACCCACGGCTATGGGACTATTTAGGAAGTGAATGGTTGTAATTATTTTGTTGAAATATTTTTTAAAATAAATAGACAAATATTTTTTTTTGAATTTACTTTCTCCACCTTAAAATGGCTTTTATCCCGTTTTTATCCATGTTAAAACGGAATTCATGCTTTAAAAGTAATTATTATGTTTAACAATTATGAATTTTGTTTAAACAATTTCTTGTTATTTTGTTTAATGAATTGTAGATTTGTTTAAACAAAAAGAAAGAAGCCATGACCTCTTCCGAATTCAGTTATTCTTTAGATCAGATATCAGTAGTCTTGAAGCCATTTGCATTGAAGTTGACAAGAGATATGGACGATGCAAATGACCTGCTTCAGGATACGATGATGAAAGCCTATACCAATCAGGATAAATTTGCAGAAGGAACTAATTTGAAGGCTTGGCTTTATACGATTATGAAGAACACCTTCATCACCAATTACCAGAAGATGGTGAGACGGGCAACTTTCGTAGATACTACTGAAAATCTCCATTATATTAATTCCAGTGCCTCTTTGGTTGAAAATTCTGCTTATGGAGAGTTTGCAGTGGATGATATCTACCGGGCTATTGACAAACTGGATGAGATTTTCAGTACCCCGTTTTTGCTTTATTACCGAGGATTTAAGTACCATGAGATTGCTGATCGTCTCAGTATCCCAATTGGAACTGTGAAAAATAGAATTCATATTGCCCGTAAGTATCTTAAAGAGGATTTGGTAGTTTATAGGCACGCCAACTAATGAAATTGAGCCTGCCGGAGGACAGACATGACTCAGAACGTTAAACAGTAGGATGATTATGACCTATGCAAGGTTTCCCGTCGGATGCGAGCCGGGCATGTGACCATTAAAATCAGTTATAAACATTTGAAATCGAGCATGACGCTAGCGAAGAATAGGGGGCTGATTAGCCCCAAAGCGAGACTCCTCCAAATCAGGTTCGGAGCAGGTTATCCCGTTTCCTTTGTCACAGGAAAGGTTGTGGCCTCTGAAAGAAAAATATAAACACATGAAACAAAAACATGTGGTCGTGATTGGTTCTGGGTTTGCCGGACTTTCTGCCGCAACCCACCTCGCTGCCAATAACTTTTCTGTTACACTCTTGGAAAAAAATGATTCTCCGGGAGGAAGGGCCAGAAAATTTTCCACGAAAGGGTTTACTTTCGATATGGGTCCCAGTTGGTATTGGATGCCTGACGTATTCGAAGACTATTTTTCCAATTTTGGCAAGAAACCGTCCGATTATTATGAGTTGGTTAGGCTGAATCCTTCTTATTCTGTAGTTTATGGGCAGAATGACATTTTGGATATTCCTGCAAATCTCGATGAATTTAAGACTAAGCTGGAAGAGATAGAACCTGGAGCTGCGGCACAGCTTGATAAGTTTTTGGGTCAAGCCAAGTATAAATATCAAATAGGAATTCACGATTTAGTCAAAAAACCCAGTAGGTCATTGATAGAATTTGCCTCATTGGCACTGATGAAAGATATGCTGCGAATGGATGTTTTCCAGTCTATGTCCAGACATGTCCGTAAGTTTTTTAAATCAGAAAAGATCATTCGACTGATGGAATTTCCCGTGCTTTTCCTCGGAGAAACAGCAGAAAATATTCCTGCACTCTACAGCTTGATGAACTATGCAGATATAGTGCTGGGAACTTGGTATCCTAAAGGCGGAATGTATGAAATTATCAACGGGATGCTGGCTTTGGCGGAGGAAAAAGGCGTAAAAATCAGGTGTAATGCTGAAGTGGAAGAAATAGAGATCGAGAAGGGTGAAGCTAAGTGTGTGAGGCTGATCTCAGGAGAAAAGATTAAAGCTGACATAGTGATCGCAAGTGCCGATTATCACCATGTAGACAAGCATCTGATCAATCCAAAATATAGCAATTACAGCGAGGCTTATTGGGATAAGCGTGTATTGGCGCCATCCAGCTTGCTGTTTTATCTGGGGGTGGATAAGAAGCTGGAGAATCTTCGTCATCATAACCTGTTCTTTGACGAGCCACTTGGCCCACACGCAGATGCTATTTACACGAATCCAAGGTGGCCTGAAAAACCCTTATTTTATGCATGCGTTCCATCGGTGACTGATGATACTGTCGCCCCTGAGGGAAAGGAAAATCTCTTTTTGCTTATTCCATTGGCTCCTGATCTGGAGAATTCTGATGAGACCAGAGAAAAATACTATGATATGATCATGGATAGATTGGAGAAAATCACGGGACAGGAAATTCGTTCCCATGTAGTGTTCAAACGGTCCTATGCACACTCAGATTTTAAGTCAGATTATCATGCCTATAAAGGGAATGCCTATGGACTGGCAAATACACTAAAACAAACAGCGTTGCTGAAACCTTCACTGAAAAACAAAAAGGTAAGTAATCTGTTCTATACAGGCCAACTTACAGTTCCCGGGCCGGGTGTTCCTCCATCCTTAATCTCGGGCTATGTTGTTGCAAAAGAGGTTATTCGGGAAAATTCGTAGTAATACAGTATATTCAATATCATGGACGCAAAGGAGTTATTTGACCAAACAAGTTTAGATTGCGGTAAGCTGATCACACAGCGGTACAGCACCAGTTTTACACTTGGGATACAGACCTTGGACAAAAAATTCCATGCCCCTGTTTATGCCATTTATGGTTTTGTACGCTATGCAGATGAGATAGTGGATACTTTTCATGACCATGACAAGGTTAAGTTGCTTGCAGAGTTCAGACGTGAAACCTATGAGGCGATTGAGACGAAGCTCTCATTGAATCCGGTATTACACGGTTTCCAATTGATGGTGAACAAATTCACTATTGAGTTGGATCTTATAGAGTCATTTTTCCAAAGCATGGCGATGGATCTGGATTTTAGTACCTACAATGACAGCCGGTATCAGGAGTATATTTATGGTTCGGCAGAAGTGGTAGGGTTGATGTGCCTTAAAGTATTTGTTGAAGGGGATGATGCAATGTATCAGCGATTGAAAAGACCGGCGCAAATGCTGGGCTCTGCTTTCCAAAAAGTGAATTTTCTCCGAGACATCAAGAGCGATTACGAAGAGCGGGGAAGAGTGTATTTCCCAGGCGTGTCTTTTGAGTTGTTTGACAAATTGGCCAAAGGTATTATAGAAGAAGATATTCAGAGGGATTTTGATGAGGCACTTATCGGAATAGCTCAACTTCCTGACGGAGCAAAATTGGGGGTTAAGGTCGCTTACTTATATTATCAGAAATTGTTTGATAAGATAAAAGGACTTTCTGCAGAGACCATCACACACGAACGAATCAGAATCCCGAATTCCCAGAAGTTTACCTTGCTGTTAGGTACCTACTTTGGCAGTAAATTGGGCTTAAGCTGATCATGGAAAAGTACCTTTATTTGGCAGTAAATCTTTTTGCAATTTCCTTTCCCCTCATCCGCTCTTTTGAGCCAAAAATCAGATATGCCCGTAAATGGTATGCTTTATTTCCTGCTCTTTTGATTACAGCAGCCTTCTTCTTGGTATGGGACCACTGGTTTACTATCACCGGTATATGGGAGTTTAACCCCAGATATATAATCGGGATTTATATTTTTGAATTACCTATTGAAGAGTGGCTTTTTTTCTTTACCGTACCGTACGCCTGCATCTTCATCTATGAGGTATTGATCTATTTTTTTCCGAAGGATATTTTTCAGCCCTTAGGCAAGCCTTTCGTAGTGATAATGATTCCACTTTTGTTGATTCTGGCATTTTTGAATCTGGATAAAATGTACACCTTGGTCAATTTTGTCATAGGTGCCCTAGTACTTGGGATTCATTGGCTGGTTTTCAAGGGCAGGTACATGGGAAGATTCTTATTCGCATACTTAATTCATTTAATTCCGTTTATCCTTTGCAATGGTGTGTTGACGGGAGGTCTCACGGCTGAACCTGTGGTGATCTACAATAGTTCTGAAAATCTGGGTGTTAGAATCTGGACTGTTCCTGTAGAAGACACAATCTATTCTATGACATTGCTGCTTGTCAACGTATCCTTATTTGAATTTTTCAGAAAGAGAAAAACAATTCTCGGGGCTTAAAGTTATTAGATTATGAAAAATCTTCACGTTCATATTGATGTGCATTCAGGCTTCTGCTTCGGGGTAGTTTATGCTATAGAAATGGCTGAAGATATTCTTGATGAGTCAGGACATTTATATTGTCTTGGCGACATCGTTCACAATGATGAAGAGGTAAACCGGCTTAAGCGGAAAGGGCTGAAAATCATTGACCATGAAACCTTAAAGGAATTGCGGGATGAACATGTGCTGATTCGAGCGCATGGGGAGCCTCCATCCACCTACGAGCTTGCGATCAAAAACAACCTAACATTGATTGATGCAAGCTGTCCTGTCGTACTGAAGCTTCAGCATAGAATCAAAAATTCTTTTGACAAGGGTGATTCCATTTATATCTACGGAAAACATGCTCATGCAGAAGTGATCGGACTGCTCGGGCAGACGAATAATGAGGCTGTGGTCTTTCAGGATATTTCTGAGTTGGACTTGGACGCACTTCCCAAGAATATCACACTCTACAGTCAGACGACCAAAAGCACGGATAAATTTTACGAAATCAATACGGTGTTGAAAGAGAATGGAATCGCTGTGAATACCAATGACACCATATGCAGACAAGTTTCTAACCGTGACAAAGAACTACGTGATTTTGCTGCAAGATTTGATAAGATCGTCTTCGTGAGCGGTACCAAGTCTTCCAACGGAAAAGTGCTTTTCAATGTCTGTAAAGACACTAACTCAAGCACTTATTTCGTTTCGAATTCAGATCAGATTGAGTCTGGATGGTTTGGCGAAAATGACCGTGTGGGAATCTGCGGAGCAACCTCCACCCCCATGTGGCTTATGGAGCAAGTGAAGGAAAGGATTCTGACTTTTTGAGAAAAGATTCCCAAATTGCCCGTATGAAGCCGAAAATCATACATGCGTCTGTTGATCCGAAAGGAATTGTGATCGCTTCGGCTATTATTGGACTTTGGTTTTTTTCGTTGATAATGCTTTTGAACCATCCTATTTCATGGAAAGACCCATTGGTTTATTTGGGTGTTTTGATGCAAATGCACCTTTATACAGGACTTTTTATTACGGCACATGATGCCATGCACGGCTTAGTTTCCGGTGAAAAAAAACTCAATAATGCTATCGGGTGGGTTTCGGCACTTCTATTCTCATATAATTTTTATAGCAGGCTTTTTCCTAAGCACCACGAGCATCACAGATATGTAGCTACAGAGCAAGACCCTGATTACCATGATTCGGAAAATTTCTTCGCATGGTATTTCAGCTTCATCAAGCAGTATATTAGTGTTTGGCAGATTCTCTTGATGGCGTTGACTTTTAATATTCTGAAAGTGTTTTTACCTACAGAAAATTTGATTTTGTTCTGGATGCTGCCTGCGGTGCTATCCACATTTCAGCTGTTTTTTTTCGGTACTTATCTGCCCCACAGAGGAGAAAATGATAACAAACATCATTCTACTACCCTTCGGAAAAATCACTTTTGGGCTTTTATTACCTGTTATTTCTTTGGCTATCATTACGAGCATCACGATTCTCCAGGTACTCCGTGGTGGAGATTGTGGAGGGTGAAAGAAGCTCAGCCTAAAACAAAAGAATATTAATGAAACAGTTTTTCGTGCTGCTGGCACTAGTTCTCAGTTCGTTTCACACTTTTTCACAAGGAGTCATCCGTGGAAAAATCACAAACCCAATAAATAATCAGCCTGTTGCGTTTGCCAATGTTCTTGTATTAGGTACTGAGTTTGGAGCTATTTCGGATGAAAATGGCATGTATGAGCTTTCGAATATTCCTGCAGGGCTTTATAACGTTCGGGCGAGTTTTGTAGGATTCAAAACCAAGACTGCTTTTGAAGTGCAGTTAACACTGGCCCGCCCTGTACAATTGGATTTTGAACTTATAGAAGATGCTTCAGAGCTTTCTGAAGTAGTAGTCAATTCTGAGTTTTTCCGATCTGAAGAAACACCTCTTTCGGTAAGAAAGCTCAATTCCAACGAAATAGAGCGGTACCCGGGAGGGAACAGGGATATTTCCCGAGTAATCCAAGCACTGCCGGGAGTGGCAAGTACTCCAAGCTTCAGAAATGATATTTTGATCCGTGGAGGTGCTCCCAATGAAAATAAATTTTTCATTGATGAGATTGAAGTTCCTGTGATCAATCACTTTGCTACCCAGGGTTCATCGGGTGGACCTGTAGGGATTCTCAATGTGAATTTGATCAAAAATGTGGATTTGATTGCGGGCGGATTTCCTGCCAATCGTATGGATGCATTGAGCTCCTTCTTTGAATTTCAACTTAAAGAAGGCCGCAGGGATAAAATGGCAACCCAGCTGACCGTGGGAGCCTCTGAATTGACCTTGTCCAATGAAGGGCCTATTGGGGATAAAACCACGTATCTCCTTTCAGCCAGGCGTTCATACTTGCAAGGCCTGTTCAAATTGATAGGATTACCTTTTCTTCCCACGTTCAACGACTTCCAGCTGAAAACTACGACTAAAATCAACAATAAAACTGAACTGACTTTTATCGGTGTGGGAGCAATAGATAAGTTTGTGCTTAACATGGATGTGCCTAAAGACGAGACAGAAGAAGATCGGGAGAATCGACTTTACCTGTTGGATGTGCTTCCTGTCCAAAATCAGTGGAATTATGCTACAGGAGTGAAATTGAAGCGATATCGGGAAAATGGGTTTTGGACTTTCGTGCTGAGCAGAAATATGCTGAATAACCATTCTGTCAAGTATGCCGGCAACGACGAAAGTTCTCCTGACAAGCTGCTTTTTGATTATTTGTCCCAAGAGTCTGAGAATAAATTTCGGGCAGAAAATAGTGTTTTCAAAAAGGGTTTTACGGTTAAATACGGTGTCAACTATGAGTATTCGAGATACTACATCAAGAATTTTGACCGGTCTACGCTTGCGGGCATTGGGGAAGCGATCAATTTGGAATCCACTTCAAACTTCAATCTATATGGAGGATTTGTGTCTGCAAGCAAGTATTTTGACGATGAGCGCCTACTTATCTCAGCAGGATTGCGGGCTGATGGAGCAGATTTCGGAAAAACAGCAGAGAACCCGTTAAATCAGTTGAGTCCAAGAATTTCTTTCTCCTATCAGCTGAGGCCAAATCTTTTTGCTACTGCAAATGCCGGGATTTATTATCAAAAGCCCTCATATACCGTGCTGGGATACAAAGACAATCGGGGAGAGCTGGTCAATCAGCTCAATAATGCGCGGTTTATCCGGAACGCTCAGCTGATTACAGGAATAGAGTGGTTGATGCCGGAGAAAAACCGTCGATTTACGGTGGAGGCTTTTTATAAGAAATACAGCAATTATCCATCATCTGTAAGAAATGGGATTTCTCTTGCAAATTTAGGTGCTGACTTTGGAGTAATCGGAAATGAGCCGGTGGAATCCAATTCAGAGGGAAGGGCTTACGGACTTGAGATGTTGGCGCAGCAGCGTCTTTTTGAGAATTTTTATGGGATAGCTTCTTTTACTTTGGTTAGGAGCGAATTTACAAATCCGAACACTGCAGGCTATATTCCTTCCTCTTGGGACAATCGATTTATTGTGAGTTTGACAGCAGGAAGGCGCTTTGGGAATAACTGGGAAATCGGGGCAAGATGGAGATTTTTGGGAGGTACGCCTTATACTCCATATGACTATGAAGAATCAAGTCTGATCAGCAATTGGGATTTGAGAAATCAGCCTATTTTGGATTATTCACAAATCAACGCAGTGCGACTGGCGGGTTTTCATCAGCTGGATCTGAGGTTGGATAAGAAGTATTATTTCCGGAAATGGAATCTTAATTGGTATGTGGATATTCAAAATGCCTACAATTTCAAAGCAGAACAAGCCCCTCTGCTTATCCCCGTAAGAGATTTGGAAGGGAATGTTCAGATAGATCCATCTGATGCAAGCCGATATCAACTGAAATACCTGGATAATCCTGCCGGTTCGATTTTGCCGACGGTCGGTATAATAGTAGAGTTCTGATCCTAGCTACCCAGCGAATTTAAGAGCTTGATAATTCTGGTGGACCTGGCGTCTATATCGTCTACGCTGTAAATATAATTAACCCAGTTTTTCTGGTCAGGTGTAGAAAGCATTTCAAATAACTTTAACTTGCCAGGGTCATCTTTGAGACAATCGATCAATTCCTGAGGAATCTTGTCTGGAATTTCTTCTTGGAATAGTCGGATCAGTACGATATCGCCTTCTTCTTTCCCTATTTTTGTGCGGATAGGTTTAGCTATAGGTAGAAAAACAAAACCATTTCCCATAGGCATTAGGTGCTTTCCGTCAATAGAGAAACCATCCACTTGGCCATAGACCTTCATCATTCCAAAGGCTTTGGATGATGGCATGATTTCCTTGGGGAATTTAACGAAGGTCCAGCCACCTTTTCCCTGAAATCGCTCTAACAAAAATTCACCTTCTACTACAAGTTGCATAAAATAAGAGAGCGGGTAACCCCGCCTTCTAGTTAGGATTGTCAGTTTTATTTTCCAAATCTCCACCGGATATTAAGACCAAATTGATCTGCGAAGAAATTGGTGTTTTCTATCAGACGGAAATTAGGACGCCAGTCGGCACCAATTACGATAGGCACACTACGAAAAGGATATTCAATGCCTATTTCTCCAGCCACACCTAAAGAAAAAGGGTCACCTATAAACATTGAAGGGCCAAATCCCAGATAATAATTGAATTCACTGGCACCTACAGGTCGATAGATAGGGTTCCAAAGCGCATCGATACCTACTCCTCCCCCTCCAAAACTTACATCAGCATGAACTCTGCTGAATTGACCAAGAGCAAACACTCCATCTACGGCTACGTTGTTGCCATAGAAATTCCCAAAACGAATACCCAATTCTTGCGCGTTTGCTTGGGAGATACTTGCTATTGCTAAAAAGAGTACTAGTCCTAAGAGTTTATTTTTCATAAGATGTGATTTAGTTTTCAACTGTCTGTTCTATATTTTATATGGATGTTATGCTACTCTGAGCCGTAAATTACGATTTAGCACTATCGCAAGGATTGAGCCACAAGTGGCTGTTCTCATAGACATTCATAGCCTTGTTCTTTAGTGGCTAAGTATAGGATACGTGTATAGCTAATTGAGAAAGTCTGCATCCAAATCGTATGGAGATACTTGTTTGTACGAAGAATCAACTATTTATTTATTCTTTATGGAATAGATTTGAGATAATATAGGGAAACTTCACAATGGCCTGAAATGTGAATCAAACTTCTACTTACCTTTCATCAAATAGCTAGACATGAAAATTTTTGAATGTGGTAATTGTTCACATCCCCTGTATTTCGAGAATGGGAGTTGCGAAAAGTGCGGGCATCTAACGGGGTATCATGATACCAGTTTGAATATGTTGACTTTTGATTCGTCCAGTTCTTATTTGATTTCGGATAGCAACGGAAAAGCGTTTAAATACTGCCAAAATAAGGAATTGGGTGTTTGTAACTGGCTGATTCCTCAGCATGAAGAACATGTATTCTGTACGGCCTGCGAGCTTAATCGAACAATTCCCGACTTAACCGACAGCAAAAATTTCCCCAAATGGCAGAAATTAGAGGTGGCGAAACATCGGTTGGTGTATCAGCTTGCAAAGCTTGGCTTGAAAATTCTGCCTCAAGAAAGTCATCCCGAAACAGGTCTTTGTTTCGATTTTATTTCCAAGCAGGGTGATGATGAGATAATGACGGGACATGCCAATGGTGTGATCACCATTCTCCTTTCAGAGGCGGATTCTGTGCACAGGGAACAGATGAGGAAGCAGATGTCGGAGCCTTACCGTACGCTAATAGGTCATTTTCGCCACGAAGTGGGGCATTATTATTGGGATAGGCTGGTAGCTATAAACGAGAAGATGCTCAGTGAATTTCGGAATCTTTTTGGTGATGACCAACAGGATTATGGGCAGGCTTTGAATAATTACTACCAGACTGGTGCACCCGCTGATTGGCAGCAAAATTTCATTAGCCAGTATGCCAGTTCGCATGCTTGGGAAGACTGGGCGGAAACTTGGGCGCATTATCTCCACATCATGGACATGGCTGAGACTGCGTACTACTATGGGATTTCTGTCAGACCCAGAGTGCGGGAAAAGAGCCTTCAGGGAGACTTTGGGTTTGATCCATACAGGGAAAAGGATTTCGATAAAATATATAAAAGCTGGGCTCCGATTTCCTTTGCCATCAATAGCCTAAACAGAAGTATGGGTGTGCCCGATGCGTATCCTTTTGTGGTGAGCCAGGCTGTTGTAGACAAAATGAAATTTATCCATCATTTGATGCCCCCAGGGTAGCCTATTATTTTCTAAAGAAAAAGTAGACCGCCAAAATCAGAAAAACCGATCCAATAAGGTGATTGAGCCGGAAAGTTTCTGTCTTGAAAGCTATCAAAGAAAAAACCATAAAGACCACTAATGTGATGACTTCTTGGATAACTTTCAGCTGAACCAGAGAAAATGGGCCTCCATTTCCGCTAAATCCCATTTTATTGGCAGGCACCTGAAAGCAATACTCAAAAAGCGCAATACCCCATGAAATCAAAATGACAGAAGCCAGTCCAAGCTTGTTAAACCATTTCCATTCAGCAAATTTCAAATGCCCATACCAGGCAAGGGTCATACGTATTGGAAAGTATAAGCAGCGCGATAGTAAGGAATGCCTTCATAAGGGGATAAATAAGGATCCCGCAAATTTCATTATTTAAGCAATTTCTTGTATTTCTTAGCCTACTTTAATTTTTTGCCGTTAACCACCACATTTTTCACCTGAAATCCATCGACGATAGAAGTGTCAAACGCAGGGTTTTTGGTGCTGATAGTCAAGTTTTCAAATTTGAAATCTGCCAATCGGTCATGCTCCGTGATGGCTACATCAAAAAAGACTTCACAGTCCAACTCAATGTTTTTCATCGTGATATGATCCGAGTAGGAGAGTGGAACTTCAGTTTTTCCTTTCAAGTCAAAAAACTGAGTCCAAGGCTTTACATAAATAAAACTACGTGCCTGTCCTTGAATGTTTTCCACGGTGATGTACTCGTAATGCTGAGGAGTGTCTGGCCTCATCTTCAGCCAGAGCAATCTGACGGCATCCTGCACTTTGATATTCCTCATGATCACATTTTTGTTGTGGATGGATTCACTGCCATTGGTTAGAGCCGAGTGGCAAAAACCAAATTCACTGTCTTCGATGATGATATTGGTGTTTTCTCCATTAGTTGGATCTTCATCCGCCCAAGGCCCTTTTCCCCCTTTTAGTGCTATCGCATCGTCATTAACCGAGAGATAGCAACCTTTGATCAGTACATTGGATACCACATCCAGATCAATCGCATCAGTACTTGGAGCTTTCACAGGTTCGTGCGGAGAAGTAATCCTCAGATCCAGAAGTTTGACATTCTTGCACTGGTAATAATGACTGCTCCAGAAACCTGCGTTGATCAGTTTCACATCCTGTACTTGCACATCATTGCTTTTCCAAATAAATACCAGACGCGGTCGGGAAACTTCAAGGTTTGTACAATTTGGATCTTCCTTTCTTCTCTGCCAAAATGCCTCCCAAAACTTAAGCCCGTTTCCATCGATCGTCCCACCTCCGGAAATCGTAAAGCCATCAACCCCATAGGCATTTATCAAAGCGGCATAGTAATCCAGGGTTTGTCCTTCCATACGGGAAGGAATCAGAGGGTAATTGGCTATCTCATCAGAACCTCTTAAAACTGCGTCTTCAGCCATATGAAGATGGGTGTTCGGTTTGAAAAATAAGGCTCCACTCAAAAAAGTCCCTTTCGGAACAATCACTACTCCGCCTGTTTCTGCAGCAAGATCGATCACCGCCTGAATTTTCTCAGTTTGTAAAATGCTACTGTCATTCTTCACTCCAAAATCCGTGAGTATATAGGGCTTGCCAAGATCTTCAAGTTTCACTTTTGAATAATCATGAAACCAAGGCGAAATTTCAGTTCCGTCAGGCCAAAGGTCTTTGGAGTTGTCTTGGGAAAGGGAGGTAAATGTAAATCCACACAGCAATAGAATCAGTAATAATGAGTTTTTCATTGGAAGCAAAATTGACTTAATTGATTAGTATGATTTTAGATTTAGGTAATGGAGGCTTGATAAATTTCATCAATAGCCGCGGAAAGCACCTTGGAAAATTGGGCTGAAGTTTGGTCCACTTTGAGATCTTCCAGCAGTGCACGTGAAAAACTGGCTATCATGCCCCGGTTCTCGGCAAGTGTTCTAGCTGCCCTGTCCAGATCATACCCCCCCGATAAGGCAAATACTCTCATTACATTTTTATGCTGGATGAGTTCAGAATAGAAATTTGCTTCTGTGGGAATAGTTAGTTTGAGAAGAATCTTTTGATCGTTGGAAAGCTTATCCAGTTCAGCCAAAATTGCCTCCCTCAGCAAGGATTCAATGACCCTCTTCTCGTCAGACTGAATGTCCACTTCCGGCTCCAGAATTGGAATCAGTCCATGTTCCAGAATAACCTTTCCTACTTCAAACTGCTGTTTTACGATCTCGATGATGCCTGATTCGTCGTTCGCATAGATTACTGAGCGCATTTTTGTGCCAAAAATCCCTTTGCCTTTTGCTTCGTTTAGCCTCACGGAGAGATTTGGGATCTCCTTCATCAGTTTGACACCTTTTTCTATTTGTTGCAATCCTTTATCGATTTTCAGAAAAGGCACGATGTTTTTCTGCCAAAGAAATTCAGGTACAGGAATATCCCCCACAAAACCATTCATTGTTTTTTCAAATAGTATGACTCCCAATATTTTCTCTCCGCTAAAGGCGGGATCGGTCATAACCCGCACCCTCATTTCATGCATCAGGCGGTACATCACTTCTTCTCCGGAATAATCTTCCTCCTGAATGCCATAGCCTAAAAGTGCTTGGGGAGTGCTACCTCCACTTTGATCCAAGGCTGCGATGAATCCCTTACCTTCGGCTACCCGCCTGATTTGTTTTTCAAATTTTTCCATGGTGTTATCAGAGTTGGTTGTTAAGCTTTTAAGTTAAGAATCTTCGGAATGGAATGGAAATACGTATGGGGTTACTTGATTACAAGTCCTTCCTTGGCCGTTTTTAGTAATCGGCTCTTCGACTAATTCTTAAATATCCCCAAAGAATGGAATGCTGATATACTGAAACTTAAAACTTAACGGTGAAGACCGTTGTCCTAAAAATGAAAGGTATCCTGTTGACCCCTCCTGTTTTGTTCAGGCATAAAAGTACTCTCCTACAGACTTACATTGCTTGGGGTATGTAGCAGTGTGTCTTTCTAGGCTTTTCAGCAGACAAATCTGCCGGGATCAGATAGTATACTTGCCTCTTAGAATTTTCAATCAGAACTATGCAATCCCTTTGGCAGCATCATGATCCATAAACCAGATCAATTCACCGTGAAGTGGCTGAACCAGATTCGCAGGATATGATGCAAAATCTTTTTCTTTCTTGATGATTTCCTGCACTTTTTCGGCTTTTCCGGATCCGGTTACCAAGAAGGCAATGGACTTGGCATTATTGACAATTTTTCCGGTGATTGTTACACGCTTCTGACCGGAATCCGGATGAGTTGCTACCACACAATTTTCTTTGGCATCCCAAAGTGAAATAGAATCAGGAAAAATAGATACTGTATGACCATCATCGCCCATTCCGAGCATTACGAGATCAAACTGAGGAATGTCATTAATTTTTGGGAGTTCTGTATCCAATATTTGGCTGTAGCGTTCAGCTTCTCCGGCTGGATCATTCTCTCCCAAAACCCGAAAGATGTTGAACGAAGGTATGTCAATCTTCGAGAGCAAATGATCCGCGGTCATCTTGTAGTTGCTTTCAGCATCCGTAGGAGCCACACAGCGTTCATCACCCCAGTAGAATTTGATTCTTGACCAGTTTATTTCATTTCCGAAATGAGCGGCCAAATAATCGAAAATAATCTTTGGCGTACTTCCACCTGAAAGTGCTACGTGGATTGTGCGATCAGTTTCTGCCAGCTTTTTGAAGTATTCGGAAAACTCTTTGGCAACCTGCTCTTTGGTGTCGTATATCTTTAGTGTCATATGCTTTGTGAAATTATCTAACTATTAATAGATAAGACTTCCGGATTTGGGTTGAAGTGGTATTTCGCTCCTAGCGAGAGTTTAACTTGACTACCTGGCCATCTGTCTAGGATTTTTAGCGAAAGGATACATGAATCAGTGTTCTCTGCGTAAACCTCTGTGATCTCCGTGATTGATTTTTTATAGAATGCAGAATCCTGTTTCGTCCGTCAGGCGATTTCCGGGATTTCTCCAACCAAAATGCCCATCAAACATCTCGTCTGAATTTCTTGGCCCCCACGTTCCTGCAGCATAACCATAAGTCGGAACATCCTCATTTTCCCAATATTTCAAGATGGGATCCACAAACTTCCATGCGGCTTCCACTTCATCAGCTCTTGCATAAAGTGTAGCATCGCCCTGCATCGCATCCAATAGTAACCTTTCGTAGGCTTCCATAATCTCCGCGGAGTCTAGATCGGAATAGTAGAAGTCTAAATTCGCCTGCTCTACATTAAATCCTAAGCCTGGGACCTTCACGCCGAATTTGATCAAGATGCCTTCGTCCGGTTGGATACGGATAATTAGTTTGTTGTCCTTTTTATACACATCCTGACTTTTGAAAACCTCATGCGCCGGGGACTTAAAGTGAATCACCACTTCAGTTACTTTGGTAGGCATGTATTTGGCTGTACGGACGTAGAAAGGCACGTCCTTCCATCGCCAGTTGTCCACGAAAAATTTCACTGCTGCATAGGTCTCGGTTTTAGAATCCGGATCTACACCTTCTTCCTCCCGATATCCCTTTACTTTTTTGCCGTTTATGGTGGACGCTACGTATTGACCTTTCATGGTGTGTTTTGCCAACTCTTCATTGTCCTTCATGATTCGAAGTGATTTTAAAGCTTTGACTTTTTCATCACGAATTTCTTCCGCGCTGGAATTAATCGGCGGTTCCATCACAATAAGGGATACTACCTGAAGCAGATGGCTTTGGAACATATCCCGAAGCGCACCCGATTTATCATAATAACCGCCTCGCTTTTCCACGCCTACTGTCTCGGCATTGGTGATTTCCACATGATGGATGTATCGACGATTCCAGGTTGGTTCGAAAATCGAATTGGAAAAACGTGTTACAAGTAAATTTTGGACTGTTTCTTTACCCAGGTAGTGATCGATTCTATAAACCTGAGGTTCGTTGAAATACTTGTGCAACCCTTCATTCAGCTCTTTGGCAGTAGCTAGACTGTATCCAAAAGGCTTTTCCACAATGATTCGTTTCCAGCCCTTTTCTTCTTTTGTAAGTCCTGCTTCACACAGATTTTTGGCGATAGGCTCATATAGGTTTGGAGGAGTGGACAGGTAGAAAATGTAATTTTCTTCACAGCTCATCGCTTCATTTAACTTGTGGATTCTCTTCGCCAGCCCATCGTATTTGCTGTCGTAGTTGTCTCCTAAGTCCTCATAAAACATTTTGTCGGAAAAATTGGAGATAAATTTCTTATCCTCTTTGCCAATTTTGTCCTTCAAAAATTCGCTCTCCTGAACCACCTTCAGACGAAATTCCTCATCCGTCAATGCGCTTCGACTAGCTCCCAAAACCACAAAATTTTCGGGAAGATGCTTGCCTTTGTACAAGTTGTAGAGTGCAGGAACCAGTTTACGTGCAGTTAAATCACCTGATGCACCGAAAATTATTAGCATCTGATTTTGTGTTTTCTTCATCAGTATGGGCGTATTTTTATATTATTTGTACCAATACCCGTCTTCGGGTGTTCACAAATTTATCAATCTTACTAGAAAGCCAACCTGCAATCCATTAATTTTGGATGTAAATGATGCAAAAATAATCCATATTTATTTCTAACCTTGCCAGCGTGAAAGCTTAGAGGAAAATTTGAAAATAACAACACGATACAATGGAGTACACGAATTATGATTTTGGTTTAGTAGGCCTTGGAGTAATGGGGCGAAATTTTATTTTGAATGTTGCCGACAATAATTTCAAGGCTTTCGGCTATGATCTTGATCAGGATAAAGTTGATGCACTGAAAGAAGAGGGCGGTGATCTGGAGAAGGTGAGCGCTTCTACAGATATCGAAACTTTTGTGAAGTCTCTGGCTTCTCCAAGAAAAATCATGCTGCTCGTACCCGCAGGGAAAATTGTTGATCAGGCGATTGAGAGTCTTTTACCACTGCTAGACAAAGGTGATATCATCATTGATGGAGGAAATTCGTTTTTTACGGACACGGATAGACGGGAAGCTTATTTGAAAGAAAAAGGCATCCACTTCTTTGGTTCCGGTGTATCAGGCGGAGCAGAAGGCGCAAGAAAAGGCCCGAGCATCATGCCGGGTGGAGATAAAGAGGCTTATGCTTATGTGAAGCCAATTTTTGAAGCAGTTTCTGCTAAATACAATGGAGAGCCTTGCGTCGCTTATTTGGGGCCAAAATCGGCTGGAAACTATGTGAAGATGGTGCATAACGGCATAGAATACGCAATGATGCAGCTGACTTCAGAGATTTATGATTTGCTGGAAAAATCCTGTGACTTGTCAAACGATGAACTTCATCAGATTTATGATTCTTGGAACAAAGGGCGTCTACAATCTTTTCTGGTGGAAATCACTGCCGAAATTTTTACCCAAAAAGACGAATTGACTTCAGCCGATCTGGTGGATATGATCTTGGACAAAGCCAAGCAAAAAGGAACGGGAAAATGGACATCCCAGAATGCGATGGATTTGGGAATTCCTGTTCCTACCATAGATATGGCGGTAAGTATGCGGGAAATTTCTGCGCTGAAAGATGAGCGGGTTCAGGCCGACGAATTATACGATAGACCGGAAGTAGCTTCTATAGCAAAAGAGGAGTTGATCGCTCAGGCAGAGCAAGCTTTGTATTTCTCGTTTATTATTGCCTATGCCCAAGGGTTGCACCAGTTGATGTATGCTTCCAAAGATTATGGCTACGAACTTGATATGGCTACTATCGCAAAAATCTGGAGAGCCGGATGTATCATCCGTGCGGGATTGTTGGCAGATATTGCCGAGGCTTATACAGCGGATAATTCTATTCCGAATTTGCTGCTTTCTCCTTCATTTGTTCCTAAGGTTCAAGGAACATTGCCTGCCGTTCGTGAGGTAGTGGCTTTTGCTGCAAAAAGTGGAATTCCCGTCCCTGGCTTATCTAGTGCTTTGAGTTACTTTGATGCGTACACTTCAAGTAAACTTCCTCTTAACCTGATCCAGGCACAGCGGGATCACTTCGGTTCACATACCTACGAGCGAACTGATAGGGAAGGGATTTTTCATACGGAATGGGGGAAAGAATAGTTGGCAGGGATCAGTCACAGTATTCAGTAGCACAAAAGCCGCTAATCCTTAGCTGTGGTTTGCGTGTCCACAAACTGCCTCGCCCGGTTTTCGGTCTGTGGAGACACAGACCGAGGCGGCAACAGTTGACTTTTGTATATTAAGTATGTACTCAAGTCCGGCTTCCGGAGAAGCAGAACAACTGCCTGAAGGATAGAATAAATCAATTGCGCCCTCTGTGCACTCAGCGGTTAAAATAAAACCTCCCGATCTCTCAGGAGGTTTTGCATTTATACCTGACTATTGTTTTCTTAATAGATTACTTTCACCAAACTCGTAATGACAGAAGCCATACGGATGGATTCAAAGATTCTTTCTTCGCTTGTGCCCAATTCGATCAGGTGATTTTCGTGTGAAGCCACGCACATTTGACAGCCGTTTACAGCTGAAACTGCCGTAGAAATCAATTCGAAGAATTCTTTACCCAGCACAGGATTCATCATGATGTTCATGCGAAGTCTGGCAGGGATCTGTCCGTACTTTTCCTTTTCCACGAAGTGGCGGAATCTATACAATACATTATTGCTGCTGAGCAAGGAAGCACAAGCTACAGCTTCCCCGATCTCGGCTATAGTAGCTTCATTATCCTCAGCCAGCTTTCTGAAAAATTTCTGAAGTGGATTATTGGCTGCATTTGCCGCAAGCGCCAATCCCATCAAGGCAACTTCCTTTTGGTTCAGCTTTTCGCCTTTGAGGACAGTCTTGAAATTGAGTTTCAAATCTTTCACATATCTGGAATCAGCATCACCCAGATTTCTTAAAGATTCATTGGTAAATTCTTCAGTCAGCCCGACTACTTCCAAAAGTTCGGCGACTGATTGATTAATATTTAATACTTCCATGGAGATAGATTTAGGTTTGAAACGAGCAAAGGAGACCTTTTGACCTCCTTTGCTTGAACCCGAAATATGCATTAGCAATTCTACGCCACGGCGCACAAGTTATTACTGTCTTTAATTGCTTCAAAATCAGCCAGGAGGTTACTGTTTTCGACTTTACCAGAGCGATGCTATGACTCAGTCTTCAAACAGTCTGATTTTCTTGCAATTAGAGCCTGTCCCGATTTTAATCGGGACAGGCTCTAACGAAACCTAATGCAAAATTCGGGGTTAAAAGATTTTAGATCTGAATTAGTTCAAGTTCAAGGTTGCTTCTCCTTTTTCCCAGTTGCAAGGGCAAAGCTCGTCAGTCTGAAGCGCATCAAGCACTCTCAATACTTCCTCTACATTTCTTCCTACAGAAAGATCGTAAGCGGATACCCAACGAACGATTCCCTGAGGATCGATGATGAAGGTAGCTCTGTAAGCGATTTTCTCATTTGCTTCGAGAATACCAAGTTCTTCAGCTAGAGACTTAGAAGTATCAGCAAGCATAGGGAATTTGAGGTCACGAAGATCTTCGTGGTTGTTTCTCCAAGCTAAGTGAACAAATTCTGAATCGGTAGAAGCTCCTACCAAAACTGCATCTCTGTCTGCAAATTCACCTGCGTTTTTGTTGAATTCAGCGATCTCCGTCGGGCATACAAAAGTAAAATCCTTTGGCCACCAGAACATTACCATCCATTTGCCATCGGCAGTATGGATATCGTTGCTGATTGTCTTGAATTCTTGTCCTTTTTCTCTGGATACTACTGCTGTTTTTTCGAAAGCCGGGAATTCTGCACCCAAGCCAAGCATTCTGCTGTTCATAATATTGTAAGTTTTAGTTTTCAAATTTGTTGCACAAAGTTGTTTTACATTATCACATAAATCAAATTAATAATTGTTATCTATTCATAACTTTAGGTTATATGACGCTGACCCAACTTGAGTATATCGTTGCCTTGGATAATCATAGGCATTTCGTTACTGCGGCTGATAGCTGCAATGTGTCCCAGCCAAACCTGACTACGCAGGTGAAAAAGTTGGAAGAAGAGATCGGAGTCAAAATTTTTGACCGTGACACGAAGCCGCTTCAGCCGACAATTGCAGGTAATTTAATTCTAATGAAGGCTAGAAAAATTCTTAAAGAAGTATCTGAATTAAGGGAGTTTGTCCTTACAGAGAAGGAATCCTTGGAAGGGGAATTTACACTGGGGGTTATTCCGACCATTTCCCCTTACTTGCTTCCCTTGTTTTTGCCTGCTTTTGTCAAGGCAAATCCACAGACTAAATTGAAAATCCGTGAAATGCAGACTGCTGAGATCATTCAAGAATTGCAACGGGGAACCTTGGACGTAGGATTGCTTGCTACTCCTTTGGAAGAGAAAACCATCCGGGAAATCCCGCTTTTCTACGAGCCTTTTCTCCTATATCTTCCCGAAGCGCATCCATTTTTAAAAAGGAAGCATTTCATTCCTGCCATGTTGGATCCCAATCAGATTTTGGTTCTGGATGAAGGGCACTGCTTTCGTGATCAGATACTTTCGATTTGCGACAGCAAAGTCTCCAAAAACAACTTTGGTTTTGAGTTTCAGAGTGGTTCCATAGAATCACTCATGCGGTTGGTGGACAAAGGGGTGGGTTATACACTAGTGCCCGAAATGGCCCTGTTGGACAAAAAAGATAACAGACTGCTAAGGAGATTTGATACGCCCGAACCCGTTCGTGAAATCAGTTTGGCGGTGACCAAAAACTTCACCAAAAACGTGCTTATCCAGGCAATCAGAAAATCAATCTTGCTTTCTATCCCTGATCGCTTCCAGAAAGAGGAACAGTATAAGATGGTAAATTGGAAATAAATAGTATTACTCTGATCTCAGGGAATCAACAGGATTTGCCATAGCTGCCCCAAATGACCTGAATCCAACTGTGATAAAGGCAATCACAAAGGTGATCCCCAGCCCAATGAGGAAAATGGCAGGTCCGAGCGAAATCTGATACGCAAACTCCTTCAAAACCATTCTCATAACAAAAGCTGCAATTGGGCTTGCAATCGCAAAACCGATAAGAATCAGCTTCGTAAATTCTCTGGAGAAGAGCAACACAATACTTTGGGAAGATGCTCCAAGCACTTTTCTGATGCCAATTTCTTTAGTTTTATTGTTTGCCATGAAAGTGACCAGTCCAAATAAGCCAAGGCAACCTATGAAAATTGCCAGAGATGAGAAGAGTGCCAAGACGGTGGAGGTCTTTCTTTCGCCATTATACATGTTGAAAATCTGATCCTCTAAAAAGCTGTAGCTGAAAATATATTCCGGATAGGCCGCTTCCCACTTGCTTTGGATCTGAGTTAGATTTTGCTCAAAACTATTTCCTTCTATTTTCAGGGCAATGCTATGAAACCCACTCAGATTATTAAGTAGGATTACTGGTTCAACTGGCTTAGAAAGTGAAGTTGAATTGAAATCTTTGACTACACCGGTTACCGGCATTTTATTACCCCAGAGGTCGATTTGTTCACCCACCAAATCATTGTAATCTTCAAATCCGGCTTGTTTGGCCAACGTTTCATTAACCACAAATCCAGACATGGTATCCAGATCAGACAATCCAGCTCCTGCCAGCAATTCAAGTTCAAACAGTGCTATGTAGTCTCCATCTACTTCCTTTATTTGAGTACTGATCGGTTCGTCTTTGCCCGGAATACTGAAGCTAGTTCCCAATACACTGTTGGATGAAGGCGGAGCATTGTTCAGACTTACCATAGAGATACCGGGCAAGCGCTGCAATTCGGCTTTGAGCGTTCGCATCACACTTTCGTTTTGGATAGTATCTGTTTGCTCATTTATTGGGATTGGCAAGGTGACGATAGCTTCCTTCTGAAATCCAATATCCTTGTTATGCATATAACTGAACTGGGAATACATCACCAGGGTAGCGATGATGAAAAACTGGGAGATAAAAAACTGGACAACTACCAATGAGCTTCTTACTGAAAATCCGGATTTTTTTTCAAAACTAGTTGACGAATAGACCTTCCCTCCTTTGCCTGATGAAATGATCCAGGCAGGATACAATCCGGAAAGAAGCGTGACTAAAATCATTACGCCTATTAGGTACATCCAGGCAATATATTCTGATCCAAGGTTAAAAGATAAGTCCACCCCTAAGTATGGATTAATGAATTTCAAGAGAAATTCCCCAAAAATTATAGACAGGCCAGTTGCAATAAAAGTGATCAAGAATGTCTCACTAAGGAGCTGTGAAATAAGCTGGGTTCTGGAGCTTCCGAGTATTTTCCTGATTCCGATTTCTTTGCTACGCTTTACTGCAGCAGCAGTAGTCAGGTTTATAAAATTGATACAGCAGCTCACCAATAAAACCAGGCCGATGACCAAGAAAGTGATTTTGGCAATAAGAGGCATTTTTGATCCATAATTTCCGAATCGCATATCACTGTGAAGCGTGTTTAGTGGTTGGGCTATAAAGTTTTTCCCAAAGCCATTTGACTCTTTTTCTCCATAATATTTCTCGGCAAACCCGGGCAATTGAGCTTCCAGGTTTTCTATAGATGCATTTTCATTAAGTAAGAAATAGCAGTTGTCTGAGTCCGAAATACCTCCCCACTGACTTGATTCCTTTTGCTTTTTGATAGTAGCATAGGAGAGCATAAGGTCTATAGGCAAATCTGTTTTTGCGGGATAATCTTGCATGATTCCTGTGATTTTATACAGTTCTTCATCATATTTGATCAGCTCGCCTACGGGATCCTTTTCTTGGAAATATTCTTCGGCCCACTGGCTTGATATTAATGCGGTATTTGGGTTTTCAATACTCGCATACTCGCCTGTCAGTAGATGTCTGTCAAAAATCTCAAAAAATGATGGTTCCGCATAGGCCACTCCTTGAGACACTTCTACCTTGGAAAATGAACCGTCAGTTTTTGCAAAGCCTATCAAAGAATTGCGCCTGTAAGAAGTGAATGTTGCAGCTTCGACTTCGCCGGCAAAATCTTCTTTGAAGGCACTTACCAAAATAGGGGGAATACCCTGGGTGTATGATTCTCCACTACTGGTTTTCTCCGAAGTCACCACCCGGTATATTCTATCCTTGTTCTTGTGGTAGCTATCATAGTTGGATCCATTGTGTACAATTAAGAAAAGGATCAGGCTCCCTGTTATGCCTAGCATAAGACCCGCTATGTTGATGATGGAGTTGGTTTTCTCACGTCGGAGAATTCTGACTGCAGTTTTCAGGTAATTATTGATCATCACGGTGGCGTTTATCTTTTACTAGCTCGGGATTTGCAAAGAATAAGCCAGTAGAAAAAGGTCCATACAGCCTCTAATCTGGAATAAATCAGATTTCCTACGTACGATTACGGGCTTCATTGTCCAGCCACGGACAGAATCGCATAAAACTAACGCAGGAAGAGCCTTGTAAAATGGATAGAGTTAAAAAAGTCAGGATCACCCGACCTTTAGGCGAAGTTCGCCATGTCTTTTCACGACTTTCAAATCGAAGTGGTGATTGATAAATGCCTTACAGCGATTTTCCGCCCATTCCGCACGTGAATCTGTGTCAAAAAGCAAGGTCATTCTAAGCATCGTCTTTACGTATTGCTCATATAAGCCCAGTTCACGTACATAAGAAATAAAAGCAGCTGACCAGTCTTCTTGGAACTTTTCCAGATGTGTTCTCCCGTCAAAAAGCATTTCAAGCTGATTATCGCCGTGTTTGTAGCGATAGATGCCGCAAAGTTGGCGGTAGATCAATCTTACGCGCTCTCGGGGAAATACAAATGTATCAAGAATCTGGGCGTAGGTGGTATCCATCAGCTGTAGCGGATTATACAGGGAAGTATAGGAGCGCTTCAGTTCAAAAACCATCCGGTCAATCAACTCCTCTTCAAGCATGGATTGCGCCTGACGTAGGATGTAATTTTTGTCTAATGGGAAAAGTTTCTGGATCATTACATGGCAAAAGTAATAAATTATCTTTTTAGGATGATTTTAAATAAGTTTAATGTTAAGTGTCAGGTGCCGGATGTTTTTTAACCGCAGAGAACACGGAGTTTCTCGCAGAGGGCGTAAATGTTAATACAGTTGTCCCACTTCAGGAGAAGCAGGACTAAATAGGATCAAAATTTTATCTTCATTAGGCTTTCTAGTGTGCTTCAATCTTCGGCTTCCTTCCATGGCGGGCAAGCTACTCGGGCAAGTATCCCCCTCATCGGGCATCCAACATCGGACATTTAGCCCCAATCCGCAGGTCTTCTTGCTTCATATTCTGACATCCGGTCCAGCAGATCAACAGGATCGTCCGAGATTATCAGCAGTTCTTCTTGTTCAGGATACATAAATCCCTCCTCCATCGCATGGTTTAAAAAAGCAATCAGTTTATCATAATAGCCATTGACATTATAAAGTGCCAGCGGTTTTTGGATATAATGAAGTTGATTGAGCGTCATGATCTCAAAGAGTTCCTCCAGGGTTCCTATGCCTCCAGGCATGGCAATAAATGCATCTCCACGTTCCGCCATCAGCCACTTGCGGTCACGCATAGTTTCCACAATGATAAGCTCAGTGCAACCACGGTGGGCCACTTCCCGATCTACCAGTTTCTGTGGAATTATGCCCAAGACTTCCTTTCCCGCCCCAAGCATTTCGTCCGCAATCACTCCCATCAAACCTACTCTTCCTGCTCCATAGATTAGCGAGTGATCACGTTTGATCATCTCTTGTGTCAATGCTCTCGCAGCTGTTTCATAGACCGTACTATCTCCTTTTCGTGAACCACAGTAAATGGTGATTTTCTTCATATGATTGAATCCAAAGTGAGGATCGAAATTACGGGATTCTCTTTTTAATGCACAGGGATGCTTGAGGTTTTACAAAAGCTTAACGCAACACCTGTGAAGAGGCTACTCGGATTTTTGGAAAAAGGAATAGCGCAGGCAAGCATTTAACCCTATTTTTGAAACATGAAATCGAGCCTGCCTGAGGCAGACAGTCATGATCCCGTACTTTCGGGGTCGTGCCACTTGTCCCAGCCTTGTTTTTGGGATGGGATGATTATCCGTATGAGAGATTCCCTGTCCGGCGACAGGCTGGCATGTGACCATAAAAAATCAAATATAAACACATGAAAATCTGCTTTGCTACCAACAACCCGAAGAAAATCGAAGAAGTAAATGCTGCTCTTGCCGGGAATTTTGAGCTTGTTTCACTTACAGACATCGGTTGCACAGATGAGCTCCCGGAAACCGGTGATACATTGGAACATAATGCCTTTCAAAAAGCTAGGTATGTGAAAGAACATTTTGGAGTGGATTGCTTTGCTGATGATACGGGGCTGGAAGTAGATGCACTGGAAGGGGAGCCGGGAGTATATTCCGGCAGATATGCCGGCGAGCCTCGCAGTGATGAGCGGAATATTGATTTGCTTCTCAAAAATCTTGAGAATGCCTCTATCCGGACAGCCCGATTTAAGACCGTTATCGCATTGTTGCTAAATGGTGAGGAATACAAATTCGAGGGAGTGGCAGAAGGTGAAATACTGAATAAGCGTACAGGCAACGGAGGTTTTGGCTATGATCCCATTTTTCTTCCTAATGGCTATCAAAAGTCTTTTGCGGAGCTAAGTCTCGTTGAAAAGAATGCAATTTCTCATAGGGGAAAGGCAGTCAGCGAGCTTATTGCCTTTTTGAACCATATATAATTCTGCGAAATCGAGCCTAAACGACGGTAGGCAGGCATGTTTCAGGCAACATGCAGGGGTATGATTATAGGCGATGGGTGATTCTCCCGATCCGCCGCGGCGGATCGGGGCAGGCTATACGCCCATTAAAAATCAATTATAGATACATGAAATCGAGCATGTCTCCGTGGACACTCAGAGGTATGACTATAAACCCGGCGAGATTCACTCTGTCCTTTAAAAATCAAACTATAATCGGATGAAAAGCCGGAAATCACTATAACTTTGCCGGATGAAAAAACCATTCATCGTAGGCATTACAGGCGGCTCTGCCTCTGGAAAAACACTTTTTTTAGAGCGATTGCTTAGTTCTTTTGAAGACGGTGAGGTATGTCTGATTTCGCAGGACAACTACTACAAACCAAGGGAAATGCAGCCCATTGATGATCATGGGGTACATAATTTTGACAGGCCTGAGAGTATAGATTTTGAAGAGTATGCCTCTGATATTCGCAAAATCCAGGCAGGCGAGACTGTTCAGCGTGAGGAATACACCTTCAATAACTCTGCAAAAACACCAAAGATGCTGACTTTTACTTCTGCACCAGTGGTGGTGGTGGAAGGGATTTTTGTATTGTATTATCCGGAGTTGGCAAGTCTACTCGATTTAAAGGTTTTTATAGATGCCAAAGATCATATTAAGCTAAAGCGAAGAATCATCAGGGACAAAGTAGAGCGGGGATATGATTTGGATGATGTGCTTTATCGCTATGAGCAGCATGTGATGCCGACATATGAGAAATACATCAAGCCATTTATGAATGATGCGGATTTGATCGTGCCTAACAATCACAATTTCGATAAGGCCCTAGAGGTTATCCGGACTTACTTACGTGTCAAGACTACTTGATTTTTCTCCCATTTTTCACTTTAATTGATTGGTTTTAAGCATATTGTTTTGATATTTACAGTAGAAGCCAGAAATTCTTGAATGAGAATCACTCATTTTAAATAATTGGCTATATTTGCGGCGCATGAAAGTAACCAAACGAAATAGCAACTTATTCCAACAACGCCTTACGGTGATGCTGGCATTGCTGTTATGTTTGTTTATCTCCAGTGTGGAATATGTCCCTGATAATGGAAAGGCTGCCAAAGTTGAAAAGCAAGACAAAGCATCTTCCAGTGACAAGAACCAGACTTTCTTGGATGTAGCTGTAGATGCAGTTATCCCTTTTGTAGTGAATGTATCGCATCATACACTTCACCTTATCTATGAAATTGTACGGTTTGAAGGTTCTACGTTCATAACTGAATCTACTGCCGTTTTTCAGCCCAATCAGCTCATAGAAATACTTTTTGAGCGAATAATATCCACCAAAGGACCCTGATCCCAATTTTTTCCGAATCCCCAAAGAGCTTTTCTGATTTGCGGTTAAGCTATAAATCTGTATTTACAATCAATCAATAATTTCAATTTCTCATGCAAAACAAAGGTGTCATTGTGTTTTTGACAGTGATCGTTACGGCACTCTGCCTCTACTATCTGTCATTCACATTTGTATCGAATAATATCCAGCAGAAAGCACAGACTTATGCAACCGACGAGTCCGGCAACGTGGATTTCTCTAAAAGACAAAGCTATCTTGATTCTATTTGGAGAGCGCCCGTGTATAACTTTCTCGGCGCGGATTATACTTTTCAGGAAGTAAAAGAAACTGAACTGGGACTGGGGCTTGATCTTCAGGGAGGTATGCATGTTACCTTGGCAGTTTCCCCAGTGGAAATCGTGAAAGGACTTGCCGGTAATCCAAAAGATGCTGCTTTCAATAAGTCAGTGGAGGAAGCTCGCGAAGAAGCGAAGACTTCTGCTACCAAATACGTTGATTTATTCTATACTGCTTATCAGAAAAACAGCCCTGGTCAAAAGCTAAGTTCGATCTTCGCCACTGCTGCAAACAGAGGACGTATCTCCCTGGAGTCTTCCGATGCTGAAATCCTTGAAATCATCGACAATGAAATTGAAAATGCAATCGAGCGTTCATTCAATATACTTAGAACACGTATCGATAGATTTGGTACTTCGCAGCCTAATATCCAAAGAATTCAAGGTTCCGGTCGTATCCAAATCGAATTGCCTGGTGTCGACAACCAGGAAAGAGTAAGAAACCTTCTTCAGGGTGTAGCAAAGCTACAGTTCTGGGAAGTGGCGGAGACAAATGAAATCGGAGCTGCTTTAGAGGCAGTGAACGGTGCGTGGGTTGCAGCCAACAAATCAACACAGCCTGCTGCTGATACAGTAGCTACTGAAGATGCTGAGAATCTTACCGAAGAAGATTCATTGAAAAATGCACTGGAAAAGCAATTGGCTGAAATTGATCCTTCAGGATCAGGTGAAAACAATGTTTCTCCTTTGTTTAGTTTGCTTAAACCAAATTATGGTTTGGCATACGAGCTTCGCGATACTATGGCGATCAATCGTATTTTGAAGAATGAGGATTACAAGTCCTTATTGCCAAGAGATATCAAATTGCTGTGGGGAGTGAAACCGTTCAAAGCCGAAGATGGCTCTGAGACGTTGGAACTTTATGCGATTAAAGCAGAGCGGGGCACAGACGAAGCTCCGTTGGAAGGTGATGTTGTAACGGATGCACGCCAGGCATTGGATCAGAGATCAAGACCTGCTGTATCCATGCAAATGAATGCCGAAGGTGCTAGAAAGTGGAGAAAATTGACTTCTGAAAATATCGGCAGAAGAATAGCAGTAGTATTGGATAATTATGTGTATACAGCACCCGTAGTGAACGGAGAGATTCCTTCAGGACAGTCTGAAATTTCCGGTAACTTCACGGTACAAGAGGCTCAGGATTTGGCCAATATCCTGAAATCAGGTTCTCTTCCAGCTCCTACGCAGATTGTAGAAGAAAGCATCATTGGGCCGACATTGGGTAGAGAAGCCTTGAATCAAGGGTTGATCTCTATGGTAGCAGGTCTTTCCATTGTTATCCTTTTTATGATGGCTTACTATGCAAAAGGCGGCTTAATCGCTATTGCGGCACTGGTTTTCAACATCTTCTTTATTCTTGGAATCCTGGCGCAACTTGGCACCGCATTGACATTACCGGGTATAGCAGGTATCGTATTGACGATAGGGATGTCAATTGATGCGAATGTCCTGATTTTTGAGAGGATTAAGGAAGAGCTTCGAAACGGAGTCGGTTTGCTGGCTGCAATTGATGCGGGTTACAGCAAGGCTTTCTCTGCAATTCTAGATTCAAACGTAACAACATTCCTTACAGGTGCAATCCTGTTTGCATTAGGCCAGGGTCCTGTGAAAGGCTTTGCAATTGTATTGATGATCGGTATTGCATCTTCTTTCTTCTCCTCGGTATTCATCACCCGGGTGATTGTGACTTGGATGAGCAAGAAAGGAGACAAGAGCTCTATCAGCTTTGCTACTCCATTTGCCAAAAATGCATTGAGTTCATTGAACTTTGATTTCTTGGGTAAAAGAAAAGTGGCTTACCTGATTTCTTCCGCAATTATCGTAATCGGTTTGGGTATCGCTGCTGTCAATGGATTGAAATTTGGAGTTGACTTCACAGGTGGCCGTTCTTACGTGGTAGCCTTTGACGAGCCAATGGCCGCATCAGATTTGAAATCCGGGTTGGATAGAGAGTTTGATGGATCTGTGGAAGTGAAAACTTACGGTTCTAATAATGTATTGAAGGTAACTACTTCGTATTTGGTGAATGAAGATGATGCAGAATCCAATCTTGAAGTAGAAAGCAAAGTAAAAGAAGGAATTGCGGCAGTCACCGGATTGGCATTCACTGAGGATGCGACCTCATTAGCTTCCGGGCAATTTGCGATTACGGGCTCATCCAAAGTAGGTGCTACAGTGGCAGATGATATTAAGGCATCTTCCGCTGAAGCGATGATAGTGGCATTGATTGCCATCTTCTTATATATCTTGCTGAGATTCCGTAAGTGGCAGTTTTCTCTGGCCTCTATCATCGCCTTGATTCACGATACCTTGTTTGTAATTGCTGCCTTTGCTATCGCAAGTGCATTGGGGGCTACATTTGAAATTGATCAGGTGTTTATCGCCGCGGTGCTGACGGTGATCGGTTACTCGATTAACGATACAGTGATTGTATTTGACCGTATTCGGGAAAATATAGAAAATCGTGGTACAAATAAGCTGGTAAAAGTATTCAATGATGCCATCAACCAGACATTGGGACGTACCTTGATTACTTCATTTACCACGTTGATCGTGGTGATAGTATTGCTGATATTCGGGGGCGAAGTATTGAGAGGATTCTCTTTTGCCTTGTTTATCGGTATTTTGGTAGGTACTTATTCTTCTATTTACATCGCCACTCCTATAGTAGTAGATTTGATGAAAAGAGAATTGGATCAGGAAAATGCAGCAAAAGAAGCTAAAAAACTTGCTTAATTGACATTTTAGCGGTTTTTAAAAGGAGTGGGCTACGTTCCCACTCCTTTTTTATTGCCTAGCTGCAGATAAAATTCTTATCTTTTGGGGTGAATTCTATCGTTTACGCTATTTCTTAATTTTATCAGAATCCCAATCCATGAAAATCGACAAAAAAGACTTTGAAGCAATGAAAGCCAAGTACGACAATGAAGTCAAACAAGGCAAACCAGCAACAGGAACTAAAAAGAAAGACAAAACCAATCAAACCGACTGGATATTTTTTGATAGAGAAACGCTGGAGGGGCTATTGGCAAAAGCTGACAAAGATCCTAAAGTAGGTGGTATCCAATTTTACTTTACCGAATACACCGAAGAAACTGCTAAGAAAGCTTATCCTAATGAGGGTGCTGCCTATTGCGGGCAAATGACCTTAGTGATGCGTGCGGCTAATTTGATATCCAAAAAAGTAATTAGTATTGAACTGGATGGAGATGAGGATGAATATCAAAATAGAGGACTCTCATGTCCTTATAATTGCGAGGAAGAACCTGGCGATTGTTAAGATAAACTTGGCAATAATTAAGGATGGAAAGCAAGGTTTTTCAGTTTTTTTTTAGTCCGTATTTTATCCAAATAAATATACTCGCGATCGCGGGGGTGTTTTTGTTTTTCCGGCTTCCAAAGGAACAAAGAACTCGTAGGTACATTTGGCTACCTTTTTTGATCTTGATATTTACGGTGTTTTATGAAAATTTTGCTATCAATACCAAAGTTAATTTTGAGTTTAATAAGTCGGTAAATGCATTCTTAGGGAATATAGAGTTTCCCAGATACAATCAATGGCTATATAATGTCGCTAATAAACAAGTATTGACAATTCTCTACCTGTTTTTAATAAAGTCTTGGATTGAACCCTCAAAAAAGAAATACATCAACTGGATGCTGATTGCGTTTGTGGTAAGCAGTCAGATTATACAGTTTTCAGGAATAGAGCCTATTTACTGGTTTCAGCCGATCATATTCACCATAGGTGCTAATATGATTCTGGTAGGGAGTGGGCTCTACTTCGTCGGATTGATTTCGAATGAGGCGTATCTCAATTCAAATCCTATGAGATTGACCTCCTTTTGGCAGATGACGTTTATACTCTTTACCTACTCTTTGACTTACATCAATGATGTTGCCATGCCATTTATGGTGACTTACAATTATGAACTTGGTAAGTCGATGTCCCAGATCAATAGTATAATGAGTGTTTTCAATTTGGCAATATTAGTATTGACCATTGCCTCTCCAAAGCTTCCTAACCTATTTGAACGAGAGCCATCCTATGGATTCAGTTGAAAACCAAGTATATGTAATTATCTACTCCACCTTGTTTTTGGGAGGGATCATGTCCACCTTTGTCATCTCCATGGTATTTATCCACAGACAGCGGCAAGCTCAAAACCGTCAGAAAGTGGATCAGATCAAATCGGAGCATGAGAAGACCTTGCTGAATATAGAAAATGAAATACAGCAAGACACGCTTACGCAGATTGGAAGAGAATTGCACGATAATATCGGCCAGCTGCTTTCATTGGCCAAGCTTAATTTTGGCTCCCTCAAGCCAGAGAAGCATGCCGAGGGAAAAGAGATTTTGAATCAGGTGATTCAGGAAGTTCGTGGCCTGTCCAAGACGCTGAATCTCGACTGGGTGGAGTCTATTAGCCTCAGTGAATTCATCGAACAGCAGCTAGAACGAATAAATAATACAGGTTTTTGTGAGACAGTACTGGAAGCAGACGTTGAACTTGTTGATTTGCCAAAGGACCAAAAACTGGTGCTGATTCGTGTGATTCAGGAGTCTCTTAACAACGCCATTAAGCATGCTTCACCGGATAAAATTGGAATAAAAATTTATCGGGATGGGCTGAATAGGCGAATCCGGATACAGGATGACGGGAGTGGATTTGATACCTCCCTACAGACCAATGGCAGTGGAATGCACAACCTCAAGAAGAGAATGGATACTATTGGGGGCGAATTTAAGCTGACTTCTGCTGTAGGAGAAGGAACAGAAATCATATTAACCTTGCCTAATTAGATTTAAGGGTATAATTTGAAGCTTAATCTCCCCAAAATACTAATCCCCCTTACTCATGATCAGGATTGCCCTGGCTGATGACCACAAATTATTTGCAAAAGGAATAGAAGGCCTCCTAGAGGAAGAATATGACTTGATCGTCGTCGGTGTCTTCCCAAACGGCAGAGAACTGTGTGATTATATAGCCGAAAACCAAGTAGATGTGGTTCTTACGGATCTTAATATGCCGATAATGGACGGCTTTGGGGTTTTGGACCATTGCAAAAAGAAGCATCCCCAAGTGAAGGTAGTCGTACTTTCTATGTATGATGAAGAGAAGATTTACAAAAAGTGCATCGGGCAGAAAGCAGACGCTTTTATCCTGAAAGATGCAGATCCGGATGAATTGATTTTTACCATTCGTGAAGTTTTCGAAGGGCGCCATGTGCTGAATTTTGACCGGGTAAAAAAACAAGCTATGCAAGGAGCTTATTTCGATGCTTTCAGAATGAAGTATAAGCTCTCACGCAGGGAGACCGAGATCATCCAATTGATCAGAGATGGGATTCAAAATAAAAATATTGCAGAGATGCTAAATCTAAGCAAGCAAACCGTGGAAACGCATCGCAAGAATATCCATCACAAGCTTCAAGTCAGCTCGAGAATTGAGCTGGTGAATAAGGCACACGAAATGAACCTTTAATTATGAGTAACCCTGTTAAAACAGCTATTGTTGGCTTTGGCTCTGTAGCTGAAAAAATGCATGCCCCACTTATAGATGTATGCCCAGACCTAGCGCTTGTAGCTTCTGTGGAGCGTCGCACCAATCGCTGTGAAGAATTGTATCCAGGGGTTATCACTTTTAGGAATTTGGATGCTTTGCTGGAGGCTGATGCGGCAGAGCTAATAGTGATCACTACGCCAAATGAATATCACTATCCGATGGCTAAGCGATGCTTGGAAGCAGGGAAACATGTGGTGGTAGATAAGCCTGTTACGATTTTCTCCCATGAGGCGGAAGAACTGAACAAGCTGGCCGAAGAGCGGGGGTTGATTTGCTCTGTTTTTCATAACCGTCGATACGATGGAGATTACATGACCTTGCAGAAATTGGTACGTGAAGGAGATTTGGGTGATCTGGTTTATCTGGAATCCCATTTTGATCGGTTCCGTCCGGATGTTTCGGAGAATTGGAGGGAAATGGAAGTTCCGGGAAATGGAATCACATTTGATCTCGGCTCGCATTTGATCGATCAGGTAGTACTGCTCTTTGGTCTGCCGGATTGGATTCAGGCAGATATCCGTAAGCAGCGAACCGGAGCCATCGCAGACGATTATTTTGATATTATTCTGGACTATGGCCCGCTCAAAGCCAGAGTGACGGCTGGCGCCTTAGTGAATGTGCCTACACCCAAGTTTTTGCTATTGGGCAAAAAGGGGGCATATCAGAAGTTCGGTCTGGATGTGCAGGAAGCGGCTTTCAAGCTCGGCCAAAAGCCGGAAGGAGCAAACTGGGGTGTGGAAACTGAGGAAAATTGGGGAAAGGTTTTCCTCAATGAGGAGCCAAAATCCTACCAAACCCTTCCCGGCAACTACCGTGTGCTTTATCAGAACGTGGCCGACGCTATCTCAAAAGGAGCAAAGCTGGACATCACCATATCCCAGGCCATCAGTGTTTTGAAGATCATAGAAGCGTCTTTTATAAGTGCTCAGGAAGGCAGAAGGGTTTCAAAAGAAGACGGAGGCTGGTAATGTTGCCTTTTTTTGGCAGAGGATTTGGATACTGGGGTTCAGATAAAATAACTGAATATGAAAAAACTAGTACTTCTATCCCTTACGCTTTTTGCATTTATATCCTTTGCAAAAGCTCAAATCAGTGCAGGCGTGAATCTGCAAAGCTCTGAGACTTTCGTGACTGTAGGCACGGATCCGTATAAGCAATTCTTCGGTGAAGGCCGTATCGGCACAGGAGGTGATATCGGTATCGAACTGATGGGGGCATATAATATTGTTCAGAAAGACGATGTGAATTTCTACGCAGGGTTAGGTTTGGGACTTGACAATGATCGTCACAACAACCATCATGACGACGACGACATTTATGTGGCTATTCCGATCGGTCTTTTGATCACACCGTTTAACAGTAAAAATCTGGGGCTGGTCCTCGAAGCAGCGCCTATACTTGCCACGGATCATGGAGACTATTTCCGGGCGGGATTTGGGTTCAAATACACGTTTAGATAAAGCAATTAACCACCAACAACCAAAAAAGGTCAACTCAATAGCTGAGTTGGCCTTTTTAAGTTTTCAGGGAGTTTTACTTATTGTTTAGAAAAAAGGAAACGCCGAGGTTGATGGAGGAAGTGTTTAGACCAATAGGAAGACTTTCATTTTTCTACGGGTATTCATTCATTTTCCCTATTTTTGCGACTATGGCAAAAACAGCAACTCCTGCGGAAAACGCGCAATTAAAAGATATTATTTCCCATGCCAAAGAGTATGGATTTGTGTACCCTAGTTCTGAAATCTACGATGGCCTTCAGGCGGTGTATGATTATGGTGCTTACGGTGTCGAGTTGAAAAATAACCTTAAACGCCTATGGTGGGAGACCATGACCCGCGTAGAAGGCAATATTGTGGGCATCGATGCGGCGATTTTTATGCATCCTACCACCTGGAAAGCTTCTGGCCACGTGGATAGTTTCAATGATCCCATGATCGATAATAAAGACTCTAAGAAGCGTTACAGGGCGGATGTGCTTGTGGAAGAGCATGCGGCCGTCTTCGAAAGAGCCGGTGATGTGGCCAAAGCAAATGAACTTACAGGTGCTTTGGCGAGATTGCTGGAAGCTGAAGATCTGGCTGGTGTGAGGGATCTGATCGTGAATGAGGGCATCAAGTGTCCGATCAGCGGTACGGCCAATTGGACCGAAGTTCGTCAGTTCAATCTGATGTTCTCTACACAAGTTGGCTCTGTGGCGGAGGATTCCACTACGATTTACCTTAGACCTGAGACTGCTCAGGGGATTTTTGTAAACTTTCTGAATGTACAGAAAACTGCCAGAATGAAAGTTCCTTTTGGAATTGCCCAGATTGGTAAGGCTTTCAGAAATGAAATAGTAGCCCGCCAGTTTATCTTCCGCATGCGTGAGTTTGAGCAGATGGAAATGCAATTCTTTGTACGTCCCGGCACCGAACTGGAATGGTATCAGAAATGGGCGGAAACCAGGATGAAATGGCATTTGGCGCTGGGAATTCCTCCCGAAAAGCTCAGAAAGCATGACCATGAGAAGCTAGCCCACTATGCCAATGCGGCGATGGATATCGAATTTGACTTCCCTTTCGGTTTCAAAGAAGTAGAAGGAATTCACTCCAGAACTGATTTTGATTTGAAGTCACATCAAGAATTCTCTAAAAAGAAGCAGCAGTATTTCGATCCGGAGGTGAATCAGAACTACATTCCTTATGTGATCGAGACATCAATCGGAGCCGATCGTCTGTTCTTGTTGACGCTTTGCAATGCGTATACTGAAGAGAAAACTGAGGAAAAAAGCAGAACTTATTTGAAGCTTCATCCGGCTATCGCTCCGGTGAAAGCTGCGATCCTTCCTATTACAAAGAAGGATGGTTTGCCTGAAAAAGGCCAAGAGATCGTAGAGTTGTTGAAATATGACTTCAACATCATCTATGAAGATGCTGCTTCTATCGGTAAGCGCTATGCAAGACAGGATCTGATCGGAACTCCATTCTGTATTGCTGTAGACCACCAGACGCTTGAAGACAACACGGTCACTATCCGTCATCGGGATACCACTGAGCAAGAAAGAGTGCCTATTTCCGAACTTCATGGAAGAATCGCTGAAGCGACTAGCTTTAGAAGGATTTTCGAGAAGCTGTAAGTATCGGGAAGCTCTTCGGGGGAGCAAGGGCTCTTCGGGATTTGCAATCCCTAAGTTATGACGTAGGATACAGTTTTAATTCCAGCAATAGCTTCTCAGATAAGTTTAGGACGGATTGGAAATTCTACTGCAGTACCTCAGGATTTCCAATCCGGAGGGTACTGCAGTAAAGCGTAGATTTTACTTGATCCACAGAGCTCCATCGCGTTCATTTCGAAGAGTAGCATTATCTACATAACGAAATACTAACTGACTGATTACTTCATCGGCTTTGGCTACGATTATTTTTTCGCCCCTTATTTTGTACGTGGTTCTGTAAATAATATCTCCACTGGGAAGGATATCGGCTATTCCTCCTTCAGATAGTGTGACAAAACTGCTGCAATTCAGCATAGGATCGTCAGAGGGTACACATCCCTCCGGGATATGCGTATAGGTGCCTAAGATCTCAGGCTCATCCAGTTTTTCACAGGAGAAGAAAATTAGTCCTAGCAGAGAAAGTAGTAGTAAGTTTTTCATAAAAAAGAAGTTAGGTATGCAATTGAGACGAGACTAAGCCTCGGCATGCTACACAGGAACCAACATTTTTCAAAAAATGCTAGTTTAGAGGTCTATACAAGTTCATGGAAAAAAAAGCACTTATCATCGGCTCCGGTATTGCCGGCATAGCTGCGGCTATTCGATTAGCACTGAAAGGTTATGCTGTAGAGGTATTCGAAGCGAACTCCTATCCGGGGGGCAAACTCAGCGAGATTACGCTGGGGAACTACCGGTTTGACGCAGGACCATCACTTTTTACCCTTACTGAGCAAGTGGATGAATTGTTTCTGCTGGCGGGAAGAAATCCCGAAGATTATTTTAAGTATGAGAAGCTGAATGTGACTTGAAATTATTTTGGGTATCTGACCAACTATCTGATTACGCAGTTCTACACTGAAAATGCGCTGAGGCTTAATTTGAAATCCTTTTTTCATCTTAATTGGTTTTTTGTACCAACATGTGTCAACTTTTTTCAGGCATTGTCATTTCAATGCTAGGGTTTTCCGAATCCTATAATCATTTTATTGCTCTACTGGAAGAAAAGCGAATATGCATATTAAATTTCTATTGTGTCTTACCTATCTATGAAAGTTTGTTTTAAGGTGATCTTTTAAAAACTAATCTGAACCAATATCTTAAAAAATAAAATGGATCCATTATGAATATCAATAAACCTAAATTTCCTATTCGTTCCTGACGTTCTTTCTTCAAACAAAGGGATATGGGAATTCTCAAGGGTGCAGGGACTTTAGAAAAGTCAAAATTACTATTCAAAACTTCTTTTTTAACTTCTTCAATAGACAAATTATTCTTTCTGGTTTGAAAAGGCATTTTGCCTCCAAAAATCAAAAAAAGCACCAATCCAATAGACCAAATTTCTGCTTTTACGTCATAATCAGAATAGGTATTAACTTCAGGCGCAAGGAATTCCGGTGTGGTAATAAGTCTTTGATTTGCTGCACAGCCCATGAAGTCAAAATCAATGATTTTAAAATTGTAACCTCCTTTGTCCTCAAAAATCAAGATGTTATCTGGCTTCACATCTTTATGGAGGACTTTATTGTAATGAAGAAAATAAAAACCCTCAAGTAATTTCAAAACCATTTGTTTCAAATGAAGTGGAGAAATTCCAATCTTAAGAGGATCATTCAGCTTAATGGTACGAACCAACTCCAAAACTTCTAATATATCAAAATTAATAACTGATCTATCTAGTTTATGGATGTTGTAGTGAGTAAGAATACTTGGATGATACTTTAATTTTGAGATCATCAAAAAGTTAGCAATGTAAGAATCAACTAATTCATCATCTACTCTCGAAAACTTTAGAGCAACAGGCATATTATCCTGTTTTTTAGATCTAGCAGGTAGTATCAGCTTGGAGTCAGATACATAAATTGCCTTCTGATTTTCAATCTCCAATTCATAGTTTATCAAAAGAAAATTTTTATCGACCATTTTAGAATTTTATGGGTAGGGTTTGAAAGGATGATACGGGCTCTCCATTTACTCGGCCAGGTTTCCAAGTTGGTGATTTTTCCAGAATGGATTTTAATTCCCTTTCAATGCCTAGAGGAAGTGGTGTTTTGAGAGTTACTTTACTTACATTTCCTTCTTTATCGATTACAAAATCGATAAATACCTTTTCTCCTATAGAACCAAATGTACCTTTTGGGCTTTCTTGGATGCCTTTGATTATATAGGTTATAAAATTCTCGTAACCTCCTTCGAATTCCGGCTTTTCATCCAACTCATTCAGCAGAAATATTTTCTCCTCCTCTTTGTCGGTTGCTTCTGGTTCATTACATGAAATCACAGACAAAAGGAATAGCGAAACTAAGCATGAAAATGCAATCAAAATTTGTCCCTTTTTACTCATGGTTTGATAAATAGGAGATTACATCATTTACCTCATCAGTTTTAAAACAGAAGTAATGAATAGTATCAGACTTAAATAGTAATAGTGCTGGCCTTTCAAAACAATCATGCGCAATAGGTTCGTGTTTAATTTCGGCTCTAATTTCTATACTTGGATTATCCAAAAAATCTTGGCCATAATTAAGCCGAAGATCTCTTTCCCTACTTACTCCTATCATAGCTAGTTTTGTTTTGATCTTTTGCTCTTTGTATTTTTCTATTAGCTGATTTATACAACTACTACATCCTATTTGAGGAACCAACAACTGTAGGCTATCCCATTCCGAATAGTTGTATGAATAAGCCTCCTGAGAGCTGATGGCAATATACTGAAGCTCTTTTTCCGCACTACTTTGGCAGGCATAGCTTATGCAGATTCCTATGAAAAAAACAACACTAAAGCTTAACTTCAAAGATTTCAAATATATTTTTGTTTTCATTTTCAGATTGTACTCGAATAAGAACTCCTTCTTTTACTACCCGTATAAAATCTACCCAGTACTTTTTTTTATCCAACTCGATGACTCCTAGCTCATTGAATTCCCTGTCAAAAACCATAATTTTCCTGTCAGGATATTCATTGTCATCGGGGAGCCTTCTAAAATTGGATTTTTTCCTTTGTTCTATAATCTCCTCTGGGTAGGGCCCCGAGAAAATCCGGTAATATAAATCCCTGTATGGATCGAAAAGAATTGCTTTGTTGGTTGGGTTGGAAAAGATATGTGGATAAAATATATCAGGCTCCATGGTGGGTTCAGGTAGGGAATGAAACTTCCCATCATAATACTCCCTAAAAAGGGATGGAGAATCTACCGGTCTCAAATCAAAATCATAGACCATTACCCGGTCTTCAATCGAAAAACTCTGCACCACTAGTGAATCTTTGAAATTAACGGTGGAGGAGGATATTTCTAGTGGCATTCCCCAAAAGCCCGAATTGATATAGGAATCCGGATATCCCAGCTTATAGCTGAACTTTTTGGTATTTAAATCCAGCAGAATCCCTGTTTTGTAGGACTCAAGCCTGTAATTCTCTAGCGTATTTACATCAGGCCTAGCCGGGAAAAATAATTTGGAACCAAGATCAACAATCTGGGAAAAGGGAAACGGAAATGGAAGGTAGGTGATTTCGGAGGGCTCCTGAAGATTATCCCCTATCAGTGGATACATATCCCTGACGGTGCCGGATGTGTCGATAAGGTATAGGCGGTATGCATATTGATTCAAGACAAAAATGCTGTCCAAATTCTTCACATGAAAGCTATCCAAATGACCTACACCGTTGGGTCCGTCTAAAGAAACATTGACCTGAAAAGACCTTCCTTTTTCATTTATATGGGCAAAATGAATTTTCTTCTCCCTGGACTTGATCTGATCATGAAAAACCAGGTATTCATCCTCTCCCAGATTTAAGTATTGTAATGTACCCCAAGTGCTAGAGGTATATTCATCCAAGGGGATTTCGATGATTCTTTTTGAAACCAGTTCTAAGATTTCATACTTCTCCTCTGATCCAGTACATCCAATGATCCAAGAAATTAAGATAAGTAAAAGTAAGGGCTCCTTTTTCATAACTGAGAAAAACTAAAATTTCAAAGTGGGAATTATTGAGACTAGTTAAAAGTAAAAGATGCTCAACAATTCCCGGATTTTGATAGGCAGAGGCTGCTGGTCTAGCTATTTTTGGGGATATACAATCACGGTCGGAAGACAAGTACCACCGTTGTCATAACATGCATAATTCCAGACATCGTCTAGCTCAATGTAGGCCCAATTTCTATAAGCAAAGGAAGAACTGACCGAAAAAACCAAGGCGAAGAACATTAAGATTAACTTTTTCATTGTAATTTTATCTTGGATGAAAGACCCACTGATTCACATCTTTCTTTAAGGCAGGGGTCAATAGACCTTAAAAAAAGTGAGTCCAATCACGGCGCCTGTTATGAACTACCTTTAAAAGGTACTGCCCCCCCCCCCCTTATATTTCCAAATTTTTTAGCAACTTTTTTAATATTTTTTAAGGTAGCTGATTTTTAAGCACATTTTTGCTATTTGGTACTTCAGATTACAAATCCTACCTAGCCCCATCCGAATTTACAATTCAGAAGAACCAAAAGCCACTTTTATCTTTTTTCTACCCAACTTCCGAACCCATTGCGTATTTTAGAAACAAAGCTTGCCTTATGCCCCAAAAAGCACTTATCATCGGCTCCGGTATTGCCGGCATAGCTGCGGCTATTAGATTAGCACTGAAAGGTTATGCTGTAGAGGTATTCGAAGCGAACTCCTATCCGGGAGGCAAACTCAGCGAGATTGCGTTGGGGAACTACCGGTTTGATGCCGGACCATCACTTTTTACCCTTCCTGAGCAAGTGGATGAATTGTTTCTGCTGGCGGGAAGAAATCCCGAAGATTATTTTAACTATGAGAAGCTGAATGTGACTTGCGACTATTTTTGGGAGGATGGTACTAGATTGAAAGCATATTCCGATCTCAATAGATTTGCTGAGGAAGTACAGACAAAGCTGGGAGAACCTGCTTCAGCGATCCGGGATGCACTCAGACAATCAGCTTTCATCTATGACAGCTTAGCTCCTCTTTTTATGAACCGTTCTCTTCATAAGCTGGATACCTGGACCAATTCCCAAGCTTTAAAGTCCTATTTGAGAATGGGTAAACTGGGGATTTTTTCGACCATGAATGAAACAAACCGAAGGCACTTCAAGCATCCCAAATTGGTGCAACTCTTCAACCGCTATGCGACTTACAATGGGTCGAATCCGTATGAGACTCCGGCCACGCTCAATATTATTCCTCATTTGGAATTTAATATCGGCGCCTATTTTCCAAAAAAAGGAATGCATGACATTACGCTAAGTCTCTTCAAGCTATCGGAAGAACTTGGGGTAAAGTATCATTTCGGACAGAGAGTAGATCAAATCTTCGTTGAAAATGGAAATGTAAAAGGGATAAAAGTAACCGGTAAAGAAATCCTTGCTGACCTTGTGGTGAACAATATGGATATGGTGAATGCTTACAAGACTATACTCAAGGATCAGAAACAACCGAAGCTTTTGCTTAAACAGCCCAAATCAAGTTCAGCCTTGATTTTCTATTGGGGGATCAGACGGAATTTCCCTGAATTGGGTCTTCATAATATTTTTTTCTCTGATAATTATGCGTTGGAATTTGAACATATTTTCAAGCGGGGGACTATTTATGAGGATCCCACGGTTTATCTCAACATTACCTCGACACATAAACCGGACGATGCGCCGGAAGGATGTATGAACTGGTTTACTATGATCAATGTACCCAATAATCAAGGGCAAGATTGGGATACGCTAATAGCCTTAGCCAAAAAAAATATAATCCATAAGCTTAACCGCATTTTAAAGACCGATGTGGAGTCGCTGATTGAGGTGGAGGAAATTCTAGATCCGCGGAAGATAGAGTCCAAGACCTCAAGTGCCCGGGGAGCGCTCTATGGCAACAGTTCAAATAACAAGTTTGCAGCCTTCCTGCGTCATGCAAACTATTCTTCCTCAATCAAAAACCTTTACTTCTGCGGGGGATCAGTTCATCCCGGAGGTGGAATTCCGCTTTGCCTGCTTTCTGCAAAAATCATGAGTGAAATGATTGAAAACTAGTAGGCAGAGTTCAGTTGCAGTTTATACTTCCTACACTTGTTCAAGTCTTCAGACTTGGACATATTCTATTGAAGTCTTCAGACTTCTATCAGTTTAAACAATCAGAGGCAGTCAGAAGACTGCATTGCATCCCGGCACAAGTCTTCTTCTCCTACCTCATTGCGAGGAGGCACGACGAAGCCTGCCTTCCGCAGGCAGGCAATCTCATTTTGGTAAGCACAGAATCTTTTACAACATGTGCAATGAGCTAAAACGGGATTGCTTCCCCGACTCATCGGCGCAGGCTGTTCCTCGCAATGACGGAACCCAAAAGTCTTTCTAAAGGGATTGCTTCGTTCCTCGCAATGACGCCAAAGTTGATGACTGCGACTTACTACTGCGACTGATCACTGCGACTGCAAACTATCCCAAGCTTCTTTCACCAGATCCATCTCAAAGCCCTTGTTTATCAGGTATTGAGTGACTTTGAATTTCTTTTTGTAGTCATCAGCTTCATGCGTGCTTTCCCACTTTTTCTCGGTTTGGGTCAAAAGGGTATCGAAATATTCCTCCGGATCGATTTCGGAAATTCCCTTTCGGATGAGTTCCTCGGAAATTTCCCGCATTTTCAGCTCCATTCGGATGCGGTTTCTCCCCCATTTTTTCAGTCTGAATTTGCCTCTGGCAAAGGCTCTTGCATAGCGCTCTTCATCCACAAATTCTTCGTCAATCAATTCAGCGATTAATTGCTCAGCAAGCTCATCCTTTATGCCTTTTTCGTAGAGTTTGCGACGGATTTCCCAAGGGCAGCGATCCTGATAGGCGCAGAAGGTTGTGAGCTTTTCAAAAGCTTCCTCCCGGGACCAGGAGTTTTTTCCTGACTCATTTGGCTTATATTTTCCCCAACTGGACATTTTCCGTAATTTTAGACCAAATTATCCCTAGTTTCTTTTTTATCAAACCTTATTAAATTTTCAAAACACATTATGCGTAAGAAAATCGTAGCCGGCAACTGGAAAATGAACATGACTTTCGAAGAAGGTCAGACCCTTACTTCCGAAATATTAAACATGATCAAGGACGAGCATTCCGGAGATGCTATCGCAGTACTTAATCCTCCTTTTCCCCATATTTTCCCTGTTAAAAAACTCATAGGAGAATCAAAAAGTGTGTTTATTGGAGCTCAGAACTGCTCTGATAAAGAAGCAGGGGCATTTACAGGAGAGATCTCTGCCAAGATACTAGCTTCTTTTGGCGTGCAATACGTGATCATTGGACATAGTGAGCGTCGGGAATATTTCAAAGAAGGCAATGAAATGCTTGCCGCAAAAGTGAAGCTTGCTTTGGCAAATGGCTTGATTCCAATCTTCTGTTGTGGAGAATCCCTTGAGGTTCGAACTGCCGGTACACATGAGCCAAATGTGAAATTTCAGTTGACAGAAGGTCTTTTTGACTTAAGTCCTGAGGATTTTTCTAAAGTTGTGATTGCTTATGAGCCGATCTGGGCTATCGGAACAGGTAAGACTGCCAGTTCTGAGGAAGCCCAGGATATGCATGCAGCCTTGAGAAGACACATCGCTTCCAAATATGGAAAGGACATCGCAGATAATACGTCAATCCTTTATGGAGGTAGCTGCAATCCAAAAAATGCGCAGGAGCTTTTTGCTAAGCCTGATGTAGATGGCGGATTGATCGGTGGAGCATCACTGAAGTCTCGTGATTTCGTAGATATTATCAAATCCTTCTAATAAAAATGGATTACCTGGAGTTTAGAATCAAGTGCCTGGAAGAATTCCGGGAAATCCTTATTGCTGAATTATCTATGTTGGGCTTTGATTCCTTTCTCGAAACTGAGGAGGGAATCGATGCTTATACACTGGAATCTGATTTTGACCGTCAGTCCTTTGATGAGGTGATAGCCCAGTATAAAGAGAAGGCCGAAATCACCCTGGAAGAAGGTGTAATGCCCAAGGTCAACTGGAATGAAGAATGGGAGAAAAATTATGATCCTATCGTTGTGGACGACCTCGTGTATGTGCGGGCTTCTTTTCACCCAAGCAAACCTGATTTTAAGTATGAGATTGTGATCAATCCAAAAATGTCTTTTGGTACTGGGCACCATGCTACTACCTTCCAGATGCTTCGTCATCAGGGGGAAATCGATCACTTGGGTAAAAGAGTGTTGGATGTGGGATCGGGTACAGGAATCCTCGCTGTGATGGCGCATTTGCTTGGAGCCAGTGAGGTCAAAGCGTTTGATATTGATGATTGGTGTGTGGATAATGGAAACGAGAATTTTGACCTAAATGGATTGACTACCCGAATGGAATTGGGGACGATCCGGGAAGTGAATCCGCTAGGCGAGTTTGACATCGTCTTGGCCAATATCAATAAAAATGTCCTTTTGGATGAAATGAGCATTTATGTGGATTTGCTGAAGGCCAGCGGTTACTTGTTGCTCAGTGGCTTTTATACAGAAGATATTGAGGATTTGAACGATTGCGCAAGACCCTTGGGATTGGAATTGATCTCTCAGCAAAGCAGGGATAATTGGGCTGCGTTGATTTTGCGGAAGGTTTGATAAGATATTAGACTTAAGACAAATAGAATTGAGAATCGGTACCTTACAACTTTAATACCTTACAACTCAAGTGACAGAATTGATTATTTACGCCGCCGTATTTGTGTTATTGACAGGGCATTGTCTCTTTGCGGGGAGGATGTACCGTGCTGTTCATGAGGATACCGGACTGACATTAGCCGAGCGGAATGATTGGAAACTTAAAGCGCTTGTTTTTCCGGTTTATTTTTGGGGAAAATACAAGAGGGAAAAAGGCTAGCTTTTTTTGGTTTGGAGTAAACTTTTAGGCTTCCATAGCCGATTATAGAACCAATACTTTTAATTTATAAATCACAATAATCTTAGTTTACTAAATTAGCTTCATGGAGTACCTCTGGAAACAAAAGCCCAAAACCTCACAATTGGCAATAGATCGCCTGAGCAAGGAGATCAATGTCAATCCAACATTGGCAAACATGCTGATTAATCGTGGAGTGGGCAGTTTTGAACAGGCAAAGAGTTACTTCCGGCCATCTTTGGTTCAGTTGCACGATCCTTTTCTGATGAAAGATATGGCTGAGGCTGTGGACAGAATCCAGGAGGCGATTGCAGGTGAAGAGAAGATCATGGTTTATGGAGATTATGATGTGGATGGTACCACCGCAGTGGCACTGATGTACGGTTTCCTGAAGACGTTCTATCCCGATGTGGTTTTTTATATCCCTGATCGCTATAAGGAGGGCTATGGCATATCGGAAAAAGGTGTTCGATTTGCCGCTGAGAATAATATTAAGTTGATCATTGCGCTGGATTGTGGTATTAAGGCTATAGAGAAGGTTGCTTTAGCCTCACAGCTAGGAATTGATTTTATTATCTGCGATCACCACACTCCGGGAGATGAACTGCCCGCTGCTGTGGCAGTCTTGGATGCCAAACGCAGCGATTGCAATTATCCCTACAAAGAACTTAGCGGTGCCGGTGTTGGCTTCAAATTGATCCAGGCTATAGCTGCAAAACGTGGAATCGACAGTTCTCAGTTGGATGCCTATCTGGATCTGGTAGCAGTAAGTATCGCGGCGGACATTGTTCCGATCACCGGTGAAAATAGAATTCTTGCTTATTATGGACTCGATCGGATAAATAATACACCCCGTCCGGGATTGAAAGCCTTAATGTTGAGCAGCAATTTGGAAAAGGACATAGGCATCTCTGACGTGGTATTCAAAATTGGCCCGAGAATAAATGCTTCAGGAAGATTGGAACATGCCAAGGCATCCGTGGAGTTACTTATTTCTTCAGATTTGGAAGGGGCGATGGAACGGGCCAAAGTCGTGGACGAAGTGAATGCCACCCGAAGGAATTTTGATGAGAACATCACAAAGGAAGCCTTTGAGATGATTGCTTCCCGCGAAGAACTGACCATGTGGAATTCTACTGTGCTTTTTAAAGAGGATTGGCACAAGGGCGTAATCGGAATCGTCGCCAGCCGCTGTATTGAGAAATACTACAGGCCCACGATCATTTTGACGGAGTCAAATGGAAAAGCCACCGGAAGTGCTAGATCTGTGGTGGATTTTAATATTTATGAGGCAATAGAAGAATGCGCGGATTTACTGGATCAGTTTGGAGGTCATATGTATGCGGCTGGATTGACGCTTTCTGTGGAGAATGTTCCTGCTTTTCAAGAGAAATTTGAGGCGGTGGTAAAGAGTAGAATCGAGGAAGTTCACCGCAAGCCGGTGATAGAAGTGGATGATGAATTGCTGTTAGATCAGATAAATTACAAGTTTTATAATATATTGAAGCAAATGGCGCCTTTTGGCCCCGGAAATACTGAACCGATCTTCCGTATAGCCAATGTATATGCAGAGGATGTGACAGTGCTTAAAGACAAACATTTGAGATTTAAGATCGTCCAAGACGGTCAGGTGACTACACCTGTGTGTTTGGGATTTGGAATGGCAGACCGGGCAAAAGATCCCGACTTGACTACCGTAAATATGCTTCGTGGAAAAATGCGATTTGATATAGTCGCTGAAATGAGAGAAAATGTGTTTCGCGACAAGAGCAGTTTGCAACTCTACGTGAAAGACATCAAATTTGACTGATATGATTCTTCGTGCCGAACATTTAGTAAAAATCTATAAAGGTCGCCGGGTGGTGAATGACATCTCTGTGGAGGTAAGCCAAGGCGAGATCGTTGGGCTTTTAGGGCCTAATGGTGCTGGCAAAACCACTTCCTTCTATATGATAGTTGGATTAATCCAGCCAAATGAAGGGAAAATTTTTCTGGAAAATGAAAATATCACCAAGCTTCCCATGTATCGAAGAGCGAAGTTGGGGATAGGTTACTTGGCACAGGAAGCTTCAGTATTCAGGAAGCTTTCAGTAGAAGAAAATATCATGGCTGTGCTGGAAATGACCAAAATGCCCAAGCAGGAGCGCAAAGAAAAAGTAGAGAGCTTACTCGAAGAATTCAGCTTGACGCACGTGCGCAGAAATCTGGGAATGGTTCTTTCAGGAGGTGAGCGTAGAAGAACTGAAATAGCCAGAGCATTGGCGGTAGACCCCAAATTTGTCTTATTGGATGAGCCTTTTGCAGGTGTTGACCCGATAGCAGTGGAGGAGATTCAGACCATTGTGGCAAAACTCAAAACGAAAAATATCGGCATTCTGATCACTGATCACAACGTGAACGAAACACTTTCAATTACCGATAGAGCTTATTTAATGTTCGAAGGAAAACTGCTAAAAGCAGGAACCGCAGAGGAACTTGCGGCAGATGAACAAGTGCGAAAAGTATACTTGGGTAGTAATTTTGAGCTGAAACGAAAAGTTTTTAATTAATGGCAGTCCTCAATTCCTTTATGACCTGGATCTTTAAGAGCCGCTTGGGTCAAATTGATAATTTCAAACATAATCCTATTGCCGTTCAAGAGACTATTTTTAAGGAACTGATAGAGGCAGGAAAGAGGACTGACTTTGGAAAAGAACATGGCTTTGGCGAGATTAGAAGCTATTCTGATTTTGCGGCTAAGGTACCCATCAGGAATTACGATAAGTTTAAACCCTACATTGATAAAGCAATGGAAGGGAAAGAAAACGTAATCTGGAACACGGAAATAGAATGGTTTGCAAAATCATCAGGCACTACCGCTAGTCGAAGTAAATACATTCCGGTGACGCACGAAAGCTTGGAGGAATGCCACTACAAAGGAGGAAAGGATATGGTTGCGCTTTATATGGCCAACTACCCTGATTCTAGAATGTTTGCGGGCAAAACGCTCACTATTGGTGGCACACTGGAAAGTAACCCGCTTAACCCTTTAGGAACAGCCAGAGCAGGGGACATCTCTGCAGTGATCATGGAAAACCTGCCTTTTTGGGCGTATTTTGTCCGAACACCTTCTAAGGAAACTGCCTTGATGGGTGAATGGGAAGCCAAAATCGAGAAAATGGCCCGGGAGACCATGGATGAAGATGTAACATGTATGGCGGGAGTTCCGACTTGGACTATTGTACTTTTGCAGAAAGTGTTGGAGTTAAAGAATGCCAAGCATATCACTGAAGTTTGGCCCAATCTGGAGATTTTCTTCCATGGAGCAGTTGCTTTTGGCCCCTATAGAAGTCTATTCAAGGAGCTTATTCCTTCAGAAAAAATGAGGTACATGGAGACCTATAATGCTTCTGAAGGTTTTTTTGGTATACAGGATCAGAAAGATTCTGATGAGTTGTTGCTCTTGTTGGATTATGGGATTTTCTATGAATTTATCTCGATGGAAGAGTGGGAAAATGACAATCCGGACGTAATTCCCCTGTCCCAAGTGGAAGTGGATAAGAATTATGCGCTGGTGATCACCACCAATGGCGGACTGTGGAGGTACAAAATCGGTGACACCGTTAAGTTTACCTCTACCTCTCCTTACCGATTCAGAATAACGGGGCGCACAAGACATTTTCTCAATGCATTTGGAGAAGAAGTGATCGTGGAAAATGCCGAAAAAGCAGTTCAATATGCCGCCGAACATACGGAAGCGATGATTTCTAATTTTACGGCTGCTCCAGTGTATTTTGATGGTTCTGGATCAAAAGGTGCCCATGAATGGATTATTGAGTTTCAAAAGAACCCAACAGACCCAGCTAAATTCAACCGACTTCTTGACGAGCATTTGAAAGAGATTAATTCTGATTATGATGCAAAGCGTCATAAGGGGTTAGCACTGGTAGAGCCGATTATTCATCATGCACCGCATGGCTTATTCGAAAGGTGGATGCGAAAAAGAGGGAAATTGGGAGGGCAGCATAAGGTGCCTAGACTTTCCAATTCCAGAGAGTATCTGGATGAGATTTTAGGGATGGCTGAAAATTCTAAAGCCGGAGTATAGAATTCAACCTATCACGGAAACAATAAAGCACGACGATATTTTTGCCGGGCTTTATTATACTTCAGACTTTAAATTTCTGACTTTACACTTCCAATCCTTTATCCCTCATCTTTTTGAACTCATCAAATCTTCTGAAAATAGCTACCGTGAATCCTGTAAGCATAATGATCGTTCCGATCCAAAGTATGTTGATATATGGTTTCACGATTGCTTTCATTACCACGTAGTCTTTTTGGTATTGATTCACCTTAAAGACAAACTTGTTTTGTTCGGGTAAGATATTTTCCAGCGTTACTTTTATGCCTAATTCAGTATCGATCACAGGTAGCTTGCCGACCTGATTATTGCGGATTATGAAAGTCGGTTGCAGCAATTTTTCCACATCGTAATCCAACACTCTAAGGTTAGCTCTCACCGCCACATCGCCTTCTTGAAGGACGTAGCCATCAAGTTCGTTCAGTACGTCCGCACCATCAAAATAGGTAACATAATCTGCTATGTGGAATTGCTCTCCCGGTGCTACCTCATAGATTTCATCTTCTTTCCAATCGGGGTCCTCAGGGTCATTCATGGCTGCTACGTAGGTGTAGAGATCCTTGTCAATGAAAATTCTGGAAGCAGGAGATGAAATCAATCCACCCATGCCTTCATTGAATTGTGACATAGGACTTAGTGAGAATTTCAATACTTCATTTTGGTAATATTCGATCTGAAAATAATCATTCTCTTCCAGTACTATATCTACTTTGTCTCCCTTTTGAAAGTGATCCTTGTAATCCTCCAGGGCAATGGCTTCATTTACTTTTTCTGTAGGTTTCAGAATCTTGGAAGGAACATATTCGGAAATGCCTTTGATTTTCTTCTGACGGCCTCGGTAGATCACGGTGTAATCTTTCATCTGCGTCGGCTTGTTGATCCAAAGTAATACATGCTCTTTGTTCAGCTCATCTTCCCAGCTGTTTTTGTAAGTGAGCCCGGACATATTGATAGAAATAGTATCGGAGTATCCTGAACTGAACATGATTCCGATAAGAATCATACCTAGGCCGATATGTGCCAAAGAGCCTCCTGCCAGTTTGAAGGAAGACTTCTTCAGGATTTTAAATAGAATTACTGAATTGGCGGTAATCGTGAAAGTACCTGCAAGTACTACGATCATGTATTGCCACATAAATACTTTTGCTAAAACTATAATTGCAGCGGAGAGTAGAACTGAAATAATATATGGAGTCAAGAGTGCATCTTTAAGTGCCTTCTTGTCCATTTTTTGCCACCAGAAAAATTGCCCTACAGCGGTAAGCATAGCCAAAGCTACCGCAAACCAAAGCTGGAATTTGGTATAGAACTCTACCTGATCCGCAGGAGGAGCCATATTGGAGATCCCTCCAAAGCTTTCCACCATCGCATTCCAGGCTGGAATAGAAGTTGGGAGAATTACCTGAAAAGCCATCAATGCCAATGTAGTAGCACCAATGAAAACCCAAAATTCTCTGGAATAAACTGAGGCTTCTTTATCTGAAGAAGGGATGTGCTTCCATACTCTCACACATAGCACTACCGCGATGACAAGAAAGAAAAGCATGTAGATCAATAGCTGTCCTGACAGACCAAGATCGGTGAATGAGTGTACTGAAGCGTCCCCAAGCACACCTGATCTTACCAGGAATGTTGCATACAGCACCAGAATAAAAGTCATAATAACCAATACAATGGAAGTCTTTAGTGCAGTTGCGCTCTTCTTATACATGATCATGGTGTGGATGGACGCCACGAGAATCAGCCAAGGGACATATACCGCATTTTCCACAGGATCCCAGTTCCAATACCCGCCAAAGTTCAGCGTCACATAAGCCCAATAGGCACCCATGATAATTCCCATTCCCAGGATCATCGCTGAGAAAATGGCCCAAGGCAAAGCCGGACGAATCCACTCTGAGTATTTTTTGGTTACCAATCCACCCATCAAGAAAGCGAAGGGAACTAGGGTAGAGGCATAACCTAAGAACAGTGTAGGTGGGTGAATAACCATCCATATGTTTTGCAAGAGTGGATTCAAGCCTGTCCCATCTTCCGGCACAAAATCAGGATTCATCTGGAAAATCGGTGCCTGTGTGGCATCTCTCAATAGAATAAAAGGAGAACTGCCAATTTTCAAATCTCCGATCACCACGCCCAAAATCATAGAAACCAAGAATGCCTGAACCAGTGCAAAAACCACCATTACCGGAGCCTCCCAGTGCTTATTGGTGAAAATCAGGATGGTTCCCAGCACTACATTCCAGAAGATCCAAAGAATGAAAGCTCCTTCTTGACCTTCCCAGAAGCTGGATACCATGTAGTGAACCGGAAGAGCTTTAGAGCTGTGCGAATACGCATAAAAGTATTCGAAGCGGTGATTATAGATGATTTCAAAAAGTGAAATAGCAATCATCACTGCTGAAATGCCATGGATAGTGAAGCTGACTCTACTGAATCTCCTCCAGCTGGCTTTCTCCAGCTCGTTTGCCCTGAAATACTGTATGTAAGCGTATGCGGTAGTCAGTGCACTGACGAAGGCCACTATGGCCATGAAGTGGCCAAGGTTACCGATAAAGGTATTGATCATGGATTTTTTATTCTAGCTGCCTCGATTCACATTCCTGCTGACTGCACTTCAGTTTCTTGATATTTTGAAGGGCATTTCATCAATATTTTGTCGGCAATAAATATGTCGTCATTCTTGTAAGAACCAATCACCACCACAGATTCTGATCGGGTGAAATCTGCAGGTACAGGTTCATTGTAAAAAACTTCCTGCTCTACACCTTCATTGTCCACCAGCATAAAGGTGAAGGAAACTTTGTCCTCCCGGACATTCAACCCGGTGACCTCACCGCTTGCATCCTTTTTCAGCTGACCTACTACGTGGATGGCCTTGTCCTCACCCTTATGCTTCATTTCTTTGGCAGTGGTAAAACTTTCATAGCTACTTGCGTCACCGATAGAAGTCATTATGATGACTATTGCTATCGCAATAATTCCTAATCCTAAGAGATGTCCTTTTTTCATTTGTACTGAAGTTTAGGAATGAAGATTTTTTTCAAGTTTGCTGATCTTACGATCGGTGCTGACTAGATACACAGTGATGCCTGCGAATATGAGTACGATCACTCCTACCAAGACATAAATTTTGCCATTTGATCTCATGGTGTCTGCCATCTCCACTGAGCTATTTGTATAGTCAGCATCAGTGACAGCGATTTTCTCCTGCGCCAAAGCGGACAGGCTGAAAACCAAAAGAACTATTGTAAGTATTTTTTTCATTTGTTAGTAATTGATCCTGTCCCGAACTTAATTCGGGAGAATCCAGGATGGTTTATAATCATTCCTGTTATTCTTTTTTGCAACATACTCGATTTCATCGATCAGGAATTAATCATTCGATCTTCAATTGTCCTCTCCACCCTACGCATTCTGACGCGTACAGTTGCGATCCAGCTACCTAAAAGTGTCCATCCTACAATTGCAGGATAGAACACTGCCCGCAGTTTGGAATCCAAATCGTAAGCATTAAAGCCAGGGTTTCCACCATTTCCCGGGTGTAAACTGTCTGTTAATCTTGGTAATACAAAGATAAGAGGGATAAATGCCGCAAATGCGAAAATATTGTAGATGGCTCCGATTCGGGCTCTTTGCTGTGAATCGGTAAGTGAATTTCTTAGAATTAAATAAGCGAAATACATTAAAATTCCTATGGCTGCAGCATTTTGTTTGGGATCTCCGCTCCAGTAATCTCCCCAAGTAAACTTGGCCCAGAGCATACCTGTGACAATGCCCAAAACACCAAACAAAATAGCTGAGTTGGTAAATTCGATTGCCATATCATCATTTCTGATGTCGTTGGTTCGGAGGTATTTGATACTGTAATACACAGCAGCTACCAGCATTAGGATCATCCCAAACCACATGGTCACGTGAAAGTGGAGTGCACGGATAGTTTCGTTAAGGATCGGAAGGCGGGGGGCTTCCATCAGCAAGCCTGCGATTAGCGTGTACAGCAGCAGGGCAATTGCAAGAATTTTCCACCAGGATTGGCGCATAGGGTATTTTTGCTAATTCAAGTGCAAAAATAAGGCATAAGTTCCTGAAAACGCTGCTTTTTGTAAGTTCTTTTAACGACGGAGGTCACAGAGGTTAGCGCAGAGGTCGCCCAATTGTAGCATTTTGAAGATATCCAACGTCTGGATGGAAAATGCTAGCTATGAAACCATTCTTTATAAATACTTACAGAAGCACTAAAACTGCCGCAAGCCTATTTATTGTTTCAGCAATTTTATTCTGCTTGGGCTGCGTTTCCGGTGAGGACAACTCCCCTTCGGGAAAAGTAGAAGCAAATTTGAGGGAGTTGTCTTTAGATGAAAACAGACTCTCTGAATCAAATACCCGGTTTGCGACCAACCTTTTCCAACAGCTAACAGCCAATGGGGATTCCAAGAATCTATTTTTCAGCCCATATTCGGTTCACCAGGCATTGGCTATGGCTATGAATGGCAATGACGGGGAGGTTTTAGAAGAGTTTATCCAGGTTTTGCAAATGGAGGGCATGAGCCTGGAAGAAGCAAACCAGGCGGTCAAAGACCTTACATCATTCTTACTTGAGGTAGATCCTAAAGTAAAATTAAGTATAGCCAATGGCATTTGGTATAAAGAAGACTATCAAGTAAAAATCCCTTTCAAGAATGCTGCCCAGCAGTATTTTAATGCTGAAATTGCTCCACTTGATGTATATGACCCAAATTCTGTGGATATCATCAACCACTGGATAGAAAAACAGACCAATAACCTCATTAAAGATATGCTGGACTTTATTCCCGCAGATGCTGTGATGTATTTGGTCAATGCAATTTATTTCAAAGGAGACTGGACCTATAATTTTCCAAAAGAAAATACCCACAAAGAGAAATTCACGCTCCGCAATGGTGAAGAAATCATGACAGACATGATGAATTTGGGTGAACCTGCGGGATTTAAAGCATTTAGCACTTCAGAATATACTTATTTGGAAATACCCTATAGCTCCGAACAATATTCAATGGGGATTCTAATCAATGAAAGCGGTGATCTTTCGGAACTATACCCTCACTTCACTTTGGAAAATTTGGATGAATGGAGAAGTAATTCCAGAGAGGCGAATTTGATTTTGAAAATGCCAAAATTTAAGATTGAATATAGAATCGATAACCTTTCTGGCGATTTACAAGCTATGGGCTTAGTGAGGCCATTTAGTTTTCATCGAGACAACTTCACTCAATTATTCTCCAACCCAACCCATCCTTTAAAAATCAGCAGAGTAATCCACCAAGCGCTTATAGAAGTAGATGAAAAGGGTACAGAAGCTGCAGCGGCCACTATTGTTGAAATCGGAGTGACAAGCCTACCTCCTGATACAACCCCTTCTATTTTCACCTTGGACAGGCCTTTTATCTTTTTTATCCAAGAGAAGCACAGTGGAGCGATGTTGTTTATGGGGAAATTGGAGAATCCTTTGGAAAGTTAGGCAATTGCACAATGATCGGAACCTCGATCCTTTTGTGACTCACTTGGGATTGAGGTGTATTATTTAAAATAAAGCCATCGATTACGTGTAATTGGGGAAATCTTCCAATTTTCCAATCTCAAGACCTCCACAAATAAGGAAACAAAATATATCCCGTCACGGCGACAATCGCATTGATTGCCAGAAGTGTCACTAGCTTATCTACACTTACACTCCAGTCCAATCCGTCCATGGCATTTTTGGAAATGCGGATGGCCATCAGCAAAATCGGGATAATTACAGGAAAACTCAAAATCGCCATCAGCGTGGCGTTATTACCTGCTTTCGAAGCTATGCCGCTTACCATGGTCAAACTCGCAGAAAAGCCCATTGCTCCCAGAACCAAATTGAGAAGGAATAAGCTCTGATCTTGGACAGGATTGCCAAGAATCACAGAAAAGACTACATAGCCCAATAGTGCTAGAATCAATGTGAGACCGGTATTATAGATGATTTTGGAAAGAATAATCGCCTCAGGTGAAGCAATCATGTAATAATACAATTGGCGCCCCTGATGCTCTTGGACGAAACTTTTGGCGACGGCATTTACCGCCGAGAAAAGAATAATAATCCAATATAAGGCATTCCACGTGGGTGCGGTAATATTTCCCTGCTTGGCTCCCACACTCAAATAGGTGATGAAAACGGCAGAAACCACGTAAAGCAAAATCCCATTCAGCGCGAATTTCTGTCGCCACTCCAGCGTGACTTCCTTGCTAATGAGAACTGAGATTTGTTTCCACATGGGTCAAAGATAGGTGGATTGAAAAATTATAAGATTGAAAAATTGAAAAATTCAGGTATTCTTAAAAAGGAAGATGACGGTCTTTATGTAGAAGAAGTGTTGTAAGGTGGCAAAGTTGTAAAGTCTGGAAATTATTTTTAAGTACATGGCAAATTCTGAACAAAAATCCGAAATCGTAAATCCAACATCCGAAATCGAAACTGCCAAAATGACACCCAAACTGCTTTGGAACAACAGTTGCAATTCTGTGCCCGACAAACCTTGTGTTTAACTAAACTAATTTATAGCCATGCAGGAAAAAGGCACGATCTCGATCCATACCGAGAACATTTTCCCGATTATCAAGAAGTTTCTCTATTCTGATAACGAGATTTTTCTAAGAGAACTTGTTTCCAACGCCGTCGATGCGACCCAAAAAATCAAGCGTTTAGCGACATTAGGTCAGTATACAGGCGAATTGGGTGACACAACAGTCGAGGTGAGTTTCGACGAGAAAAAGAAAACCATCACCATCTCTGACCGAGGACTTGGGATGACCGCTGAGGAGATCAAAAAGTACATCAACCAGGTCGCTTTCTCAGGCGCTGAGGAGTTTGTAGAGAAATTCAAGGATGCCAAAGATGCCAATGAGATCATCGGTAAGTTTGGTCTGGGTTTCTATTCGGCATTTATGGTTGCAGATAAAGTGGAAATCAACACGCTTTCATATCAAGAAGGCGCGGAAGCTGCAAAATGGACTTGCGACGGATCTACTTCTTTCGAAATCTCCAAAGGAAAAAGAAAAGAACGCGGAACCGACATTATTCTACATATCAACAAAGATTCTGAAGAATTCTTGGACAAGTGGAAGCTTCAGGGAATCCTTGACAAATACGCAAAATTCCTTCCTGTCCCGATAAAATTTGGCACGAAAACCGAATCTGTAGAAGATGGAGTGGATGACAAGGGCGAGAAGAAATGGAAGTCAATAGAAGTGGATAACTTCATCAATACTACCGCTCCTATCTGGACCAAGTCTCCTAGTGATCTAACAGATGAAGATTACCTGAAATTCTACAAGGAGCTGTATCCTATGTCTGAGGATCCGCTTTTCTGGATTCACTTGAATGTGGATTATCCGTTCAACTTGACGGGGGTTCTGTATTTCCCGAAAGTGAAAAACGAATTCGAGCTTCAGCGTAACAAGATCAAATTATTTAGCCGTCAGGTATTTATCACGGATGAGGTAAAAGACATTGTTCCTGAATTCTTGATGCTCCTTCATGGTGTGATCGACTCTCCGGATATTCCTCTTAACGTGTCCAGAAGCTTCTTGCAGGCCGATGGCAATGTGAAGAAAATCAATTCCTACATCACCAAGAAGGTGGCGGATAAACTTGCTGAGCTTTACAAAAAAGACAGAAAGGCTTACGAAGACAAGTGGGATGACATTGGCCTTTTCGTAAAATACGGAATGATCTCTGAGGAGAAATTCTACGAAAAAGGAAAAGATTTCGCTTTGCTGAAAAACACCAAAGGGGAGTTCTTCACCATCGAAGAATATCAATCTAAAGTGAAGCCAAATCAGACAGATAAGAATGACCAGGCGGTGATCTTGTATGCGACAGATTTGGATAAGCAAGACAGTTTTATCCAGTCTGCCAACAAGAAAGATTATGATGTATTGGTGATGGATTCGCCGATTGATAGCCATTTTATCCAAAACTTAGAATCCAAGTTGGAAAAAACACAACTGAAGCGTGTGGATGCCGATGTAGCTGAGAAGCTAATCCAGAAGGATGAAACTTATGCCAACTTGCTGACCGAAGATCAGAGCAAGGAAGTGAAAGAAATCTTCGATAAGGCGATCAACAACAAGACTTACACAGTAGAAGTGGAAGGCTTGAGTCCTGAGGAACTTCCGGTTACGATCACTATGGAGGAATTCATGCGTAGAATGAAGGAAATGGCTGCTACAGGTGGCGGAGGAATGGGCTTCTACGGTTCACTTCCTGATGCCTACAAAGTTGCGATCAACGGAAACCATCCGGTAGTGGATAAAGTTCTAAAAGCAGCAACTGAAGAAGAGAAGATAAAAATAGCCAAGCAGGCATTTGATCTGGCGCTTCTTTCTCAAGGATTACTTACGGGTAAGGATTTGACTGCCTTTGTAAAGAGAAGTGTGGAGTTGCTTTAAATAAGAGTGATTCATTGTGAAAATTAAAACGGGTGTGGTTTCATACCCGTTTTTTTTTGCCAAATCCTTTAAACCCGGATTTTGCCTTAGGTTTCGTTAAGAGACCATTAATTGCAATAAAATCAGGCTGTTTGGAGACTGAGTCCGCCGCAGCGGATATGGTGAAGTCGAAAATTGCAACGCAGTGACTGATTTTGAAGCAATATATTGGTCGCAATAACTTGTACGCCGTGGCGTAGAAATGCTAATGCATAATGCGGGTTAAAGCCTAGCTCCACACTAGGGTATTCCGCCAAAAAGCTTATTTTTGTCTATGCTTTCTAAAAAGACCAAATACGCCCTACATGCCCTGACCTATTTGGGCAAGCACAAAGACGAAAAGACGGTGCTGATTCAGGAGATAGCCGAAGAGCATGGGATTTCACATAAGTTTTTGGAAAATATCTTATTGGAGCTGAAAAAAGCCGGAATGCTGGGAAGCAAAAAAGGAAAAGGCGGAGGATATTATCTGATCAAAGAACCTAAAGATATTCCACTTTCCAGAGTGATTAGATTGCTGGATGGCCCCATTGCCTTGCTTCCCTGTGTAAGTTTAAACTACTACGAACCTTGTGATGAATGTAAAAATGAGGCGGTTTGCGGAATAAATCGAGTGATGATCCAAGTTAGAGATGAGACCCTTAAAATACTGGAAAACAAAACCTTAGAAGATATTTTGAAGGAAGAGTAAATTTTTTTTATCATAAACCCTATATATTTTATAGGGTTTATATACTTTTGTCCTTTACTCTCGTAATAACCTAGTATGATTTTAGACCAACCACTTAAAAAGCTGTTTGCAGGAAAGCCGGGAAAAGATAGCAATGCCAAGAGCTTGCTGAAATCTATTTCTTGGAGAATCGTCGGGACCATAGATACGGTCATTATCTCATATTTCGTGACCGGGGAATTCGTGATGGCGATCTCGATCGGGTCGGTTGAAGTGTTTTCTAAAATCATCCTCTATTATTTCCACGAACGTGCTTGGGAAAGCGTCTCAAAAGTAGAATCCAATGACACAGATAAAGAATTTGCATGAGTTAGAAGCTCAGTTGGAACAGCTGAGCGCACAGGAAGGGTTGGCATTGATCGCGGATTTATTTCCCGGGAAAGTCACTTTCTCCACTTCTCTTGGTCAGGAGGATCAGGTGATCACCCAGTTGATCGCTGCTGGGAATACGCCGGTCAAGATCTTCTCTTTGGACACGGGACGTCTTTTTCCTGAGACGTTGGATCTGCTCTCCAGAACAGAAGCCAAATACAAGCGACGTATCAAGGTATATTATCCTACTACCGATTCTGTAGAAAAGCTGGTTTCCGACATTGGGATCAACGGATTTTATGAATCAGTGGAAAATAGAAAATCCTGCTGCTTTGTACGCAAAGTGGAGCCGCTTAAAAGAGCTCTGGCGGGAAATGAGGTGTGGATCACCGGTCTTCGCGCTGAGCAGTCTGCCAATCGTAGCGATATGAAACGTATAGAGTGGGACGAAACCAATCAGATCATAAAGTATAATCCTCTGTTGGACTGGACCTTTGAGCAGATGATCGCATACATTGATGAGAAGAATATTCCGTATAACCCGCTTCATGACAAAGGTTTTGTAAGTATTGGTTGTGCCCCCTGTACAAGAGCCATCATGCAGGGCGAAGATGCCCGCGCAGGCCGATGGTGGTGGGAAGATTCCAAAAAAGAGTGCGGATTGCATGCTAAATAAGACGGGAGACCGAAGACGGAAGTCTTTCTCGTCGCTGTTCACCATTCATCATTTGATATTAAAAAATAAGACACAAGACAATAGATTTAAGAAATAAGATCGCTTTTAACCTGAACAGCCGGTAGGCAAAGGCATAAAAGCCGAACAATTATAATAGCTATAGTTTGAGGTGCAATTTGAACTCGTAAATCGTACTTCGTAAATCATACATCATATGAACAACCTATTAATACCGAATCCAAAAGAAGCAGAATCGATCCACATCATTCGCGAAGTGGCGGCGCAGTTTGAGCGTCCGGTTTTGCTTTTTTCCGGTGGAAAAGACTCCATTACGCTAGTGAGACTAGCTCAGAAGGCTTTTTACCCGGCGAGAATTCCTTTTCCATTACTACATGTTGATACGGGACATAATTTCCCTGAGACCATAGAATTCAGGGATAGACTTGTGGAAGAGCTTGGATTGGAACTGATCGTACGGAATGTGCAGGATTCTATTGATCAGGGTAAAGTTCGTGAAGAGCGCGGTAGATATTCCAGCAGAAACTCACTTCAGACTACCACGCTTCTCGATGCGATCGAAGAATTCAAGTTTGATGCTTGTATCGGAGGGGCCAGAAGAGACGAGGAAAAGGCAAGGGCGAAAGAAAGGGTTTTCTCGGTACGGGATGACTTTGGCCAATGGGATGAGAAAAACCAGCGTCCGGAGCTCTTTGATATGCTAAATGGAAAAATTCATGTAGGACAGAATGTGCGCTGTTTTCCGATTTCCAACTGGACTGAACTCGATGTGTGGGAATATATCAAAACTGAAAATATTGAGATTCCTTCCATCTACTTTGCGCATGAACGTGAGGTGTTCTTCCGGGATGGAATGATCTGGACTGCCAATGAGCATGTGTTCAGAGAAGAGCATGAAGAAGTGATGGTGAAAATGGTCCGATTCAGAACCGTGGGCGATATGACCTGTACTGCGGCAGTGCTTTCGGAGGCAGTTTCCCTGGACGATGTAGTCGGGGAAATCAGAGACTCTACCATTTCAGAGCGTGGAGCCAGAATAGATGATAAACGATCTGAAGCTGCAATGGAGACGAGAAAGAAAGTCGGATACTTCTAGAAGTGAGAACGTCATTGCGAGGAGGAGGTACGACGACAAAGCAATCTCCTATCGACTTGACTGCTTCACTTCGTTCGCAGTGACGGTAAACATTAATGTCGTTATGCTGCTTCTCCAGAAGCAGCATAAGTCAAATGCTCAGTATCAGAATTAAGCTTAGTCCAGCTTCTGGAGAAGCAGGACAACTGAAAACTAGAAACAACATGTCTGAAAATAGAAAACTTATAAAAATCGCCACTGCAGGTTCTGTCGATGATGGCAAAAGCACGCTGATTGGTAGATTACTATACGATACCAAGTCACTGACAACGGATAAAATCGAAGCAATCGAGCGTAGCTCGAAGCAACGAGGATACGATTACCTTGATTTCTCTTTGGCTACTGACGGCTTGGTGGCTGAGCGTGAGCAAGGGATAACGATTGATGTAGCCCATATTTACTTCAACACCGCTAAAACAAATTTCATCGTAGCCGATACTCCGGGACATGTGGAGTACACGCGAAACATGGTGACCGGAGCTTCGACTTCTCAGGTTGCGATTATCCTGATCGATGCGAGAAAAGGCGTGATCGAGCAGACATACCGTCATTTCTTCATTGCCAATTTACTTCGAATCAGCCATGTGGTCGTAGCGATCAACAAGATGGACTTGGTGGATTATGATGAGGAAGTATATCTGAAAATCAAAGCGGATTTTGATGCCTTGGTGGCTAAGTCAGATTTTGCCGAAGATCAGATCACGTTTATTCCTGTGTCTGCTCTGAAAGGTGAAAACATCGCCAGAAAGTCAGAAGAGATGCCTTGGTATGTGGGAAATACACTTTTGGACCATTTGGAAGTGTTGGAGCCGGCAGATTTGGAGCCGAGCTCTGTAGCGAGATTTCCTGTACAGTATGTCATTCGTCCCAAAACAGAAGCTTGGCATGACTTCAGAGGTTTCTCGGGAATGCTCTATGGAGGAAATCTAAAAGTAGGTGATGAAGTAACACTATTGCCTTCACTTACTACCTCGACGATCAAAAGCATTCACTATTTCGATCAAGAGATTCAAGAAGCTGCTCCCGGCAGTTCCATTGTGATCACTCTGGCAACAGAAGTGGATTTGAGCCGTGGGGATATGCTGGTGAAAAGTGGGGAATTACCGAGAAGTGATAAGCGCTTGACCGCTACCATCTGTCAGGTAAATAGCAAGCCACTTAGAATAGGGGGTAAATATTTACTTCAACATGGTGTCAACCGTGTGATGGCAAAAGTGGATCAGATCGAATCCAGAATTCATACGGATTTCACGGGTACAGAAGAAGCGGCGCAGCTGAAGCTGAATGATATCGGAAGAGTTCATTTTCGCCTGAGCAAGCCTATCCATTTTGATTCCTATCATTCAAATAAATCAAATGGGAGCTTTATCCTAATAGATGAAGCAGAATACGATACAGTTTCGGTTGGATTTATAGAATAATTACGGGTTACGAATGGCGATTTACGCCATTCGATAGGTTATTGAAATTCTTTTGATTCCCGACTTTAACTCATCTCTATACCAGCCCTTACCATTAAACCTATTACAGCCATGCAGAGCTTTAGAACCGAACTCGAAAACAATATAGTAGAACAAGATATCATCGATTTAGAAAAGAAAATTGCACTTTTCAAAGGTGGTAATATAGATGAGGAGAAATTCCGTAGTCTCCGTCTGGCACGTGGTATTTACGGGCAGCGTCAGCCGGGTGTACAGATGATCCGGATCAAATTGCCTTACGGGCGTGTTTCTTCGGATCAGCTTCGCAGGATCTGCAAAGTCTCAGATGAATATTCTACCGGAAGATTGCACATCACTACGCGCCAGGATATACAGATTCACTATGTGAGTTTGGATAGAACCCCAGAGCTTTGGGCGGAATTGGAGCGGGATGATGTCACCATCCGGGAGGCTTGCGGTAATACGGTAAGAAACGTGACGGCTTCTGAAACTGCGGGTATCGATGCCAATGAGCCATTTGATGTGACTCCCTACGCTGATGCTGTTTTCAAATACTTTTTGAGAAACCCGATCTCTCAGGAAATGGGTCGTAAGTTCAAGATTTCCTTTTCCTCTTCTGACGAAGATACAGGATTGAGCTATCTGCACGATTTGGGTTTTATTCCCAAAGTGAAAGTGATCGACGGTGCCGAAGTTCGTGGGTTTAAAGTAATGCTTGGAGGAGGTCTGGGATCTCAGCCCCGTCATGCGGATGTGTTTTCTGAGTTTGTAGAAGCAGACCGGATTATTCCTTTTGCGGAAGCTGTGATCCGAATCTTTGACCGCCATGGAGAGCGCGCGAAGCGTATGAAAGCCAGAATGAAGTTCTTGATCAAGGATATTGGATTGGAAGCATTCTTGGAATTGGTGGAAAATGAGAAAAAAGCACTTCCATTTAAGTCATATCCGATCGATCATGAGTCCTATGATGTTACGCAAAAGCTTCCGGATGCTCCTGTTGCTGTTGTAGAGGAAGAGCTTGGACTTGACTTTGAGCACTTCAAACTCACCAATATTTTGCCTCAAAAGCAAAAAGGATTTGTATCTGTGGGAGTTAGAGTTCCGCTAGGTGATTTCTATACCGATCAGGCTAGAAAATTGGCTGACTTGGTGGAGAAATATGCAAGTGCGGAAGTTAGATTTACCCTTCGTCAAAACTTCCTGATCCGTGACGTCCGTGAAGACTTGGTCCCTTATTTCTATAAAGAATTGAAGGAAATCGGGTTGTCAGCTGCAGGATATAACAGTCTTGGAGATATCACCGCCTGTCCTGGCACGGATACCTGTAATCTTGGAATTGCGAGCTCCACGGGAATTGCGGCGGAATTGGAAAAAGTGATTTTGGCAGAATATCCCCAATACCTGAAAAATCAGGATTTGGTAATCAAGATCTCAGGCTGTATGAATGCCTGTGGCCAGCATAATATGGCTCATATAGGCTTTCAGGGCATGTCCATGAAATCAGGGAAAGTGGTTATCCCAGCACTTCAGGTTTTACTTGGGGGAGGAAACATGGGAGATGGAAATGGCCGTTTTGCAGATAAAGTGACCAAGATCCCTAGTAAAAGAGGTCCTCAGGCTTTGAGGATTTTGCTGGATGATTTTGAGGCAAATGCAAAAGGACAGGATTTCTTGAGCTATTATGATGAAAAAGGACAGATCTACTTCTATGAATTGCTGAAAGAACTTGGAGATGCTTCTACAGTAACTCCGGCTGATTATGTGGATTGGGGAAATACAGAAGAGTACAAAATCGCAGTGGGTGTGGGTGAATGTGCCGGTGTAGTTCTTGACTTGGTTGCTACCTTGCTTTTGGAGGCCAAAGAGAAAATTGACATTGCGCAAAAATGTCTGGAAGAAGGACGTTGGTCAGATAGCATCTATCATCACTATGCAGGCTTGATCAATGCTGCTAAAGCGATCTTACTTAGTGAAAGTGTGAGTACTAATTCCTATGCGAATATCATCAAGCAGTTTGATGAGGTATTTGTGGAAAGTGGGAAAATCAATCTAGGAGGTACTTTCGCAGAAAAGATCTACCAGATCAATCAGAACGAGCCTACAGAAGAATTTGCGAAAGCCTATGGAAATCAGGCTTTGGAGATCTACGGTTTGCTGAAAAGCTACCGTGAGGAAGAGGTGACTGCATGAAGTCTATGATTCAACCGAAAGTAACATTGGTCGGAGCCGGTCCGGGTGATCCTGAATTGATCACCCTCAAGGCCGTTTTGGCGCTGAATAAGGCCGATGTGGTCTTGTATGATGCACTGATAGATCCTGTGCTGCTTGACCATGCACCGGAGACAGCACACAAAATCTTCGTGGGCAAACGTGTTGGGCGGCATTCTCAGCCTCAGGGGGATACCAATCAACTTTGCGTAAGCTTGGCCAAAAAGTATGGGCATGTGGTTCGCTTGAAGGGCGGAGATCCATTTGTCTTCGGGCGTGGCTCCGAAGAGATTGAATACATAGAGGCATTTGGGATTAGTACGGAATTGATACCGGGAATTACTTCGGCAATAGCAGTTCCTGCAGCGGCGGGAATCCCTGTGACAAAACGGGGAATTTCCGAAAGTTTCTGGGTAGTAACTGGCACAACTTCAGCCGGAGAACTTTCCCGTGATCTGGCACTGGCTGCGCAATCCACTGCAACTGTTGTCGTGTTGATGGGCACTAGAAAGTTGGTTGAGATTTCGCAGGTTTATACTAAGTTTGGAAAAGCTGATTTGCCGATAGCGATTATACAGAGCGGCACCACAAGTGAGGAGAAAATTGTAGCGGGTTATATTTCTGATATTGAACAAAAAGCTGAAGAGGCGAAGGTGGAAGCCCCTGCCATTATCATCATCGGAGAAGTGGTACGGGAAAGCATGAAATTGGCTGAAGTGTATCGGGAGTTTGTGAAATATAACCTTTGAGGTTTTTTCTAACCTCGAAGGTTTTGATAAAGTATATCGTATTCTAAACAAAAACTTCGAGGAGATTTCTCTCTCGTTCCTCGGTCGAAATGGCCTCTTTGGGGATTCGAAAATGTACTTTGCGCTTTCATCTTAATTTCGAATGATGAATACTGAATTTCGAATAATAAAGTTTCAGTAGGTCTATTGTCTTGATTCTAACATCTTGATTCTTAAAAAATGAACCACTTATATCCCATATTCTTAAAAGTCCATGAGCTCAATACTTTATTAGTAGGTGGGGGAAATGTGGGTACGGAAAAGCTGCAATTTTTACTGAAATCAAGCCCAAATGCTCAGGTGACGGCAGTTTCGAGAGAATTCTCCCAATCTTTTTTGGATCTTGCTTCAAGTACGGATTCTGTGACTATGATTGAGGATGTTTACCATGAGAAGTATCTTGGAGGCAAGCATATAGTAATTGCTGCCACTGATGATAAGGGTGTTAATAGACAGATCAGAGATGAAGCCAAAGAGCGTTTTCTTTTGGTAAATGTGGCTGATACGCCGGATTTATGTGATTTCTATTTGGGTGGAATTGTCACTAAAGGAAACCTGAAGATCGCTATCAGTACCAACGGCAAATCCCCTACAGCTGCCAAGCGACTCCGTCAGCTGCTGGAAGAGGTGCTTCCGGATGAATTGGACGACTTGCTAAATAATCTGAACGCATATCGCGATACTTTGAAAGGCGATTTTGAATACAAGGTGAAAGCGATGAATGAGATCACCGAGGGGCTGGTGAAAAAACCAGGTTGATTTTTGAGGGTTTAGGCTGGTTTGTTAAATTGAGGGAATTTCATTTTTAACGCTTCTATTATTTCAAATGCTTCAGCCTGTTTTTAAAGATTTTCTGGCATTCTTAAAAAATCCAACTAAGTCTGATTCCTATACCAAAATGCCCGCAAGAAGTTTTTTGGGGCTGCTAATTGTTGTATTGGCTTTTGCTATTCCATTTGCCTTTTTGATGGATTGGTTAGGCGCAGATCAGTTTGATTCAATAATGGAACAAATGCTGGCTGAGAACAAGTTGCAGGTAGTTTTTGCTGTGGTTTTCTTGGCTCCTTTACTAGAGGAATTGATTTTTAGACTTCATCTTGATTTGAAAATAACATCTATTTGCTGGGGGTTGGGCATGTCTATTCTAATGATTAGTCAACAATGGTATGTAACAGCTGTATTTGTAGTTTACCTTGTCTACCTGCTAATTAGAGTAATGCGACAGCAGCCCCCGAACCTCAAATTTGTTGTCTTCATCTCCTCAACTTTCTTCGCTTTAATCCATTTGGGAAATTTTTCTAATTTTGAATTAGCAGACCATTTTTACTGGATTCCTTTTCTGGTAGCGGCTCAGTTTTTCATAGGGTTGATTCTCAGCTATATTCGGCTCACTCATGGGATTTGGTAGGCGATTTTGTTCCACGCAGTCTATAATGCAATCCTGATCATTCCCACTGTTTTACTTTATGAGTCTTGAATACTTCCCGGAAGAATTAAGAAATTAAATGATTGTGTCTATATCAGCCTCCCTAATCTCCTTTTTCCGGTTTTTTATTTCACCCGGTTCCCGTATTTTTGGACTTCCTTTACAATACGTATTACCAACATTTATTTATGGCATATCTATTTACCTCAGAGTCCGTTTCTGAGGGGCATCCTGATAAAATCGCAGATCAAATTTCTGACGCGTTAATTGACAATTTTTTGGCTTTTGACCCAAACTCTAAAGTAGCTTGTGAGACATTGGTCACAACAGGTCAGGTGATTCTTGCAGGTGAGGTGAATTCCGATATCTACTTGGATGTACAGAAAATCGCGCGTGATGTGATCAATAGAATCGGCTACACCAAAAGCGAATACATGTTTGAAGGGAACTCATGCGGAGTGCTTTCTGCAATTCATGAGCAGTCTTCCGAAATCAATCAAGGTGTAGTTCGTCAGAGTCCTGAGGAGCAGGGTGCGGGAGATCAGGGGATGATGTTTGGCTATGCTACCAACGAAACCGAAAATTACATGCCATTGGCTTTGGATCTTTCTCATATGATCCTTCGTGAATTGGCAGAACTGAGAAGAGAGAATAAAGATATCACCTATATCCGGCCTGACTCAAAAGCTCAGGTGACTATAGAATACAGTGACGATAATGTACCTCAGCGGATTGAGGCTATTGTAGTTTCCACGCAGCATGATGATTTTGACGAAGAGGAAAAAATGCTTGCGAAAATCAAATCAGATATCATTTCCATCTTGATTCCAAGAGTGGTAGCGAAACTGAAGCCGGAAATTCAGAAGCTTTTCACTTCAGAAATTAAGTACCACATCAACCCAACAGGGAAATTTGTAATTGGCGGACCACATGGAGACACTGGTCTGACGGGTAGAAAAATCATTGTGGATACTTATGGGGGAAAGGGCGCTCATGGTGGAGGGGCTTTTTCAGGAAAAGATCCTTCGAAAGTAGACCGCTCTGCTGCCTATGCTACGCGTCATATTGCTAAGAATATGGTTGCGGCAGGAGTTGCAGATGAGGTTTTGGTACAGGTTTCTTACGCTATCGGAGTAGCTAAGCCAATGGGTATTTACATCAATACTTACGGAACTGCCAAAGTGAACTCAAGCGATGGGGCTATAGCGAAGAAAATTGAGGAAATTTTCGATATGCGTCCATATGCGATCGAGCAACGCTTAAAGCTGAGAAATCCTATCTATGAAGAAACTGCCGCTTATGGTCACATGGGGAGAACCAATGAAGTCGTGACCAAAACTTTCTATTCCCCTTACAGGGATGAGATCAAACTTGATGTTGAGTTGTTCACGTGGGAAAAACTGGACTACGTGGACAGAATAAAAAAAGCATTTGAGCTATAAAAACAAAGGCTTCCGGAAGAACTGGAAGCCTTTGTTTTTAACTTCGGTCTTCAAAACATCTCTTCAATCAACTCCGTATAAAAATCCCTCACTTCCATTCCGATTGCCCGTACTTGCTGGGAAATCAGACTAGTTTCAGTTTGCCCCGGCACCGTGTTTATTTCGATAAAATAGAATTTTCCGGTTTCATTTTGAAGAAAATAGTCAATGCGGACAGCACCTTTACAGTTGAGCTTTTCATAGATTTTTGGGATAATACGATTCACGCGAGTTGACTCTTCCTCTGATTGTCTACCGGGAGTGATTTCTTCCGTTACACCGGCAACGTATTTAGCTTCGTAATCAAAAAACTCTTTGCTACTGACGATCTCAGTGGCCGGAAGAACGGTGATTTCTCCCTTTCCTCTGTAGCATCCAATCGAAAACTCACGACCGGATACGAATTCTTCCACCAATACCTGTGAATCTTCTGCAAAGGCTTTTTCCAAGGCTTCCGGCAATTCTTCCCAGGTTTTTACTTTGCTCATGCCAATGGAACTCCCGCCATTGTTAGGCTTGATGAAAAGCGGTAGGGTCAGCTCATTTCCCACCCGTTTGAGATTTGCCGGAGAGTTTTCAAAAAGCTGAAGCGATTTGGCAATGTGCAATTCCTCTATATCATCCACAATGGCTTTGGTGTAGCCTTTGTTCATGGTGATAGCAGATGTTAATTGATCGCAGGTCGTATAGGGTAATCCGATCATATCGAAATAGCCTGCGAGTTTCCCATCTTCTCCCGGTGAACCATGAAGGATATTGAAGACTCCATCAAACGTGATTTTATCATCGCCAATCCGGATGCTGAAGTCATTCAGATCTATCGGAATTTTTTCTCCCGAAACGGAAAGAAAATGCCAATCCCCAGGATAAATCAGAATTTTGTAAACGTCGTAAAGATTTCGGTCAATGGTTTTTTCCACCACAGCGGCACTTTTCAGAGAAATCACAGATTCTCCAGTATATCCACCTGTCACCAGGGCGATTTTTCTCTTCATTAGGTATTAGAATTAACGGTACGAATTACTTGAATTTTTCGTGATTTCCCGCAGATTGTTGCGGATAACTCTAACAGATTATAAACGACTGGCAATTTAAGTTTCTTGCCCGCAGATAAAAGCAGATAATTTACGAAGATTATATCCTGTCTCCCGCAGATTGACGCAGATAACAAGCGCAGATTTTCGCAGATGCTTAGGCTTGGGAATAAAAAATCAGCGAAGATCAGCGTATTTTCAGCGCGTATCAGCGGGGAAATTGAAGTCTTTTTCGGCGTAAATCAGCGGGAAAATTTTTGTCAATTAGACTTTAACGGGAAGATACTACGCCAGCTTAATCTGATCCAGATAGAATTTCATTCTTGTATGATCGCGTGGCAAAAAGTCAATCTTATCGATTTTGTCCTGCTTGTGATTGTAGAATACCTCCACGTATTCATTTTCCAGCAAATACAAATTCACCTTATGCTTGTAATAGCGGATAGCCACAACGAAAGTACCTTCGGTGTAGAGGGTTGCTATTTTTTTGTGGAAAGGAAGATTGGTGAATTCTTCTTTGCTCATAATCTTCAATTGCTTTCGTTAAGGTAAGGAAATGAAACGCTTTTTTTGACAAAAAAAGATTGATTCCTGTTCGGCTTCGACTTATACTTGAAAGAACAAAAACCACTATGCTGCGCAAACAATTCCGTTTTACCGCTTTTTTTCTTGTTTTAGGATTGATGCTTGCCGCATCCTGCGCATCCAAAAAGAAAGTAGCGAATGAGCCTTTTAATACTGTGATTCAGACTGCTAGAAGCTATACGGGAACTCCCTATAGGTATGGTGGAACTACCCGCTCGGGGATGGATTGCTCTGCTTTAGTTTATCATTCTTTTTATTCCGTAGGAGTTACCATGCCCAGAATTTCGGCAGATCAAAGCAAAATGGGTAAGAGTATCCGCACCAACGAGATCAAACCCGGTGATATATTATTTTTTGCTACGGGGAAAAAAAAGAAGGGGGTGACCCATTCCGGAATCGTGACTGAGACTTCACGGGGAGATGTCCGTTTTATCCACTCTTCCACTTCGCTCGGTGTGTCCGAGGATTACTTGAGCAACCGATATTGGTCAAATGCTTTTCTTTTTGCCAGAAGGATTTTGGATTGAGGCTTTTCTAAACCACAAAGTGCACAGAGGAGCGCAAAGATTATTGTTGGCTTGCCCTTGACCATTGAATTTGAAAATTGATCATTTTCTAAACCACAAGGTAAACAGAGGTTTTGCTGAGCACGCAGTTTATAAATGGCCATCATTGCTCCATTAAAACTATCTTGCTTTGGGGCTTTAATTAGAAAAAATAAAGGGAAAAGTCCAGCTTCTGGAGAAGCAGGATAACAGTATAGTCTGTGATCATCCAATCCCTCAACCTCCATCCCCTTTAACCCTTAATCTATTAACCTTTTACACTTTTAACTCCAACCGCTCCGTGTATCTCACATTTCCTCTGTGACCTCTGTGTAATCCTCCGTGACCTCAGCGGTTAAAAATAAAAAAACCAAGAACAGCTTTCGCTATCCCTGGCCTTTCCGAAATATTGAACCTAATAATTGTTATTGTGTATCCGATACAAGCTCGAATTCCAAGCTTGGCTTGCCTCTTTCACCGTCTTTGGTAAGAGATAGGAATCTTACTTTGTAGATATTTCCTTCGGAGTCTTTAACAATGTAATATATCGTATCAAAAGCGTGCGGAGGAGTTTCTGAAGGCTGTGTTGTCCTCCAGCTTGAACCAATAGTCAATCTATCTGTGGTATTGAAAGTGAGTGTCTCAGCATCTTGTTCTGTAAAGTTTTCATAAGCAATATCTTCTTCAAGGACCTGAGCAGCTCCTGCGCCACCATATATATTATGATAAACTAGATCTTGGAAGAAATATGCCAAAGGTGCGCCTCCAAAACTTGTGGATGAGGTACCTGCAGTCCATGCTATATCCCAAGACGCTTTGCCTGGCTCTACGTCTACAATGCCATCTTCAAAACTGAAATAAACAAAGTTTAGGTCGTTGTTCTTCGCAATATCCACACTGACAAAAGCAGTAGCATCTGCATCCGCATGCTGAAGCGTATAGCCTTCACCGTTTCTGATGATTCTAATTTTCTTAAGAGGTTTTGCATCGACTGCGCTGGCACCTCTCGAAAGAAAGTAAACTTCATTGCTTTCTTCCGTAGCACTTACTGTAGAAATCGTTGGACTTGAAAGTGGGTTAGACGCATCGTCCACGTGTTGAATTCCTACTAGGTTAGTGAAGCTTAATACCAAAGCAGCAGAATCAGCTGCTGTCATATCCGCAGCAGATACTGTATTGATATCAGTTTCTCCGGTAGCAGAAGCCATGGCTCCTGTAGTTCCGTTGATCAAAACTTTAAAGTCAGATCCTGTGGAGAAGGCAAGATCCCATGATTCTCTGGCTACTGCCGTCTGAGTGCCAGTTCGGAATTGGATGTATGCGGTATTGGGATAAGCTGCTCCGCCACCATTCACTTCGATCAGACCCGACTCTGTGGGAGGTACCACCACAGGTTCTGGAGTATCATCATCATTGCATGATGAGAGGAGCGTTACGCTAGCCATTAGGGCTGTAAAAGTTAGAAATCGATACTGTTGCATTGTGTTTAAGTTTGGAGAATTAGTTATTTATTTAATTGATAAGTGAGGCCGAGGAAATATGATCTTCCGTAGCCTACCGGTCTTTGGGCTCCACCTCCATGGGCGTCTCCGCCTCCGGAAGTGCTACTGATCTGTTTTACATCCAGCATATTTCTGGCACCGGCATTTACTGATAAGTGTCTGCCTATGTCTTTTTTGAAAGAAATGTCCATCCAATGGTATCCGTCAAGCATGATTTCTCTGGCAGAGGGATTGCCATTTGAGTCAGCGACCGTTTCGTATCCCGGCAGCGCACCTGTCCATTTGTAATAAAGTGTGGCTGTGGTTTTCCATGGTAAAAACTGATAGGTCAGATTTGTATTTACCTCAGGTGTCCAGCTCATTTCCGGCACTATGGTCTGTTCTTGAGAAAGGAGATTGTATCTGCCGATGTATGAGAAGCCCACATTGGCGGAGAGATTTTTGAAGGACTCTGTATGGTTCAGCGTAAAACCTGTTGTCTTGTACCGTTCTACATTGAAGAGCGTGGTGACTTGAATATTGCTAGGATCCTGGCCGTATGCGATTCGGTCTTTTACGTTATTGTAAAAAGCCCCCAAAACCGTTGAAATCCTCCAGTTTGGATTGATTTGCGCTTTCCAGTCCAGGGAACCATTAAAGCTATTTGAGGTCTCTGCTTTCAAGTCGGGGTTGCCTGTGATGCTGTGACTTGCGTCAAAGAAGTTGAAATACAATTCACGGATCGATGGTGCTCTGAAGCCATTGGCGTACGCCAATCTTAAATCCAGATTTTCACTCAGCACAAACTTGGTATTCAACGAAGGAATCAGAGCTGGCGCATCGTATGCAGAATTCCAGTTTTTGCGAATTCCCGGCTTTATCTTGATTGCGTTGAAAGGTGTCCATTCTCCTGATAGAAATATGGCATAGTCTTGAATGCCTTCATTTTCTTCAATTCTTTCTCCTGAACCGGTCTCTGTATTCAGGTCTATTCCGGGCTGCAGTTTGAAGCGGTCAGCGATCTTCCAGTCCCCGATCATTCTCCAGCTGAAACCTTTGTAGTCAATGGTGGTATTTGCTCCGGGAGCTTGGGATTGGTAATGCTCGCCGGTTCGGACATTGCTCACCCAAGTCTGGCTTTCTCTGCTGTAATCGGTAAATGCTCCCTGCCATGTCATACCAAATTTGGAATTGGTATCCCATCTTCCACTGAGTCTATGCATCCAGCGGGAGGTGATGAATTCTTGATCGAGGATTTCTAACCTGGCCTCGGGGCCATAAGCGAATACCGTCTCATCCAAAAAATCCAGTTGATATTCCAAGTTTAAGGATTTGCTTCCCCAACCTGTTTTGAGATTAAAGAAATTCTGTTCTTTGGGGAGCCATTCATATTCTCTGTCTGTTTTTTCACCTTTCCATCCGCCGAAATTATTCTGTGAGAAAGAGGCTCCAAAGTCCCAGTTTTTTAAGCGGTAGCTTCCCGTCACACTTCTGATATGTGTTCCTTTCCCGTCAAAAGGGCTGTATTCGCTGCCTACAGTTTCTTCTTGGACTCTGGCTTTTACATTAAATTTCTCAACTCTATCAGACTTGGTAATAATGTTGATCACACCGGCTAAAGCATCTGCGCCATAGACGACCGACATCGGGCCTTCCACTATTTCAACCCGCTCTATGCGGTTGATATCGATCTGGTTGATGTTGATTTCGTTGGAAGTTCCCTGACGGCCTACCATCGGAATACCGTCAATCAGGATCTTCACGTTTTGACCGGACATACCGAGCAGTTCCAGATTGCTGGATCCAAGCGCATTGTCTTGGGAAAAGCGAATTCCCAATTCTGTGTTCAGTACCTCCTGAATATTGCTTGGAGCACGGTTTTGGATGACTTCAGAACTGATCGTACGGACTTGATAAACCGATTGCTTGGCCGATTGCGGCTCAAAACTCCCGGTCACCACCACTGTTTCCAAATCCGAAATTGCTGCTATCAGCGAAAAGGTTGCCGTGGTTTCTCCTGGCGGCCAGTTTGCTACGATGGTTTCAAATCCTACTGCAGAGATCTTGATTTGACCGTCTTTAGGAAGTCTTGCAAGTGAAAATTTACCTTGCTCATCCGCAACTTCAACTGCGAGCTCAGCCGGCCATACAGTAGCATGAGGAACTGCATTTCCCTGCGCATCCACTACTTTTCCATTCAGCACAGTTTGCGCCTGAAGGAAAAGTGGCATTGCCACCAGCAGTAGGAAAAGCAGAACGAAGTATTTATTTAGATTAAATCTATGCATGTGCATAAAATTTTTTGAATTGACGGGAGCCGAAAACTCCCGTCGGATAATTAATTAAAGGCTATCTACCAATGCTTTCCACTCGGGTTTCTGAGGAAGTCCCGGTTTTCTCAATCCGAAGAATTGGGCAACCATTTCACCGGTTTTGTCGAAAAGCTCGACTGCCGATACCAAACCATCTTCCGTGTTTTTGTGGACCACATAGGCTTTATCCACTACATTTTCATTCAAGTGCATGTTGAAATCCGGATCGAGGACATTTAGCCAATCTCCCATCTGACGCACAGTCTGCACTTTGCCTTGGTGGATTTGGATGTTTCCTTTGTTTCCCGCAAAAATCATAATTGGAAGCTTGGTGGCTGCGGCAGTCTCTACAATTTTCCGCGCAGCAAGTCTGTCCACTTCATAAGCCCACTTCTCACCGATCCATTTTACAGCGTCTTGTCTGTTAAGTTTGTATTTGCGCAGCATGCCGAAGAAGTCATGTGTGTCCTTCATGTTCTCCCAGTCCTGAGTGAATCCTTCAAAGTCCAATTCGGCTCTTGAAGTGTATTCCGGAGTAGGAAATGCCTCTAATTCCAAGTCGGCAGATTGATCAGCGGCGGTGTTGTTTTTTACCAGTTCTTCGTAAGCATCTCCATTTGATTTTTCCTGCAGATAGACTTTCATTACAGCTTCACCTGCTTTGTCGAAATACTGCAAGCTCTTCATAGTTCCTCTTGGAGTCTCAGTAGTCACTGCAAAACCGAATTTCCAACCTGCGAAAAATACTCTTTGTTCGATTGGTCCGATTACAGTTGCGATCTTGTTCGGCCCTGCTTGATGCATTTCTATTTTTTGAAAGGGGCCTTTATGCTCCAATACACATCCCTCACTTCTGGTCAATGACATCACGCGGCCTAGCTTTGGGAATTCTTCCAGTTGTTCCGTAAAATTTTCTGTCAAACGGATCACGTTGGCACCGATACCGGTAGCTAAAAGTTGTGCTTCCGTCACTCCGAGTTTGGCAGCAGCATCGCGGATTCTAAGTTGCGGTTCAGATTCTTTCAGATTGTCCCATGCTTGCTTTAGGGATTGTTCGGATTCTTGGATAGTTTCCATGGTTAAGCTTGTTTAAATGTGGGTATGGATGTATGTGTCTCTGCAGCGGAGGATATGAGCATTCCCCCAGTGACAGGGTTTTTAATTAGATGGATGGGATGATCAAAGACATATTCTAGGATTTTCTCTTCCAGAACTTCCTCTACTGTTCCTGTTTTTGCTATTACCCCGTTTTTCAGCAACGCAATTTTATCTGCATATTGAGCAGCGAGATTCAGTTCGTGGAGAATCACCAGAATTCCAATGTTTCTTGATCTCAGGGTTTGGAGTATTTTCAGAACGGCATGCTGCTGTGCTATATCCAAGCTTGAAGTTGGTTCGTCGAGCAGTAAATATCTAGGGAAGGGCTTGGTTTCCCAGATTTGAACCAAAACTCTAGCAAGTTGCACCCGTTGTTTTTCTCCTCCGGAAAGGTTATTGAAAACCTGATCTCTTAGATGAGCAGTGTTGGTAGCTTCCAGCACTTCCTGTATTAAGACAGAGGGCTGCTTGACTTTGGTGCTGATAAGACCCAGTTCCACGACTTCCTGTACCGTAAATGGAAAACTGACCTGTGTATGTTGCGGCATCACTGCTCTTACTGCTGCAAGTTCGCCCGCTTTTAGGCTACGTATGTTGTGCCCATTATAGGCTATAGATCCATGTTTACACGGGATTTCTCCTGACAGGATTTTGAAAAAAGTTGACTTTCCGGCTCCATTTGGCCCCAATACTGCCAAAATTTCTCCTGAATTCAATTCTAGGCTGACCTCATCTACAATAGGCCGTTGCTTGATACAAAAGTGTACTCGGGAGGCTTGAAGCATTATTTTTTAGATTTATTCAGGTTGAAAATAAGCCAGATAAAGAAGGGAGCGCCGATAAGTGCAGTGATTACTCCTATTGGCATTTCGGCAGGAATTACGATCACTCTTGCAATAAGATCAGCAAAATTCAATAGAATGGCCCCAAGAAGAAATGATCCCGGCAGTACCAGTCTGTGATCTGCTCCAAATAGAATACGGATCAAATGGGGGACTACCAATCCTACGAAGCCTATCATTCCTACCATAGATACTCCTACGCCTACGATCAATGCGCTGCAAATAAGTAGACGGGATTTAACCTGTTGTACATTCACTCCCATATGAAACGCTTCATGCTCTCCTAGTGAGAGAGCATTCAGTTGTCTGGAATTACCTAGCACTAGAAGGGAAGGCACAGCGATAAGGGCCAGCGTCACCGGAATTTTACCCCATGTGGCTCCTCCCATATCCCCAAGACTCCAGAAAGTAAAACTTCGCAGTGCTGAATCATCTGCAAAGAACAGTACCAAACCGATTAAGGCTGCTGCCAAAGCGTTTATTGCTACACCGGCCAATATCAAAGTCGCCCCATCTGTTTTTCCTTGGGATTTTGAGAGCTGGTAGACTGAGACCATGCATATTAAGCCTCCTGCAAAAGCAAATAAAGGCAACCCGAGCATTTTTATCCAAGCCAATGAAGCAGGTGCTGCCGGGATAAAAACCATAAAAATCACAGCAAATAATGCAGATCCTGTACTTACACCGATCAGCCCTGGCTCTACAAGAGGGTTTCGGAACATGCCTTGAAGTGCTGCTCCGGCGATCCCCAAGCCACCGCCGACTAGAAGGGCCATCAAGACCCTGGGAGCGCGGATCTGTAGAAGCACGTTTGCTTGTTGGGCTTCAAATGTTCCTGTTTTGATACTGATCTGATCAAACAAGATGGCAAGAGTCTGAGGTAGCGGAATGCTAAAAGCGCCCAAAGAGAGAGAAGCCAGCACAACGAAAACCAACACAAACCCGAAACCAATTAAGGTAAGGTTTTGACTTTGGATCTTCTTATGGTTCAATGCGGTGATCATTTTATTAAATGGCTGGAAGACGGATGATCGAAGCGACTCAACGCTTGATTTTAAATCGTCTTTTAATACTTTGATTGCTTGTCGGCGGAATAGTGATATGTATGTATTATTGTCGAACTGCTTTAGCTAAATCCAATGCTGCTTTTCCCACTCTTGGTCCAAAACCTGAGAGGTATTGTCCGTCAAGTGCAATGATATGTCCTTCTTTGAATGCGGTGGTTTGATCTATGCCCTGTATCGCCATCAAGCCATCTTTTCCACCGACACTTTGAATTCCTGATTCAAAAAACACCAAGTATTCCGGATTCATGGAAACCAATGATTCAGGGGTCATTGGAACAAATTCGTCAAAGCCAGTTGCTGCTCTTTCGATTTTTGCCAACTCAAACATCTCTGTCGTAAATGTTTTGTCACCCGCAATGAATACTGTTTCAGGGCCTCTTGCCATTAAAAAGACAGCATTTGGTTTGGATTCCTGGGTATCTAAATAGGTTTTGAGCTGGGCTATATCAGCATCGATTGCTGAATTGATTTCTTTTCCTTTTTCTTCTTCATCAAAAAATGTAGCAATCTCAGATATCAGCTTCTTGGAACCTTCCACTGTACTTGGCTTGACGAAAACCTCAATAGCCACCTTTGCAGCCCTTAGCTGCGTCACTACATCAGGATTGAGATATCCTTCTTCTAAAAGTACAAGATCAGGACCCAAAGCTAGAATGCCCTCAGCTTTTATTTGATTTCTATAGCCTATGGAAGGGAGGTCCTTCATGCTTTCAGGGAAAGTAGAGGTGAGATCCGTAGCAATGATTTCATTACCGTGACCGAGCGCAGCTACTACTTCAGTTACTGTGCCTCCTGCAGTTATGATTTTTCGCTGTTCTGTAGTGTCCTCTTGTTTTGATGATGGGGAGCAAGCGGCGAAGATTGCGGTTACTACAAGTATAAGTGGGAAAAATGCCTTTATCATTATTTAGATTGATTTTAAATACTGTACAAATGTACGCTTAACCGGATTGAATCCAAATAAAGACAGGGCTGAAATTGTTAAAAAATAAGGTCTATTACAGGAATGGTGTCTTATGAATGATGTTTTTACATGTCATGCCTTAGCAATTGAGAATCATATAGTAAGGCTGTAGTACGTAGAAGCAATTAAATATGGAAGGGTTGCAGATTAATTTCCCAAATATCCTTTGGTATTAGCCTTTTCTGCTTAATTTTGCGGTCGAATTCAAAAAGCATATCCTTTTTACATTTCAATTATCAAATGGCAAATATTGGAAAGATAACTCAAGTGATCGGGCCCGTAGTGGACGTTTCCTTTGAAGGCGGTAAGCTGCCAAATATCCTTGACGCGGTAGAAGTTACCAAAGAAAATGGCCAAGTGGTCGTAATGGAAGTTCAACAGCACTTGGGTGAAGATCGGGTGAGAACCATTGCAATGGACTCATCTGAAGGGATGGTCCGTGGTATGGAAGTAAGAGATCTTGGTGAACCCATTTCAGTTCCTACAGGAGAGGGTATCAAAGGCCGCCTTTTCAATGTAGTTGGAGAAGCTATCGATGGATTGCCATCTATTCCAGCTGGCAAGAGACTTCCCATACACAGATCTGCTCCGCGTTTCGAGGATCTTTCTACAGCTACAGAAGTACTTTTTACGGGTATCAAAGTAATTGACCTGATCGAGCCGTATGCAAAAGGGGGTAAGATCGGTTTGTTTGGCGGTGCCGGTGTTGGTAAAACTGTATTGATTCAGGAGTTGATCAACAATATAGCGAAAGCATATGCCGGTCTATCCGTATTTGCAGGCGTAGGTGAAAGAACAAGAGAAGGAAATGACTTGTTGAGAGAGATGATCGAGTCCGGTATCGTGACTTACGGTGATGACTTCATCCACAGCCTTGAAGAAGAAGGTGGTTGGGATCTTTCTAAAGTTGATTTGAAAAAATTGGAAGACTCTAAAGCAACCTTTGTTTTCGGTCAGATGAACGAGCCTCCGGGAGCACGTGCGCGAGTGGCTTTGACAGGTTTGACTTTGGCAGAGTATTATAGAGATGGTGATGGTGAGGGTGACGGTAAAGATATCCTATTCTTTATTGACAACATCTTCCGGTTTACCCAGGCAGGTTCTGAAGTGTCTGCACTTCTTGGGCGTATGCCGTCTGCGGTAGGTTACCAACCAACTTTGGCTACAGAAATGGGAGCCATGCAAGAGCGAATTACCTCTACAAAGCGTGGTTCAATTACGTCTGTACAAGCAGTATATGTACCTGCTGATGATTTAACTGATCCGGCTCCAGCGACCACGTTCGCCCACTTGGATGCTACAACTTCACTTTCACGTAAAATTGCAGAGTTGGGAATTTATCCGGCTGTGGATCCTTTGGAGTCATCTTCGAGAATCATGTCTGCCGACATTATTGGAGATGAGCACTACAATTGTGCGCAGCGTGTGAAAGAGATTCTTCAGCGTTACAAAGAATTGCAGGATATCATTGCGATTTTGGGTATGGAGGAGCTTTCTGAAGAGGATAAACAAGTCGTACACAGAGCGAGAAGAGTTCAGCGTTTCTTATCCCAGCCTTTCTTCGTAGCAGAACAGTTCACAGGCTTGAAAGGTGTATTGGTTGATATCAAAGATACCATCAAAGGCTTCAACATGATCATGGACGGTGAGTTGGATCATCTTCCGGAATCAGCGTTCAACTTGGTAGGCAGCATCGAAGATGCTATTGCCAAGGGAGAGAAATTGTTGGCTGAAGTAAGATAAATCGGTTAAGGAGGTTAAAAGTTGAGGGTTGAATGTTTAGTCAATCCTAATTGGCGTATTTCAATTCAATGAAAAGACTTTAGCCTTTAATAACTAAATAAAAATTGAGCATATGCATTTAGAAATCGTCACACCGGACAAAAAAGTATTTCAGGGTGAAGTATCCGAGGCCAGTTTCCCAGGTGCCAACGGATCATTTCAGGTGCTGAACAATCACGCTCCTCTCGTTTCGGCCTTGGCAAAAGGAACTGTTTCCTTTACCACTCCCGAAGGAAAGCAATCCCTAATCGTGGATGGCGGAGTAGTAGAAGTAAAAGACAATGTAATTGTACTGCTGGCTGAGAAAGTAGTCGCGTAAGCAATTTATTTACTACATATAAAAAGGTCTCCCATGTGAATGGGAGACTTTTTTTGGTTTTATTGGGCTCAAAGAGCACTAAGAAAACACAAAGAAGTTGGCTTCGATAGAGGTGAGTCTATTCTTCAATAGGTTTCAGCACAGCCCGTTTGATGTATTTTTCGTCTCTCCACATTGAGTTTCCTTCGACAAAATAGATAGTGTCATTTTTTACTCCAATAAGTATTCCCTGAGTCAGAAAATTCTTTACCGATGCTGTTTCGAACCACTTATCTTTTCCTTTGTCAAATATGAAAAGATGTGTTCTTAAATCCAATATCTCTAAATCTTCCAGATTTTTAATCCAAGTTGAAACCATTATATATTTTTCATTTTCATATATGTTGTCAAAAAAATTTGATGTGGGAAGCTCGGACATACTTGGGCTAGTTAAATGATTGTATTCGTTTTCTAGAAAATTTAAACCAAAATCAAAAAATATACTTTTTTGTGGCATCGACTTATACAATACCCACTTATCGTTTTGATATTTGCTTATCTCTCCTGTAGAGGGAGTAGCAACTAAGTTGTTTTCTAATCCGCCAGATTGGGTGATGTGCTTATAAGGTAAAATGGGTTTCGATAAGTGAGTTAATGGTAAAGGGAAATCAAAAGTATTTCCAACAAATTTCCCTTTACCATCAAAAAGGCCTAATGGAGAGTTGTTCTTATAGAAAGCGGTTTTATACTGCATTGTTGGATCACTACTATATTGTTCGACTATATAGTTATTATTTGATTCAAAGAATACTGATTGAAATGGTTTTAAGGTTTTTCCTATAGGGAAATCCAGCTTTATTTTCTCAATAATCTCGTTATTTTCTAGATTTATAACTAAAATAACATTTCCGGTTTTGTTTAAAATTTTAACTGTTGGATAATTGTCAATTATCAAACCGCTGACGATTATGGGTTCATCCCAAATTTCTTTTGAAACAATGCGATTTATGATTTTATTTTTCTTAAAATCATAAATCCATATTCCTGATGGGGATTTATGGCTTGAAAATACAATTAAGCTATCATTTATGAACTTAGCTTGGGATATTGGACTAATGAAGAAATTACTTTCATTGATTTTGATTGAGTCGGTTATAGATAATCTAATTAAATCATAACTTTCATTTTTTAAAGATTGTTTGCATGCAACTAAAACGGCGATCAAGATAAAAAGGGAAATACAGCGCTGTATCATGTTGTTTTAGCAGGCTTTTACTATTGGTTTACCAGGACAGCCTGTCAAGATGCACCCACTTCCTTCGCATTCATAAATTGTACAACCAGAGGGATCTTCCATAATTGGGGGACAACTTTCTTGTTGAGCCATCACTGGCTGCACCACCGCAAAACTACCCAAGACCATACCCAGTACGGCAAGGGTTAAAATCATCATTTTTTTCATGATTTGTTTGTTTAAGTTAAAAGATAATTAAAAAGCTAGCTTAGTTCAAGCTAGATATACCATAGCGGAATTACAAATTTTTAATTCCCTGATTTTATAAGCGGTTAATTTTAATGGGGGGGTAAATAGTTAGTTTGAAAATAGCTTGGTTGGTGCCTCAATGGATTGTGTAATTGGTTACTATGAATTTTTCGTCTAACAAAAAAGTATTTCAGGGAGAAGCGGTTTTTTTATGGAGCAGCGAGAAAATCCCCTAATATTCCGGCATCAAACCATGCTTCTTTATGTAGAATTTTTCCTTCTGTGGAGATCACTATTGTCATATTTGGAGCTTGCCCGGCCTGACTCCAGAATTCGTTTTCAGGACCATCCAGAAGTATGGGCGTTTTGATTCTTTGTTCTGCTTTCCATCGTTCGGCCAAGTCCATTCTTTCCTTCATCGTGTTAGGCTGGTGGGCTTCGATTCCCACTTCAAGATTGTCCTGGGCCAACCATGGTTCAGGCTCGGGAGAATAGGGACTTTGGATATTGTTGGGATGTGCTTCTACCGTGTTTACGATAAAGAAATTGATGCTGTCTTGATAAATTTTAGAGAGACTGTCTATTGATTGGAGATTCATCCTGGTTTTATCACAGGTATAGCTGCCTGTGATCAAGACAGCCCCTTTTTCTCCGGCTGTGATTTCACTTAATGCAACGGTATTTCCGGAGATGCACCATAATTCTAAGTCTGGGAAATTATCTCCAACCTGAAGTCCTATAGAGCGGAAATCATAATTGTTCATCACACCTTGTGAAATCACCCAGCTGATGCTTGCAGACTCTCTTTTTGAGCAGGAAAATAAGGATAGTGCTACAATCAAAAAAAGGGTATTGAAAGTACTGTATAGTTTAGCGTTCATCGCAGATCGAAAAATATTGAGACTCAATCAGATTAAAAAACAAGTGTAATAAAATTAAAAAATAGGTGAACGGAGGATTTCGTATATGAATTGCTTTCCCGGAACTTAGTGAAGGGATTTATAGATAGTTTGTTTCCGTATTATTTATTCTATACCTTTGCAGCCACGAAAGGGGGTGTATAGATATGATCATAGTTAACGTTAAAGAAAACGAATCAATCGAGAAAGCGCTAAAGCGTTTCAAAAAGAAGTTTGACAAGACTGGTGCAGTCCGTGAACTTCGTGCGAGACAAGCTTTCACTAAGCCTTCCATCAAAAGAAGAGCACAAGTAATCAAAGCGGCTTACAAGCAGCATCTTCAAGAAGAAGCGGCGAAGTAATCAGTTTTGATCTTCCGATATCAAACGCACTTGTCATCAGGCAGGTGCGTTTTTTTATGCCCTTTTGTGATTTTGGTCAGCAATTATTCATTTTTTTCCTCTAACTTATCTTTCGAGTTACCTGACATATGATCGATTCTTTCATCAATTATTTGGAGTTTGAGAAAAAAGCCAGCCCACATACGGTAGATGCTTATCGCCGGGATCTGAGACAATTAGAGGAATTTGTGGGGCTTTCGTTCGGAATAAATGAAATTTCCGGGGCAGAGCATCCTGAGCTTCGGGCATGGGTGATCGATCTGGTAGATAGTGGGTTAAGCACTACTTCAGTCAACCGTAAAATAGCCACTCTGAGGTCCTATTATAAGTTTTTGCTTAGGTCCAGAATCATTTCCAAGGATCCAACGTATAAGTTAAAAGGTCTTAAAAACCCGAAAAAACTTCCCGAGTTTGTGCAGGAATCGGCCATAGAATCCGTTCTAAATGAAAGCGTCTATGAACCGACCTTCGAAGGACAGCGAGACAAGATGGTGATGGAGTTTCTTTACCTCACCGGAGTCAGGCTTTCAGAGTTAATCGGCTTACAATGGTCGGATATTAATCTGATAGAGGATTCGGTCAAGGTGCTTGGGAAAAGGAAAAAGGAAAGAATTATTCCGATAACAAAAGGCTTAAAACAGAATATTTTGCTGTACAAAAAAGTATTTGAGGAAAGGTTTTCAAAAGTAGGTCAAAGTGAGTATTTTATTGTCAGCAATCAACAAAAGCAAAGTTACCCTATGATGATTTTTCGTATCGTCAGGCATTATTTGGATCTTTTTGCGCAGACTTCAAAGCGCAGCCCACATGTGCTGAGGCATACTTTTGCTACCCACCTTCTCAATAAGGGAGCTGATCTGAATGCTGTCAAGGATTTGCTGGGGCATGCAAATCTCGCCGCCACTCAGGTATACACGCACAATTCCATGGAAAAACTTAAGGCTGTGTTCGAACAGGCACATCCCAAAGCATAAATAAATTATTTGTTCACCACTAAATGCAATTGAATATGAAACTGCAGATGCACTCCATCCACTTCGACGCCGATCAAAAATTGATCGATTTTATTCAAAAAAAAGCCGACAAGCTGGATACTTTCTATGATCAAATAATAGACGGAGAGGTTTTTTTGAGACTTGATAAGAATGATAATAACGATAATAAAATCGTGGAAATAAAATTAAACGTGCCGGGGAAGCAGTTTTTTGCGAAGAGTCAAGCGGATTCTTTTGAAGCGGCTTCTGACGATGCGATCGAAGGACTTAGACGTCAAATCAAAAAATACAAAGAAAAAGTAGTGCTGGCTAAGCAGTAACAGTTTAGGATAGTAATTTTACGGCACCTCTCAGTTTCTGGGAGGTGCTTTTTTTATATAAATTACCTTATGCAGAAGTCTCCTAATTATTCACTTTACTTTTGGCTGGTCTCCATTGGATTGGTCATAGCCAAGGTCCTATTTACGCTAAGGCCGGAGATTGACCTGTTTACAGAAGAAGCGCAATATTGGCTGTGGTCTCAGAATATGGCATGGCATTATTATTCCAAACCGCCTCTAGTTGCAGTGCTTAATTATACTTCCACAGCTATTTTGGGAAACACGGAACTTGGGGTGCGGCTAAACGCCATACTGCTGGGAGTCGGGATATCTTGGGTGACTTTCCTATTGGGCCGACATCTCTACTCTTCCAAAGTCGGGTTTTGGTCAGCCATGATTTTGCAGGCAATGCCCATGTGGTGGCTGGCGTCTACTTTTCACATGACGGATTCCTCGCTCACCTTCTTTTGGGCTTTGGGACTCTACTTTGCATATAGAGGAGTAGCCGATGGAAAAAAAAGCTGGTGGATCTGGGCAGGTGTAGCCACAGCTTTTGGACTGATGGCCAAAGTGGTTATGGGATTGATCTTCCCTTTTCTACTTATCTATCTACTATATACCGGAACTTGGAAGGCTCAAAGCAAGAATTACGCTGTGTTTTTTTTAATCAGCTTATTGGGGTTTATACCTGCATTAGTTTGGAACTGGCAGAATAATTTCGATACGTTTAAGCATTTGGCTACTCTTGGTGGAGGAGGGGGAAAGTCGGGGGCATTTGATGCTGCTAAGGCAACTGCAGGATTTTTCGAGTACGTGGGAGGCCAACTTGCAATGATTTCCGTGTTTTTACTTCCACTCGCTGCAGGAGCGTTTAGAGGCACAATTAAGTCTAATGATCACGTGAAAATCTATTTGTTTTTGCCGGTACTGATGTCTTGGACAGGTTTTGCATTCTTGAGCTTTATGACCTCAATTGAAGTGAATTGGCCGGTGTTTGCTTATAGCAGTTTGGCGATTTTGATGGCCGCGTGGGTTACTGAGCAAAGTCTGACTTGGCGGAAAATCCGTAATTGGGGTGTGGGGTTGAGCATAGGTTTGCCCTTGCTGTTTATTCTTCCTGATTTCACTTTTCTGAAAAGTATTAAACCCATAAAGAAAGCCGAAAAGTCTGCGTTTAGGAGAATGGCAGGTTATCAGCCTCTGGCGGATAGACTGGTTTCACTGCGTGATAGCTTGGGAGTTGAAGATGCTTATGTGTTCTCAGAGACTTATCATATGGCTTCGGAACTGTCATTTTACCTGCCTGATCATCCGCAAACCTACATGTTGAATATGGGGTCAAGAAAAAACCAGTTTGATCTCTGGCCAGGCTTGGAGCAATTTGTCGGCCAGGATAAAGTTGGGATTTTTGTAAGCTGGAATTTCGATTCGCCCGGTGAATTTGCCGATTTTCAGGAACTGCTTTATGAAGAAGAATTGCCTGTTACATTCCGGGGTGAACCGCTGAGAATAGCCAAAATCCAAGTATGGAGGAAGCTGGAGGAGTTCAATCCATATCAGCCAGACTCTTATTAATTCTACTTTGATACTCTTTCCAGCCAATAGTATTTCTGTCCTTTTTCCTCTAATATTTTTTTGAAATCAGGATTTCCCGCATTTGTCAATAAATCAGGAATCTCACGTGATGCCCAGTTTAGCGAAGCTGTTTTCATATGAAATCCTGCAGTATCGATGGAGTCTAAGTATTTGTCCTCGATGATCAGCCGGTCATAATTTTTAATTTCAATTTCCAATTCATGAGGGTTTAAATCGACCATCTGAAAGTCTGTACCCAATCCAATCCTGATCTTGCTGCTGGTATGCAGATTTCCTATGAAACCAATTTTACCGGTAGGGTCAATTTTTTCTTGTGTTGCAAAGGCTTTTACCTGCTGACCTTGGTCTGGCAAGGAAATCTGAAAAGTGCCTGTGGAAAGTAAGAAAAAGAGCAGCATAAACCCGTACGCGATCGTATTCGGAAGTTTTTTGGATTTGATAGTAGTTTGGCCAAGATAAAGTAGGATGAGAAGGCCAATTCCGAGCTGTGTATAAATAAGAAAAGGAGCTCCTAGATTTATATTCAGCCAAAGACTAAACAAGAAAATCACTGAATTCAGAACGAGGAAGAACCAACCGGTAATTTTTAAAGCAGTGCTTTTATTTCCAAATTCTGCTTTTATCAGAAGCCATGCAAGCAAAATTGCCAGAACCGGAGCGACTGGAAGCAAATAGCGCTCATAGAATCTGCTAGTCATCGCTCCCATTCCGAGAATCGCCAGTCCCCAAAGTATCGCAAACCAGAAAAACACAGGAGCCTCTTTTCTGGCCGCTGTGATTGAACTTTTGGCTTTTGCAACAGCAAAAATGACCCATGGAAGAAAGATAAGGATCAGAATACCCATGGCCAAGAAGCCGTTTTGACTGATTAGTAGATAACGTGAGGCTACACGTGTACCGACCTGGTCTTCCAGAAAGCTGTCCAGATAAGTGGGCCCATGGATTTTCCACATCGCTACAAACCAAAACAAGGCGATGAAAATACTGACTAGAATAGAAGGGAAATGGAAAAGCGTCTTGGGTGAGATTTTTTTCCAAGGATTGAAAAGTAAATAGATCAACCCAATTCCACCCAAAGCTGCAGCGGGAAGTCCTTTCACCTCAAATGCCAATGCCAAACTGATGTAAAGTATCCACAGGTACTTTTTCGGAGTAGCATTGCCATGCCGGAGCAGCCCTGCAAATCCGAGAGCACTTGCTGTCATAGTCATGACTAGCAATACATCGGGAATGGATCGTGTTGCGCTGAAAATCAAAACGGGATTCGACGCCATAATCAGGGCGGAAAGCCCGGCTATTCGCTTGTCTTCAAATAGAGTTTTTGCTGTCCTGTAGGTCAGCCCTATTGTCAAAGCCCCTGCGATCAAAAAGAAAAACCGGGATGCAAAAGGATTGACTCCAAACAGTTTAAATCCTGCTAGAACAGTCCAGTAGGTTCCTATGGGTTTTTTGAACCTGAGTTCGCCACTGCCCAAATAGGTAGTCAGGTAGTCACCGTTTTGGAGCATTTTGACTGCCGCATCGGTATAATACATTTCATCCGGATAATGCATGTGAAAGCTCAATGCGAAGGGGCCAACCAATAGGACGAAAGCAATCATGGTTACCCAAGGGTTGATTTGAGCGTTTTGGGAGGAGGCTAAAGACATGATACAAAGATAGGCGGATTGAGTCCGGTTTTGCATTAGGATTCATCTTGAGGGCTAAAATTGCAAGAAAACCGGGCTGTTTGGAGTCTGAAGAATAGCACCGCTAAGGTGAACCTACCTATGGCAGACAGAAGCGAAGCTCCTGATTTTAAAATAATTCTAACCTGCAAAAGAGATGCTAATGCATGCTGTGGACTGGAATTGTTACACCAAATTTCCGTAGGCATATGAAAGCCATTACAGGCTTTTTTGTCCTAGGAAGTATTTTAGCGTATTTTTGACAAAATTTTATAGCATGTCCAAGCCACTTATTTCTATAGTAATCACTGTTTACAACGAAGAGGATAACATCAAGCCTTTATTGGAAGCCACTTATTCCGCTTTGGAAGAAATTGACTACGAAGTGATTTTGATTGAGGATGGGTCTACAGACAGTACAGTGGCTGAAGTAAAAAAACACGCCAATAGCAGGACTAAGCTGATTATTTTCAACAGGAATTTTGGGCAGACCACTGCGCTTGCGGCAGGTATCGATATGGCTATCGGTGAATACATCGCTACCATGGACGGAGATCTTCAAAATGACCCGACTGACATTCCATTGATGCTGAATAAGGCCATCGATGAAGAGTGGGATGTGGTTGCGGGACGAAGAGCCGACAGAAAGGATGGCTTTGTACTACGTAAAATTCCAAGTAAAATCGCCAATTGGGTAATACGAAACAGCACTAAAGTATATTTGAATGATTACGGATGTACACTTAGGGTTTATAAGGCGGAGATAGCGCAGGGCATGGGGCTCTATGGTGAACTTCATCGTTTCATCCCTGTTTTGGCAAAGCAACAAGGTGCCAAAATGACTGAAGTGGATGTGAAGCATCATCCAAGAATTCATGGGGAGTCTAAGTATGGTCTGAGCCGTACCTTCAAAGTGATGTCGGACTTGATCCTGATGCTGTTTTTTCAGAAGTATTTTCAGCGTCCGATTCATTTGTTTGGTGGGATTGGGCTGATCGCATTTATGGTCGGCCTAGTGATCAACTTCTATTTATTGATTTTGAAACTTTTGGGAGAAGATATCTGGGGTAGACCGCTTATGATTCTTGGATTTATTTTGGTGCTGGGGGGTATTCAATTCGTTACCACAGGGATTATCGCGGAGATTATTGTCCGTACTTATTTCGAATCTCAGAATAAAAAGACCTACACCATTAAATCTGTTTATCAGGGGATCCAGGAACCTGTAGGGGATTTACAGATTCTTCCAAGTGACAAGATGGATTCCAACTAGCGACTGAATTTTGGTGAAAATAGGGAGTTCTCTCAAGAAAAAACTAACGACTGCCTTAAAGCTGGTTTTGACCGGTTTGGCTCTTTTTCTGGTTTTTAGGAAAATAGACACAGACCAGCTCTGGGAAATCACCAAAACCATTCGCTGGAGTTGGTTAATTCCTGCCATTTTGATCTTCGTGCTGAGCAAGCTGTTTACTGCATTTCGGCTAAATCTCTATTTCAAAAACATCAATCTGAATATCCCTGAAAAGCTCAATATCAAGCTTTACCTGATAGGAATGTTCTATAACCTGTTTTTGCCAGGAGGAATAGGCGGAGATGGATACAAGGTGTATTTGCTGAACAAGCATTACCGGACTCCCGTCAAACCGTTGGTTCAGGCATCTCTTTTGGATCGTTTGGGGGGATTGGTTGCAATTATTTTTTTACTGCTGCTATTGATCCTTCCTGCGAATCTGCTCTTGCCTTATGATTCGTCGGTTCCTTGGAATCTGCTGATAGGGATAGCGGCTTTACTCGTATTTCCCGGTTTTTGGTTGATTCAAAAACTGATGTTTAAATCATTTTTACCGTCTTTTTGGAAAGCAAATGGCTGGTCCATGGCCGGCCAAGTGACTCAACTGGTGTGTGCTTGGTTTATTCTGAAAAGCTTGGGTGTGACAGAGAATTTTCTTGCCTACCAGCTGGTTTTTCTACTTTCCTCTATTGTGGCAGTGCTTCCTTTGACGATCGGTGGAATCGGGGCAAGGGAGCTGGTATTCGTCTATGCGCATACCTATGCGGGGATAGAAGAAACTACCGCAGTTGCTTTCAGCTTAATCTTTTTCTTGATTACAGCCGCAGTTTCACTTGTTGGATCTATGGTCACAGTTAATTTTGATAAAAACAGTTAATCATCTGTATTTCAGATTAGTAATTTAAAATCATCCTTGCAAATTTAAAATCAAATTTTAAATTTGCAAGGATGATTGTACGCGATTTGACTTATAAACTCCAAGAATTGATGCAGGATTTTCCGGCAATAGCTATTCTTGGACCACGCCAAGTAGGAAAGACAACCTTAGCTCAGGAGCTTGTGAAGAACATAGATCCCCAGTCTATGTATTTGGATCTGGAAAGTCCGTCTGACCGAAGTAAGCTTGTCGAACCTGAGCAGTATTTTGATCTTCACGAAGGGCGCTTGATCATCTTGGATGAAATCCAGCGTATGCCAGACCTGTTTCCGCTTTTGCGAGGCGTGATAGACAGGAGGCGGAAGAAAGGTTTGCGGGCTTGTCAATTTTTGATTTTAGGTTCTGCATCATTGGATTTGATCCGACAGTCTTCTGAATCACTCGCAGGAAGAATCGCATATGAAGAACTTTTCGGGTTCAATGTTTTAGAAGTTGATTCGATGGAAGGTCATGTAGAAAAGTTATGGCTGCGTGGAGGTTTTCCGGACAGTCTTCTGGCGAGGACAGATAAATCCAGCATGACTTGGAGAGGGAATTTCATTACCACGTATTTAGAAAGAGATATTTCGCAGATTGCGCAATTTGTACCGGCAAATCGTCTTCGTCGCCTTTGGACAATGCTCGCCCATCAGCAAGGTCAACTGATCAATCTTTCCAAACTTGGAGCAAGTCTCGATTTGACTTCACCAACTGTGAAAAGTTACGTGGAAATGCTTGAGGATCTTTTGCTGATTCGTTCTCTTAGACCATGGCTGGTGAATGTGGGCAAGCGACTGGTAAAATCTCCGAAAATCTATATCAGGGATTCCGGGGTTACACATGCCTTATTGAACCTGACAAACCTTGATGATCTGCTCGGGCACCCAGTGGTAGGAGGTAGTTGGGAAGGATTTATCATTGAAAATATCATTTCGGTTTTGCCAAAAGGTGCCGAGTATGGCTTTTATAGAACTGCAGCAGGTGCTGAACTTGATTTTGTGATCAGCTTGGGCGGTAAGATTTGGGCAATAGAAATCAAGCGGACATTGAGCCCCAAACTATCCAAGGGGTTTTTAAATGCTGTGGAAGACATATCGGCAGATCATCGATATTTTATCTATGCAGGGAAAGATGAATTCCCGTTGGGCGGAAATACTCTTGCGATAGGTCTTGCCAGATTTATGGAAAAAATGAAAGGGGGTTTTTGAGAAGCCTTTCTTTTCCTGTTATCAAAGTGTGAGTGCTATTTTTCTAAAATGGCATCATAAGGAAAATAAAATTGCCCCACTCCTTTGATTACCTGCCAATTGATTTGGTTGGTTTTAGGAGAATATAGTATGCGAATTTCGGAGATCCCGTCAGAATAAGCGCTTTTGATTGTGCCGGTGAAGCTATTGTCTCTTTCTTTTTTCAGGAAAATAGAAAGCTGATCAGCACAGTCTATTCTGCCTCCGTTATAGTACTGTCCGCAATGCTCTCCTATTAAATCATATGACCCCAAAAGTTCATCATCAGACTCGGGCTTGTATAGAAAGATTGTGAATGCCCTATCTTGTTTAAACCATCGCCAAGAACCTGTAATATCTTGCGATGTGGAATCATGGGAAAAGAGAAGAAACAGTACGAACAACACAGGAAACCCTCTTTTACACCTATTGAAACATAAAATCATTTATATATTTCTGTAATAATACCAGACTTAACCTCGACCAATATAATGATTGAATCTTCATCTTCATAGACCGATCCTTCCTCAGAAGTAGTTATTCTTATTACTCCATATTCCTCTTTTGTACCATAATCTATTTCAATTTTTAGTTCATAGGGAGGGAATAGCTTTGATACTGCTGTGTGATGATCACCTAATTTTATAAAATATTTTCCATTCCCTATTGAAAATCTGCTGTCTTTCAGATGGAAGGCATCGAGTTGTGCATCTAAGAAGTAGAATTCATTATTGGTGTAGGTGATTAACCTAGCCATCTTTTCATCTATCTCATAATAATAATCTTCGTTTTTGTCAGGGCTTGGAAATTCTTCTAAAAATGCTGATAGGGTGGTTTTAAGAACACTGAACTCTTTGTGAACTGAATCTGATGATTTGATAATGAGATTGTTAATATCAAAGGTCAGGATGGATGTGTCTTCATTATACCCTTGGACTTGACAAAATGAAGTAGCATGAAAGAAGAAAATCAAAACTATGAAAATCAAAGGATGCTTCATGTGTGAACTGAAAATAAAAACCGATTAGGGTTCGGCTAATTTGGTGCCATAAAAAAGCCTCCTTTCATAGCCGCATGACATTGGGCATGCCGTAGACGACACAAAGACTCCCCGTAAACAATCTTTTTAGAATTTGAAGGGTTTTTTATAGAGATAGTAGAAATTTATATCGGCGTAGGAGCCTCCGATAACTGGGTTGTACAGAAGATAAGGACAAGTAATAGTATTCGATTTTTCATAATAGCTACTTGATCATATCCTTTTAACCAATTACATAACTAATCTTCTTCCAAGGTCAGTTGGAAATATTGAAGATTTTACTAATAAAGATAAAAAACTGTTTTAGTTATGCGTGTCCCATTTGTTTTGATTTTTAGGCTTTCATCAATAAACCACTTTTCCCCATTTTGTAGTGGAGAAATGACAATACAGGCTTACTTTAATGCATGTTGAAAGAAATCTGTGAAATGGTACTGCCATTTGTCTTAATTAAAATGGCACCGTCAATTTCTCCTTGCGTGGACTTAACACAATGACATAATTATCCCCTGTCTATATATTTGGATTTGTAAAGTCCATCTGACCGAAGTAAGCATAGTACTTTCAATCTTCACCTTTGTAAAATTACATTTTTAGGCATATAGATTTGTCCTGGCCTTTCTTTGGTTATTTCCCATCTTAATTGCCCGCTTGCCGGGAGGTATGTGACTTTGATATCATGAATACTTCTGGAATACGCACTAAGGATTGTTCCTGTAAATACATTTTCACTTATTTTATCCAAAGAGATTGTAAATTCATCAACAGTACAATCCATCCTCGCCCCATCTTCAAAAACACCACAATGTTTCCCTTTGAAATTGGTCGGAATAGCTGATCCTACAGTTCTATATTTTTTTATAAGATCAATTTCGAAATGTCTTCTACCGTTATCCAGGCTCCACCTCCATGATCCTGAGATATCTTGTGAATAAGAAGTGTTTGAAATTAATAGTATTATAAGTATTGTTATTATATTTTTCATCTTTTAACAATTTACGTTTAAATAATTATCTACAGTCTTTTCAATAAATTCTTCAACTCTATTGATCCAACCATCTCTAAATCTACGTTGAGTTTTTGATTTCAATTCAGATTCTGTTGCATTTGGAAATCGAGCTAAATATCTATTGACACTGGTTGTGACTATGTTTTCTAAGAAGGATATTCTGGTAGCCTTATACTCATTGTAAAGTTCAATACTATTTTCATAATCATTTATGAAATTCAAGGTGTTTGTACCAATGATTCCATCTACAGTCAAATCTGCCCCTAGCTGATTTAATAATTCCTGCAGTTGGTAAATCGCATTTGGACCTGAATTTATATGAAAATCAAAAAGTAACCATCTTAGATCTCCATCTTCAATTTCAGAAAGTCTAATAGAATCCCAGTACAAGACTTTGTAAATAGCTTTTGCATCGGCAACAGTTATATTTTCTAAATTTTCTAAGGTAGGTTCTTTACCTAGTATAGGTTGAGCTGCATTAGTCCGTGTTTTCCAAGCTATACCTTTGTTTGTTGCACCGCCTTTGTCGATAGGATCGTTAACAAAACCTCCTTCGGTATTCAGTACTTTGTCTACTAAATCTTCGAAATTATTGCATGGATCTGGTTCATCATTACATGGAACCACCAATCCCTCAAAATTCGGATGTGGCTCATAACACCCCGGATGTTCTCCTCCTCGGGTATCTTCTGGACCGGTAGGAGCCATTGATAGGGCAAACATACACTCATATGTCTCATATCGCTCTACGATTTGAGGCTCTCCTGTACCAGCTTGTACGTATGTGGTGTAAGTCGTCACAGTGCAGTTATAAGTCCAGCCACTTACTCTTGTATTAGCTATTGTATCAGACTTTGTGCTTGCGGGTTTTGAAAAAGAAACGGATTTGATACGTTCTCCTTTTTCTATAATCCATGACCCGACAAATCTTCCATCGAGATGAAAGAAGGAGTAGTTACCACTGAAGTCGGATGGGATTTCCATCAGACTGAGTTTGTTCACATTCTTAAATTTGGGATTTATGCTGTCCTCCTCACTTTCTACTTTCATAAGGTAAGGCTCAAATGCATTTGGTCCAATTCTAAAAAGAAGCACCCGATAATCCCCTGCTTGTTCTTTCCATTGTTCATTTTTGAGGGAGAAGAGATTTTTCACGTTTAGTCTTACAGGTATTTCCAAGGCTGGTTTTCCCATGTAGAAATGCTCCTTTGCTTTATTCCATACCGGCTCCCCCTCGATAAATGTGACAACTCTAGAATTTGGGCCAGAATCTAGTTCAGTCTGGTGTATAAACCAACTTTTTGCTTCGCTAAGCAATTGCTTGTTTGCCGATGTCTCAAAGAGGTCATCTTGATCTTGTAATGTACAGCCAAAAAAAATGACTAGCATCCCAAGGGTATACCCCCATTTATACAGGGGAGTCTGTGTTTCTGGTTTCATAAATTAAAGAATTAATGAAGAATAGAAACCTCGGCCAAGATTGCCTTTAGAACTAAAGACTATTCAATCTATTATTATTATCCAAACTATTTTTGTCAGAAAAGAATGTTTTTAAAATCAATACCCTGTACTGGACTAGCCCCCGATTTTTGGACATTTTTTTATTAAGTTGAATTTAGTGAATGGATTCGATAATTGACTGGACTCATACCATCTAGATTCAATCGAATTCTTTTGTTGTTGTAGTAATGGATGTACTCTTTGATTTCCATTTTGAGTTGCGAGATTGATTTATACTCTTTGAGATAGAACAGTTCGCATTTAATAGTACCAAAGAAGTTTTCGATGATTGCATTGTCAAGACAGTTCCCTTTTCTCGACATGCTGGGTACAATATTCTTCCTTTGTAATGCCTCTTGATAGATTGCCATTTGATAGTGCCATCCTTGATCTGAGTGTAATATCACTGGTTTATTATCAGTCATAGTACTTTTTACCTGTTCGATCATATCTATAACCGGCTTGATTTTAGCGTTTTCCGCCATTGTATAACTTATTATCTCCCCATTGAACAGGTCGATGATTGGAGATAGGTATAGTCTTTTATCCGAGACCTTAAATTCTGTAATATCCGTTGCCCATTTTTGATCTGGCAATGTGGCTTTAAAGTCGCGGTTAAGTAGATTCGGTGCGACTTTCCCCAATTCCCCTTTATAGGACTTATATTTTTTAGTCCGAATTAGACTCTGGATGCCCAACTCCTGCATCAATTTCAAGACGGTTTTATGATTGATATATCTCCCCTCATTTCTGAGTGCAAACTTGATACGTCTGTACCCCATCCTCCCTTGATGTTCTCTGTAGATTCTTGTAATGTCCTGTTTGGCTTCAAGATATTTATCCGGTTTTTTGGATTGTTTGAGATGATAATAAAACGTACTTCTCGCCATCCCCGCATGCAGTAATAAATGTGACAGTGCATGGGCATGCCTTAATTCCTGGATGATTTCCGATTTTCTTCTTTCTCTTTTTCGGCTTGAATTAAGGCATGTAGCTTTTTTAAATAGGCGTTTTCAGCTCTTAAGGAAGCTAGTTCCTCCAATAGTTCCTCTTCCTTGGTCTTTGGCTTCTTAGTTCTTTTGGTCATAGGCAACTTCGTTTTTCTTTCTTTCCTTGCAAAACCTTCAGCTCCATTTTCATCATAAAGCCCTATCCATTTTACCAGCGCTCCAGTGCTTCGAATATTAAACTGAATACAGGCTTCCAATAAAGATAGGGACTTCTTCCTCATGGTTTTGATAACCTTGACTTTGAATTCAGGTGGATATTGCCTTTTAGAAATAGGCATAAGTCCCATGATCCCATGCCTTTGATACAACAGAACCCATTTCCTGATAAGGGATTTATCAATACCTAATTCCTGACCAACCTTTAGTACTGATCGTTTGTCATAGATGACTTGGTCAACAGCCTCTTTCCTGAAGAGAACTGAATACTTCATTTTACCTCTCATAAGTAGCTTCCAAATAGTGTCTAACTTTTTGGGGCTATTCTAGTACTTGGGTACTTTTCATTTCTTTTCTAAGCCAGCTTGGTTTCCTACCTTTGTCAAAATCCTTAAATCCATGACCCGAGCCGAGCTTTTCTCCCAAATCCAGAAAAAATCATCCTTTTTGTGTGTAGGTCTTGACACTGATCTCTCGAAAATTCCAGCCCATCTGAAAAGTGAAGTAGATCCGATCTATAGCTTCTGCAGGCAGATCATAGAAGAGACGGCGGATTATGCGGTGGCTTACAAGCCGAATATTGCTTTCTTTGAAGCATTGGGACCTCAGGGCTGGGAGACGTTGCAGAAGGTATTGGAGATTATTCCAAAGGAGATTTTCACCATTGCAGATGCGAAACGTGGGGATATTGGTAACACTTCTAAACTATATGCCAAGGCTTTTTTCGAGAAAATGGACTTTGATTCGGTGACAGTAGCTCCATATATGGGGGCGGATAGTGTGACACCGTTTTTGGAGTTTAAGGAAAAATGGGTAATACTTTTGGCTTTGACTTCAAATGCGGGTTCTATGGATTTCCAGCTGATCAAAGACGAAAATGGCAAGCCGTTATATCAGGCGGTTTTGGAGAAAAGCCAAGAATGGGGTTCTCCCGAAAATCTGATGTATGTGGTGGGAGCTACACGTGGAGAACTGATCGGAGAAGTGAGAAAATTGGTGCCGGATAATTTCTTTTTAGTGCCGGGGGTAGGGGCGCAGGGAGGCAGCTTATCCGATGTTGCCAAGTACGGAATGAATTCGCAATGCGGGCTATTGGTAAATTCCAGTAGAGGGATTTTATATGCGTCGGAGGAAAGGGATTTTGCTCAAATGGCCAAGCGGGAAGCAAAGAAACTGCAGGTGGAAATGGGAGAATTGCTAGGAAAACACCTTTAAACTCACTAACGTTTTACTATAAAATAATGAAAGTCAGGGTTTCCTGACTTTTTTGTTTTTTAGTTTTTGGTTAAATTCAATTTGATTTTTAACCTCGGCTTTTATGACATTCAAAGAAGACTTTTTACAACTCGTATGGAAGTATCAATATTTCCAGAAGGACAAGCTCTATACTACGAATGGCGATGAATTAAAAATAATCCAGGTAGGATTTCATAATCAGAGCGAGGGGCCTGATTTCAGGGATTCGGTTGTGGTAATCGATGGGGTAATCTTCCATGGGCATGTGGAGGTGCACAGGCTGGCAAGTGAATGGAAGCAGCATGCACATGGCGGGAATCCTGCCTACAATTCTGTCGTGCTTCATGTAGTGTGGGAAGATGATAGGAAAGTTCTGCGGAATGATGGAACTCCAATGCCGACGTTGGAGCTAAAAGGGCTGATTTTTTTGGATATCTGGAGAAATTATGAGCGGATGCTGGATTATAAATCTGACTTGCCCTGTGCTCATGGATTAAAGGGAGCACCGGGAATTGTGAGATTTTCCGCCTCGGAAAAGGCGTTGGTAGAGCGACTTCAGGAAAAGTCAGCACTGATTTTGGAAATTCTAAGATCTACGACCGACGATTGGGAGGAAACAGCGTACAGGTGGCTGTTTGTTTGCTTTGGCTTCAAGAATAATAGTCTGGCAATGGGGGAATTGGCCACATTGGTTCCTTATAAAATCCTTCAAAAGCACCGTGACCAATTGCCGGTTTTGGAGGCAATCCTGATGGGGCAGGCAGGTCTGCTGCCCATGGATTCCGAAGAACCCTATGTACAGCATTTGATCCGGGAATATGATTTTTATAGAAAGAAATATAAATGGGAGTCGCGGATGAAGCGGCAGCATTGGACATTTATGGGTGTTCGTCCAAGTAATTTTCCTACAGTCAGAATCGCACAATTGTCGGCAATATTGTCCAATGCACCCAATTTACTTCAATCGGTGATACAAGATTCCCATGATTTCGCAAGTTTCAGAAAGTTGTTGAAAGTGAAGCCAAGTGATTATTGGAAGCATCATTATAGTTTTGGCAAACCTTCGGAAAGACAGGCAAGTGCGGGGATTTCCAGCATGGCACTGGATCTTTTGGTGATTAATTATGTGATTCCGCTCTGGTTTGCATACGGGCGATATTTCGAGGAGCCTGACTGGCAAGAGCGTTGTTTTGATTTGTTGCAGGAAGTGTCTGCAGAAAACAATCACATCACCCGGTGCTTCCAATCACATGGTTGGTCTGCAGAAAATGCATTTGATTCTCAGGGGATGATTGGGCTTTTTAAGAATTACTGTCAGCCCAAGAAATGTCTGCAATGCAAAATAGCCCAGTCGCTCATCAAATCAGAATCCAAATGATTTTGGGTAAGCCGGTGAATTCCTGTATTTTTGCACCCTGAATTGCAGAAAATTATGGAAAAACCGGTAATAATTTTTGGTGCTAAAGGCATCGCCCATCCCGCACTTGAGATATTCAACAGCAACAATGTCGTTGTTTTTGGATTCTTGGATGAGGACGAGAAAATTTATGGGACAGAAATCAATACTGTGTCTGTACTTGGAAATCCTGAGGATGATGGTTTCTTAAAACTCATAGGCCAGAAGACTGAGGCGTTTGTGGCAGAAGAAAATCCGAAATACCGTAAGTTCTTGGTGGAGTTGTTGAATGATCGCAGAAAGGTACAACCTGTTAACGCGATCCATCAGCGTTCTTACATTTCTACAGATGCGGTCATTGGTCATGGTAATTTCATCAATGCAAATGTCAACATCGGTGCAGGTGCTGAGGTTGGAAGCCACTGCATCATTAATTCCGCCGCGGTTATTGAGCATAAAGCCAAATTGGGCGACTTTGTTCAAATCGGAGCCGGATCAGTGATCAATTCTGAAGTGACTATCGAAGAAGGTGCTTTTATCGGTTCGGGTGCTACGATTGTATCCGGAGTTACTATTGGTAAAAATGCGAGAATTGGAGCTGGCTCAGTGGTGATTTCTACTGTGGGAGCGAATGAAACGGTTTTTGGAAATCCTGCCGCAAAAGTTAAATAGATTTACGATTTTTGATTTACGAATTACGAGATTCAGCTCAGAGTTGAGATTTTGTATTTTGTTGATCATCATTAACTATTGAATGTCGAATATCGAATGATAAATAATGAAGATGTTCAAATTAATTTAAACCAAACATCCTAAAACACCCTGCCGCAACAGGGCTACAGTTATGGAAAACAACAACTATCACATCCTTCTTTATTACTGCTACGCCAAGATTGAGAATCCTGAGGATTACCGCGAGCAGCATCACTTGTTCTGCATCGAAAATAACATCCGGGGTAGGATCATTATTTCCGATGAAGGTCTGAACGGAACGGTTTCCGGATTGGTGGAAGACTGTGAGAAATATATGGCCTATATTCATGCAGATCCACGATTTGTCAAGACAGAGTTTAAAATTGATACTCATCACAAGCATGCATTTACCAAAATCCATGTACGCTACAAGCCGGAGATTGTACACAGTGCGCTAAGACATCTTGATCCTAATGTAAAAACGGGAAAGCACCTTGATCCGGAGGAATTCAAGAAGCTGAAGGATCAGGAAGATGTAGTGATCTTGGATGTCCGCTCTAATTATGAGCATGAATTGGGGCGCTTTAAAAATGCGCTGACGCTGGATATTGACAACTTTCGTGATTTTCCAGAGAAAGTCAAAGAGCTGGAGCATCTGAAAAACAAGAAAGTATTAACCTACTGTACCGGCGGAATCAAATGTGAAAAAGCTTCTGCTTTTCTTTTGGAGCAAGGTTTTGAAGATGTGTACCAACTTCATGGTGGCATCATCAAATACGGGATGGAAGCCGGGGGTGAAGATTTCGAAGGGAAGTGTTATGTGTTTGACAACAGGATAGCTGTAGAGGTGAATAGCGTGAATCCGAAGATTGTGTCTACCTGTCACGTTTGCGGTACGCCTTCCGACCGTATGGTGAACTGTGCCAATCAAAGTTGCAATGTGCATGTGCCAATGTGTGAGAAGTGCGGATGGGAAATGGAAGGGACCTGCTCCGCTGAATGCAAGGAAAACCCTGAAAAACGTCTCTATGACGGAACCGGCTATTACCAGAAAAATACCAACGGGTACAATCCGTACAAAGGACTGAATCGTAGAGTCAAAGAAAAATCAAATGCTTAACTTGTAGCGTGAGCAGACAAATTCCAGAATCCGAATTGATATTGAATGCTGATGGAAGCATTTATCATTTGCATTTGAAGCCGGAAAATCTGGCTTCTCTTGTTTTTACCGTAGGAGATCCGGATCGGGTAGCCCTTGTTTCCAAATACTTTGATCAAATTGACTTTAAAGTAAGTAAGCGGGAATTTGTCACTCATACAGGTAGAATTCGAGGTAAGCGTGTCACCGTAATGAGTACAGGTATGGGGACTGATAACGTAGAGATTTTGATGACGGAACTGGATTCTCTGGTCAATGTGGATCTCAAGACGCATACAGTCAAACCTACGCAAGAAAGCTTGGAAATAATCCGCTTAGGGACATCAGGAAGCATGCAGGAAGATTTGCCTGTTGGTAGTCTTCTGGCTTCAGAGATAGCTATAGGTGTGGATACATTGATGCAGTTTTATCCAAAACTTGAAGGAAGTCAAGCCTGGTCAAACTTGGTGAAAGATACCCTTGACCTTACTTTTTTGCCTTATCAGGCGTCAGCTTCATCTAAGCTATTGCAGAAATTGCCAGGTGAATTCTATCGTGGAGTTACACTTACCGCTCCGGGATTTTACGCACCCCAAGGCAGGGAAATAAGGCTCAAGCCAAAGATGGAAAATATGATAGAACGCCTGGCAGAATTGGAGGTTGCAGGGCTAAGGATGACTAATTTTGAAATGGAGACGGCGGGTTATTATGCGATGGGACAGCTTTTGAATCACAGGATGTTAAGTCTAAATGCGATTGTGGCGAACCGTCCCAGCGGGGAGTTTGATAAAGAAGCTGAAAAAACGGTAGATCGTATGATCCGCGCAGCCCTAGAAGTTTATTGCTGAAAAAATGTCACCCTTTACGCTTGGATTTGATTTTGAAGAATGGACTTCTCCACTCTGAAATCTTCCCATTCATTGTAATCAATATCGTGAATTAGTTTGTTAAGAAATTCGGCACATTCTTGTTTGCATAGGTATATACCAAACAGTGAGTTGCTTTTGTCAATCAAAAAAGCCCTGCTGCTGTCAAAAATCCTTACGAGATCTTTCCACGAGCCTAATACAAGCAGCTCATCCTTATTTCTAAGAGTCTGGATTACTTTAAAATCTCCCTGAAGGCTTGATATTTTCATTTCGTAGAAAATTGATTACTCTGAAATATTTAATCAAACCTATACAATAATACAGGGGTGCTCAATACGTATAAATACTTATATTTTGCTCTGATACTAGAGGAAATACTGTTAATTTATAATGTGGCGGTTCTTTTGAGCCCATACTAACAATGAATTGTGCTTTTTTTCCAGATGTAGCTTTACAATCATATTGCTTCTGTGCTTGTCGACTGTCCTTTCAGAGATGAATAGTTTTTCGGCTATATCTTTAGTGGAGAGTCCTTTGGCTATTAATCTGAGTATTTTTGCTTCTGACGGGGTCAAGGGGGGGGCGTCCGATTGGAATTTATTTTCCTTAATTCCTTCAAAAATTTTTTCGCTGAAAAATTGTCCGCCATCCAAAATAATAGAGACGGCTTTGGAAAGGTCGTCCAGCGCGAATTCTTTTAGAATGTAACCTGATAGATTCAATTCCTTAGCCTGGTGATAGAGGTAAAGTTCCTTATGAAGTGTGAGTAAAATGACTTTGGTGTCGAGTTCTAATCTCTTGCAATATGAGGCTATTTCGAGCCCTGTTTTATTGGGCATCTCCATATCCAGAATAGCAAGTTGAGGACTGAGTTTGATTATTTGATTAATAGCTTCTTGTCCCTCATTGGCGGTGCCAACTACCTCTAGTCCAATTTCGAACAGGAAATCATGCAAGCCCTTCAGCAAGATTGGATGATCATCGGCAATCACTACTGTGGGTTTTTGTTCAGGCATAAACTATAAAACTTAAACTGGTTCCAACTCCTTTTTCACTGCTCACTTTCATAGTTCCATGAATTGCGGCAATCCGCTCTTTAAGCGTTTTTAGTCCGAGACTTTGAAAGTCATTCAATTTTTCGGAAAAATCAAACCCTTTTCCATTGTCTTCGATTTTCAATTCTACTCCCTTGTCAATTCTTTGAAAGAAAACCCGCAATGCACTAGCCTCTGAGTGCTTTAGGACATTATTGATAGATTCCTGTAATATTCGATAGAGGTGTAATTCCTCTTCTTTTTTCAGAGCACCCTTCATTTCCTCAATCTCAGAGGACACAAATATTTCTGTCTCACGGTCTATCTGATCTAGTAAATGTTCGACGGCTTTACTGAGTCCGAGTTTTTCCAATTGCATGGGGTGAAGCGATCTGGCGATTGACCGCAGTTCACCGATAGCTGTATCTAATAGCTCTCCTGTAGTATTGTCTTTGGATAAGGCTATTTTGTTCTTGATCAAAAGTAAACTTTGGCCTAATCCATCGTGAAGATCTTTGGAGATTCGGATCCGCTCGGTTTCCTGATTTTTCAGGAGCTCCTGCGAAAATCTTGATTGCATTTCTTTTTTCTTCTTCTCATGCTGAAGATTCTTCCAGAGGAAAAACAATACAGCTGAACTGATCAGAATAAAAGAGATGATAGCAAAAACTGTAAATCTTGCTTTGTTATTTTGCTTGATTGATTCGATCTCCTGCATTTTCGTCAGGATTTCTTTCTCTTTTCTTTCTGTTTCGTAAAGCGTTTGATAGTAAGCAAAAGTAGTCGCCTGATTCACTGCGAAAATGGAGTCGGTATAATGTGTCAATGCCAGCCTGGTTTGATAAGCTTCGGAAGACTGCCCCATAGCATCGTATGTTTCGCCAAGTAGACGGTAAGCTTTGATCAAATGATCCATATTTTTAGATTCTTTGGCAGCAATAAAAGATTCTTTAGCTAGTTGATTTGCAGTAGAAAAATGGTTTTGAGAATATTCTAAGCGTGCTTTTGCGTTAAGATAGATAGGGTTGGTAGTAGCAATTCCGGGTACTTGGGGAATCATTTCTTGAGCTTGTATAAAATATTCCGACTGTTTTTCCGGGTTTCCATTCTCTCCAAAATAATTGCTGAGAGAGAGTTTAATCATACTTTCTATATAGAAATCCCGGGGATCAAATGGAGTCAGAGAGTCAGCTTTGAGTAGGTACTCTAGCTGATTTTCAGCCCTTCCCTGTCGCTCATAGTCTTCAGACTGATTATAGAACTGAATCGCAACATTAGACGGGGCATCACTTTTTGAATAGGTAGAGATTAAGGAATTCCTGATTTTTTCCGCTTCGCCATATATGGCAAATTTGCTATACAAAATGGCCATTCCGGCATCCACATGGTGCACGTATTCATTATCCCCAAGTGCCGTATAGATATCTCGGGCAGTTTGGTAATCCCCCATGCCGCCCAGTAGCTCTCCTTTATAGTCCTTTGCCTGACCTCTGAAGAAGAAAGAGTCTGCGATGAAAATAGAATCCATCTCAGTGAATCTGTCGATGGCTTCACCGTATTCGTAAATAGCCGAGTCAAATTGTTCGACACTGAAATATATGCCGGCCAATTTTAGGTGAAGATTTCCTCTGTCCTCCGATGTGCTTATCTGATCTTCATGTGCAATTACCTTTTTGAGCACTTTCTTTTTTAATACCGGGTCTTGGACTGAAGGAGAGGGAAGGTTGCTAAGACGAATGGCAAGGTCAGCCATATAGTCATATTTACTTTCTTTCTCACTGATATTAATCATCTTTATCATATAGATTCCCGCGATAGAATCACTTGGTTCTACACTGTCTAGTAGAACGTTTAGTTCACCAAGAGTGCTTGAGTGAACATCGCTTTGAGTGGTTTGGGCGAGGGAACTTATACCTGCTACACATGTGGCTAGTATGCAGCAGAATGAGAGGGGTATTCGAATCATTTTTAAAGATAAGTATATCGCCGATTGGCAGATCATTTATTTCTCTTCGGATATAGATGCTGACATGTAGGCGGAAAAGTAATACCGTTTGAACAGTTAAATTTCTCACCATCCTGACATCTCCCCATCGAACAAGTTTTATAAAAAAATTAAAACCCTATACTGATTTTTAAGGTTGTAGTAGAGAGGGGTCTTATTAATTGATTGATATGTAGTTGTTTATCAGAATATTTGGTGAGAGTCGCCTCATTTACATAACCCGCTCCAACCTAATAGTATGAACAAGATTTCGCTAATTACCACTCTTTTATTTTTCACAATTTTATCTCTAGATTCCTTAGCTCAGGATGTACGTTTAAGGGGAAAAGTGATGGATGGAAATCGCGAAATAGCTCTTGAGTTTGCAAATGTTGCATTGCTTTCATCGTCAGATTCTACAGTCGTCACGGGAGGAATGAGTGATTTGGATGGCAGTTTTGAGTTTCCGGCACCTGCCGGAGCTTATATTTTGAGAGTAGGTTTTATAGGCTATGTGGAATTCTATGAGAGGATTACATTAACTGCAAATAAGAACTCGGTCAATTTAGGTACGATCACCTTGGTGGAAGATGCGCAAAATCTTGACGAAGTGGTAGTGGAGGGAGTGACATCGATGTTTGAATCCGATATTGATAAGCGTACTTATAATGTCGAAAATAGTATTGTGGCAGAAGGTCAAACGGCTTCGCAATTGTTGAGCACATTGCCGTCCATTCAGGTAGATGATGAGGGGGGAATCACGATGAGGGGAAGTGGAAATATTTTGATTTACATCAATGGACGGCCATCTAATCTTTCGGGCGATGACACGGAGAGTATTTTGTCTCAATTTCCCGCAAATAGTATCAAGTCAGTGGAATTGATCACTAATCCATCTTCGCGTTATGATGCTACCGGAGTCGGTGGGATTATCAATATTGTGTTGAAAAAAAATGAAAAAACGGGCTTCAACGGCCAGGTGAATGCCTCTATAGGAACTAGGGAGAAATATCAAGCAGGCATCAATCTTAATTATGGGATCGAAAAAGCGAATTTCTATGCCTCCTACAATTGGCAGGATCGCCGTCAATTGGAAAATGGTGAAAGTGCTAGAAACAATTACCTCGAAGGATTTTCTCCCCGGCTTGAGCAGATTCAGGATGGGCATGAAGTAGAACAAACCCATTTAATCAGAGCGGGTGTGGATTATAATATTTCTGACAGAGGATTGTTGGGTGTTTATTTTCAGGGGAATTTCGACGATGAAGTAGAATTTTCTGATATAAGACAGCGTAACTTAAGCCAGAACGGCTCATTGGATTCGAGTTCTGTCAGGATTAATGATGAGTTTAGTAACAGTGGAAATTATGAAGGTGGGATAAATTATACATGGAACATCGACAGTCTCGGACAGAAGCTTTACACTTCACTTTCTTACGCTTATGATGACAGAGACCAGATGGATTTTTCAGATCAGGCATATTTCGATGCCGATGGGAATTCTGATCTGACCAAGCGTTTTATTCAAAGAAACGATAGACCTAGGACGAGCACGCTCTATGTAGCTCAGATGGATTATGAAAAACCTTTTCAAAATGGAGCATCCGTCGAAACTGGGCTCAAAGCCACAATCGGTAATTGGCAGCGGAGTCAGGAGTTCGCTCAGGGGGATGAGTTTACGGATTTCGTGCCTGCTGTAGTAGATTCGCTGAGCGATGGATATGACTTCAATGAGAAAGTTTATGCTGCCTATTTTACATATAGAAATACCATGGGCAAATTTGGCTATCAGCTCGGTCTGAGAGGGGAGTATACAGAGACTCTGGGAGAGACTGTCCGAGATCAGGAAAGCATCCCAAATAACTATTTTAATGTGTTCCCAAGTGCTTTTTTGAGTTATTCTATAGCTGAAGAGAATGAGCTTACACTTAACTATACACGAAGGATTTCTAGACCAGGTATCTGGGGTTTGGCACCTCTCTATAGATTAAGGGATCAGTACAATTTCAGTATTGGTAATCCGTATTTGCAACCGGAGTTTACAGACAGCTATGAAGTAGGCTACATGAAAGGCTGGGAGAGGTACCTTCTCAATGCGACCGTTTATCACCGCTACAGTACGGATGTGGAAACCAGAATTACAATTCTGACAGATGATAATGTGGCAATCCAAAGCCGTCAAAATGCAGATACCAGATCCAGTACAGGTTTTGAGTTGATCAACCAGGTCCAAGTCTTTAATAATCTTGATGCGACATTGACCGGAAATCTTTTCTATTCCAAGGTCAATGCAGAGAATATAGAGGAGGAATTTAGCAATGAGAACTTCAGTTGGACGCTAAACCTACTGGCAAATTGGCTGATCCCCAAATGGTTTAACGTACAGGTCCAGGGGAATTACAGAGGCCCTATTGTCTTACCGCAAGGACAAATAGAGCCTCAGTATAGTGTGAATGTAGGGTTGCGGAAAGACCTATTTAATGGTAAAGCAACCATATCGGCCAATGTAAGCGACATCTTCAATACCCGGAATTTCAGAATCACGACCAACAATCCACGATTTGACGAAAAGCGGGTTTTCCAGAGGGAAACCCGAATAGGAACTCTTGCATTCACATACCGTTTTGGGGGATTTAAAGAAAAAAACGGAAGTAATAGAAGCCACAGAGAAGGCGGAGATGATTTTGGTGGAGGTGATGACTTTTAATAAAAGGTAGAGTTATTTACCTTTATCCATGAGTTTACTGACGGAGCAGATCGTAGCATCACTTACAGATAATGTAATTCCAGGAAAAGCTGAATACTTTCCCCGATTCTTCAAGTCAGGGCAGGGAGAGTATGGCGAAGGGGATCAATTCCTGGGTGTAACCGTGCCAGTGCAAAGAAAAATAGCTAAAGCGGTATATAAGGAAATCAGCTTAGGTGAGATCGAAGAACTTTTGCATAACAACTATCACGAAGTAAGGCTTACTGCCTTGTTCATTCTTGTTTACCGTTATCAAAAGCTAACAAACGAAGCAGAACGCAAACTGCTAGTTGATTTCTACCTGAAAAATCTCGACTGTGTGAACAACTGGGATCTAGTTGACAGCTCTTGTCATCATATTTTAGGACATTATTATCTGGAGAAGGAGAAGGCGCTTTTTTTTGCCTTGGCGGATTCAGGTCACCTCTGGAGACAGCGGATAGCCATGATCAGCTCATACTATTGGATCAAAAGGGGCTTTTTCGAGGATGCTTTGGGACTTGCTGAGAAACTAATCAATCACCCTCATGATCTGATCCATAAGGCTGTTGGTTGGATGCTAAGGGAGATAGGAAATCAGGATTTTGAAGTAGAAATGGCCTTTTTGAGAAAGCACTATGCTATAATGCCCCGAACGGCTTTGCGGTACGCTATTGAGAAATTTGATCCAAGCTTGAGAAGGCTATTCCTTGACGGATCATTTGAGTAAGTATTTTAGTGTTTGATAAATTGACCCAGTCAGAAGTACGAAAATGTAAATCCGTGATCAAGGAAACTTTTGTTGATTAATATTACTTAATCTCATTCAACCCCAGAATTAAACGTTACCCTAGTTATGCAAAAACCCGATTTCAATATCGAAGAAGTAAACAAAATTATCCGTGGACGCAGATCCATGTTTGCGGCACAGTTCAAAGAAAATGATCCGGTAGATGATTCTATTATCGAAGAAATGCTGGAAAATGCACGCTGGGCACCGACACACAAAATGACCCAGCCATGGAGATTTATAGTCTATACCGGTGATGGTTTGAAGAAGTTTGCGGATTATCAGGCTGACATGTATAAGCTTCGTGCAGAAAAGAACGGCACTCCATTTTTGGAACCTACCTATGAGAAATTCAAGCAGCAACCGCTAAAAGCTTCTCATGTGATCGCTATACTGATGAAACGCTCTCAGGGAATTCCTCTGATGGAGGAGATAGCTGCTGTTTCTATGGCTGTCCAGAACATGTATCTCACTGCTTCTGCCCATGGATTGGCGGCATATTGGGGAACCGGCGGCCCTACCTTCTGGCAGGAAGCCAGAGAAGATTTTGGCCTGGAAGGTGAGGATACGCTAATGGGATTTTTCTATGTAGCCAAACCGGCAACAGACAGCTGGCCCGAAGGAAAACGGGAAAGTATGGATGAAAAAGTAGCTTGGATAAGGGAATAATTTCTGAAAAAAAACCGGCAATGAATTAATTTCATAGCCGGTTTTTTATAGGTGCTTTAACAGGTTAAAAACCTACAAATGCAGGAGGCTCTACTCCTTGCACACGTAAGTAGGCAATAGCTGATCCTCTATGATGAGTACTGTGATCCATGAGCAGGGCCATTACCTGCCGTCTGGTGACATTGTTTCCGAAAACTTCGATTGTTTCTGCTCCATCAGCCTCCGAAAGGGCTTTCATCGCAGAAGTCCCGTAATCGTAGCATTTAGAGACATAATCTGCCAAGTCTGCTCTGGAGGCAGTAGCCAAATCGATGGTAAAGCCCGGATCCCCGCCTTTTAGGAATCCTTGGGAAATTCCCACGATGGCATTTCCAATATGATGAATCTGTTCTTTAAAGGACATGGCTCCGGGATCAGTCTTATAATCCATGCCAGAATCAGGCATTTTATCCAAAACATCAAGTGTAAACTGTTTGCTGTTGACCCATTTGCCAAGAAACTCGTCTTTTGTGGTCTGGGCAGAAGCGGCCGTAGCAGCAATCATAAAAATGGCGGCCATGAAGACACCGGCAAGTAATTGTAGTGATTTTTTCATTTGTATAGAGATTGGTTATTTGGTTAAATTTCAATTATTCTCCGGCCAAATCAAACTCTTTACCTAATTTTAAACCATGAGGAAACATCTATGGATTGGTCTGTTGCTAGTTGGATTAGTAGGATGCGATCAGACTTATTTGCCCAAGCCTCCTGGGTATAATCGTATTGATTTACCTGTTCATTCTTTTGAGAGGCTGGCAGAGGGCTATCCGTATCAATTAGACTATTCCAGTTATTCGAGAGTGGAAGTGGATTCTTTTAATATAGAAGAAGATGCTTGGGTCAATTTGAACTATGCTAATTTTGGGGCAAAAGTACATTTGACTTATAAGCGGATCGGAGATAAGGTGGATTTTAAAAAATTGTCCAATGATGCCTTTAAGTTAACGGCACAGCATCAGGTCAAAGCATATGGAATAGAGGAAGCTGTGCTATTAACTCCCGAAGGATATACAGGAGTGGTTGCAGAACTTACCGGAGAAGTACCGACACAGTTTCAGTTCTTTGTGACCGATTCTACTGAGAATTTTCTCCGAGGGGCCCTGTATTTCAATACCGCAATGAAAAATGATTCTCTTTCTCCTGTAATAGAATTCATCAAGGAGGACATGGCCCACTTGATGAATTCAGTAAAATTTGTTGACTAACTCAGCTTTTTCCAAGAGCGTATAATAATTATTCCTCCGATCAGGGCGATGGCGCCCGCAATAAATCCTGCCATCATATTTCCATAGATGAAGAATCCTGTGGAGAATAAAGCCGAATACACCATTACAGACCCGATCATCATCAGGCCGATTTCCTTTGGCAGTTGGCCGATTACCTGCTTTTCGGCAGGGTATCTATCGAGTACTTTTTTCCAACCAAAAGCGGCAGGAGTTACTTTTCTGTAGAAAGAAAGCAATACTTCATCCTTTTCCGGAGCAGTCATGAACGTAACGATTAACCAACCAATCGTAGTGATGCTGACACTATAGATTAGCTTCAGGTATGCTTGGTTTTCGGGAATCATGATCCAGTTTACCTTCGGATTGATCACTTCGAAGAAAATGGCCACTACAAATGAAATTGCCATGGCGGAAATTTCAGTATAGGCGTTGATTCTCCACCAGAACCATCTTAGAATAAAAATCAGACCTGTTCCGGCACCGATTTGCAGGAGGATGTTGAAGGCATCCAAGGCACTGGAAAGCGCCAGTGCCAAGATTGCGGATAGGATCATCAAGACCACCGTGGAGATTCTTCCCATTGCTACCAGTTCTTTGTCTGAAGCTTCCGGCTTCAGAAATCTCAGGTAGAAATCATTTACTATATAAGATGATCCCCAGTTTAGATGCGTAGAAAGCGTAGACATCACCGCCGCTATCAACGAGGCTAGTACTATACCAATCAATCCTGTCGGTAGATAGGTCAGCATGGCCGAGTATGCCAAATCATCTCCCAGCTTATCCACGGGGATGTTTGGAAATGCAGTTTGCAAATCCGAAATATTAGGGAAAATAATCAGGGACGAAAGTGCAATCAGGATCCATGGCCATGGACGCATAGCATAATGTGCGATGTTGAAAAATAAGGTTGCGCCGATGGCATTCTTTTCATCTTTTGCAGAAAGCATTCGCTGGGCTATGTATCCTCCACCTCCAGGCTCCGCACCCGGATACCAAGTGGCCCACCACTGTATAGCGATAGGCATCAGGAAAAGCGGGATGTAAGCATTGGGATCAGAGAAATCAGGGAGAAAGTCCAGCTTTCCCGCCACATTCTCGTGCGTCAGGAGATTATTCAAACTTCCGATCTCAGGCAAATCTAAGATGTAATATGCAGCCCCAAACGAGCCGATCATCGCAATAAAAAACTGAAAGAAGTCAGTCAATAAAACGCCTTTCAAACCACCTAATGAGCTATAGACCACGGTGACAATAGAAGCAATCAGTAACGTCTGAATAGGGCTCAGTCCCAGCATTACCCCGCCGATTTTGATGGCTGCGAGCGAAACTGTCGCCATAATCACCACATTAAAGAATACACCAAGGTAAAGTGCCCGGAATGCCCTTAAGAAGGCGGCTCCCTTGCCTGAGTATCTTAATTCATAGAATTCCAAATCAGTGGTAACCTCAGACCTTCTCCATAGTTTGGCATAGACAAATACGGTCAGCATGCCTGTAAGCAAAAACGCCCACCATGCCCAGTTGCCGGCGACACCGTTTTTCCTCACGATGTCCGTCACTAGGTTTGGAGTATCGGCAGAGAAGGTAGTCGCCACCATAGATACACCCAGTAACCACCATGGCATATTCCTACCCGAAAGGAAAAATTCCTTGGCAGAAGATCCGGCTTTTTTCGATGTATAAATTCCTATCAATAGGGAAATAACAAAGAAAGCGGCAATGATCGCCCAATCAATAGAGGTTACATTCATAATATACGGGATTAATATATTCTTTAATTTTTTTTATAAAATACCTTCTACTTAAATAATAAATTTCGCTAATGTATTTATTTTCTGTCAAATGGAAAAAGTCTGATGCAGAAGTTTACTCAGATTTTTGCCTAATTTGATCAAATCCAAAATAAAAAGGAATAAAAAGATCAGCCTTTTGGCTAAATGGATCGGTTTCACGGTGGATTCAGCATTTACTTTTTGCTGATATCAGTCATTTTAGATGAATAGCCAGAGGATCAAAGCCCGATCTCCCCTGTATTCTTAAAACTTCGGCGAGTTAGGATGATGGATTGAATTGCTTTGATACCGGCATTAATGGCAGTTTTACTGGATTAGTTGAATGATGGGCGAAGATTGAATTATTTTAAGGATGATCAATAGGAAGATTTTTTTTGTGCTGATAATTCTGATTTGTAAGCTATCCTATAGCTTTGGAGTATGGTAAAAGAAAACATAGCCGGTATTCTTGCTGCATATTCTTTCAATTCTTTTGAAGATTTTACATTTCATCCTTTTGGGGCAGGCCTCATTCACGGTACTTACCTGGTCGAATCGGGGGATTCAAAATACATCTTACAGGAGTTTAACAATGCAGTTTTCCAATTTCCGGAACGGATTTCTACCAATCAGCGATTGGTAAAGACACAGCTTGACGAAAAGCTATTGCCTTTCCAGTTGCCTCTGCCCTTACTAAATTCAGATGAAAAACTAATTACAGGATGGAATGGAAAGTTATTCCGCTTGTTTAAATTCATATCCGGACAAACCATCCAAGAAATAACCTCCTTAGATCAGGCCTATTTGGCGGCAAAGGCTTACGGGATGTTTGCAGAATGGGGAAAAGTGGTGGATACAAAGCAACTGCAGGAATGTATTCCGGATTTTCACCGGCTGGATCTACGCTTTGCAAAGCTTAAGGAAGTCGCAAGTGAACGAGGAAATCTATCTGCCGAAGAGCAGGGACTATTGGCTTTCTACTTAGGACAGCATGAGCTGATTGCTGAATATAAAGATTATCAGGAAGTCTTACCGAACCGATTGACGCATAATGATACCAAAATCAACAATCTGATTTTTTCCCATGATCTTCAGAAAGTCGAGGCCTTGGTGGATTTGGATACGCTGATGAGTGGATATCTGATGTATGATTTCGGAGATATGGTGCGTACCATTGCATGCTCTGAGTCAGAGATCAGCGGAAATTGGGATGCTATAAAAGTTGAAATCCCTGTATTCGAACAACTGCTTAAAGGCTATTGGGAAGGAGTAAAATCCCTGTGCTCAGAGGAAGAAACAATGTCCCTGCTCTTGGCGGGAGAAGTGATGACTTGTATTATGGGACTTCGGTTTTTGACAGATCATTTGCAGGGCAATATTTACTACAAAGTGAATTATCCCGGGCAGAATTTTCACAGAGCAAAAAACCAGATGATTTTGCTTCAAAGCCTTCAGGCAAATAAGGCTGAATTGGAGAAAATCTGGAAGTCGATCACCCAATCTTAAAATTGATTTCAGACAATTCCAGTCATTTTTATTGGCAATTGCGCTAAGTGGGTTTAATTTGTCTTATCCCAAAAAACAAATTTCCTTGTCCGGTTTTTTTGATACCAAGATAGAATTTCTCAAAGGAGTAGGTCCTCAGCGTGCCGCTCTGATCAACAAGGAGTTGAATATTTTCACCTTCGGGGAATTGCTACAGCATTATCCGTTTCGCTATGAAGACCGCACAAAATTTTTTAAGATCAGGGAGCTTCACTCGGATATGGAATCTGTGCAGGTGATTGCCAAAATCCGAAAGGTAGAATTGGTGGGAATGGGCAATAAAAAACGTCTGGTTGCCCATGTGGCTGATGAAACTGGAGAGATGGAAATGACTTGGTTCAAGGGAATCGCGTGGGTGCAAAAAAATATCGTGGGGGGTGCAGCGTATGTTTTCTTGGGAAAACCTGCCCAGTTTGGCAGAAAGTGGAGTATAGCACATCCTGAAATGGAGCCCTTGACTACAGCCAATGAAAAAAGAAACAATTTTCAACCTATTTATTCCACTACTGAAAAGCTAAGAGCAAGATTTTTAGATTCCAAGGGGATTTCCAAAATCATGGAACAATTGGTTCAGGTGTGTTTTCCGCACATCCAAGAGACCATGTCTGGCGGGATTTTGGAGCAATATCAGCTGATAGGAAAAAAGGAAGCGATACGGCAGATTCATTTTCCCACAGAGCCCACTCTTCTGCAGCGTGCTAGAAAGCGTTTGAAGTTTGAAGAGTTTTTCTATTTACAGCTTCGTCTGCTCATGCTAAAAGTAGCTAGAACAGAGAAGTACCGCGGGCAGGTATTGAATAATACCGAATTGCTGACGGAATTTTATACCAATCATATTCCCTTCGAACTCACCAATGCCCAGAAGCGGGTAATTCGGGAGGCTTATGGGGATTTGAAGTCTGGTAAACAGATGAACCGCCTGATCCAGGGCGATGTGGGAAGTGGCAAAACCATGGTGGCATTTATCTGCACATTGATAGCGATCAGTTCCGGTGCACAGGCTTGCCTGATGGCGCCTACTGAGATTTTGGCTACGCAGCATTATTCAGGGTTGAAAGAATTTGCTGATATGATGGGGTTGAAAATTGCCTTGCTGACAGGATCAACCAAGAAATCGGCCCGTAAAGTAATTCACGAAGAGTTGCTTTCCGGTGAACTCAAGATTCTGATCGGCACGCATGCGCTTTTGGAAGATATAGTACAGTTTCAAAACTTAGCACTGGCCATCGTGGATGAGCAGCACCGTTTTGGCGTGGCTCAGCGGGCCAAACTTTGGGCAAAGAATGAAGAATTTATCCCCCATGTGCTGGTCATGACGGCTACACCTATTCCACGGACGCTGGCGATGACGCTATACGGAGACTTGGATGTGTCGGTAATCGATGAAATGCCTGCAGGTAGAAAGCCGATTCAGACCGTGCATCGCTATGACAAAGACCGACTGAAGGTTTTTGGCTTTATCAATGAGGAAATCAAAAAGGGTAGGCAAGTTTACATCGTCTATCCTCTGATCGAGGAATCCGAAAAAATGGATTTGAAAAATGTCATGGATGGCTACGAAAGTATTTCCCGAGCATTTCCAAACTATCCGATCAGCATAGTAAATGGCAGTATGAAGGCAGACGCTAAGGAGTACGAAATGCAGCGTTTCGTGAAAGGTGAGACGAAAATCATGGTGGCGACCACGGTGATTGAGGTGGGTGTGAACGTACCCAATGCTTCGGTAATGATCATTGAGAACGCAGAGCGTTTTGGGTTGTCCCAATTACATCAGCTTCGGGGAAGAGTAGGTAGAGGTGCTGAGCAGAGTTATTGCATACTGATGAGCAAATATGAGCTTTCTAAAGATTCCCGGGTCAGACTGGAAACCATGGTTCGGACGAATGATGGTTTTGAGATCGCCGATGTGGATTTGAGATTACGCGGCCCCGGGGATTTGATGGGAACCCAGCAAAGCGGAATCACCGATTTGCTGATTGCGGATCTGAGCAAGGATGCACCGATATTGACTTTGGCCAGAGATGCTGCGCAGCAACTATTGGCTGTAGATCCTGAATTGGCTCAGCCCGAAAATGCACCTGTGCTTCGACAAGTAAAGCAGCAGAAGAAGAGTGCGGTGAATTGGAGTAGAATTTCTTGAAATTATAACGTGATTTTAAGATTTTTAAATTCTCCCTTCGACAAATGTCCTACCCAAAGTCCAATCATCCCATGATTATTTTTAGAGAGGCTTGACACTACCAAACAAGGGTCGGGCTGGTTGTTTACGTAAACGCTGATCTTACCGTTGAGCTTAGTGATACGTACATGAAACCAGTCATTTGGATTCAGAGCAGGTTCAAGAGAGTTTTCGTATTTACCCGGGAATTTTTCCCGAAGCACATCCCATGTATAATCAGGATTATAAGTATACTGGACAGCATGGGCCTTTCGTGCTTCGTTTTGAAAATTAAAAGGTCTAAAGTAAAGTGTTTCATACTCATACTCACTTTGGATATTGAAAGCCAAGCCTACAAAACTTGCACCCTGTTTATCTTCCCCTTTGACATCAAGCTCTATACTTCCATTTTCAAAATCAAAGTTTTTTAAGACCATCATTCCATCTCCTTCCTGAGCATTCAGTTTTATGCCGTTGGTCGTTGTTTTTGATGCGGCTCTATTCTGGACATACCAGAGATTGACATCGTGTAGGTTTGGTGTAAACTCTTGTGCAAATGCAACTTGAGCTAGCGTCACTAATACAAAAGAAATTATGGTGTTTTTCATGTGGTTGTATTTTTAGTTTTTAGCGAAATAATCGAGTGAGTTTACTGAGTTTTTAAATATCCTCTTGTGTAAAGCTTGAGTGATGCTTGATTTCATATGATTATATTTTTTTTCAGTCGCCATATGGAATCTTGCATGGCTTATAATCATCCCAGTATGTGTCGCTCTCGACATGCTCGATTTCATGTGTTTATTAATTTGTTTTTCAAAGGGCATAACCTGTCTCGACCTTCGGGAGAATCTCACCTGATGGATAATCATCCCAGGATAGGCCATTTAGAATTATGCTCTATTTATCTTAAAATTATTTTCCAGTTATTTATCATTAGAATTCGGAGTTAATCCTTTTTCTTTTTCAAAGTCGCAAATTTTTCTCCATTGAAAATAATCTCCAACCCTGATACTACCTTATTGCTATCAAAGAGAAACTGAAATTCAGCATCGAAATCTCTCACAAAAAAAAGACTGTCAGATTTTGGATAGGCAGTTGCGTTTATATAATTCTGACTTTTAAAAATTAAGGAGTAAGTATCGCTGGCGATGGTAAGTTCGATTCCATCATTTGTGAGGTATTTTCCTTCAAATAGTTGCAAACGCTCAGCTGACAGTTGGACTATACGATGGTCGAAACTAGGGTCAGGAGAGATGGTAATACCTTCCAGATTTTCCATTCTGGCAATTGCACCCGATCCCCAATATTGATTTGCAATACCAATCAACAACTCGTTAGAGCCTTTTTTTAAAGACAGTTGAAAAGAGGTATTCTCGACAGAGATCCGACCGTCTGGATTTTTTGCCATCAGTCTTCCTTCCAGATTCTTGTCCAAATAAGTAATTTGACCATTGAGGAAAACCCAAACTCCTGTCAAAAAGCCGAAGTCAACCCGCTTTTCTTGATCTGTTTCCGAGTCGACTCTTACTTTGAGCCAGACAAGCCTGTTTCCTTCTGTATTTCCAAATTGGCGTATGATATTTACCAAGCCTCTCCGCTCCGTACTGATCACTTCCCATTTAGTAGCCGGACTGGGTAGAAATCCGTAATCAAAATCAATTTTTCCCGGTACTTGGATGGGTTCACTAATCGCCCACTTCCGGATGTACCTTGGATTATTGGTTGTTGGGTCTATTCCGGATTTTGGAGTTAATCCAGTGACAGTAGCGGTGTCAATAGACAAGTTTGAGATTTCGGTATCTCCCTCAAAGCCTAATAGTCCTGTCTCAAAATTTCCCTCCAGATGATCCACTTCTAAAGTTGGAGTTTCACTGTTGATATAGATTTCCATTCTGGAACCTGAGACTACAAACTTGAAATGGTTCTTTCCCTCCAGACTAAAATTGGCATTTGATTGAAATTGAGGATAAATATTCCACATTAATACGCCATCTATGTAGGGGGCATACTGAATAGCATCCATGGCGGTGGAATCTCCGGCCCTAGCAGTTCTTAGGTAGAAATACTCATTTTCATCCTTATCTTTCATTCTGAAGAAAAAAGAGAGTGCCTTGGTGGCAAATGAATCAAACTCGATAGTCCCATTGCTAAACTCAATGTTCTTGGCAATTACTTTTCCTGACGAAGGAGAAATAAGCATTTTTTCAACCCCATTCTCAGTTTTGAATTCAACAGAATTCGGCTTGAAATTCCAACTTTCGGGATTAAGCGGAATTGATTGACTATACGCATTGAAAAAAAGGAAAAGTACAGCGCTATGTAGAATTAGTTTTTTCATTTTTGTTGGTTTAGGGAGCGAGAATATGGTTGCCAATTTAAGAGCACACTCATTGAACCAAGGCTCAAAGGCTGTTCAAAAGCTGTTCAAGGCTTTTCACGAACTTTTTTCTGTTGACAAAAAAGCAAACTGTTATCTTTCTTTGTAGAAATTGAAAAGAGCAAATGCCAATTGATCCATCCAGTTTAAAAAAATGCTTAGCACTGATTGAAGAAAATCTAGGTTGGGGTGACAGCCAGCATTGGAAAAATAGTGATTTCGAATTATTGAGTGAGAAGATTTTTTCCAAAACAGGAGTAAACCTGAGCACAAGTACCCTAAGGAGACTTTGGGGAAAGGTGAAATATGAGAGCGAACCCCAGATTACCACCTTAAACGCATTGGCTAAATTTGTTGGATTTGATAGCTTTAGAGCTTTTAATGACTCAATTCACGAGGAGGATGAAATAGAAATCCCTGAACCCGGGAAGCCGGAAGATGCACCGTTGCATAAAAAGGGGATGTTGAAGTGGCTTTCAAAGCAAATTTCCGCCTTATTAGTTGTTGCTGCTTTGATTACAGTGATCCTAGTCGGATGGGACTTTTTGGATAAGAAACCTGAACAGGCAGTGGATCCGGCAACATTTACTTTTAGTAGCCAGCCTGTCACTTCCGGGGTTCCTAATTCGGTAGTATTTGAGTTTGATGTTTCAAGTGCGTCCACAGATTCTCTTTTTATTCAGCAATCCTGGGACACAAGCAAGAGGTTTAAAATCGACAAAAATCAAGATCAAGCTACTTCCGTCTATTATTATCCGGGCTATTTTAGGGCAAAACTGATCATGGGAGAAGAAGTGATGCAGGAACATGACCTTTTAATAGCCACAGATGGATGGCTTTCACTTGTCGAAAAAGATCCAGTCCCCATTTATTTCAAAAAAGAGGTAGTTATCAAAAATGGCAAATTAGCTCTTTCTGAAAGCGATCTTCTGAGCAAGAACGTCAGTTTACAACCGGAATTGCCAATTTCCCGGTTTTATTATGTGGAGGATTTTGGGGGGCTATCCAGTGATTCTTTTTCTTTGGAAACGCGTTTTAGGAATACCTATTCGGAGGGTAGTGGAACCTGTCAGTTTTCCCAGTTGGTAATTATTTGTCAGAATAGTGCCTTAATGATCCCGGTTTCGATTCCGGGATGCTCCTCTGAGATTGGTGTGTTTTTGGCAGGGGAAAGTATAGAGGGGAAAAAGGCTGACTTGTCAGGTTTTGGTGTGGATTCTTCAGAATGGGCTGAAATGCAAGTTTCTGTAATAAATAAGGAAGTGAAAGTTCACATGGCTGATAAATTGGTTTTACAAAAATCATTTTCTGAAGATGCGGGGGATATAGTTGGTGTTGCCTACTTTTTTGAAGGTATAGGTGAAATTGATTTTCTAAGACTTTTCGATAAAAACCAGAAGGTAATCCTTAAGGAAGAGTTTTAGATTATTTCTTTTTAGAAAACAATCCCCCAATCCTTCTGAAAATCTGCTTTTCCTTTTCCCAGAAGAAGTTAAACTGGCCGAAAATAAAGCCGTAGATCAGCAAAAAAATCTGGTACAGCGGCAACACCAACAAGAGGTATAAAAGTGTGTTGACAAAGCCGCCTTTCTCAACCCCGAAAAAATCCAGGATTGGGTTTTTGATAAAAAGTATAGTGAAACCCGTACAGGCAAAAACGACCAAAACCAAAATGACTTGGAGCAGGCTTTCTAATTTCCACTTGGTTTGTAGGCGTTGAAGAAAGCCCGGCTTATCGTTTTTCGCTGACATCCTCCAAAAGTAATAAGAATCAGTCTAAATAAAATGAGGGTGTCTCAAAAGTCAAAGAAAACGTCATCGCGAGTGAAACGAAGCGATCCCAAAGTTGATTTAAATGGAATTTGCTAAGATTGCTTCTCCGCCTGTGGCGGATCGCAATGACGAAATACTTCTGACCCATCCTTGTTTTTACCAAATAAACAAATCCTTATTGAGGCTTTGTAATGCCTCCTTTTTGAATTTGGAATCCACCAAGACAGACACATTGTGGCGGCTACCGCCAAATGAAACCATCCGTACAGGATATTCTATCAGAGAATCGATGACGGATTGGATTGCACCTTTGCTTTCCGAAACCATATTTCCCACGATACAGATGATGGTCTGATCCCGGTCTACTTCCACACTGCAGAATGTGCCTAGTTCTTCCAGAATATGCTCCAAATGACTCAAATCGTCAATAGTGACAGAAACCGCCACTTCAGAAGTGGTAATCATGTCAATGGGTGTTTTATATTTCTCGAAGATCTCAAAGACCTTTCTCAAGAAACCGTATGCCAACAGCATGCGGCTGGATTTGATTTTGATAGCTGTGATTCCGTCTTTAGCGGCGATTGCTTTTACTCCCACAGAATCTACTTTTGCTTTGATCAGCGTGCCGTGGGCTTCCGGTTGCATGGTGTTGAGCAGTTTCACGGGCACGTTGAATTGCTGGGCTGGCCAGATCGACGCAGGGTGGAGAATTTTGGCCCCGAAGTAGGCGAGCTCTGCCGCCTCGTCAAATGACATCTCTGCGATGGGGCGGGTTTTGTCGACTATTCTAGGATCATTGTTGTGCATGCCGTCGATGTCTGTCCAGATCTCACAGGCAGTAGCTTGGATTGCCGCTGCTACCAATGAGGCAGTATAATCGCTTCCACCACGTTTTAAGTTATCCACTTCATTTAGGTGATTTTTGCAAATAAACCCTTGAGTGATGAAAATAGTATCATCGGGATGCTGGGCGAGAATTGACTTCAACCGGTCTGAGATTTTTTGCAATTCCGGTTCGGCATTTTCATCAATACTCATGAAATCCAGTGCGGACAAGAATACAGCAGGAATCTCCAGTTCCTCCAAGAGGGTGTGAAAAAGCTTGGTAGAAAGCAATTCTCCCTGAGCTAGAATATCACGGTTGATCGCTTCATTGAAGGATATTTTCAGCAGGATATTCAGAAACTCAAAATGCTCTTTAATAATTTCCTGAGCTTTTTCTCTAGCTGTTTCAGTAGTGACAAGCTTGGGATAAAAGTCATTGTAATGCGCATGAAGTTCATCTATTCGGGATTTCGCAAGAACTTTATCTGCCGCTGCCAAAGCCTCACCGATGCTCACCAAGGAATTGGTGGTACCTGAAAGAGCAGAGAGAACTACGATTTTTGATTCATCACCACGGGTGATCAGGTCTTTTACCTGGTGCATGCGTTCTGGACGGCCCACAGAGGTGCCTCCAAATTTCATGATCTTCATAAGGATTTTATTTATAGGTTAATAGGTTTTTGCTGTTAGAACCCAAGCATTTTGACAGCGGTGATTGCTGCTTCGTCGCCTTTGTTGCCATGCTTTCCCCCTGCACGATCCATAGCTTGTTGCTGGGTATTTGGAGTCAATACTCCGAAAATCACAGGCTTGTTATATTTCAGAGCTACGTTGGTGATGCCATGAGCTACCGCGTCGCAGATAAAGTCAAAGTGTTTAGTTTCACCTTGAATTACACAGCCTAGACAGATTACCGCATCTATGCTTTCTTCCTGGGCTAGCCATTGAGCTGCCAGCGTGAGTTCAAACGACCCCGGAACATTTTTACGGATTATATTTTCTTTTTTTGCGCCATTTTCCAACAATGTCTGGTAGGCACCGGAATAGAGTGCTTCGGTCACATCCTCATTCCATTCGGAGACGATGATTCCAAACGTTTTTTTGCTGATGTCCTGAATGTTTTTGGAGGAGTGGGAACTTAGGCTTTTAAGGGAAGTTGCCATATGGAGAAGCTTTTAGAGTTTAAGATTTAAGAATCAAGAATCAAGAACCAAGAACCTGGATTTTGGAACCGTTGGATTATCGTATTCTGGGAAAGTAGAACTGATTAAACAAAAAAAGAGTAAGACCATAGGGTCTTACTCTTCTTAGTATGCTGTTCAAGAAGCATTACTTAGAGGCAAGACCTTCTAAGCGAGCTTTATGTTTTCGTGCATTAGCAAATTCGAATGACTCGAAATACTTGTCCTCGATCTGTCCGTAAGCTGCGATTGCTTCAGCGTTTTTACCTGCTGCTTCGTATGCAATAGCCAATTTGTTCAAATATTTAGGCGTGAAAAACTTGTTTTCATCGTACTCAGCCGCTTTTTTGTAGTTGGAAATGGCTTTGTCGGTGTTACCAAGTTCCATGTGGGCATCACCGATAAGTGAATAGGCCTTTGCCTGTACCAGAAAATCATCAGCTGAGAATTGCTCCAATTCTTTTAATGCTTCTTCGTATTTTCTCTCAGAAAGGTAAATAGAGCCAATGTAGAAATGGGCAAGATTGGCAGCATCCGTACGCGGATAGTTATCCACTATGGTTAGAAACCCGGCATTGATGCCATCACCGTTCAATGCTAACTGCACACTGTCCTGCTCGTAGAAATAAACAGCTTGGAACATTTCCTTCTGTGCTTTCTCATTTTGATTCTGTGTGTTGATTTGGAAAAATAAGATTCCTCCTATCAAAACCACCGCCGCGATTAATACGCCAGCCAGTACCTTGCTATTCTGCTTTAAAAAAGCCTCACCTCTGCCTAGTCTTGATGCTATCTCGGAAGGATCTTCCAAAATATCATTGTGATGTTCCGGGTGTACTTTTTTAGTTTGTTTCGTTGCCATGCTACTCAAATTTCAGCCGCAAATATACGGTTTTTATAATTTCCTCAAAGCCCAATAAAAAAGCCATGAAAGCTTTCTGTCTTCATGGCTTTTAAGACGTTAGGATTATGTTGATTTATTCCATTACAAAAGGATAGTCTTCTTGGATGTAAACATCCTTGAAGGCATCCTGCCCATCAGGCCAAGGGGATTCTTCGGCAAATTTCACTGCGTCGGTCACTTTTTGTTTTACCCCTTTGATGATTTCTTCGATTTCTTCTTCGCTAAGGATATTATTTTCCTTGATCGTAGCAAGTACCTGCTCCACAGGATCGCGCTGCTTGTACTCTTCTACCTCCTCCTTAGTTCTGTATTTCTGAGGATCGGACATCGAATGGCCTTTGTATCGGTATGTTCTCATCTCAAGCAAAGTTGGACCATCGCCTCTTCTTGCTCTATCAGCCGCTTCCGCTACTGCTTCGTGTACAGCCTCTACACTCATTCCGTCTACGGCAAAAGAAGGCATGTCATAAGACTCGCCCAATGTAGAAAGATCTTCCACGTTGGATGATCTCCTGACAGGCGTTCCCATAGCGTAGCCATTGTTTTCAATTACGAAAATCACCGGAGTTTTGTAAAGCATGGCCAAGTTTAATGCTTCATGAAAAGCCCCTTGACGTACAGCACCATCTCCCATATAGCAAATTGCTAGGTTTTTAGTGCCTTTATATTTCTCTGCGAAGCCCATTCCAAGACCCATAGGAATTTGTGCCCCTACGATTCCATGCCCCCCCATGAAGTTCTTCTCTTTGTCAAAAATATGCATAGAACCACCTTTTCCTTTGGTAGTACCTGTGGCTTTGCCGAAAAGCTCTGCCATGACAGCTCCCGGATCAGTGCCCAGGCCAAGTGGGTGTGCGTGACATCGGTAAGCTGTAATCCACTTGTCATCTTTGGTCAAAGCAGAAATTGCACCTGAAGCACAAGCTTCCTGACCTATATATAAATGACAGAATCCTCTGATTTTTTGTTGACCGTAAAGTTGTCCCGCTTTTTCTTCAAACCTCCTCATTAAGAGCATGCTCTCGTACCAGAAGGTGTAAGTTTCCTTCGAATATTTTACTTTGGACTTAGTTGCTGCAGTTTTCTTTGCCATATCGTAATGATGAAAATATGCTAATTTTAGGTTCCAAATATAATCAACCCGCCCTAAATAACAGGCTCCCTTCGAAATAATTACCCAAACTCATGCACTTGAAGTCTCTCGAACTCTTACAATTCAAAAATCATGAGAAGACCCAACTCCAATTTTCCAATGAGATAAATTGTTTCGTAGGTTTGAACGGCAGCGGAAAAACCAATGTGCTCGACGGGATACATTATTTGGCTTTGACCAAAAGTGCAGTCCAATCCAGTGATAGCCTAAATGTGCAGCACGAGCGGGATTTCTTTGCGATCAAGGGGCTATTTGAACTGGCAGACGAAAAGCCGTTGGAAGTGAGATGTACTGTGGAATTGGGAAAGAAAAAGCAGATTTATCAGAACGGAAAGGCACTGGCCAAAACATCAGAACATGTGGGGTATATTCCTTTAGTTTTGATTGCGCCGGATGATACTGAGTTGATCAAAGGTGGAAGTGAGGGGCGTAGAAAGTTTTTTGATGGGCTTATTTCTCAGCTTGATCATGCATACCTGGACCAGCTGATTCGGTATCATCACTTTTTAAAGCAGCGAAATGCTTTGCTAAAGAAGTTTGCAGAGACGGGACGTCGCGATTTGACTCTTTTGGATAATTACGATACTGAGCTGATCGAACTCAGTTTAAAATTGGCATCACAGAGAAATGAGCTATTGACAGAAATGGCTCCTTTATTACAAAGTCATTATTCAGAAATATCTCAAGGGCAAGAACTTGTAAGCGTGATTTATGAAACAGAGGCATTGCGTGATGACTTTAGGGATTATTTTAAAAACTTGAGAAAAAAGGATTTGATCACCAAAAATAGTAATGCAGGTATTCATAAGGATGATTTTGCTTTCATGATAGGAGGTCATCCCATCCGTAAGATTGGAAGCCAGGGACAGCAGAAATCCTATATTATTGCACTGAAACTAGCCCAATTTCAGATTTTTGAGAGAGAAAAAGGAGAAAAACCCATTTTGTTGCTGGACGATATCTTTGACAAACTGGATGACCTGAGGATTGCCCAGCTGATGAAATTGATCTCACAGCATATGTTTGGCCAGATATTTTTGACAGATGCAAGACCAGAGCGGTCAAGGAAGATATTGACTGACCTTGATCCTGAAGTTTTTTACTTTTCACTAAAAGAAGGGATGATTGTCCCTGAAAATTAATAAAGGAGCCGAAGCCCCTTTACCTTTATTTCCATAGATCATCGGGATAATCCCCTGCATCATGCAGTTTTTTCAGGGAATCGATCACCACTGGTTTGTCTTCCGTATAGGTGACGCCAAACCATATTTTACCTCCTTCAAGTATGTCGAATGCTGCTTCATTAGCTTGTATCAAGTTGTTTGCTACAGTAGGAATGTAGAATTCAGATTTAAGATTATCGAGATTTTCCGGAAGAAATGTATTCCACATTTTCTCGATATCAGTAAACACCTCATGGTGAAAGCCCCAGAAGTTCATGCTTACCGGTGTGTCTTCCACAATTTCCAACACTTCACCTTCGCCTTTGCTAACTATTTTGCCGTCTTCACGGGCAATGGAAGTTCTTTCCACCATTCCGATTAGGTGGCCTTTTTCATTGGTCTCGCAGACACCACGACTTACCGTGCCATTTTCAGAAAGCACATTCTGAATAGCATACCCCACCATCGCATGAAGATCCGGCTTTACTTCAGCGGTCAGGAATTTGCCGATTGCATCAAAAGCTTCTTTTCCATAAAAATCATCCGCATTGATCACTGCAAATGGCTCTTTGATAACATCCTTGGCACATAGCACAGCGTGAGCAGTTCCGAATGGTTTCTTGCGGTCTGCCTGCTTCAATTCTGTAGGGACAAAGCTGTCCAGCGATTGGATTACAAAGCCAACTTCGATTTTACCCTGAAGTTTTGGTAGGAATTTCTCTTTGGCTACTTCCAGAATTTCTTCCCGCACGATAAAGACCACTTTGCCAAAACCTGCTCTGATAGCGTCAAAAATAGAATATTCCAAAATGGTTTCTCCGCTTGGGCCGAATCCATCGATTTGCTTGTTTCCTCCGTAGCGACTTCCCATTCCGGCAGCAAGTACAAGTAAGGTGGGTTTCTGGTTCATATGTAGGTTTTTAAAACGTTGGCAAAATTAAGTTTTTATGTTAGCGAGGCAAGTGGAAGTAGGGGGTTCTGGAAAAGCTATTCGTTTTGATTTAAACCAATATTATTAATCTTTATATTTTTCAAATAGAAAGATGGTGTTCTTTATCTCTTCAAATCCATTATTCCGCAAGAATATTTGGATTAATGGGTTAAATTTTATCTTGAATATGAATTATTTTAATTTTCTGTTTAGTTTTATGCCATAATCTCAAAAAACCATTAGACCCATTGAAAAAAATGAAAAAAATTGAAGCAATTATCAGGACTTCGCGCTTTGACCAAATCCACTCCTGTGTGGCTGGTCTTGGAGTGAAGTTTCTCACTTTTTATGAAGTGAAAGGGATGGGCTTGGAGCATGCCAGGCTTGAAATGTACCGCGGTGTTCCCTATGAGCCTGCTTACATCCCGAGGACGAAGATTGAAATCGTCACAGTAGATGAACTGGTCGAGCCTGTGATCAACTGTATTCTGACTGAAGGAAATACAGGCCAGGTGGGTGACGGGAAAATCTTCGTCTATGACGTGCTGGATGCTTATCGTATCAGAAATAGCGATACAGGCGAGCAGGCACTTTAATCTTATTCTCATAATTCACCGAACCTATTTTATCAAATGCAAGAATTATTTACTGTCAATAATTTATGGATGATGATCGCCACGACTATGGTTTTCATCATGCACTTGGGATTTGCCAGCTTGGAAGCCGGACTTACCCGTTCTAAAAACACCGTGAACATCCTGTTCAAGAATACCATTATTCCAGCCATTGGACTTTTGACATATGCTTTCGTGGGATTCAATTTAATGTACCCCGGAGAAGAGTTTGCAGGCTCATTCTTTGGATTTGCAGGTTTTGGACTTACGCTTCCCGAAGGTTGGGATACCAGCAATTACAATGAAGGGTATACCTTCTTTACTGATTTTATTTTCCAGGCCATGTTTGCAGCTACTGCCGCTACGATAGTATCGGGTGCTGTGGCTGAGCGGGTGAAATTGGGGCCATTTATCTTTTTTTCCATCCTGTATGTAGGAATCTGCTATCCAATTGTAGGAATGTGGAAATGGGGTGGAGGGTTCCTTAATGCCCTTGAGACACCATTTTATGATTTTGCGGGATCTACTATCGTGCACTCAGTAGGCGGATGGGGAGCACTGATTGGCGCTGCACTCTTGGGGCCTAGAATTGGGAAGTATACTTCCAGGGGTATGACTGCGATTCCCGGCCATAACATTCCATTGGCTACGTTTGGAGTATTCTTATTATGGTTTGGGTGGTTTGGATTCAACGGAGGCTCTGTTCTAAGTGCTGATCCGGGACTGGTTTCCAAGGTTTTTGTAACCACATGTATGGCTGCTGCGGCAGGAGCAGTTGGCGCACTGATTGTTTCTTATCTGATGTTTAAAACATACGATATTACTATGGTGTTGAATGGGATTTTGGCAGGCTTGGTAGGGATCACTGCCGGTGCCGATTTGATGGGAGTTAATTCATCGATCATCATCGGTTTGATAGGCGGTGGTTTGATCGTCTTGGCAGTCGTTTTCTTTGATAAAATCAAAGTGGATGATCCTGTAGGTGCGATTTCAGTTCATCTGGTAGGTGGTATCTGGGGTACGTTGGCCGTGGGTATCTTTGGAGATTTGGCCGGAGTGAGTCAGTTTTTCTCTCAGTTGATTGGCGTGGCCGCGGTAGGCGTGTTCTGTGTTATTTTCGCAGGGGTGATTTTCTTTATCATGAAGAAGACTACCGGTATCCGAGTGGATGAAGCGGAAGAAACGGAAGGTCTGGATATCAATGAGCACAGTATGCGTGCATATCCGGATTTTGCGACAAAAGATTAATTAAAGAGAACCAACTATTCTATATGAAAAAGCCCCGTCCATCATTTGGCCGGGGCTTTTGAATTAAATTGTCGGTTCGAAATATCTATTGAGAATTAAATGGTGCATTTTGCCAAACATCAGGTAACACCATTCTCTGAATTCCTGAACCTCAGTAGGGGAAATAAGCCTTAAGCCTTTTCTCAGCTCACGCTCAAACAAATAGGTTGAAAAGCTGACCTTTTGTAAGATAGTCTTCACATATTCGATCATAGTCTAAAGAGTTTAGGGTTTTAACTGATTTTAAGTTTCAATACGGAGGCATTTCTCTATATGTTGCGTTATTTTAGAAATCAAAGAGTAGAATATTCCCTATTTTCGCAACCATGATTAAAACGCTTGCCCAATTCATTTTCGTATGTGGCCTTATCTTATTTTCAGGATTGGCTATAGCTCAGGATGTTCAGATTGAGCTTGGACCTGGTGAGATCGGCTTGAATGAAACTTTCACTATCAAAGTAACTCTCAGCAACGAGAAAATCAAATCCTATGATCAGTTTCCCGAAATACCGGGGTTTCAGAAACAGGGGATTTCCCAATCCTCCTCTATGAATCTGATTAACGGGCAGATGAGCAGTTCCAACAGTATCATCCAATATTATAAGCCGAGCAGAAAGGGGGAATTTACGTTACCTTCTTTTGAGCTTGCCATCAATGGCCAGGCATATTCTTCTACCGGCAAAAAAATCACTGTGGGAGATGCGGCAAGTGCCAACAGCAGAAGCGGTTCTGCTACTGATCCCTTTGCGGATTTCTTTGGTCGATCAGCTGTAGAAGACCCCGAATATGTGGAGTTGGAAGATGATGCGTTTTTTTCCGTATCTGTGGACAAAGAAGAAATCTATCAGGGTGAGGGATTTGATCTGAGTCTGGCATTTTACATATCAGAATCCAATCAAGCTCAGTTTAATTTTCATGAGCCCGGCAGGCAGTTGGATGATATTTTGAAGAAGATAAAGCCTAAAAATGCATGGGAGGAGAACTTCAATATCAGTAATATAGATCCCGAGCAAGTTACGATCAACGGAAAAAGATGGACAAAATTCAAGGTGTATGAGGCTACTTTTTTTCCATTTTCCGAAGGAGAAATAGCCATCCCAAGAATACCCTGGGAGATGATCAAATATAAAATTGCCAAAAACCCGAGTTTCTTTGGAGCCAATAGGCAAGAGGATTTCAAGACTTTTTATTCTAATCCAAAGACGATTAAAGTCAAACCTCTTCCGCCGCATCCTTTGAAAAATGAAGTGAGTGTAGGACAATTCCAGATCAGAGAAAATATCACAACAATTGAAGTGGAAACCGGTCAGGGTTTTGACTATAATTTTGGGATAAGCGGTGTCGGAAATATCAATGCCGTTTCCGCCCCCAAAAGACTCTCGACCGCCAACCTCAACACCTACGATCCGAATGTGCGCCAGCAGATCAACCGCGGATATGGAAGGGTGTCGGGAATCAAGGAATTCAATTATTACATCACCATCAATGAAGCAGGAGAGATTGATCTGGAGAATAACTTTGAATGGATTTACTTTGACCCTGAGCGTGAAGTCTATGATACGCTGAGACCGAAGGCGAAGATCACTGTGGTGGGGGAAAGTAAAGTAAATCAGGCAATTTCCAGTCAGCGGTTAGGAGGGCTATATGACCGCATTTCCACTGAAGATAACCGGTTTTTAAACGAGAAATATAAATACTATTTTACGGTCTCAATCAACGTTTTGCTGCTTTTAGCAGTGGCTTTGTTGGCTGTATTGATAATCAGGAAAAAATAATGGGCAATTCATTTGGAAAGCTATTCAAGATCACCACTTATGGCGAGTCTCATGGATTGGCTTTGGGGGTAATCATAGAGGGATGTCCGGCAGGGCTGAAAATAGATGTGGACAAACTTATTGCAGAGATGCAACGGAGAAAACCGGGACAGTCCAAAATCACCACTCAACGTAAAGAAGAAGATGAGTTTGAGATCAAGTCGGGAGTTTTTGAAGGGGTGACCACAGGTACTCCCATTGGTATAGTGATCAACAATTCAGATCAGAAAAGTAAGGACTACTCTCATATTTCAGATAAGTTTCGTCCTTCTCATGCAGACTTTACCTATTTCCAAAAGTATGGGCTAAGAGATTACAGAGGAGGAGGAAGAAGCTCCGCCAGGGAAACAGCTGCCAGGGTAGTGGCGGGAGCAATTGCAAAGCAACTTTTGGAGACCAAAGGAATCAGCATTCAGGCTTATGTCTCTCAGGTAGGAGATTTGAAGCTGGGGAAAAATTACTCTGAATTAGACCTCGCAAAGGCTGAGGAAAATATCGTGAGATGTCCTGATCCTGTTGTCGCTGAGGAAATGATAGCATTGATTGATTCTGTAAGAAAAGATCGGGATACCATAGGCGGAGTAGTAAGCTGTGTGATCAAAAACACCCCTGTGGGAATAGGTGAGCCGGTGTTCGACAGGCTTCATGCCGAGCTGGGTAAAGCTATGCTAAGCATCAATGCAGTGAAGGGGTTCGAATATGGAAGTGGCTTTGAGGGAGTGAAAATGAGGGGCTCCGAGCATAACGATACATTCGTTCAGGAAGGGGAAGCAGTACGTACCTTGACCAATCATTCTGGAGGTATACAGGGTGGAATATCCAATGGAGAAGATATTTATTTTAATGTAGCTTTCAAACCGGTAGCTACTATAATGCAAGATCAGGACTCAGTGAATGAAGCAGGTGAAGACGTGGTGGTTTCGGGAAAGGGCCGCCATGATCCATGTGTAGTACCTAGAGCTGTGCCGATTGTGGAAGCTATGGCGGCTTTGGTCATAGTGGATTATATTTTGTTGGCAAAAAGTAATAAACTGCAAGACTTCTAACCCAAATATGATGTTTAAAAAGATACCCTTACATACCCAAATTATCATCGGACTTGTTCTGGGGTTGATTTTTGGTTTAGTGGTCATTAAAACTTCCATTCCTAATTCTTTCACTATTGATTATGTCAAGCCATTTGGAACGATTTTCATCAATGGCCTGAAAATGATCGCCGTGCCTCTAGTGCTGGCTTCGCTGATTGTAGGTGTTTCTAACTTGGGAGACATCTCCAAACTCAGCCGGATTGGCGGGAAAACAATTGGGACATACCTGTGTACAACCGTCCTGGCAATTACTATAGGCTTGTTGCTTGTCAATATTTTCAAACCGGGTAAAAGCTTGCCTCCGGAAACCCGGGAGAATTTGATGTCTTTGTATGAGGGCGATGCCGGGTCTAGAGTGGGACAGGCAGCTGAATTGCAAAAGCAAAGCCCGCTACAGCCTTTGGTGGACATCGTTCCTGAGAATGTTTTTCAAGCCACAACAGATAATGCCGCTATGCTGCAAGTTGTGTTCTTTGCCATTTTGGTCGGAGTAGCGCTTTTGCAAGTGCAAAAGAGTAAGGCGGCGCCTGTTGTAGCATTTTTTGACGGGATGAACGATGTCATTATCCAGATCGTGAATTACATTATGATGATAGCCCCTTATGGAGTATTTGCTTTGATGGCATCTTTGATCGTGGAAATTGCAGGAGAAAATCCAGATTCCGCTCTGCAGCTTTTGATGGCATTGTTGAAATATAGCTTAGTGGTATTGGGAGGGTTGTTTATCATGATTTTGGTTGTTTATCCCGCAATTTTGATGGCGTTCACCAAGGTGAAATACAAGGATTTCTTTAAAGCGATAAGGCCGGCTCAATTGTTAGCATTCTCGACCAGTTCGAGTTCTGCTACGCTTCCTGTCACAATGAAGCAAGTGGAAGAGGAATTGGGTGTGTCGGAAGAGGTTTCCAGCTTTGTGTTGCCATTGGGTGCCACAGTGAATATGGATGGAACCAGTCTCTATCAAGGAGTTGCAGCAGTATTTATTGCACAGGCATTGGGAATGGAATTGAGCTTAACTCAGCAGTTGATGATCGTATTGACCGCCACACTGGCATCAATCGGTTCTGCGGGTGTTCCCGGAGCAGGATTGATCATGCTTATCATCGTGTTGGAATCGATAGGTGTACCTGCTGCAGGGATTGCATTGATTATTGCTCCTGATCGTATTTTGGATATGTTCCGAACGGTGGTCAATGTCACCGGCGATGCGGCAGTTTGTACCATTGTCGCAAGCACTGAAGGGGAATTGCCGGATGGCTTGATACGAAAGTCAAATCCGTTGACTCCGAATGATTAGTTAGAAAGAGTAGCTTGTTATGATTATTCGAAATGTTGCCGGTGATCTTGTCCTCTTAAGAGGCAGGAAGACCGAAGACGGATGAAGCGCAATTCTTGGATTTGCCATCTCTTATATCGCTTTTAAAGCCCTACTGGCAGAAAAGCAACATGTAGTCTGTAAAAAAACAAAAATGGTCCCGTCAATGCGACGGGACCATTTTTGTTTTTAGGGTAAATCGAATCTTACTTCAGACTTCCTGTCATCGCTTCCGGTTTCACCCACTCTGAGAATTGCTCCGAAGTTAGCAAATCCAAAGCGATAGCCGCTTCTCTTAGGCTTGTGCCTTCTTTATGTGCTTTCTTGGCAATAGCAGCTGCGTTTTCATAGCCAATGTGTGGATTCAACGCAGTTACCAGCATCAATGAATTCTCCAGATGTCTTTGAATCATTGCCGTATTTGGCTCAATGCCAACGGCACAATGATCGTTGAAAGAAACGCAGGCATCACCGATCAGGCGTGCAGAGTTAAGGAAGTTGGAAGCAATCAAAGGCTTGAATACGTTCAATTCAAAATGCCCATTTGAGCCCCCGATGGAAATGGCAACGTCATTTCCCATTACCTGGGCGGCAACCATAGTCAAAGCTTCTACTTGGGTAGGATTGACTTTGCCAGGCATAATGGACGATCCGGGCTCGTTTTCAGGGATCAAAATCTCACCGATTCCGGATCTAGGTCCTGAGGACAGCATTCGTACATCATTCGCTATTTTCATCAGTGAAACTGCCAACTGCTTCAATGCACCATGAGTTTCCACCATGGCATCATGCGCCGCAAGAGCTTCAAATTTATTTTCGGCAGTTACAAATGGCTGACCTGAGAGCTCAGCGATCTTCTTTGCTACCAACTCAGCATATCCTTTTGGAGTATTAAGACCAGTCCCTACAGCCGTGCCTCCCAGTGCTAATTCTGAGAGGTGTGATAATGTGTTTTTCAAGGCTTTTAAGCCGTGATTGAGCTGTGCTACATATCCACTGAACTCTTGACCCAGCGTAAGAGGTGTGGCATCCATGAAGTGCGTACGTCCGATTTTTACCACATCTTTGAACGCTTCGGCTTTTTGGGTAAGCGTGTCTCTGAGTTTTTCTACTCCCGGGATCGTAGTTTCCATCACCATTTTGTACGCAGCGATGTGCATAGCCGTAGGGTAGGTGTCATTGGATGACTGTGATTTGTTGACATCGTCATTTGGATGAATTTTCTTTTGGGTATCTTCCAAAGAACCGCCAAGCAGCACATGGGCGCGATAAGCGATCACCTCATTGGAGTTCATATTGGATTGGGTACCGGAACCGGTTTGCCAGATTACCAGCGGAAACTGCTCGTCGTGTTGCCCTTCCAAAATCTCATCACATACTTTGCTGATAATATCTGCTTTGGCTTGGTCCAGTACTCCCAACTCCGCATTGGTCAGCGCCGCGGCTTTTTTCAAAATCGCAAAAGCTCTCGTGATTTCGATGGGCATGCGGTTTTTCTCGCCGCCGATTTTGAAGTTATTAATGGATCTTTGGGTCTGTGCGCCCCAGTATTTGTCAGCAGGAACTTCTACAGGACCCATGGTGTCTTTCTCTATGCGGATGCTCATTATAGTATGTTTTATTGAATCTTTTTTGCGGTGCTAAATTAAACCCAAAAGCCATTTTTCCCTAAGAATAGAAGGCTTAATCCTTCATTTGGAAATTGATCAGTTGGTGGAAAACTTTTCGGGAGGTTTTCACTTGTCTGTTGAAGAAATACATGGCTATTAAGTAATTGACTAAGCCTACTAAAAAACATAGGATGGCATATCCGTAGTTGGGGTTTAGAAATAAGTAAACCACCGTGAATGCCAGCAAAATAATGGACCAGAACGCAATGAAAAAAAGTGCGCCGGGAAACAGGCGGTAATTTATGAATAAAATACATCCCCGTGGAGTGGCTTCAATTTTTCCCAAAATCAAAGGGAGAAACGTATCCCCTCTGTTTACAACTTTTGAGATTCTAAACCCTTTTTTCCCTACCAAACCATTAAAGAGAATGTCTTCTGCGGCTTGGGATCTTGGATCTAGGTAATTTACTTCCCTTGTCACCCTATTCAAGTGGCTGAGGACCTCTTCTTTCGAAAGGGCGCTGACTAAGGTTTCGCTATCGTAGGGAAAAAGATTCAAAATTTGCTATTTCACAGCAATGCAGGAGATTTCTACATTGACGTTTTTTGGGAGCTTACTTACTTCTACTGTTTCTCTGGCAGGAGGGTTTGATTTGAAGTACTGACCGTAGGCCTCATTGATAGTGCCAAACTCATCCATATTTTTGATGAAAATACTGCATTTGACAATATCCCCGAAAGTGAAACCGGCAGTTCGGAGGACAGCTTCCAGGTTTTTCATCACTGCATGAGTTTCTTCTGTGATGTTCTCGTTGATCAATTCGCCAGTCTCGGCATCCAAGGCAATCTGACCTGAGACATAGAGCGTATTTCCTGCCAACACTGCCTGAGAATAGGGGCCGATCGGCGCAGGAGCTTCGTTAGTGAAAATGATTTTATTTGACATTCTTATTTGTTCTATAGTTTAGATTTCCGGAACTTGTTTTCCATTATTCCAATTATTTTTGACTGCGACAGCTTACTTCCTTTTCGCTTCATTCCAATATACATCCATTTCAGCGAGCGTCATCTCGCTTAGTGTTTTGCCTGAGTCTTTTGCTGCAGCTTCCAAGTATTGAAAACGTTTAATGAACTTTTTATTTGTACGTTCAAGCGCTTCTTCCGGATTGATATCTATAAATCTGGCATAATTGATCAGAGAAAACAACAAGTCTCCGAATTCTCCACTGGCTTTTTCCTGATTGATCTCAATAGCATCTGCCACGTTGAATTCTGCCTTGAACTCCTGCATTTCCTCTTCTACTTTCTCCCAGACTTGACTTTTCTCTTCCCAGTCAAAACCGACTCCCCTGGCTTTTTCTTGGATACGCATTGCTTTGATCAGTGCGGGAAGTGATTTGGGTACTCCGCCAAGTACAGATTTATTGCCTTTCTCGGTAAGCTTTATTTTCTCCCAGTTCTGCTTTACGGCTTCTTCATTATCGGCCTGAGTGTCTCCATAGATATGGGGATGTCTTCTGATTAGCTTTTCGCAAAGTGCATCAATCATCGTCTTCATATCAAAGTTGCCCTCTTCTGAGCCGATTCTCGCGTAAAACACGATGTGAAGGAGAATGTCACCCAATTCTTTCTTGATCTCATCAGGATCACCCTCGATTATCGCATCAGAAAGTTCAAAAGTTTCCTCTATAGTTAAGTGTCTAAGACTTTCCGTGGTTTGCTTTTTGTCCCAAGGGCATTGTTCCCTGAGTTCATCCATGATGGTAAGAAGTCTGTCGAAAGCTGCCAATTTCTCGGCTCGGGTACTCAAATTTGTCATGGGTGAGGAAACTATGCTGTAATTAGGAACGTTTTCGAAGTAAAGCCTTAAATTTGCGCAAATTTATCCGTTATGACAACCGTATTTCTAACTCTTGGTTTCGTTGCTTTATTCTTCATTTTGATGTCGGTAAGGCTCTTATTCCTTAAAAACGGCGAATTCAAGGGCACTTGTGCCTCTCAAAACCCTTATTTGAATAAAGAAGGGGGAACCTGTGGTTATTGTGGAAAAACTGTAGATGCAAGTAGCAGCTGTGGCAATCCGGACAATGAAGTGGATAAGGTTCTGGCGAAATTCAAGTAAAAGCAATATCCTGTCAGCCGGCAGGATTCATCAGTTTTTAACCTAATCAAATTACTGTACGTGTCACTAATTAAATCAATCTCTGGAATCAGAGGAACTATCGGCGGTAAAGCCGGCGATGGGCTTACTCCCATTGATATTGTCAAGTTTACCTCAGCATATGGAGCTTGGGTAATGGAAAAAACAAACAATCCTAAAATAATCATCGGTAGGGATGCCCGTCTTTCAGGTGAAATGGTTTCCGGTTTGGTTTCAGCTACGCTACAAGGTTTGGGGATCCACGTGGTCGACTTGGGCTTGAGTACTACACCTACCGTAGAATTTGCTGTGCCTCTGGAAAAAGCGGGGGGGGGGATTATCCTTACTGCCAGCCATAATCCGGCGCAGTGGAATGCACTCAAACTTCTGAACGACAAGGGAGAATTTATTTCAGATGCTGAGGGAAGGGCTATTTTAGAGAAAGCTGAAAAGGAGAATTTTACCTTTGCGGAAGTGAAAAAACTCGGGAAATATTCTCAGATCAGCGATTACATAGAGCGTCATGTCCAGCATGTGTTGGAGCTGGAATTGGTAGATGTAGAAGCGATCAAAGCCCGGAATTTCAAAGTAGTGGTGGATGCGGTAAATTCCACAGGTGGAATAGCGGTACCTATGCTTTTGAGAGCTTTGGGGGTGACGGAGATTGAAGAAATGTACTGTACACCTGATGGGCATTTCCCACACAATCCAGAACCATTGCCTGAGAATTTGAGGGATATTTCCCAGAAATTGGAAAGAGGAAGCTACGATCTGGGCATTGTAGTGGATCCTGATGTGGATAGATTGGCGTTTATCAATGAAGATGGATCTGCATTCGGAGAAGAATACACCTTGGTCGCTGTGGCAGATTATGTGCTATCAAAGACTCCGGGGAATGCGGTTTCGAATCTAAGCTCTACGCGCGCACTGCGTGATGTGACAGAGAAAAGAGGTGGAGTTTACAATGCTTCGGCCGTAGGAGAGGTGAACGTAGTCAATCAGATGAAAGCCGTGGATGCCGTGATCGGCGGTGAAGGCAACGGTGGAATCATCTACCCAACGTCTCATTATGGACGGGATGCATTAGTTGGAATAGGGTTGTTTTTGACTCACCTAGCCAACTTTGGTAAGTCAATTTCCAGACTTCGTGCAACCTATCCGAATTACCACATTTCAAAAAACAAAATCGAACTCACTCCTGAGATCGATGTGGATAATATATTGCTTGAAATCAAGAAGAAGTATAAAAGTCATCCTATCAATGATATAGACGGTGTCAAAATCGAATTTGAAAAGGAATGGGTGCATCTGAGGAAATCAAATACGGAACCTATTATTCGTATTTATTCCGAATCTGAATCCGAAGCTACGGCGGAGCATTTAGCCAAAAAATTAATTGCTGATATCAAAGAAGTGGTGAATGCTTCCATGATTTGATATATACTTAGATAAAGAATATACAACCCAATACGAGTAGAATGAAAGTTTATTTAGACAACGCCGCCACTACTGCCATGGATGATCGGGTGATCGAAGCCATGATCCCCTTTATGAGAAATCATTATGGTAACCCTTCTTCTGTCCATAGCTTTGGTAGAGAAGTCAGGACGGCTATAGAGCGATCTAGAAAAAAGGTGGCTGAGTTGCTAAATGCTACTCCTGCAGAAATTTTCTTTACTTCAGGCGGCACCGAGGCAGACAACACTGCTATTGTGTGTGGGATCGAAAGTCACGGCATCGCCCATGCGATCACTTCCCCGCTGGAGCATCATGCCGTCTTGCACACCTTGGAAATGTGTGAGAAAAAGGGACATGTAAAGCTCAGTATGCTGGATGTAAGTGAAAAAGGGGAATTGGATATGCACCAGTTGGAGAATTTACTGAAGGAAAATCCCAAAAGTTTGGTTTCGCTGATGCATGCAAATAATGAGATCGGAAATTTAAATGATCTCAACCGCATTGGATCACTTGCGAAAGAATACGGTGCATTTTTCCATTCGGATACAGTTCAGACCATGGGGCACTATGTCCATGACTTGAAATCTCTGCCCGTGGATGCGATCGTGGCGGGAGGGCATAAATTTCACGGACCAAAAGGCTCTGGGTTTCTTTATGTGAAAAAGGATAAGAAAATCCATCCTTTGATTCATGGTGGTGCGCAGGAGAGAAATATGCGTGGAGGAACCGAAAATGTTATCGGGATTATCGGAATTGCAAAAGCACTGGAAATCGCCTATGAAGATATGGCAGAACACCAACTTCATGTGGAAGCAATCAAAAAGCATTTTATTCAAAGCCTTATTCGGGAGATCCCCGGTGTGGATTTCAATGGGCTTTCCGCTGATATGGATAATAGCCTATATACTGTTTTGAGTGTGAGTTTGCCTCCTTCGGAAGCAAATAGTGGCATGTTACTGTTCAATCTGGACTTGGAGGGCATTTCTGCTTCAGGAGGATCAGCTTGCAGTTCGGGAGCAACAGTGGGTTCGCATGTGCTTAGAGCGATCAATCATACTGCGGAGAGAGATGCTGTTCGGTTCTCTTTCAGTCGATTTAATACCATTGAAGAAGTAGATTATACGGTCGGGAAACTGAAGGAGCTTTACGTGGTAGAAGCATAAAAAACTAAAAAAGGAGCTCAAGAGGCTCTTTTTTTAGTTAAACACTGTTTTATTCAGGTAGGAATATGGTAAGTGATAAAATACCGTTCCACATTCCATGGAATACCATTGCCTTGATTAACCCTTCATGCAAGCGTATAAAGCTCAAAATCATTCCCCCAAGAAATCGGGAAAACACCAATAGGGGAGTTCAATAGGAATTAGGCATCCAATTTACTTCCTGATAATTGGAAAGGTGGACAAAGACAAAAAATCCTGAAAAGGTAGGGAGTTCCATTTTTAATAATGACACCTAGTCTAATTATTAAATAATTTAACCCGATAATCACTTTTTATACCCTATCGCATAAGGTGTCCAAATCTCATAAATCGGATCTCCTTTAGAACTCAGTCCGCTGTGGTGCCATTCACCATCAATTACTTTATAATTGAAATCCAAGCTGGCCCCCACACGGCTGTCATCCCGTGAGAAGAACGTGATATTCTCTACGTATTTTCCATCCTTGGCACTATAAGTTCCGCCTCCGGTTCCTGAGAATTCTTTGGTTTCTGAGTTGAAAGCAATCCACTGAAATCTGCCTCCGCTGAGGATTTTCACGGTTCTTCTGGCTCCTGGCGTGGATCGGGATATTTCGTCATTTCTTTTTCTGCCAGTAATTACCCAGTTTCGGGTAAGATCATCTTTCGCATCAGAAATTTTTTCCCAGATTTCCACCAGCATTTTTCCGTTGATTTCGGAGGAAATAACCATTTTTTCATTGACCCAGTCCAAGGTATACGTATTTGTGGTTCCTATCTGAGAGGGATCTACTGTATAGAAATCCAGACTCTCGATGTATTTCCCATCTGTAAAATTATAAGAACCGCCTCCTGCACTGACAAAATGGTTATCGGAGATCCGTTTTGCACCAAATGCGAAATAATCATCCTGATAGATTTTGATGTACTCCATGTCATTCATTTCCTTGCCATCTTGGTGTGTGAGTTTCCAAGCTCCATCAAGGTTTTGAGCGTTTGCCAAACCGAAGAAAAATATAGCGGAGAGGAAAAGTAGTAATGCTTTCATGCTTCCTTAGAAATTTATTGTCCTATAAATTCATCAAGATTCATCAAAAAACCAATGGTTTATGTATGTTACGGCTTGATTTTCTTTTGAACAGAAAAAAATAGCACATGAAATCTAGCTTAGGAAGGATGGTTTGAATAGTTGATTTCTATAGACTTGGGCTTGTTCGTACCGCACATCATTTTTTCCGGTTCAAAAGTTGGTTTTTCTAGCTACTTTAAGTTTTTATCCACCCAAGCTTATCCAATGCTAAAGAGAGAAATCCGCAAGTGGGATCTGGTTTTTCTGATAATTAATTCTGTGATCGGAGCAGGGATTTTTGGTCTTCCGGCCAAAGCTTTTGCGCTTTCCGGTACCCATTCCTTGCTAGCCTTTGGGGTTTGTGCTGTGGTGATGCTGGTGCTGATTTTAGTTTTCATGGAAGTGAGCTCTAGATTTGACCGTACGGGAGGACCTTACTTATATGTTAAAGAGGCTTTTGGCGATCTTCCAGCCTTTGCTGTTGGGTGGGTTTTGATGTTGACCAGGCTTTTCAGCTACGCCACTTTGGTCAATTTGCTGGTGATTTATATGTCTTTTTTCTCACCTGTCTTTCAAGAGGAATGGATGCGGATAGTAGTGATCGTGGTGATCACTGCTGTTTTGACGGGAATTAATTTGATTGGGATCAAAGACTCCACCAAGACGACTAATGTATTGACAATTGCCAAACTGGTTCCACTGTCCCTATTTATTATAATTGGTCTGTTTTTTCTTAATGTAGAGGCGTTTGATTTTAGTTCTCCGCCGCCAATGCCCGAGTTTGCAAATTCTGCCTTACTGTTGATTTTTGCCTTTGGCGGTTTTGAGGCTGGTCTGGTGATCTCCGGAGAAGTAGAAAATCCCCGTAAAAACCTTCCCTTTGCCCTGATGACAGGAGCACTCATCATTACGGTGTTCTATGTACTGATTCAAGTAGTTGCCATAGGTACCCTTCCTGATTTGGCTACTTCTGATAAACCACTGGCAGATGCTGCGTCAAGGATAATGGGCTACGGCGGAGGATTGTTTATTACAATAGGTGCGATAGTGTCTATATTGGGGACATTGAATGTGCAGATTCTAAGTGGTTCGAGATTGCCTTTAGCACTGAGTGAATCCGGTCAATTTCCTGAAGTATTTTCCTTTGTCCATCCCCGATTCCGCACGCCTACAGTAGCAATCGTATTTTTTGCATTCTTGATTATCATAGTCGCAGTTGTTTGGGATTTCATGGGGTCTCTTGCAATCTCTGTAATTGCCAGATTATTGATTTACCTGTTGGTATGCGGGGCATTGATTCGCTTGCGCAAAAGTCAGCCGGGTGCAGATTATTACAAGTTGAAGTTTGGAGTTCCACTAGCGGTAGCAGGAATCGCAGCAACCGTCTGGCTGCTCAGCAGCACCAAGATAGAGGAAATCACCGATATGGTACTTTGGACTGTGTTTGGGTTTATGATTTATGGGTTGCATCGGGTTTTTTCGAGAAAAATATAAAGCATTATTCTGCGTCTTCGGGAGCTACAATGCTATTTTTTTAATTTAATAGCACGGACCTCAAAGCTGAAGCGAAACTTGATTCTGTTTTATAGCACTCGCTGAATTTTTCGAGGTTAATGGGATTGTTTTCCCAGAGTCTGATTAACTGGTATTCCAAATTTATTTCCCGATATTTTGCCTTCAAACCCTTCCTAACCTATTTCATGAAAGCTCTCCTTAAAGTTATCTGTGGCTTACTTTTACTTTTTTCGGCCTGCCAATCGAAAACATCCGAAATTGACTACAGAGATTGGTCACACTACGGCGGCCCGGAAGATGGTTCCCGATATTCTTCTTTGACGCAAATCGACAAAGAAAATGTATCTCAACTGGAAGTAGCTTGGACATATCATACAGGTGATGCTACTGAGCGCTCTCAGATCCAGTGTCAGCCAATTGTAATCAAAGGGCTGCTTTACGGTTCCACGCCTACACTGAATGTTTTCGCCGTTAATGCGGCCACCGGGGAGGAAGTTTGGAGATTTGATCCATTTGAAGTGTTGGGCGGGGAAAATTCCTGGGCGGGGACCAATCGGGGTGTTAGCTATTGGGAAGATGGAGGAGATAAACGGATACTTTTCGGTGCTGGAAATTGGTTGATGGCTGTAGATGCCGAAACAGGAGATCCTGTTATGAGCTTTGGTGAAAAGGGAAAAGTTGATTTGAGAAAAGATTTGGATTCGGATCGGGAAGACTTTTTGATTGTAGCAAATGCTCCGGGTGTGGTGTATGGAGATTTGTTGATTATTGGGATGCGACTGTCTGAAGGATTGGATGCTGCGCCTGGACACATTCGGGCATATAATATCCGAACAGGCAAACGGGAATGGATTTTTCATACAATTCCGCAAGAAGGTGAGCACGGTTATGATAGCTGGGATCAGACACATATCAAGCAAATAGGAGGAGCGAATAATTGGGCAGGTATGACCGTGGACCGGCAGCGGGGAATTGTATTTGTGCCGACAGGATCAGCCACCTATGATTTTTGGGGAGGCTATCGCAAAGGGAATAATCTGTTTGCCAATTCTTTAATTGCTTTGAACGCTGAGACAGGGGAGAGAATCTGGCATTTTCAGGCTGTTCACCATGACGTATGGGATCGGGATTTTCCTGCGAATCCCAATTTAGTTCGAATTCAGAAAGATGGGCAGTGGATAGATGCTGTGGCTCAGATTTCCAAGCAAGGAATGACCTACGTACTTGATCGGGAGACTGGCCAGCCTGTATGGGATATTGTGGAGACTCCGGTCATCCAATCTGTTATGCCTGGAGAATATACTTCTCCCACGCAGCCAATTCCTTCATTTCCACAGCCCTTTATGGATCTGGTGTTTAATGAAAGCAACATTCTTAATCTTCGATCGGATTGGGAAGCTGATATCAGAATGCAATTAGAAGGAGCCGTATACGGCAATACTTGGGCTCCTCCACATCCCGATAAGCCCGTTGTTCTTTTTCCCGGAATGGATGGCGGGGGCGAATGGGGTGGTGCTGCATTTGATCCCACCACCCAGACTTTATATGTGAATGCCAATCAAATTCCGTGGATAATAAATATGACTCCAAATGCTGATTTTGAGAATGTGGGGAAATCCGTTTACACGAATTACTGCGGTAATTGTCATGGGGTGGAGCGAAAAGGAAATCCCCCAACCATTCCGGGATTACTGGATGTGAAGGAAAAATACACCTACGATTCACTTGATTATTTGCTTAGAAAAGGGAGAGGAGCGATGCCTGCTTTCGCACATGTATCAAATGAGAACAGAAAAGTTTTGTTGGAATATTTATTGGATAAAGCACTGGCAACCGAAGGGGATAAGCAGGAAATGGAGGGAGAATCACCTCAGCTTTACCCGCGATACTATATGGATGGTTATAAGAAACTGGTAACTAAAGAGGGACTGTATGGATCCAATCCGCCGTGGGGACTTTTGACTGCGCTCGATATGAATTCCGGTAAGAAAAAATGGCAAGTCCCCTTGGGAGAGATTGATTCGCTGAGTGCCCAAGGCTTTTCTCCTACAGGTACAGAGAATTATGGAGGACCAGTGGCTACGGCGGGTGGATTGTTATTTATAGCGGCGACAAAAGATGAGAAAATCAGAGCTTTCGATAAGCATACCGGTGAAATCCTCTGGGAAGCCAAACTTCCTGCCTCTGGTCATGCGACTCCCGCTGTATATGAAATCGGCGGTAGGCAATTTCTTGTAATAGCCTGTGGAGGTGGAAAAGGTACTAAAAGTGGCGATGCATATGTGGCTTATGCCTTACCAAACTAAGTTTTGATTTATGACCTTTTCGAGTCGGGATTAAAGCCGGATTATGCATTAGGTTTCGTCATAGCCTGTCCCTATTTTAATCGGGAAGCAATTAATGGCTGCAGTAACTTGTGCGCCGTGGCGTAGAATTGCTAATACATATTTCGGGTTAAAGTTGTTTTAAAACAAATCTAGCAAAGGAATGTACTGTACTAGGAAGGAAGGGTAATTTCAGCCTTCCTTAGTTCTCTAGTTTTCTAAAAAGTTAACCAACCGGTGAAACTGTTAATTGGTCTCTTCAAAAGGCTTTTGGATGAATAATTAACCTTTGTAGTATACAGATTTGCGGTTGCTGAATCCGTCAACCGAAAATTTACCGGATCCAAAAATCAAAATTCCGAGGAAAACGACAAAATAAAGCAGAGGAAGTTCTTTTTTGCCAAAAGGATCTGCCGCATGGGCAATGAAAGCTGCCGTAAGCATTGTAACCATCAAAGGGATAGTCGCCAGCCGTGTTTTAAAGCCAATCATAACCAAAATTGAACAAACAACTTCTGCAAACACAGCAAGTGAAAGTGAAGCTGCAGAGCCAATCCCAACGAAATCCATGAACTTGATGGGCTCATCTCCGAATAACCGCATAAGTTTCGGATACCCGTGGGTCAACATCATTCCTCCTGCACCAATTCTCATTATCAATAGCCCTATATCTTCAATAGCAGTTTTCTTCATCTTATACCTGTTTAATTACATCATCTAAAATAGAATTTGATATTTAAAATTATAGGGTGTTTTACATGACCTGCGTATTTTTGTTATAATCAAGCACAAAAAAAATCGGCGGCCAATTTGGCAACCGATTTTAAATGTCCAATGATTGATACTTTTTATATTACTTACCTTTTTTATTGATCATAGTCATCACGGTCTGGCCGATTATGCTCAAGTCAGTCAATAAGTTCACGCTGCTCAAGTACTTCAAATCCAAAAGAACTCTCTGACACATTTCCTCTACAGTCTCCGCATAGCCATAATCAACTTGACCTATAGAAGTGATTCCCGGTCGGATGGCAAGCAACTGTACATATTGGGGTTGTCTTGCTACAATCTGCTGAATGAAATGAGCACGCTCAGGTCTAGGTCCTACTACAGACATATCACCTACCAGTACATTAAAGAACTGTGGAAGCTCATCCAGATGTGTTTTCCTCATGAAATTACCCCATTTGGTAATTCGAGGATCATTGTCGGTAGTCAATTGCGGTCCGTTCACTTCGGATTCTACAATCATACTTCTGAATTTATAGATATTGAAAGGAGAACCGTTTCTGCCTATTCTTTCCTGCTTGTAGAAAACAGGCCCTTTTGAAGTAAGTTTTGTGATCAACATTAATGTAAGGAACACAGGAAGACCAGCCAGAATTGCTACAGAAGAAAAAAGGATATCAAAAGACCTTTTTGCAATTCTGGTTGTTAATTCTATACCCTCATTTACTGTCTCGGATACTGAACTTCTAGAAATGTTCGTTAAAGTAAACAGGTTAGGGATAATACTTCCCGATTGGTAGCCTTTGAAGACAATCTCTTGTTGATGGGATGAATAATTACGTATCATTGGTTTAGTATTTAAAGTCAAACATTTTCGTACTAGCTATTATTCAATAGGGATGCCAAGCGAGAACAAGCCTATTTCAGCTATTTGAGAGCTTTTTCGGAAATTGTTAACATAAATTATGGGGAGTGCGTCCCCATATTGCGAGAGTTATTACCTGATGGACTAGTTGTGTTGGGCTTTTCCCCAATACGCCTTTGTCATGGAGAATGATTTGCGAAGTCCTGCCGGGAGCGATTGGTACTGAAGGCCTAGTTTATATCCAAGCAATTTAGCTCCGGTAGCGATCAAGCATTTCGGGATCAAAAGTGGGTTCTGTTTGAAAGTATAGGTGAGTTCTGATTTGAGATACTTGAAGCCCTCACTTTCAGCTCTGCCAAATTTTTCGAAGATCCATTCGTTGTTGACATGGAAGACTCCAATGTCAAAATACCTCTTAAATTCTTCAATGGCAGAATAATCGTGTGAGTGGTGTATTTTCGAATTCGAAAGGTACGCCATTTTCCATCCATCTAGCAACATTTTGCCTGCAATTAATACGTCTTCGCCTAAAATAGAGCCGGTAGGGAAACCATTGACGGCAAAAAAGGCTGTTTTTCTGTAGGCAGCGAAGGAATTAGAGCAGGAAATTGTTCTAATCCCATAGCGATCAGCATCTTCCATACTCTTTACTCTGGACTCAGGGGGGTAATTAAAAAGTCTTGCGTGGGTTTCCAGAACCTTTGCATTTTTGTGTGGAAGCTGGCGACCGTAGACCATTCCCAGGTCAGGATTTTCTTCCAAAGCTTCCACCATCGCCTTAATTGCATCAGGATCAGCAAGAATCGCATCTTGGGTAAGAAATACAAATATATCCGCATCGGGAAATGTCTCAACAGCCATTTGTCTCGTCCCGCCATGGTCAAAATCCTTCTTGTCAATCCGGATCAAGTCGCAGGTATCTTCATTGATCAAATCCAATGTACCATCAGTGGAGCCGGAATCAATAATAACTAACCTGGAAATGGGATAATTTTGCATAGCTACACCGTCCAGCACTTCCTTCCAGATTTTTCCTGCGTTCAGCGTAGGGATAAAAAGATTCACCTGCATAACTTAAAAATTAATATTTCGAAATTTCTACTCCTCCATAATTAGCCGTACCGGAAATGAGTTTTTCTTTTCCAACGGTCGCTTTTCCTTTTCCCACAAGAAGAACCGTCTCGGTATTTTCGATTCCTCTGTATTCATTTCCAACCAAAGTTAAGTTCTGGGGGTAGTGACTTCGAAATGCCTGATTTTCCTTTCCACCGGCAATGGATGTAATGATGTTATTCTTTACGGCCAATTCTTGAGAGTTGTCGTCAAAAATGGCTGTGTTGAATGAGTTGATCTGATTTCCTATGATCTGGACTTTTTTGGCGGTGTTTCTGATAACAATCGCTGAGGAATTTTGACTTAAAATTGTGTTGTTTTCCAAAAGCGCATTGTCTGCTTTGGTAATTAATATTGCTTGATTTTTAGAGCTGTTTTTAATTTGATTGCCTATCAGATGCACCTGCCCTGTCATGTTAAAGTTAAAGTTTGCATGAGTAAAGCTATTGTTTTCCACAATAAACTCATCTACCTGAATTCCATTGGGCAAGGAAAGTGAGCCAAGGTTATTTTCCCTGAGGTGGATTTTCTTTGCATTGGTATTTGCTATCAAATTGATGCTGCTGAATCTATTGTTGTGCAGATGCAATTCTTCCAGATCAAGGGTGATTTCTACCTGATTGTCAGCCCGGTTTTCCTTTGCCAAAACCAATCCACAGCTTTCCAAATAGATCGCAGGACGGTTGTTTTTGTAAGCTTCGTTTTTATAAATCACGACATTTGATACATTAATCAACGTAACTATGCCGGAGCCATCGGGAGTTGATTCGTTTTTCACAAAGCCATTTCCGCAGGTTATGTTTTCCACAATCAAACACTCAATGTCTTTTGCTTTTTCTTTGGACCGGTTGTTAATATCTATTGCATCGGCAGCATTCCCATCCATGATATTATTGGAAAAATTATAGTCTTTTTCCTTTCCCGAACCTCCAAAGGCAACTTGTATAGCAGACATTCCATTGTGGTGAATCACATTGCCAGACACTTCTACTTTTTCGCTCCCGTGGATGAAAACGCCATTTTCTCCATTCTTATAAATCTCAGAATCATGGATTGAAATTGAATGACTGGATAAAATCCGTATTCCTGTACCCGGCTGATAACTGTGCGTTTCGGAGCGTGGCATTCCGAAATGATGAATTCTTGTATTAGAAATAACAACTTCACTAGACTCAAAGGTCATAACACCCGGAAAAGCCCTCCGTTTAGTCGAATCACCGATTAACTCAGTGTTGTAAATGCGGATTTGGTGACTGTTTAAGAGATAGATACCCTCGTTTTTGGATTCTCCTTTGAGTGAAATACTCACGTTGTTTACTTCCTTTCCCAAAATCAACGGATTGGGAGAGTTTTGTTTTTCTATAGAATATTCTCCTGCTTTGGCCGCTCCATGATGTTTAATGGTGCCCTCGGATAGGATATTTATTCCTGATCTCAGCAGAATTGTACGGATAAGGTATTGGCCATTCGGAAAAAACACGGTGTCGCCCTCACTGGCTTGATCAATAACCTTTTGAATAGCCTCTGTTTGGTCAATCTCTGAAACAGCAGAAATTTCAAAGTCAAGCACATTGATTCTTTTTCCGCTTTCAGATGAATCAGTCTGGCAAACCCCCGAAACAGGCAGTGCAAAAAGGAGTAAAAGCAGTAATTGAATATATCTAATCATAATAATCTTAGTTATGAATTTACTAGTTAACGGCTGCGATCCCGTTAGGGTAGAGCCGTCATGGGCTAGGAATTTTTTGATAAAATGGTGTCCCATGTTTCTTTAGCCGTTTTTTCCCAGCTAAATTCCCTGGCCCGTTCTAGTCCTTTAAGTATGCATTCTACATAGAAAACCTCATCATCCACGAGTTTCTCTATCCCTGTTTGAATGGCAGAAACTTCTGTGGGATCCACGCAAAGTGCAGCACCACCGGCGATTTCTGGAAGTGAGCTGGTACATGAAGTCAATACAGGAGTGCCCGAGGCCATTGATTCTATGACAGGTAGACCAAATCCTTCCATCAGTGAGGCAAACAAAGTAGCATGGGCGCCTTTGTATAGCTTGGGTAAATCCTGTTCTTCTATAAAACCCAAAAATTGAACCCTTTTCTGAATTCCAAGGCTGTTGATCAATGCATCAAGCTCCGAATCCGGATTTCCGGAGAGATAAAACATAAACTCATCAGAGATTCTAGCATTTGAAAATGCCGTGAGCATTGCCGTCAAATTCTTGTTTTTTCGGCGGTTTCCTACATATAGAAAATAAGGGCGGTCACTTTCATATTCCTCATTATTTTCAAGAAAATGGCCGTCTACTCCATTATAGATCACTTTTATTAAGCCATCAGGAATTCCGAGGATGTCCACCAGTTGGCTTTTGCTGAAATGGGAAACAGTGATGATTTTCTGCGCTTTCTTTGCCAGTCTGGCAATGATCTGCTCATAATAGATCTTATGCAGCTTTGAATAGTAGAATAAATGCATTAAATCATGTACCGTGAAAATGAAAGGGATCTTCGAAAAAGCAGGTGGCATAAAGGAGGGGCTGTAGAAAACATCCGCATTTGACTTCTTTATTTCCTCGCCCAGCATCAAAGGAGTCAGTAAATTCCCCAAACCCATTTTGTTCCCAACATACTCGCAAGAAAGTGTACTTGGGGCATATTTTATCACTTCTTGGTACAATCTTCCAATACCCGTGTTCCCCACCCAGCGACTGTCTATTAGTATTGTTTTTTTACTTTTCATAGACTGGGGCTTATGTTTTTGAAGTTGACTGTGGACTGGGTTCCGATCAGGTAAATGAGACAGAAATATATGACGACATCGTTGTCATATCCGGAATAAAGGATCATCATAATGGCGATGATCGGCAAGAGAAGGATCGCCCATAAGGTAACATGTGGTGTTTTTCGGAAGCAGTCTCTAATAAACCAAACCAAAAAAGTGAGAAAGGAAGTAAACCCTACAACACCCATCTCTAGGTAAGTGGATAGGAATGTATTATGAATATGGGGTTCGCCTCGGTAGAATTTAGCATACTTTTCAAGAAATCCTGGAGCGCTCAAGAACCCATTTCCCAAAGGAGAAATTGTATCAAAGTGATCAAAAAATGCCGTCCAATAAACCAGTCGAATTCCCATCCCGTCGTTGGACGAAGTCAGAGAATCTACCCGGATTATTTTTTGGAGGACAAATGGCAGAGCTACGGCGATCAAAACCAGCATGCCGATTTTCCATTTTCTATCTACAGAAATCCAGACCAGAACGAATATACCCAGTATCAATGCCACTATGGGCGTACGGGAAAGACTCAGAAATGCGATAACAAAAACAAAGGCAATTCTTCCGAGGGATAGCTGGCTTTTTGACACTATGGGAATGCAGATATAGGAAAAACCCACCAAGGCAATTCTGGCTCCAAACATATTTTTGTCATCCAACCCCCAATAATAGAGCGACTCCCTGTAGAGCGAGCTCGCTTGACCTGAAGAGTCACTTCCGGTGATCAATTTGAAATCATAGGCTTGGTGATAGATCAAAAGTTGCACCAGTGACAAGGTAAGCACCCCAAGGAGTGTCAAATCCAGCTTGGCGATTAGGGACTCATTATCTCTCGAGCCCAGCCAATTAATTGCAAAAAAGAGGTAAAGGAAATTGGTGACTAGTTTGATGATGTTCGTTAAGGCCAGAGGCTCTCCCGGGTAATGGATAAGGTAGCTCAATATCGCATAGCTGCTGAAAACAGCGAGTGCGATTGACCAATTGGGGAAATTCAGCTTTGGAGTTTCCCGATAGAAAAAATAACAACTTATCAGAAAAACCGGAGGATAGATTTTCACCGGCAGAAATATGCAAACCAACGAAATCAAAAATAGGTACTCCGCAATTGACACGGCTTTCCAGTCATTTCCTTCAAGCACGGCTGCTTGACCAGCAAGTGTAGTTTGAGGAGTGCTCATAGTGAAACTTCGAGTTTGTACTTTTTCAAGGTCTCTTTCAATACTGTTTCATATTCTCCGATCATCCTATCCGCATCCAGAATGGAAGCCACAGATGCACGGGCAGCAGTGCTGAACTGATTGTATAGCTTAGGATTATCATAAAGCTTGCTCATTGCCTTGCTCAGAGAGTCTGGGGCACTGTCATGGCAATACAAGCCGTTGACTCCGTCTTTTACAGTCTCTTGCAGGCCGCCTCTCTTATTGGCGATGACAGGTACGTGGTTGGCTAAAGCTTCAATCGCAACCATTCCCAGTGGCTCTTCCCAAAGTGACGGCACTATCAAAACATCAATTTCAGCAAGGAATTCAGTAGAATCCACATAGCCTACAAACGTGATAGCGTCTCCTGAGGAAATTTCTTTCAAATGCTTCTCGTATCCCATATCACCTTTTCCCGCAATGCTCAAGCCTGCATTAAAATCCAGTTTCTTAAACTGCCCAATTAGCCATTCCAACCCTTTGACTTTAGAAAGAGTGCCTAAATAACCAAATCTTATAGGCTGCCCTGTCCGGCGAGGAAGTTTAAGCTTCGGGGTAGGCACAGTACGGGTATTATAAATAATGTGCTTAGAAGCGTTTACGAAGTAGCCAAAATCCACAAATCGCTGCAAAATACTGTTGCTGATACCTACTACTGCCGAAATTTGCTTTGATATCTCTGCGTGATTAGTGCGTAAAAGTTTGCAACTGAAGCATTGATTTTCACAAGTCTGCTCGTTTTTAAACATGTTACTGTTTGGGCAAAGCAGGTACAGGTCATGTAAAACCTGAACAATAGGGATTTCTGCCTTATAAATCGGAGCCCATACCGCGGCAGACCATCCTGCAAGGTTATGACAAGAGGCTATATCCGGTTTTTCAGTAACCATAATTTCTTTCACTACCTTGGCCATAGCCTCATTTGATTGGTCACGGTAGTGCCAGGCAAGTCGGGAAAGCTTATTTTTTTTAGCTTTTGAATAAGGCCAATAGGCATTTTGCAGCCCTGCTCTATATACTGTCACTCCATCTACCTGTTCTTTTTTTAGCCCTTTCTCCGGCATCAGACTCAAGACCACTACCTCATGCCCCAGAGATTTCATTCCTTCCACGATCAGCTTCAGGGAAATCTCCGCACCACCTTCGATCAGCGGACTGTAAAGAGAATTGATGTACACTATTTTCATGTGCTTTTAATTAGCTTTTTAGAGCTCATAATCTATCCCTTGACGATGGAAACGGGATAGCCCGTCCCGATTCTCGGGAGAATCCCGCAAGGTTTATAATCATCTTTCGGGCGTAGTTCTTCGTCATGTTCGATTTCATGTATTGGTTTTGACGAAAAAGGGATGTTTAGTGTAATAAGCTTCCGTAGAGCTCAACTAATTGACGGACTACGTTTTCTTTGTTGTTGTTTTTGAGAACCAGATTCTGCATTCTATGACCTTTCCCAATCAATGAATTAGAATCATTTTGATGAAGTTTTATAGCTATTTTAATCTGCTTTTCAAGCGCCTCTAGGTGTTCTGTTTCGGTGTCATAACTATAGTCAAATACATCCTGACCGGCATCTAAATCATCAATAGTGCCAATTCTTGGGCAGATTACTGTTCTCCCATACGAAAACCCCAAAATGACAGTTCCCGAATTCAGACTGCTTTCCAGCGAATAAGGAAGAATAAGTAAGTCTGATTGATGAATGTAGTTGGGTAGATCTTCATCCGGAATAAATTTCAGATCCAGGGAAATGTTGCCTGTACCCTGTGCTAACTTCTTCAACTCTTCCCTGTAAGAGGAGGAATTCGGATTTCCTGCTACAGTCAACTGAACTTCCTCACCAAATCTTTTTGCCACCTCTATAAGCAATTCAATGTTTTTATAGGGCTTAATTGCTCCCAGAAAAAGAAGTTTTAGCGGGGATGATCTGTTTCCTCGGTCTTCAGGAATCATCGGGCCATACACATCCATAAAGTCAGGATGGGGGATATGGACGATTTTTGCCTGTAGAGTTGGATATTGGCTGCGCAAAATCTCTTCGGACACGGCCGAATGAATCACAATCGCATTGGCCTGTGAGACCAGCTTCCGGGTGAGTGACCTACTCAGTTTTCCGGACTTTTTCTCATGGGAAAGCCTGTTATGCATGGTCCACACCAGTTTCTTCTTTCCGAATTTCACAGCTGCCAAAACTACCAGTTTTCTGAAATAACTCTTCCACATGCTTTGCCGACTACTATCGTCCAGATTTTCAAACCAGTTCAAATGAACCAGTTGGAGGGAGCGGTAATGATCTCCGGAGGATAAGAAATCATCCAGTTTACTTACGTCAAAGCCGTGCTTTTCAAGCCCATTTACCAGAATGGCGATGTATTGATTTTCCTTGTTTTCACAGGGATTGAAGATGATTTTGGTGGTTAGGCTCATCGGCGTCAAGAGCTTTTTTTATTTATGCTTTTCGCCATGGCAACTCCAATATCCTTGATTGACAGTCCAAATCGGCCTCGGCTGCTCATCCAGATTTTTGCTTTTTCCACAGGATTGCTGCGCATAGACAGCATCATCGTGTAAAGCTTCTTTTGGTGCATGTAGTTGCCTAGCTCTTCCAGCAAGTGCTCATAAATCACCTTGTCCGAAGAATGAGGCGGGTTGGTTTTCATGAATTGGTTCAGCCACTCGGCATAACTCAGGTCCGCCATCATCTTATGCAGGTCATTTCCCGTGGAAGTGATGGAGAGGCGATTGCTACGGTACTCAAATACGGGCTTGTTGCTATGTGCAATTCCCGTCGTTGCAGAAGCGATAAATGCCGTGATATCATCCGAACCCCAAGCCAATGGAAGCTTGTAGAAACCTCCTTGAGCTTTCAGAGCAGAAGTATTATACATATAGTCGGAGATGTAATTGGACCGCAACTGACGTAGACGGTGCCAGATCGAGTCATAGACATATTCAAACGGGGGCAGTGCCGGGGTGAGCACGACATCGTTTCCATCGTCATCGATTATTTTGCTGCGACAGTGATAGACATTTAGTGTTGGATAGCTATCGATCAATTTGGAGAACTCGGCTAGGTAATCCGGTGCTAATCGGTCATCGTCACCCATTATGACGAGATATTCCCCAGTTGACAATTCAAGGCATTTGTTCCAATTATCCACCAAATCATACGCTCCCACATTCTTTTCATTTTTGAAATAGCGGATTCTCGGATCGGAATTTTTTAAAACAATCTCCTCAACCTGCTCTGGCGAGCAATCATTCAAAATGATCAATTCGAAGTCCGCAATCGTCTGGGCCAAGATGCTGTCAATGCATTCTTGGAGGTATTTGCTCTTGTAGGCAGGAATACAAATCGAAAATTTATTCTTGCTCATCGGATGGTTTTCTTTTCAAAATTTTAGTGCGCAGAAATTCAATATCAGCGGCTTTGATGATAAACAGAAAATGGAATGCGGCAAAAACCGTAGTGAAAATCACCGAAAGCACGATCATTCCAAGCAAACTTTCAGGAATATCTATCAATTTGCCTGCACCAAAGGCAACGGCAAATGCCACGATAGCGCCCAAGACGGAAGGTGAAAAAGCACCCAAGAAAATCTTCTTGCTATCTAACTTTAGCACTTTAGGAATGTAATAAACATAGAAAAAACCGATTTGTATCAGCATATAGGCCAGATAGCCTATAACTGCTGCTCCCACATTCAATGTAGGTGCCAGTACAACAGTGATGGGAAGCGAAAGAATACACGCTGTCGCTGAGGAGTAAATCAAGAAGCGGGTCTTGCCCGAAGAAAGCACCAAACTTGCCACTGGGGTATTGTGCATATTAAGTAGCACTGTGAGGAGCCAAATATTCAACCAAACAGCCAAATGGAGGTAGTCTTTCCCCATATAGAGGAGAAGAATTGATTCAGAATTCAGCACCAGCAGGAATACGATAAAACTTAGAAAGATTGAAATGTACCGGGTGGCGGTAAAAACCATCTTTTCCATTTTAACGTGGTTTCCCTCCTGGTATACTTTGGATGCCGATGGCAGCAGCACCTGGAGAAAGATTGTCCCAAAGGAAATAATCAACATTGCAATGGTCTGTATCACACGGTAATCTGTGAGAACATCTATGCCTGAAGCGAATTTTGCCAGTAGGATAGGGCGCAACTCGTTTGCGGTCAGCTGGAAAAGCCCCATGAGAAATATCGCTGAACTATAGCCCATGATTTCTCTAAAAATCTTACCATCCCATTTTGGTTTAAGGAGTTGCCCCACAGGAATGGGGAAAATCCGTAACCGAATAATATTCAGTGGAATAGGAACCAGTGTCGAAAGTGTGTAAAACAGAAAATAAACCGGTAATGACCACTTAAAATGTATGGCCGCGATTGCCATAATAAAGTTGAGCAAGCTGCTTACCACCGTAACCCGGTTCACATAACCCAGTTCGTCTTTGGCACTGAGTAATTGGATGATGACATTCGATAACCAATTCAAAACTGTACTGGCCGAAAGTATATACATCATGATCCTGTAGGTAGGGATCTGATCAGAATTTAGATTGAAGAAAAATTGGCCATAATTGGCCATAAACATGAAAATCAGTGCGTTGATAAGCCCAATTGTGCCATAGAAAATGATACTGGAGCGGGAAGCTTTTCCGATGTTTTCCCAGTCAGCTTTGGCTTCCCACATGGAGAAAAAGCGTACAGAACCCACATTCATTCCTAAATCCATCAGCCTTAAATAGGCATTTAACGAGAATGCTAAGGCGATCAATCCATAGTCTGCTTTTCCATAATAGCCTACCAGTAGTGGAATGGTTACAAACTTAGCAGCTGCATCCAGAATTTTGGCTAAAATTCCCCAGACTGAACCTGAAAAAATACGATTGACGGCAACTGGTTTGGTGCTCAAAATGGTCTTTTGATAATTTTGTAATGAATTTACGTGCTACTTACCAAAAATAGTTCCTATGGTTAATTTCTCCGGATTTAAAATTAAGTATCTTTTTTGCAGGGAGTCTTTCACGCCATGCAAAAACAAGTTTCACACTATGCTTTAGGTTAAGTCTGGGAGCTTTTGAGGCACCATAATGGGCTGTAGACTTTAATCTATGACCTACAATTTAAAACAAACACATGACAAAAGTCTTAATCATAGGAGCTTTCGACCGATACAATTACGGAGATTTACTTTTTCCATTGGTGATCGAAAGGCAATTGAGTTCATACGGGAAAGATTTCGAATTTGAATATTTCGGGTTAGTAGAGAGTGACCTGTCCCGTGTGGGGGGACTGCCTACCAAAGGTCTTCAGCAGTTTTATAAAGCATGTAATAATCCGTCGGATCCGGTACATGTGATCGTAGCAGGCGGCGAGGCGTTGGGAGTGACTTGGAATTCGCTGTATGCTGCTTTGAATCCCCTTTTTCAGCGAATCAATAAAAGTCATGTAAAAGTCAATAAGGTGCTGGATTTGAATGCCTGGACCAAGAAAATCCTCAAAGGAAAAACCACCCTTCCTTTTGTGTTTGACAAGTCTGATTTTGCCGGAGTACAGTCTGTGGCTTTGAATTCCTTGGGAGGTTCCGGTCTAAGCCCTGCAGTTTTTGCTAAATATGGTTTTCTGAAGGAGAAGCTTCAGAATGCGGATTATTTCGCAGTGCGCGATCAGCTGACTGTAGATAATTTGAAGAAAAACGGACTCCATGCCGATCTGTTTCCTGATTCAGCCATCTTGATGTCGGAATTTTATCCATTGGATTTTCTCAAAAAAAGAATCACCTCTGAAGTAGCGGAGTATGTGGAAAAACATGCCGGTAAGTACGTGTTTGCGCAGATAAACAAGAAGACTACCCGTGGGCACGAGCAAGTAATTGCCGGTGGACTGGATGAAATTTATCAAAAAGGGAAAACTGAAATCTGCCTTTGCCCTATTGGAAAGGCTTTGGACCATGACGATCATGAAGCTCTGCAGGAATTGGGTTCGCTTATGAAAAGCCCCTATAGCTATTTTGATGCGGATAATATCTGGGACATCATGTATCTCATCGCCAATGCCAAGTGCTATGTGGGTACGAGCTTGCATGGAGCAATTACGGCTTTAAGCTATGCCGTGCCGCATGTGGGATTGAAAGTAGAGAAGCTTGGTGCCTACTTGGATACTTGGGGATTGAAAGGCAATCAGCGTTCGATTGAGTTTTCGGAAATCTATAGTCAATTCCTAATTGCCACATCAGCTCCAAAAGAAGCGTTGGAAGGTTCCAGAGACCACCAGTTAGCAGAAATCAAAAAGGGATTTGATAAGATGGTGAAGGTGTTGGAAAAGAGTTAAATCACAAAAATGATATTAAATTTGTGATTACACTTTGCTTGATATGTCATCAGCCCCAATCGTAAGGACTATAATACCATCAATCAAGGAACGTTTATTTCGGAATAAGGCGATATTGCTCTTAGGGCCACGGCAAGTTGGTGAAAGCACTCTATGTGAAACCATGCTTGCGGAAATAGCAGATCCACGCTTATATATGAATGGGGATGAGGCTGATGTCCGGTCCGAACTTACTGATGTCTCTGCGGCTCGGCTTAAGAGCATTCTTGGAGATAATAAAATACTTTTTATTGATGAAGCTCAACGAATCCCCGGAATTGGGCTGACATTGAAAATAATCGTAGATCAGTTGAAAGATATCCAAGTTGTTGCGACGGGATCGTCTGCTTTTGATTTGGCAAATCTTTCTAACGAGCCCTTGACTGGACGTAAATTTGAATTTTTCCTATACCCTTTGAGTTTTGGGGAAATGGTTAATCATCATGGTTTGCTGGCAGAAAAACGCATGATTGAGCATAGGATGATTTATGGATGCTATCCTGAAATCGTAACAAATCCGGGAGAAGAAAAGGAGCTTTTGAAGCTTCTGACAGGAAGTTATCTTTACAAAGATCTGCTAATGCTGGAGCAAATTAAAAAACCTGTCTTGTTGGAGAAATTGCTCAAAGCTCTAGCTCTTCAGTTGGGCAGTGGAGTTAATTACCATGAACTTGCCCAAATAGTAGGCGCGGATAAGGTTACAGTAGAAAAATATATTGACCTACTGGAAAAAGCCTTTGTGATCTTTAGAGTTCCCGCGTACAATAGAAACGTGAGGACTGAATTGAAGAAAGGAAAAAAGATTTATTTCTATGACTGTGGAATTAGGAATGCGATTCTAGGCAATTTCAACCAACTGATCAACAGGACTGATTCTGGGGCACTTTGGGAGAATTATTTTCTCGTGGAACGCATGAAATACCAAGCCTATAAAAATGTGGATGCTAAGTACTATTTCTGGAGAACTACAGCTCAGCAGGAAATAGATTTTATTGAAGAGGTGGAAGGACAAATGATTGCAATAGAATGCAAGTGGAGTGATAAATCGAAAGTCAGGTTTTCCACAACGTTTACTGATGCATACCCTGAGTCTAAGCTAGAAGTACTTACTCCCAAAAACTTTGAGGGGATGTTAGGGTATCATCTTTAATTTACCCAAAAATGAGTTCATTAAGGAGACTATAGTAGGGAGATTTGGGTCGGTGTTTTAGTGGGGTTTACTGACAGGCTGTCACCTTGCCAAGTCGGGTAAGTATTTTTCGTTTGGCTTTTAAGAGTTTTTTGTTTCACTATTCCAATAACATCGCAGTATTCTGAAGAATATTCTCTTTCGGTACGAAGGTTGTTTGATAATAACGGGTTAAGTAAGTTAAACCTGTATATGTCAAGTTCTCAACACTTAAAAACTGAAATTCAATTCTGATTTGTTTCCAATACTGTCTAGCCATAAGGGGGAGCCGGATTTGGAAAAAGTCAATTTAATATAAAAAAAGTAGAAATGTCTAAGCAAAGAATTCTCATCAAATATGGTGGGAATGCGATGATAAACCCCCAGTTGCAGCAGGAAATTGCTGCGCAGATTTTTAAACTTCAAGAAGCAGGATATGAAGTAATCATGGTACACGGGGGGGGGCCATTTATCAATAAAGCACTGGAAAAGGCCGCCATCAAATCACATTTTGTAGATGGTCTTAGGGTCACGGAGGCTATAGCTTTTGCAGAAATTCAAAAAGCCCTGATAGGAGAAGTCAATGCAGACTTGATCTCCACGCTCAATCAAAATAAACTGAAAGCCATCGGTCTTTCCGGCAAGGATGCGGGAATGGTCCGGGCTAAAAAATATCTCCACACCTCAGCCGACGGTAGTAGGGTGGATTTAGGCATGGTGGGTGAAATCACCGACATCGACAATAGCCTGATCAATCTGCTTTGCAAATCAGGTTATGTGCCTGTGGTGGCCTGTCTGGCTGATGGGGCGGATGGCACGTCCTACAATATCAATGCGGATACGTTTGCGGGAAAACTGGCTGCTGCTGTGAATGCCGATCAACTTATTGTTCTGACGGATGTAGATGGACTGTTTCTCAATTACCCGGATCCGGCTTCAATCATCGATCAACTTAATGAAACTACCGTGAAGGCCCATATGGGAACTACCATCCAAGGAGGAATGATCCCAAAAATTCAATCCTGTATGCTGGCTTTGCAAGAAGGGGTGAAAAAAGCAATTATTCTAAATGGCACCAAACCTAAGCAGATCTCGGATTATGTAATTGACAGGGAGAAAATTGGAACTACTTTGACACTATAAAAGACTATGACTAACCAAGATTTATATACAAAAGACAAAGAGAATTATTTACCCACATTCAATCGCTTTCCTTTAGCTTTTATAAAAGGAAAAGGGAGTAGACTCTGGGATGCAGATGGGAAAGAATACATTGATTTGTTGGCCGGTATCGCTGTTACCAATGTGGGGCATTGCCATCCGAAAGTCGTAAAAGCGATTCAGGAGCAGGCAGCTCAGTTGATGCATGTTTCCAACTTCTTCGTAAGTCCTCAGCAGGTTGCATTGAGTGAATTACTCGTGAAAATCTCAGGGTTGGATCGCGTTTTTCTTACAAATAGTGGAGCAGAGTCAGTGGAGGGGGCAATCAAAATTGCAAGGAGGTATGCGCATAAGCACGACAGGGGTGGAAAAATCATTTCCATGCATAATTCCTTTCATGGAAGGACTTTAGCGACTATTGCTACGGGCCAAGAGAAATATCAGCAGGGCTTTGGGCCTATCCCCACCGGGTTTGCCCAAGTATCATTTAATGATCTTGCGGCTGTTGAAGCTGCAATAGACGAGGATACAGCAGGCGTTATTGTGGAGCCGATTCAGGGAGAAGGGGGCGTTGTTCCTGCGGAAAAAGCTTATTTGGAAGGATTGAGAAAGCTTTGTGATGAGAAAGGGGTTTTATTGATTTTTGATGAAATCCAGTGCGGAATCGGTAGAACCGGGAAATGGTTTGCAAAAGACCTTTTTGGAGTACAGCCAGATATCATGACGTTGGCCAAGGGGTTGGGTGGCGGTGCGCCGATTGGGGCTGTGCTTTGCAATGAGAAAGTGGCAAGTGCTATAGAGTTTGGGGATCACGGGACTACTTTTGGAGGCAATCCATTGGTGGCGGCTTCGGCGATAGCAACTATTGAGGTGATCAATGAAGAGCAGCTTTGCAAGCGGGCGACAGAAACGGGCGAATGGCTGAGAGGAAAATTGGATGAATTAATTACAAAGCATGATGAGCTTGAATCCGTTAGGGGCGTAGGGTTGATGCTTGGAATAAAAATGAAATCTGAAGCCAAGCCGGTTGTATTGAAATTGCTCGAAGAAGGAATCGTTGCCAATGCGACTGCCGGAAATATTTTGAGACTTGTGCCAGCCCTTAATATCAGCAGAGATGAGCTGAATATTTTTCTTGAAAAATTGGACGAAATCTTAACAGAAACCGCAGTTACTGCCTAATATGAGCAATCAGAAATTAAAAGCGGCCATAGTAGGAGCATCCGGATTTACAGGATCTGAGTTAGCGAGATTACTTCTCAATCACAGTGAAGTTACTATAGAAATAATCACTTCTGAATCGCATGTGGGTAAGCCTTTCTCGGATTTGCATCCACAGTTTTTCAATCGATTGGACATTCCTTTGGTAAGTGCAGATGAGGTTGGGAATAGTAATCCGGATGTGATTTTCTTGGCCTTACCACATGGGGTTTCCATGGATTTTGTAGCCAAATGGAAAGATTCCGGCGCAAAGATCATTGACCTTTCAGGAGATTTTAGGCTTTCCGGCAAAGAAGTCTATGAACAATGGTATGACAAAAAACATAGCTATCCGGAAGGATTTGATGCTGCGGTATATGGTTTGCCTGAGCTTTTTGCGGAGCAGATCAAAGGAGCCAATCTGGTTGCTAATCCGGGTTGCTATCCTACAGCGTCTATACTTAGCATGGCTCCGCTTTTTGCGAAGCGATTGGTACGGGAAAAATCGCTCATCATAGATGCGAAGTCAGGCCTTACGGGAGCAGGCGTGAAGGCGAGTGCGACAACTCATTTTTCCAGCGTGAATGAGAATTTCAAGGCATATGGAATTGCAGGGCATCGGCATACCATTGAGATAGAGGAGCAATTGGGTGCGTTGGCAGGACATCAGACGGCAGTCCAATTTACCCCCCATCTACTTCCGGTAGATAGGGGTATTTTGGTGACAGCTTATGCCAAAGTCACAGGAGATATGAATCAAGAGAAGTTGACGGAAATTTATAGGGACTTTTATCAAGACAAACCTTTTGTAAGATTGAGAAATCAAGCTCCTGGAATCAAAGATGTGAGAGGAAGTCATTTTTGCGATGTTTTCCCTGTGTGGGATGAAAGAACAGAACGGGTAATTGTGATTTCTGTCATTGATAACTTGCTGAAAGGCGCCGCCAGCCAAGCGGTCCATAATATGAATTTAATGTTTGGTTTGGCGGAGTCAGAAGGATTGAATCAAGTGCCGTTAAAACCTTAATAAAGAAAAAGATGATTAAAAATATTACCAATGTACGTGGCATTAAATGCTGGGGGGCTCACACTGGAGTGAAATCCATGAAAAGGGATTTGGCTATCATATATTCTGAAGTTCCGGCTGCAGCTGCGGGAACTTTGACCCAAAATAAAGTGCGTGCCGAGCCTATTAAAATCACCGAAAAGCATCTGGCCAACAATAGAGCTCAGGTTATTATCTGTAATGCGGGTAATGCTAACGCATGCACAGGAGATCAGGGTCGTGAAGGCGCAGAAGCGATGGTTCGTACTACTGCCAAGGCTTTGGGGATTTCGGAAGACGACGTGATCGTAGCATCTACAGGCATAATTGGAGTGGAATTTCCTACTGAGGACGTAGTAGAAGGTCTGAAGGTCAATATTCCCAAGCTTAGTAATGAGTTGAAGGCAGGCTCATTTGTCGCGAATGCTATTTTGACGACAGATACCTTTGCTAAGGAAGGTTTTATCGACTTTGAGCATGACGGAGCGATGATCAATATGGGGGGCGTAGCCAAAGGTTCTGGGATGATTCATCCTAATATGGCGACTATGCTGGCTTTTGTAGTGACGGATTTTAACATTGACGAGAAACTCCTTCAAGAGGCGGTGACTTACTGTGTGGATCGATCGTTCAATATGATTACTGTGGATGGAGATACTTCTACCAATGATATGGTGGCTGTATTGGCCAATGGATTGGCAGGAAATCGAAAAATATCAAGTAAGGAAGATCCAGGCTATGAGGTTTTTTTAGAAAAACTACTTGAGCTATTGACTCATTTGGCTAAACTGATTGTGTCGGATGGCGAAGGGGCGTCAAAGTTTATAGAATACAGAGTAACCAATGCGAGGACGGAGGCCATTGCAAGAACACTTATCCGTGCGATTTCGGATTCTACACTAGTGAAAACAGCTATGTTTGGCCGTGATCCAAATTGGGGACGGATTATCGCTGCGGCAGGTAATGCAGGGGTTTCTTTTAATTATAAGAAAGTCAACCTTTTTATTGGGGATCAGAAACATCTTGTTCAGGTTTTAGAAAAAGGAAATCCGGTGGAATTCGAGAAGTCTTACATGAAAAAATTACTTCGAGAATCCCATATCAGGGTAAAACTCGAACTCAATACAGGAGATGAAGAAGGCGTAGGTTGGGGATCGGATCTAACTACGGATTATGTGATGTTCAATTCGGTCTATACGACTTAGCCGATTGGGATTTTGTGCCGAACTGTTATCCTGCTTCTCCTGAAGCGGGATTTTTTTATCTCTGGATTGATTTGTTTTCTGCTTAGAACCAACACTATGGAACTGCACTCAATCTATTTTCTCAAAAAATTCTTCCAGATCAATCTCAAAACCGGCGATACAATCTGACTTTACAATGTCACCGTGTGTGAAAAGCCGGGAGGGAACATAGTTGCCATCTATCAGTTTATTGATAACCAACGTTTCCTCATCCGGGTGAATTACCCAATATTCGGTTACTCCGGACTCTTCATAAACTTCATATTTGTTCCTTAATTCCTTCTTATTGTTCCCGGGAGAAAGCACTTCTACTATTAAATCCGGTGCTCCGACGCATCCGGCATCATCCAATTTGGACCGGTCACAAACTACGCAGATATCCGGCTGAACGACTGTGAATATCTCTTCGTTCTTTTTGGATTTAATTGGTAACCTCACATCAAACGGAGCGATAAATACCTTGCAGTTTTTTCCTTCCAGATGAATCAAAAATCTAGAATATAGTAATCCGCCTACTTCCTGATGCTTTCTTCTAGGGGCAGCTGCGGCAGAACGAAACACTTTGCCCTTGATTAGCTCGACCATTTCATCGATCTCCCAAGTCAGATAGTCCGCATAAGAATACATCCCATATTCTGTAAATGGCTCTTGTACAGTGTCTTTATCTTCAGGTTTCATCTGTTTATAATTTGACTTTCAATGGCCACATGGAATCTCGCATATATTAATTATTCCAGTGTGTGACTTTTGAGTCATGCTCGATTTCATAATAGCAATTTAATGAAATGGTTTAGGATTTATACAAAAAAATAAGTCCTTCAAGGTTTTCTAAACCTCGAAGGACTCAATTTCAGATGTCCTAGTTTATGCTCAGTTATATCGGCCTACTTCAAATCCGGTCAATTCCAATGTAGTGTCTTTTTGCCGGTGCAGTTCACTGATGATTTTGCCGGAGGCAGGAGCAAGACTGATCCCCATCATGGAATGCCCGCTGTTTACCAACACATTGGAATAACCGGGAGCAAATCCAATGTAAGGAAGACCATCTGGGGAGCAGGGTCTCAAGCCTTTCCAGATGTTTTTTTCTTCAGGGAATTTGGCTTCAAATTCCGGGTAATAGCGGTTGATAGCTTCGAAAATCCCTTTTACGCGATTAATATTTACCCTTTGATTGACCCCTGCAATTTCCATTGTTCCTCCAAAGCGGATTTGCGGGCCATATGGGCTTACGGCCACCTTCATTTCTGTCAGAATCGAGGATTGCATAATTTCAGGATTATTTTCCTGAAGAAATGAATAGCCCTTTCCCCCCATCATAGGAAGTGAGAAATTCAGCATTTCAGCCAATTCCCCAGACCAAGATCCTCCACATAGAATGACCTTGTCCACATCGATTTTCTGCTTGTCCGTGATTACGGCATTTACTACGCTTCCTTTTTTCTCAAAGCCAGTCACTTGGGTATTTGGATGGAATTTCACTCCTTTTTCCAGTAAGTAGCTCTTCAGAAAAGCGTATAGTTTTCCCGGGTCCAAGTGCGCATCTCCCGGGAATCTTACCGCTCCACGGGCTTTCACTTCCAGATTTGGCTCGAAGGTGCGGATATCATTGGGAGTAAGAATATCCGCCTGTAGGCCGTTTGTATTAGCAAGATGAGCGAATTCGATTTCTTCCTTTTCCACTGCCTCCGTCTGATAGATCATCATCAGTCCTTTTTCTTGAAGCGTGATAAGAGATTCCGGATGCTCATCCCTGAATTCCGTATAAAGAGCTTTACTTAGCAAACTCAGATTTTTCAATACGGGCACACTTCGCTTCACATGGGCAGGGGTGGCGGCTTTATAGAATTGGTAGCACCATTTCAACAGCTTGGCATCCAATCGGGGATGGATGTAAAAAGGACTTTTGGACGAAAACATCCAAGAAATCCCTTTGCTGATCATGCCGGGAGCTGCCAGGGGGATAATGTGGCTGGGCACAATCATGCCGGCATTGCCCGTGGAGCAATTTATCTGCATATCGCCTTGATCGATTACCTGAACTTCTATCCCTTCTTTTTGAAGAAAATATGCGGAAAACAGGCCGATTATTCCGCCGCCGATGATGAGGGTTGGTTTCATGAATAAGTATCAAGTAGCTAGTATCAAGATGCAAGACAATGCACTTAGTCTTGATACTTATGTCTTGTGTCTAAAGTCTTTTTAAATCACTTGGAATCCATGCACATACGGATCGTCGTCGTCGAGAATTATTGTATTGTAGCCGTAGACTTTTGCCCAACCTTCTATACTTGGAATGATGGCAGGTTTGCCGGCTATCTCTGTTTCTTTTACTATCCTGCCGACGAATTTAGACCCGATGAAGCTCTCATGGATGAAGTCTTCTCCCGGTTTCAACAGCCCTTTGGCATACCACTGTGCAAGTCTGGCCGAAGTTCCTGTTCCGCAGGGAGACCGGTCGATTGCCTTGTCACCATAGAATACTGCATTTCTGGCAGTGCTGGTAGGATCAAGCGTTTTACCTGTCCAAAGTACATGTGAAAGTCCTTTGATCTCAGGATGCTCAGGATGCACAAACTCATATTTCTCGTTCATTTTTTGACGAAGCGAACGGGCCATGGTAATTAATTGCTCAGCTTTATAATGCTCTAACCCTGGAAAATTTTCCTGTGGGTCAACGATGCAATAGAAGTTGCCACCATAGGCCACGTCCACTGTCAGTTTTCCCAATTCATCAGATTCTATTTCCAATCCTTCCTCAGCCAGAAAGCTTTTTACATTCGTCAGCTTTACGGATTTCACCTTTTTTCCTTCTTGTTTGTATTCCACTAGAACCAATCCGGCCGGCGTCTCCAGTCTCAGCTTTCCGGGAACCTTTGGGTATATCAATCCTTCCTCGATTGCTATGGTTACTGTTCCAATCGTCCCATGTCCACACATAGCCAAGCATCCGCTGGTTTCGATAAACAGCACCGCCACATCATTCTCAGGATTATGTGGGGGAAAAAGCATTGAGCCGGACATCATATCGTGACCCCGTGGCTCAAACATCAATCCCGTCCTAATCCAGTCTAAATTGTCCAAGAAGTATTGGCGCTTTTCCAGCATGTTTTTTCCCTGTAAAAAGGGAACTCCGCCCGAAACTACCCGCACAGGATTGCCACAAGTATGGGCATCAATGCAGGAGAAAGTGTGTCTTGTTGACATAAACTAATTCAAGATTGGAATTACTTGTCCGCCGTGGCGGATTGAAATATTGGAAAATTAAGTTCTACCGTGGCAGATTATCCGCCGTTTGAAACTGGGACGTATTCTTGATCAATTGTGATTAAAGTGCATTAAAATCCCGTAAATCGCCATTTGTAAACCGTACATCACTAGATTTTATCTGCAGTAAACTTTCCGTTTACCTGTCTTACAATCTTCATTGGGTTTTCATTCTTCAAAGCGTCCGGAAGTAAATCAGGGTGCATGTCTTGAAAGGCAATTGGACGGGCAAAGCGCTTGATTGCACCTGCACCCACTGAAGTGGATTTGGAGTCTGTAGTAGACGGATATGGCCCGCCATGCTGCATGGCATAGCCCACCTCTACACCGGTAGGTACTCCTTGGAAAAGCAGTCTGCCACATTTTTCTTCCAGAAGATTGATCAGCGCTGCGTTTTTCTTAAGTTCGGGGACATCCCCCCAGATTGTGATTGTCAATTGACCATGAAGTTTTTTGGCGACCTCGACCAATTCATTGGGGGAATCATATACTACCATCAGGGCAAATGCACCGAAGACCTCTTTTTGGAATATGTCATCAGCAAGCCAATCCGAGGCTTTGATCTCTGCCAAGGCAGGACTGCCATTGATCAGATGCTTAGGGTCGGCCACTTTGATCCACTTTAGCTCTTCACGTGTCTGATAGTATTCGACAGATTCATAGTAAGCCTTGGCAATGCCGGGATGCAGCATTGGAGAGCCTGCGATGTCCTTGATTTCTTGAGTTATTGCTGTTTCAAATGCTTTAGCGTGCGTGCTTGGCACAAAGATCAACCCCGGATTGGTGCAGAACTGGCCTGCTCCCATGGTAAGAGAACTTACATAAGATTGGGCTAGTGGTACCAATTCATTTTCAAGTTTGGCAGGGAATGTAAACACTGGATTTACTGAACCCATTTCTGCGTATACAGGGATAGGTTCTTCGCGCTTGCTTGCAAGATCGAAAAGCGCTTTTCCTCCGGCATGAGAACCGGTGAATGCTACGGCTTTTGCCAAAGGATGCTTAACTAATGCTTGACCTATTTCGATTCCTCCTTCTACGTGGATGAACACTCCTTCGGGCAAATCTGAACTGATCACAGCTTTATGAATACATTCTGCCACCAATCTTGAAGTTTCCGGATGGGCAGGATGACCTTTATAGACAACAGGACAGCCTGCAGCCAAAGCCGAAATCGTATCCCCTCCAGCGGTAGAAAATGCCAGGGGGAAATTGCTTGCACCGAATACAACTACAGGCCCTATGGGAATCAGCATTTTTCTGATATCTGCTTTTGGTAAAGGTGATCTTTGAGGATCTCCCGGATCTATAGTCGCTTCCAGCCAGCTGCCCTCTCTTACCATAGTGGCGAAAAGTTTGATCTGGCCGGTTGTTCTTCCTAATTCCCCATTGATTCTTCCTTCGGGAAGATTTGATTCTCTTACAGCCACAGGTACTATTTGAGATCTATTTGTTTCCAGTATCTCCGCGATTTTATCTAAAAAGTCTGCTTTGAGATTTGCAGGCATATTTTTGTACTGAAGGAAAGCCTCGGTTGCTGCAGTGAAAATTTGATCTATCATAGGATATGTGAGTTTAAAAGGTTTATAATATGAATATAGGAAAAAGGTGCAAGACCGATGCCATTAGTCCCAATTCTTACAGTTTAGGCCTATTGGCAATTCCCTCGGTAATGATTTTCTCAACACGGTCGCGCTCTTCCCCAATCAAAGTAAGTCGCGGAGCTCTCACGTGCTCAGACCCAATACCGCAGTGTTGCTCGGCAAGTTTGATGTATTGAACCAACTTAGGGTGAATATCAAGTTCCAAAAGTGGTAAGAACCAGCGATAGATCTCTCTAGCTTCTTCGTTTTTGCCTTCATTCACTAAGTTGAAAATTGTAACGGTTTCCTTAGGGAAAGCACATACCAACCCAGCTACCCAGCCATCTGCACCCATTACCAATTCTTCCATGGCCAGAGTGTCTACACCGCAAAGAAGTTTGAATCGATCGCCAAATCGATTGCGCATACGGGTCACATTAGATATATCACGGGTTGATTCTTTGATCGCTTGGATATTTTCACATTCTACCAGCTCGGCAAACATGTCCAACGTCACCAATGTCTTGTAGTCAATAGGATTGTTGTAGATCATGATTGGAAGATCAGTGCTATTGGCGACAGTTTTGAAGTAAGCGACCACTTCTCTGGCATCAGCGGCATATCTCATTGGAGGCAAAATCATCAAGCCTGCAGCTCCGAGTTCCTTGGCCTTGGCAGCCCAAAATAATGCGTCTTGAGTGGCTCCTTCAGCGATATTCAAAATCACAGGAACTTTACCGTCCAGATACTTCACAGTTTCACGGGTCAAAGTGATTTTTTCTTCCTGGGAAAGTACAGAGCTTTCGCCTAGCGTACCGCCCAAGATTATCCCGTGAACTCCGGATTCCAATTGGAAGTCAATGTTTTTGAAAAATAGATCCATGTCCAAACTTCCGTCAGCATGGAATTTAGTTGTCACAGCGGGGAATACACCTTTCCAGTTCATAGTTTTTTTTCTTTCAAAATTAGACGATGGATCAGGCGCATGAAAGTTTTCTTTTAGTAAATAGTGACTGTATTTTGACCATAAAATGATAATAATTGGGTTTATTTAATAATTCTAGCCTATTTTAATCTATGAGTAAAGTAATATCGTTTCAGATCCCCAAATCTGAAAAAACGTTCATTCAGTACCAAGAGGATAAAGGGAGGCATTTTTACAATAAGCTTCATCAGCATCCTCAGGCTCAGCTGACGCTGATTAAGGAAGGTAGGGGACAAATTCTCGTGGGAGATTATGTAGGTAGATTTGAGCCCGGTGAGGTATATCTTTTAGGCGAAAATATTCCGCATGTTTTTCGTAGCGATGGTGACTACTTCAAGGAGGAAAGTGGACTGAATGTCATGGGGAAAACCATATTCTTTGATTTTCAGGCGTTGGGGAGCGCACTTGAAGAGGTGGAGGAATTTCACGAACTGGCAAAGATCAGTGAGAAAATCAATGGATGCTTTCAGTTGAAGGGATGCCTTAGGGAGGAAATTGCCGATTTGATTAGTGGGTTTGAGGATTCTTCAGGAATAACTAAACTTCAGCAAAGTTTGGCTATTTTGAGTTTGCTGGATTTTAGCTCAGAAGAATTGCAAGGATTGAATCGGATTCCTGTGAACCGGACGATGACTGAGCGGGATGGGCGAAGAATGGATCAGGTGATGCGATTTATCCTTGACAATAGTACTCGACAGATTACTTTAGAGGAAGTAGCAGCCCAAGCATTTATGAGCAAAGAGGCCTTTTGCAGATTTTTTAAGTTGAGGACTAGAAGGACTTTTACCCAGTATGTACAGCAATTGAGAATCACCGAAGCAAAGAAACTACTTCTGGAGACTGATATGGGAATATCCGAGATTTCTTACCAAGTGGGGTTCCAAACCCTATCGCATTTCAACAAAACGTTTAAAAGCCTGACTGAAATGACTCCAAAAGATTGGAGGAAATTAGAGTAAGTGGCCGGCGTGCTTGGCTGCATTGGGGATAATGTTCCCCGGGATCGGGTACCGTTGGAGTTCTTGTTTGGTTTTTGGATCTCAGGCTAGCGGATGTGAAAAGCTGTTAAAATGCATTCTGGTAGTGGTTTGGGTAAGCCAATAGCGAGTAGGCACTTCGTGGCATTGGCTTTGGCTGTGGTAGACGAATATAAAAACCAATTATGACATGAAAAAACTACTCGTATCACTAACTTTAATGATGGCAGTTTTTGCCTCTTATGCTCAGGCCACCCGGGATATTGAGGATATTAACGAAGACAATTCGTGGTTGAAGCTAGGTCTTAACTTGGGAGTTCCTATGGGAGACATCGGGGATTATTCATCTTTTGCAGTTGGACTGGATGCCGCAGGACAGTTTATGAGGACTGATAATTTCGGTCTGGGTGTAGCGACAGGTTATACACAGTATTTTGGGAAAGACGGATTTGAAAATTTCGGTGCAATACCCTTGGGTTTAATGCTTAGATATTATCCTGAGCCTTCAGGGTTCTTTGTGGGAACTGATGTGGGGTACACTTTTCTGACAGGCGATATTGGAGGTAACGGAGGATTTTATATCCGTCCGCAAGTAGGTTATCACAATTATGACTGGAATATTTTCGCTTTTTACAACCAAGTCTTCACTTCTGACAACGCGGCAGATATTCAGACTGTTGGTGTAGCGGCGACTTATAATATCAGATTCAAATAAAAACAAACTAATTATGAAAGATCAACTGAAAAAGTATCGGCAAAGTGTATTTTTATTTTTAATGACTATGTTTTTTTCAGTCTCCGCTTTTGCGCAAGATGGAGGATTGGATATAGATGTCAATATCGGTAAAAAAGAATGGTATCAGCAACCATGGGCTTGGGTAGTCGGAGGAGCATTGTTTGTCCTGATCTTGGTAGCGTTATTGCGCAAAAAAAAGTAATACATCAACTTAAAAGTATAAGGCCGTTTCTGAAAGGAGCGGCTTTTTTTATTTTCTAACCTGCTTGTCGAGTGTAGGGAACAAAAGTAAGTGTACTACTTATAAGGCATCGAAGGGGTATCCTTGTCTTCTTCCGTGTTGATCTGTCAGCGGTCTACTCAAGAGCCTTTCAAAAGAACCGCTTTCCTTTTCCCGATATCGAGCGCAGAATTCTCATATTGTGGAAATAATGTAGACCACCTAAGGCTTCAATGCTGTTATATCGGTATTGTGGTAGGTTTTATTGTTTGGAATAGAGTTGGTGAATTAATCAGTGCTTCCGGAGTGAAGCTGCTTTCTTACTGGGAGAGCAATAACCAACTTAACCACTAGTATCATGAGTTTATTAAAAGATGTTCGTGTAGCTATACTTGCTACCAATGGATTTGAGGAATCGGAACTTGTAGAACCAAGACGGGCACTTGAAAAAGAAGGTGCAGAAGTCTTTGTAATCTCTCCGGAGAATGATCATATCAAAGGCTGGAAGAGCGGTGATTGGAGTGAAGAAATCAAAGTGGACGCACGTGTAGATCAAGTGAGTCCCAAAGATTTTGATTCTTTATTATTGCCGGGTGGGGTGATCAACCCTGACCTATTGAGGAGAGATCTGGCTTCGGTGGATTTTGTACGGAGTTTTTTCGAAGACCACAAGCCTGTTGCGGCGATTTGTCATGGACCTCAGATGCTGATAGAAGCGGAAGTCACTAAGGGGCGTACTATGACTTCATTTGCATCAATAAGGAAAGATCTGGAAAATTCCGGAGCGCATTGGGTGGATGAAGAGGTCGTCGTAGACAGTGGATTGGTCACTTCCCGAAGTCCCAAAGACTTGCCCGCATTCAATAAGAAGATGGTAGAAGAGTTCAGGGAAGGAAAACATGCTGGTCAAACGGCATAGTCTTAAAGCACAAAAAGCCTGATTACTAATCGGGCTTTTTGTTTTTAAATACATTTTATCAACCAACCAGTACTGATTGGTTGATTATCCCAAGTCCGTCCCCCACATAAAGATTAGAAACAGGATGCCGATCACAATCCTGTAGTAACCAAAAGCGGTGAATCCGTGGTTTGAGACAAATTTTAAGAATACTTTCACGGCAAACCAAGCAGAGACAAATGCCACCAATGTCCCAATTCCCAAAAGAGATAATTGATGGTTGGTGAAAGCTAGTTCGGTTTTCAATAAATCATAACCTGAAGCTGCCATCATGGTAGGTACGGCCAAAAGAAAGGAAAATTCAGTTGCCTGTTTTTTGTCCAGGCCATTGAACACCCCTCCAATGATAGTCGCTGCTGCCCTGGAAGTACCGGGAACCATGGAAAGACACTGGAAAAGCCCGATAAAAAAAGCGTTTTTATAAGTCATTTCTTCTACTTCGACCACCTCAGTTTTGGAATTAACCACTTTTTTGTCAATAAAAATCAAAATTATACCCCCTACAATCAGGGACACGGATACGACAATTGGGTTGAATAAATAAGCTTTGATGTAATCGTAAGCCAGCAATCCAATGAGTGCAGTCGGAACAAAGGCTGTGAATAATTTGAGGTAGATATTGATACCTTGAAAAAACCGTTTGATATACATCAGCGCGATTGCCAGTATAGCGCCAAGTTGGATGAAGATTTCGAAGGTTTTTACAAATTCATCGTCATGGATATTCATGGCAGCAGATGCCAAAATCATATGGCCTGTGGAAGAAACCGGCAAAAATTCAGTTAAGCCTTCGATGATAGCAATAATTATACTTTGTGTAATCGTCATTCAGCAAATGGGAAGAAGCAGTTGATACCTAAGCGTGCAAAGTTAATAATGCTGCTTACACTCATGCGAAAAAAATGAATCCCGCAGGAAAATCGCGTTTAAAATTTATTTCACCTCACGATTCTCTTGACAGGTTCTTTGGGGCTTACTTGAAACCAAAATCCAACATTTTCTATAGCTATCTCAGAATTTCAGGCTTTTAAATCCCGAAGAGCTTGCACGCCGTGGGGGATAATAAGATTATAGCTTAAAACGTCTTTATCTTGTTTAATAACGGCATTATTTCTATCTAGAAAGTTAAAAGTGATTTCCCCGGCGAATCCCGTAGAAAAATTTCAAATTTTAGATTCTTTAAGAACAAGTCATTTTCTTAGACGTTAAATTTTTTACTTATCGACCTAGCTCTCAATACATGGAAAAATGTTCTCTTTTACTCACTTTATTTTTGGTTTCTTTTTTCAGCTTTTCCCAAGAAATCAAAGAGTCCACTTTCAAGTCAGAGATCCAAGAAGTAACAGTTTTTCTCTCCGGAGCTCAAGTCTTTGAAACTTCCACGGGGCAAATATCGGCGGGGGAGTCATTTATCGTAATCAAAGGACTTTCACCTTATGTCGATGAAAAGAGCATTCAGGTGAAAGGAATGGGTGATTTTACAATCCAGGCGGTAAATAAGCGCTTGGACTATCTGTCTGAGCAGAAGTATGGAGAAAAAGTCAAAGCACTGCAGGATTCTATTTTGGCTATTCAGCATAATCAACAAAAAGAATCTGCCAGACTCGAAGTGTTGAAGGAAAAGACAGGCTTGCTGAATGCGAATAAAAATATAGGAGGAACTCAGAATGGCTCAAGTCTCACAGAATTGAAGCAGGCTATGGATTTTTACGATGCTGAACTGATGAAGATCAAAGCAGAAGAGTTGAAAATCCAGGCGAATATGCAGGAGGAAAATAGCGAAATGAATAAGCTAAGCAATCAAATCACTGCGATGCAAGCCTCTTCCAATGAATCTACCTCTGAAATCCGGATCCGGGTGAAGGCAGACCGGACGGGCAGTGCAAATTTTGAAATCAACTACCTAGTCGCCAATGCAGGCTGGTATCCCAAATATGACGTTAGAGTGAAAGATGTGAGTTCTCCACTTTCCTTGACTTATAAGGCAGAAGTCTACCAGAACACGGGCGTGGATTGGACGAATGTCAAACTGAGATTTTCCAATGGAAATCCCAATCAGGGAGGACAGATTCCTGATCTGGAAAAGTGGGAGTTGAATTTTGCCAGATTGACCACCTTCAATCCCAGAACCCAAGCTTTTGGATCGGTTTCCGGTCGTGTTACGGGCAGTTCTGATGGCACTCCTATTCCGGGAGCTAATATTATGGTAGTGGGAACCACTATAGGAACGGTGTCTGATATGGAAGGGAATTATTCCCTGACGTTGCCCTCCGGCGCTAGCCGATTGAGCGCATCCTTCATTGGTTTTCAACCTAAAGATGTTGCCATTAATTCACCCAAAGTAAATATTTCACTTGACGAGGACAATCAGGCTCTAGAAGAGGTTGCAGTGGTAGCGTATGGAGTACAAACAAAAAATGCTTTGCAGGGAAGGATGCCTGGAATTAATGTAAGAGGAAAAAGCTCGTTGGATGCTGTGGCAGCAAGCCCCTTGCAAACAACGCTGGTAGAAAACCAAACTACCGTGGAAATCGAAGTTGCCGAACCCTATTCAATCAAATCCAACGGTGAGAAAACCTTGGTAGATCTGAAAAACTATCAGGTGGAAGCTTCCTACAGGTATTCGGTTGTTCCCAAACTTGACAATGATGCGTTTTTGATAGCTGAAATAGCGGATTGGAGTCAATACAGTTTGCTGGAAGGAGAGAGCAATTTGTACTTTGAAGACGGTTTTGTCGGCAGATCAATTTTGAATGCATCTTCCTTTCAAGACACACTGGGGATTTCTATGGGGAGAGACAGAAGCATAGTGATCAAGCGGGAGAAAAATGATGAATTCTCAAAAAAACGGGCAATCGGCTCAAATATCACAGAAAGCCGAGAGTATAAGATCACAGTGAAAAACAACAAGTCTCAGGCAGTCATGGTCAATGTAGAGGATCAGATCCCTGTTTCGGTGAATTCCGAAATCACTGTAGGGGCATTGGCGCTTTCCGGAGGGAAACTGGACCCACAAACAGGAAAAGTAACTTGGACCATAACACTACAGCCCGGTGCCCAGCAAGAACTCAAACTCCAGTATGAGGTGAAGTATCCGAAGCGGGAAAAAGTGATTTTGGATTAGTTAACGCTACACTTTTTTTAATGGGAATTTTCTGATTAATTACAGCTGATTTCTTATTGGGAATAATGAATATTTTTTCCGTACATAAAATTTTGACTAGGCAAAAACAATCACTTTTATTAGAGGTAACAGAATGAAAAAATTTCGTGACAACCAAGAGCGTGGCAAATGGGCTAAAATAGGACTATCGCTAGCAATTACTCTTACCGTTATTTTGACTGTCTCAAATATATTCCAGCTGGAGTTACTATTGAGATGGAGTAGTGGAGCAGAGGTGGATATGTTTGAAGCAGAGATGAATGACACCAGACAAGAAATTATTGTCATAGTGTATTTTTTATGCATGATACTGGCTGCTATCTCATTTTTGTTTTGGTTTAGAAGGGCTTATTTTAATCTCCATCAGAAACTAAAAACTCTAGAATTTAATGAAGGATGGGCAGTTGGTTCTTGGTTTGTTCCTTTCTTGAATCTAGTTAGACCTTATAAGATCATGAAGGAACTCTACTCAGAGAGTGCATTCTGGTTGAAAATGAAAGGTATAGATGTGGAAAGAGATCATGATAGATACTTGCTTGCGTGGTGGATCCTTTGGATTATTTCCACAGTTGTTGGAAGAATCGTCAGTAAAATGGCAGAGGATACGTTAGATGATATGATAGAACTGACTCAGGTGGCTATTGGCGCAGGAATATTGGAAATCATTGTAGGGTTGTTGGCATTCAAGGTCATTAGCGATTACTTTAAAAGAGAGCAGATTATGATGGAAGTCGAAAATAGACTTCCCGAAATGTTAGATTTACCAATAACACCAAATTCCAATTTCGACGAGCCACAAGGGATTTAACATTTTTATGGTTTTTTTGATGAAATCGAGCCTGCCTGCCATCAGGCAGGTCAGGAGGCTTGAATTAGGTGGTGTTTTTTTTAACCACAAAGAGTCCACCAAGGAGCACAAAGGTTAGAGTTGGCTTTTCCTTGACCATTAAATTTGAAAATTGATCATTTTTTTGAACCACATAGATTCTGTGTTAAAACCCTATTAGAAATCGATATTTTCTTAAATTTAATTTCCAAGTCAGCATAAGCTAGACTGTTAAAGGAGTAGCAGCATCAGGTTGTTGCTCCTTTTTTAGTTCATACTCCAGCTCAAAGACTGTTTTGGTTTTATACAGGATGTACATCAACTCTAGGATTTTTCGCTGAACAGCCACGACAGCTTTCATTTTTATACCGTGTCTTCCGACTAGTCTCGCAAAGTTATTCTTGTATAACGAACAATTCTTGATGGCACAGAGAGCTGGTAAATGCACTGATTTGCGAAGGTGTCTATTTCCTTTTTTAGAGATTTTGGGTTTCCCTTTGACGGAAGTTCCGGACTGTTTTTCTCTTATATCCAAGCCTGCGTAGCTGACTAGCTGCCGTTTGTTCATGACCAGCTCAAACCCGTTTGTTTCTGCTAAAGCAATTACTGCTGTTAATTCCCCCACACCTGGAATTGAAGTCATATAACTGATGTTCTCCTCCAGATTTGGATCGGACTTAACCAATAAATGGATTTCCTTCTTGATTTCCTTTTCCTGTTTATGAAGTAATGCTTTTCGGGCCTTTAGTCGTTTTAGGCTATTGGCATTCGAAAAAGCCTCTGCATTTTGGGCATGCAGTTGATTGGCGACAACAACCCTTTCACAGACGGTCTGGTCTCTTTCCCGGGTAAGCTGTTTAAGTTTTCTAAAGATGGGTTTTGGTGGAGTCCAGGTCTCTAGTTTACTTTCAAGACCAAACTGGGCGATGGCTTCAGCGGCGGTATTGTCTGTAATGGTCTTGATGGATAACGTCCGCATGTAATTACTGATTTTGTTGGGCAGAACGATGGCAACCTGCTGCTCTTGTCCCACCAACCAGTGGACGAATTTCTCATGGTAAACTCCCGTTGCTTCTAATACTGCTGTTAGGTCTAGGGATGCTTCGGTAAATGACTTTGCCCACTTGAGAAAAGCCTTAAATCCTGACATGTTGTTTGCGAACGCTTTTCTGGCTTTCAGAGATACACTAAAATCATCAAGAAGGACCCCAACTACACAGACCAATTCCTTCTGGGCTACATCTACTCCAACGGTTTGTTTGATCACATTCATAAAATAAATGGTTAGAACTAAAGAAAGTGAAAGTGGATGTCTCCCTTCCGTTTTGTCTCCTTGTCGACATTCAAGCTGTTACCAAACGCAAAAAAGCTTACCGGCACGCTTTACATTCTGTTTAAACTCCAAGAGAAAGAAGAGGATGAGGCAATATCTATGTGCGAATATATCTTGAGATTATTTAGTCACATATAGGCTCTCATCCCCCACCACTTTACAATAAATATAATCAGTTAAAGAGGTGCTTTTTTATACTTTTGCTAACATAGGAGAAGCATAGCAAACATTGAGTTGCCCGTATTTCAACAAGTCCAAGCCTGTCTACCTGTCAGACAGGCATGACGCAAACGACACACACTGGGGTGATTATAACGCATGCGGGATTCCATAGCCTGCTCCGACTAATCGGGATGGCCGTTGAAGAACAAATGTCGTGACAGGCTCTCGCCCTCCGCCGCGGCAGAGGGAATTGCCAAATTTGAACTTCTAGCATTAACTCAAAATACGCACGTACAGTTAAGCGGGTACACGTATAATCTTATTGGTTCACCAGCCAATAGTTTAGATACCCAGACGGAGTTTCCAGCACTACTTTGAAGATTTCGGACTGTGTTCCATTAAGAGAAAATGTCTTGCTCCCATCTGCCAAATCAACTTCGCCTACAAGCCAATAATTGTCCAAGCCCCCGGTTTTGAACTCATTGGTGGTGGATACCCACACTCTTCCAGTCTGACCTTCAGAAAGTGCTTTCCAAGTCACGGAGATCTCTCCGTTTCTTAGTTCGGCTTTAAGATCACTCGCATCCACATGGCCGATGAATGGAGCACCATCAAGCTCCATTGCTATTTTTTTAGGGATTTTCAAGCCTAAGTGGTAAGCGATGGAAGGGAGTATATCCACCATTTCAGGCTCCTGCCTGAAGTGTGTATTTGTCTCTTTTGAATTTGTCACAATCCAAATCCTTCGCTCTCTTTCGGATTGACCGCCATGTCCAAATCCATCATCTTCCCGACCATGATCGGTGGTGATTATGATCAGCCAATCTTCTTTGAAGTTCTTTTCCCGGTACTGAATGGCTTCCCAAACTCTTCCTATCTGAACGTCTGCTTTTTGTACTCCATCACTCATCTGGGGACTATTGCCATAGCTATGCCCCATATCGTCAGTATATTCCAAGTACATCCAAGATAGATCGGGCGCTTCTGCTGAAATATAGCGTGCAGCCTCTTTGGACACCACTTCATCTATTTGATAGATATATAGCCGGTCATCTCCATGTGGGAAGTTCATACTGTCCAGCTCCATTCCATCAAAATAGTAGTCAAAGGTGAAGTTTCCGGTTCCCGGCAAACTTGCTCCCGCCAATTTGGTTCTATTGTCCAGCCACGTAGAATATATCGCTGTTTTCTTGGTAGGGTCTGTTTCCTTCAGCATCCGGAAAATCGTCCAATAATTATAGTTTGGAGCTTCTATGTCATTTCCCCATACATTGTGTTTATTCGCCCAGACTCCGGTAAGCAAGGAATTGTATCCAACGGCTGAGATCGTCGGAGTCTCAGAATATCCTCCAACTTCCCCACCCATAGTGGCTATAGTGTACCCTCCCTCTGCGATGATCTTGTCAATATTGGGAGTCGCTACGGTATCAAGAACATCTGCGGGAATCCCATCCAGAATTACAAACAATGCCTTCTTTGCGTTTTTTTGAGCATATCCCTGCGATAAAAACAAAGACATCACTGCAAGCATTAGTATTCTTTTCATTCTTAGCTAATAATTCGTTATTGTAAAAGTATAAAAGTAGCCCACCGCTCCCGGTAGGCCATGTTGTTCTAAATCCTGTATTAATTCCAACCGAAAATCTGGGTAAGATTGGGATTCAGCGTCACTTGCTGAATGGGAATAGGATGGTAGTAATATTTCGGTTCTTCAAAAGTACGATAGAGATTTCCATCATCCTATTTTGGTCTTTTTAACTGAGTGCTAAGTGGTTCCTAAAAGCTGTTTTACTATCCGGAAAATGTGACGTCCAGATTCGTTAAATTGAATAGCGTCTGCAAAGATAAATTTATAACTTTTACGAAATTCAACACCTAAATTAGATCTAAAAATTATGCCTATTGTAGGCTATCAAATGCATCTCTAAGGCTAGATAAAACAGTATCATTCAAATCTTGTTTTCTAGAAAGTCGATTTCCATTTTCATCTAGAAAATCTATGTATTCGGTTCCTTTGTCCTTCATGATCTTTCTGGAGTATTTAATAAAGAGACTTGAATCAGCTTTTATTATAGAATAATCTCCGTTTCCAATATGATTAGAAAGCTTAGGTTCAAATTCATTCAGGATAGATCTACCCTTCCAAACTGATGGCGGATGAATCCCAATTCTATGAAGAATTGTTGGGGCAATATCAATCTGTGTTAAGTACTTTAAATTCCTATAGGAGTATTGACTATCATCATAAATTAAAAAAGGAATGCTTATTTCATTAATATTCAAGAAATATCCATGACCCAAATAGTTGTTTTCACCCAAAGATTCGCCATGGTCAGAGGTAATAAAGACTGTTGAGTTTTCTAAGTATCCCTTTTGATCTAAAATCTCAAAAATCTTCTTTATGATATAATCCGCTTGCAAAATCCCATTGTCATAATTGTTTGTGTAAGCTTTTAATCTGTCACCTTGATTTTCAAACAAATATTCAAACGAATATGGAGAATACTTTTTGAACTGTTGATTAATAGTTCCGACACTGTGAACACTCATTAAATGTAGATAGAAAAATGATTCCCCACTAGAAGTAAAGTCAGCTATTTTAGATAAATTTTCCAATACTCCTAAATCATTGTTTGGATCATACTTCTTTGAATCAATACCCTCGAAATAAATATCTATACCATTGCCATAATAAGTGCTTAAATTATACCAGTCTTTATGTAGTCCAGACAAAATAAAGTTTACTTTATAGCCATTTTTCTTTAATATGTCATGAATTCTAATTCCTTTTTCTTCATTGTTTATATTAATATCTCCGTATAGAATACTTTCAATGCTTTTTGTAGTATAATTATATGTAGAAGTGGCAAAATCCACTTTCAAAAGCATCTCATTTTTATATAAACTGTCTAGGAAAGGAGTGGTACTCTTGTGATATCCGTAGATATTCAAGTTGGATGCTCTTAAGGCATCTACGATTATTAGAATTATATTTTTTTTACGAAATGAAGGGGTTTTGTAGCTGTCGTCAAAAGTTTCTTTGCGTAAACTTTCGTCATATTCGGTGAGTTCAACCCTCGTCGTTTTGTTTAAATTAAAAAAAGAAATTATTGGATCTTTATATATAATTGTAACTAGCGATTTTTCACCAACTGACAAGCAAAGAACACAGTTGATTACTAGAATATATATAGTTGTTTTAACTTTGTTTGAAAAAAATAGTGGGTTGAATTTTAATATTATATAGCTTACTCGAGTAGAATTTAATAAGATCCAGGCTAAGCTTAGGACGGCAATAAGCAAACTCAAAATATAAAGTATTCCGAAGTCAAAAGGTAGCGATTTGTTTAATTCAGGGACATGTCTTATGGATGATAGAATTATTTTTATGGATATGTGGTCGTTCCAAAAATAATTTCCTATGAAATGTAGAAAATATATAATTATTAACATCCAAATAGATGTCCAGATGAATATTGAACTAAATATAGTTGTTCTTTTTTTGAATAAAATTAGCTCGATTTTAATAATGATTAAATAAAAGATATTAAGCAAAAACAATATGCTAATAAGTATATAAAGGTGTAGAATCAGAACTGTGCCAGTCTGTAGAATACTATGGTCAAATATGTTCATTTATTCTTTAAAAAACCTTTCAAGATTATAATCTTGAAAGGTTTTAATTACGGTGTTTTTAGTCCTTTCCTCCTGAGGAAGTAACTGTATGGTTACATGTACCACCTCCGGAGAAGCAGAGGCAGCCAATAATTCTTCCAATTTGATCACGTTCAAAACCGCAGCTACTGCATGGGGCACCTGTGCATGTATGAGTTTCTTCTGACTGATAAATGACATATGAATCAGGTATATTCTCTATCCGAAGGTTAGGAGATGTTTTGAAATTAACGGCCAAGGAAATTTTTTTATTTTCAGAGTCTAGACCAGTTGCTATTATAGCCATAATACTGTTGTCCTCTCTGTTTATATCAATAGTGAATTCATCATACTTTTTTACTTGCTTTGCAAGCACAGGAAACCTATTGTTAAAGTATTCTTTAACTTTTTCCTTATTTTGAAATTCCCAGTCATTATCATTACTTTCTCTTTGTAAAATAAGTTTGTTTCCGGTGCTTATGTCCACCAATATGCTTTCTTCATAAAGATCAGCAGTATTAGAAAGAACGTCTTCATCATTATTCCCAACACAACTAGTTAGTGAGATAAAAGCACACAAAACAAGCGTCTTACCAAAGGTGAGTAGACTAATTTCATTTTTTTTAGATAATCGTTTCATAAATTACTGATGTTTAAAGAATTATAAATAAGTGCTACAATTATTTGAAATCATATCAGGAAGAAGTGATACTCCTAAACTTTTTTATTCGAGCTATAACCTACTGATTACTAATGTGTTTATTCCATTATCTGACCATTCATGTCTGCCTACCTGTGTGTTTCTGTCATGCGAATACGATAAAAGCCTATGTGAACAGTACAAGACTGGTATATTTGAATACATTTTTAAAGTGTAGTAGGTCTTGTTGAACTTCACCAGTTTCGTGCGACAGCGGTTTCATTGTTGGTGCTACGTACGTAACAAAAACCTAGTTATTAGCGTCATAAATTGAGTTTACATCAAAATTTCAATCGTTCATTTATTGCCAATCTGACTGAGTGGTAATATTTTTTTAGATAAATAATTATCTAATTATATTCTTTTGTTTTGGGGAATCAAAGGAATTATGTTTCAAATAATCTTAATTTAATGATTAAATAACAATGAAATACAAAGCATCACAATTCCATAGACGTATTTTAATAGGACGAGCCCTTCAGAGAATGAATCCTCAACTAGTGACTAAATAGTCTTTATAGGGTATACTGCGTAAGTCAATAAAAAAAACACCTGAAGTGGTGGCTTAGATAAGGGTTTTAATTCGGGGCTAAGTCATGGGGAAATATTCATTTTCTACTCTTCCGTCAGGATAAAGTTTGGGGATTGCGTATCCGGGCAGGGTCTCTAGGTAGTATTGCTTTCCGGCAGATTGCTCATCTCCATCACTCCACCAAAATCCACTTAAAGCCCCATTACAGAAATAGTGCACGTCATTGTACCAGATACGGTCCAATAAATGCTGATGACATACCCGTACCTTGTCTTTCATGTTTATAGAATAGGGCTTTTAGCTCTTTATGATCACTGTGTTGACCTCCTACCAGATCGTTTGTAATGGAGGTGATGGGGAAATGCGACATAATTTTGAAGTTGTTAAAGGCGCTGCGGCCCCTATCGCCAATGTCGAAGTAGTTGCCAAAAATTTTCTTATGTTCATTTATGTGCGTTATTTGGAGGAAGAAAGATTTAAGAGTATCGGCTTTCTTTTCGGGCTATCCTTCATTGAAGGAGTGTTTTGCAAGTGGGAATTAAATTATAAATTGAACGGTCATTCAATATTATGTATTGATTCTCGTGTTTCCAACCGATTTTGCAGTTAGTCAGATCCCTTTAACCTTCTTTTAATACCTTGATAACATGACAAATAAAATTTCTGATGAAAGAAAAAAAGAAATCGTTGAGGGTTTTTATAGACTATCGGTAGAGAATGGGTTGGAAAATACGTCTATAGCCAAAATTGGAAAGCATTTGGGGATGCCGCCTAGCCTCATTATGCATTATTTTCCCACCAGGGAGATTTTGATCTCCAATCTTATCTCATACATTCTGGAGCAATACCTCTTAATCTACCAGCCGGTAATAAAAGAATTGGAGCTCCAAAATTATGTGGATCCGCAGACTTTTGTAAATCGTTTGTTTTCCCGCGATTGGAATTTACTCTTTGATGATGGAGTATTCTATAGTTGCTATAGTTTGATTTTTAGGAATAGTCGAATCAAAAAGGAGTACCGGTTGCTCCACGACAAATTGCGTGAGTCATTGAAAGGGATTTTGGACCGGGATGAAAACTTGTGGGGAAAGGATACGGGCTTACTTTCCGAACAAATCTTTGTTGTGGTCGAAGGAGCGTATTATTACCTATCAATGATTGATGACCAAGAGGTGTATGAGCGAAAATTACAAGCCTACAAAAGTCAGGTTTATGATTTGCTTCGAAAGTACGAGGTTCCCCATTTGTAAAGTGCCATAAGGGCAATTCCCGCCCATACACCATTGACTGCTAGATTTGCGTGATCTGAGAAATGAAGTGCATTAATGACCAAGCATATTGCACCTATCAAGTTAAACAGGTGATACCTCGGTTGCTCTTGTTTCCAGATGCCCCGCGCAAGAAGAAAATAGGAGAGGATAAAGAATAATGCTCCCAACCAGCCGATTATTTGGAATATCATCCCGCAAAGATATTTTTTATACTCGCCCAATCAGGCAGGATTAAAGTTTATCTTTATGTAAATCCACTTTTCTACCAGTAAGGAGGCAAAAGCGACATAAGATTTGGTGAATTCAAGAATTTAGGCCTCTTCGGTCTGCCGCTGTGGCGGGTCATCTGTCACCTGTACTGAGCAAAGTCGAAGTATCGGTCTTCCAACCGGTAAAACAAAGAAAATATGGTTACTGGCATCGTCCGATAGCGGATGCGGATATTATTTTAAGATTTAATCCGAATCCTATTTTTTATTCAGCGTCATCTCAAAAAACTTAAACCATGTGCCACCGGAATTTGCCTCCCCGATTTCATACCATTGGCCATTGTCATTGAGGGTGATTACATACCGGACGTTCTCTACTGGATACCAGTAAAACACATTATCAATTAATTCAGCTTTATATGTTCCCTGCTGATTGCTCTGGAGAAAAGAGTTGAACTTATACTGTCCATTGCCTTCTGCCATCGTGACTATCGCAAGTGCGTTGTGGACAATATTTCCATCTGAAGTGCCTTGCCCCTCAATCAATAACGCAGTGTCATTCAGTTTTAAGCTGACTTTTTCTGTTTGTTCAAAAGTCAATTTCTGCCCGCTTTGATTCATCATCCACCCACTCCCTTCCCATTCTCCTACCAAGAATTCAATTTTTTTTATCTCTTTCCGGGCTTCTAAATTCACTTCAAAATTTTGCGCTTGAGTAAACAGTGGCAGGCATATTAGGCAAATTATAACTAGATTTTTCATAATATAAATTGGTTTATGTTGTAAACTATAATTTCAAATTTTTTTTAAGAAATGTAATTTTTGAGTGCGTGAACGTACTCCTCAAATGCCCTGATCCCATGCATGGTGATTTTGGCTGTAGTTAAAGGCCGCTTTCCCCGGAATGATTTTACGATTTCCAGGTATCCTGCTTTTTCAAGTTTGTCGAGCTGCACACTGAGATTTCCGGCTGTAGACTCGGTTTTCTCCTTTAAGAACGTAAAATCTGCCTCTTCCACACTGATCAGAAGTGACATCACGGCTAGGCGAAGTTGGGAATGTAAAAGAGGATCTAAGGGCTTAAATTCGCTCACGATAGCTGTTTTTCAGATAATATCCCGGAACCAAATAGCCTAGTATGATTGCGATGGCAGCCACTAGGTTCTGTTCTACTACGGGCAATTGGAATGCAATAATAGCCCCAATCCCCAAAACTACCGAACCGTAAGCAAAAGGGGGCACCCGAATAATGCTTCCCGTAGCATACATTCCTATGGCTACCAGAAGGAGAATCACGGGGTTGTGGTTAAATCCAAGTATTGGCATCGCACTGAGCACCACTATAATGGCTGCAAATACCGCAATCCATATGCGGCCGACCATCTTCCCCAAGTGCGATTTGATTTGGCTGTTCTTTGCTTTCATATAGCCCCATCGTGCACTCAGAAAAATAACCGGCACCAATCCCAACCAAATCAAATATGGCCGCTCCATTTCTAATTTATGCAAAATATATTGACCCAGATTGCAAAGGGATACTGCCCATCCCCACAGTAATAGCTGGAAACTGCCGTCACCGGAAGTTTCCCTTTTGGCCTTTGAAATCATCTCGGTGATAATCGCCAGCGATTCGGTGGTTGTTAAGTTTTTTTCCATTTTCATCGAAAGTTTCACAATTATAAATTGGTTTGTATTATAAACCAAATGAATCTATAAAATTTGTGTGATTTACAGGACATTGACTAATTTGGGTTTAATTCAATAAGCTATTAATTATGAAGAATATTTTTCATCCTCAGATTACACAAGAGTTGATAGATCGTATAAATGAGCTTACGCCCGAGACCACACCCCGATGGGGCATCATGCGGGTAGATCAAATGATGGCGCATTGCTCTGTAGCTTATGAGATGGTCTATACAGATAAGCACCCCAAGCCTAATTGGCTTATGAGATTTATATTGAAGACTTTCGTGAAAAATGGAGTGGTAAACGATAAGCCTTATCCAAGAAACGCACGCACAGCTCCTGCTTTTATTATTGAGGAACGCAAAGATTTCGAAACGGAAAAGGCTCGATTGATAGGCTATTTAGAAAAAACACGTGACTTAGGCATTCCGTATTTTGAAGGAAAAGAATCTCTTTCCTTTGGTCCGCTTACAGCTCAGGAGTGGAACAGTCTCTTCTATAAACATCTTGATCACCATCTGACCCAATTTGGCGTATGATACACCCCGCTAAGTCAATCCGAACTTTTATTGGAGCAAAAGATTACGCAGAAAGTATCCGCTTCTACGAGGTGCTGGGCTTTAAGGTGCAATCAGTGGGCGAAAAAATGTCTGTGGTCAAAGTCTCCGAAAAGATTGCTTTCTATTTACAAGATGCTTATTTGAAATCCTGGTGCGAAAATTCCATGATTTTTCTTGAGATAGAAGGTGATCTTGAATCGTATTGGGAGGCAGTTAAAGTTTTGGGACTTCCGGATAAATTTCCAGGCACCAAACTCAGCTCCATCCGATACAACGACTGGGGCAATGAGTTTTTTCTTCACGATCCGGCGGGGAACCTTTGGCATTTTGGGATTTTCAAGTAAGCTGTAATTGATAAAAAATGAATGAAAGCTAATTTTTTGAAACATCTAGTTTGCTTAGTTCGTTCACAATCAATAGATTGATGTCCTAAAACCCTTTAACCAAAAGCTTTATGAAAAAGTCAGCTGCATTATTTTTACTTCTCTTTATTTTTAGCCTGAGCTTTACTCATGCTCAAACTTCCACTCATTCTGGGGAGGACATGAATAGATTTCTTTCCCAAACCCTGAAATATCCTGCGGAACTAAGAGAAGCAGAGACAATGGGGGCAGTAGTGGTTTCTGTTCAAATAGATAAAACCGGCTTTATGATTGGAGATGTAGAATTTCTTTCCGGAGATCCTGAATTTGAAGATGAAATAAATAGAACAATGAATCTTTTGAAGGAAAATTGGAATCCTTCGTTTTTGGAAGGTAAAGCTTACGGTCAAGAATACCTCATGAGTTTTGACTTCAGAATTAACAATGACTCTCAGTTTCCTCCAAATCCTTTTATCACAGCATCTGAAAAAGCGAAGCCAATTACACCGCTTGAGGCTGTTAATAAAGCATTGGAAGAAAATCCGTATTCTCCCAAGCTCCTTAACAACAGAGCTGAGATCTTGGCTCAAGAGGGAAAGAAACTCCTATCCGATTTGGATGTAAATCAAGCTAAATTTCTAGCGGATAAAATGTTGACTGAAGTAATAATTGTCGGTTACTTGCCTACGGGGCCAAAATCACTCTAAGTGTATTCAATTAAGTAAAGTGGAGGAGATGGTGTCCGTCATCTCCTTTTTCTTTAGTAGTTCCATAAATATACTTGGTGAGTTGCTTGAAAAAAGGCTAAAAATTAGCAAAAGTGCTGCAATCAGTCTGATTCTTGATATTTTTGAGCTGAAAAGAACTTCAGTGTCATGATCAAAAACATACTTCTAATCGGTTTTATTACTTCTTTGACAATTCTTACTTCTTGCTCCACTTCACAGGAAAAAACAGAGACTCAGATAGAAACCACGGTAGAGGGAGCTGAACCGTACACTTCAGATAATTCTGCCACCTCGTTGGACTGGAGTGGAACCTACAAGGGTACTGTTCCTTGTGCCAGCTGTGAGGGAATAGAAACTACGCTTACACTTAACTCAGATTTCACTTATAAAATAGTAACCAACTACTTAGGCAGAAATGATGCGTTGGAAGAAGAAAACACAGGTTCATTTACCTGGGATGAAACCGGTTCTATTATTACCCTCGAAAAAGTCTCCCAAGCTCCCTCCCTGTATAAAGTGGGTGAAAATCGGATTTGGCAGCTCGATATGGAGGGAAATATGATTACCGGCGACTTGGCGGATCATTATATTCTCACCAAGAGATAAGCTTACTTGAACCGTACTACTTTGCCGTGGGCCTTGGATGTCATCTCCTGAGGAATAGAAGCGGTGATTTCTTTGTACAACAACTCTACAAGTTTTTGTTTGAGAAAACTTCGGTTTAATATAATGCTCACTTCCCGGGTTGGTGAAACTCCCTCAAACGGCCGTAATCTTGTTTTTTCTTCGTCTGAAAGCTCCATCGTCGCAAGCTCAGGCAGGAGAGTAACTCCTTTGTATCGATTCACCATATTCTTTAGTCCCTCAAGCGACCCACTTTCGTAATGAAAATTTTTGGGGCCACTTAGACTTTGGTCACAGAGATTGATTACCTGATCACGAAAGCAGTGACCTTGCTGTAATACCCAAAAGTCTTCTTTGATCACTTTCTCAGGATGGAAAACGTCCTCTTTAAGCAAAGGGTGGTCTTTGGAGAGGTAGGCTAAAAACTTCTCATAAAACATTGGCTTTTCTACAATACCCGCTTCATGCAGGGGAGTCACTACTATTCCTAGGTCCAGCTCGTCATTTTTTAGTTTTTTTACAACCTCTTCGGTGACCATTTCCTGCACTTCCAACTTCACATGCGGGTATTTCTCCAGAAAATTCCGGATAAATAGATGCAGTAGATAAGGTGCTAGTGTGGGGATGATTCCCAGTTTGATGACACCTGATATGTCTCCTTTCAGGTGGGCTACCAACTCAAAAACTCCCTTGCTCTCGGAAACCACTTTTTTGGCCTGCTCTATGACCTGCACCCCCATTTCTGTGGGGATCACCGGCATTTTACTTCGATCAAAAAGGACAACATCCAAGTCCCGCTCCAACTTACTGAGCTGTGCACTTAAGGTGGGCTGAGTTACAAAGCAGCTTTCTGCGGCATGGCCAAAATGTCGGTACTTGTCGACGGCAAGAAGGTATTCGAGTTGTTGTATAGTCATATGAAAAGGCTTCTTGGCATCTAAAGTAAAAAATCCTGCAGAGAGTTTATTGTCTAACTCTTCCTTACCAAGTACCAATCGTCAAATAGGAGGTTGAATATTTTTGTAAGCATCGAAAAATCAGTATTTTATTCGAGCTTTAAAATAGATCATATTATTTTGTCACACGACAGAACAATGAGTAATTCAGGCTTTACTATTCGGAATCCTGCTTTGCTATTTATTGACAAGCCAATAAACCCGTCAAAGCCTAACACCATAACCTATGAATTCTAAATTGAAATTTATCTTCTTATTTGAGGCTCTCGTGGGAGCGGCTTTTTTACTGATCCAGTGTACAAGTGCTCCCAAGGATAATATAGAGGAAGGAGCTGAAAAAGCTCCCAATGCAGTTTTTGTTGCCAATCCTGTCTTGGTGGAGGAAAAGCCCGTGAGGAAGTTAGCAATTGGTGATGCGGCCCCTCCTTTCAATCTGCCGGGAATAGATGGTAGCTATCATAAGCTGGAGGATTATTCCGATGCAGATGTCCTTGTCATCAACTTTACCTGCAATCACTGTCCTACCGCCCAAGCTTATGAGGATAGATTTATCGATGTAGTAAATGATTATAGGGAGAAAAAAGTGGCTTTTGTAGCGATTTCCTCCAATAGTCCCATAGGAATTCTTCCGGAAGAATTAGGCTATACTGATCTCAGTGACACATTTGAGGAGATGAAAATCCGGGCTGATGATAAGTCTTACAATTTTCCTTACCTCTACGATGGAGACACACATGAATTCTCATTGGCATATGGTCCTACAGCCACGCCGCATGTATTTGTATTTGATAAAGAGAGAAAACTCAGCTATTCGGGAAGAATAGATGCTTCTGAAAAGCCGGGCTCTGCCAATGCTGAAGATCTGAGAAAAGCAATTGATATGACGTTGGAAGGAAAGAGTCTTCCCGAGGCTGAAGCACAAACCCCGGCTTTCGGATGCTCAATGAAGTGGGCTTGGAAAAATGAGTACACCATCAAAACCAATAAGGAGTGGAAAGAGAAAGAGGTGACAATTGAAAAGCTAACGCCTGACGGTTTGGCTGATCTTCTGAAAAACGATACTGACGAATTGCTTTTAGTCAATTTCTGGGCTACCTGGTGTGGGCCATGTATTATAGAATATCCGGAATTTGTAACCATTCAGCGCATGTATGGGGAGCGGGATTTTCAGTTTGTCTCCATCAGCATGGATAGCCCGGGTCAATCAGACAAAGCACTGAAATTTCTAAAGGGAAAGTCCTCTGCTCTTCCAAACTATATTATGGATACTGAAGACAAGTATAAGGTAATCGAAGTAGTAGGAAAGGAATGGGATGGAAGTCTGCCGATTACTTTGCTCATAGAGCCCGGAGGAGAAATTGCCTACCGGGTTCCAGGCACCATTGATGCCGATAAATTGAAGAAAGAAATCGTAGATCATCCGCTGATCGGCAGATATTATTGATTACTATGGGGGTATAGCTAAGTTTATACAGTTAAATTGTATAAAATCTTAAAAGCGGTCTTATGTTGCAAATCCACCAACTTTCCCAGAATCTCTATTCAAGTTCCAGATTATTGATCCAGCTTATCCAGCTTTCTTTGAAAGAGCTGAATTTGACTTATCCGCAGTTTCTTGTCCTTTTTGTGTTGTGGGAAGAAGATGGGCTGAAAGTGAATGAAATAGGGAAGAGACTTTATCTTGATTCCGGTACGCTGACTCCCCTGTTGAAAAAACTCGAAGCTATGAATTATGTAAAAAGACAAAGAGGAGAAGCCGACGAAAGAACTGTCCATGTGGAGTTGACCTACCCCGGCAAATCCCTTCAATCAAAAGTAAAAGATGTCCTAGACTCTTTAAATGATAAGTTTGTTGAAACCTCCGAATTACACTTGCCTGAATTAAACCATTCTCTTTCAAATTTGTTAGCAGGTATTGAAACACTTAAAAAATCTAACTAGAATGGAAAAGCTAAAAATCGACTATACAGCGACAGCAATAAATACAGGAGGAAGAAAAGGTCATGTGAAAACAGATGACGGTCTGCTGGATTTTGATGTTGCCATGCCGCATGAAATAGGGGGAGAAGGAGGAAAGACCAATCCTGAGCAACTTTTTGCAGCTGGATATGCAGCTTGTTTCGGAGGAGCGTTGGGAGCCGTGGCAGGCAAAACCAGCCTACGCGACTCGGAGATTACCACCAAAGTACATCTGGGAAACTATGGCCCGGGTAATTTCGGTTTGGCTGTGGATATTTTTGTGAAAATCCCACATGCTTCTTCATTGGAAGAAGCTCAAAAACTCGTGGATGCAGCGCATGAAGTTTGCCCTTATTCTAAGGCTACCCGAGGCAATGTTGAAGTGAACGTGAAAGCAGTTTCTTGATCACCAAAACACTCAAAGACTAGGCTTGATACTTAGTCTTTGATTTTTATCCTGATTTTGTATTAGGTTACGAATAGCCTATAACTTTTTTTAGCGTGAAGGGATATAGTTACAGGTAAATTAGGCTGTTTTCTACCCGCCATGGCAGAAATGGCTGTGGGATTTGTGCGCTACGGCATAGAATTGCTAATAAATGATGCATTTAAGCAGTTATTTCATGCCTTTGGGTTCTAATTAACCTTCCTCAAAATAGGCATTTCATACTGAAAAGGATAATTTTGGACTCTTTACCAAATAATCCCCAGATATATGGCTGTTAATGATTTTATCCGCGATAACAAAGATCGCTTTCTCAATGAATTATTGGATTTGCTCAGAATTCCATCGGTAAGTGCTGATCCGAAATTCAAAGATGATGTCTTTGCAGCAGCCAATTTTGTAAAAGAAAGTTTGGAAAAAGCAGGTGCCGATGTAGTGGAAATCTGCCAGACCAAAGGCTATCCGATTGTTTATGGAGAGAAAATCGTCGACCCTATTTTAAAAACAGTTTTGGTGTATGGGCATTATGATGTGCAGCCTGCCGATCCTTATGAACTGTGGGATTCACCACCCTTTGAACCGGTGATCAAAAAGACTAAAATCCATCCTGAAGGAGCTATTTTCGCTCGCGGATCTGCAGATGACAAAGGACAATTCTACATGTATGTGAAGGCTTTTGAAGCAATGATGGCTTCAGGAGATTTGCCTTGTAACGTCAAATTCATGATCGAAGGGGAAGAGGAAGTCGGTTCTGACAACCTGGATAAGTTTCTCATCGAAAACAAAGAGAAACTCAAGGCTGATGTCATTCTGATTTCTGATACCCATATGATTTCTATGCAAGATCCTTCCATTACGGTTGGTCTTCGCGGCATGGCTTATATGGAAGTGGAGGTCACAGGTTCTAACCGGGATCTGCACTCAGGCACCTACGGTGGAGCTGTAGCCAATCCGATCAATGTGCTTTGTGACATGATCGCATCCATGAAAGATGAGAACGATCACATTACTATTCCTGGATTCTATGACAAAGTGCAGGAGCTTACCGCAGCGCAAAGAGAGCGACTGAACGAAGCTCCATTTGATCTCAATGAATACCAAGATAAACTGGATATAGCTGCGGTGCATGGAGAAAAAGGCTACACAACCATCGAACGGGTTGGTATTCGTCCAACGCTTGATGTGAACGGCATCTGGGGCGGATATATAGGAGAAGGAGCGAAGACTGTTTTGCCTTCCAAAGCCCATGCAAAAATTTCCATGAGACTTGTTCCGGATCAGGACTGGCATGAGATCTCAGAATTGTTTGAAAATTACTTCAAGTCTATCGCTCCGGAATCCGTAAAGGTGAAAGTCCGTGCACATCATGGCGGAGCGCCAGCCGTAGTTTCTGACTCCTCTGTTGGGTACAGAGCCGCTGAAGCTGCAATGGAGGAGACTTTTGGCAAAAGACCAATTCCTACGCGTGAAGGCGGATCTATTCCTATTGTAGCATTGTTTCAGAAAGAATTGGGTTCTGACCCGATTTTATTCGGTTTTGGATTGGATACTGATGCCTTACATTCGCCCAATGAGCATTATGGCGTGAAAAATTACTTTATTGGAATAGAAACCATTGCGGCTTTCTTTCGTCACTTCAAAAAGCTCACAGACAAGTAAACAATTGGTACACTTAGTAAGCCGCCCAGCAATCAAACCTTCATGACAAATTTCTTCAGAAAATCAGGACAATTTCTACTTCTGGCACTGCTTTTCTTCAGTTTCTACGCACAGGCACAAATTATAGCTCCTCCCAAATGGACAACTTCTATAGACCGGGAAAATCTCAAAGTAGGTGAAGAAGCTAAAGTTATTTTCGAAGCCCAGATCCCGGCAGGGTGGTACATCTATGCCAATGATTTTGATCCGGATCTTGGGCCTATTTTGACTACTTTGGAACTGGAGCAATCGGAAGATTACCGGCTGAAAGGTGAATTTGCGGCCATTGCTTCCAAAAAGAAGTATGAGGATATCTGGGAAGGCGAGGTCAAGTATTTTGTTAAGCAAGGGAGATTCGAACAAACCTTTATCCCAAATACAGCTCAGGGAAGAATTACAGGCTTAGTAAAATACCAGATGTGCTCTGACTTGACCGGTCAATGTGTCAATTATGAGGAGGAAATAGACCTTAGGTTTACAGCAAGTGAGAGTAAAACAACAGAACCTTTCACTGAATTTGAATCATCAAGTAAAGCGGAAATAGGGGCCGACCCGTCATTGCGAGAAGGAGGAACGACGACGAAGCAATCTGTATACGATAAAGAGATTGCCACACCTCGTGCCTCGGCTCGCAATGACGATAATCCGTCTAGGGAAGTTGGAGAATCCGCAACAACTTCATCAATTGAGATTATTCCGGATCAGGAGAAGGAGTCTCTTATGGGGTTCATGGTGTTGGCTTTCTTGGCGGGATTGGCGGCGTTGCTGACTCCATGCGTTTTCCCGATGATTCCTATGACCGTGAGTTTCTTCACCGGGCGGGCTACAAACAAAGCGACCGGAATAAGAAATGCTATCATTTATGGTTTTTCCATCATTGCAATATATACCATAGCAGGCACGGCGGTAGCAGCTATCCAGGGGCCTGAATTTGCTAACTGGCTGGCAACACACTGGCTTCCAAATCTCTTTTTCTTTGGAATATTTATTTTCTTCGCACTCGCTTTTCTGGGGATGTTTGAGATTACACTGCCTTCAGGATTGGTCAATAAAGTGGACGAAAAGGCCGATAAGGGTGGTATGATGGGGATTTTCTTTATGGCTTTTACACTGGTTTTGGTGTCTTTTTCCTGTACCGGGCCTATCGTTGGATCTATTTTGATTTCTTCTGCAGGCGGAGAGTTAGTGAAACCTATCTTGGGGATGTTTGCCTTTTCCCTGGCGTTTGCTATTCCATTTACCCTGTTTGCCATTTTTCCGGAATGGATGAATCGCCTGCCGAAATCCGGTGGATGGCTGAACTCTGTGAAAGTGGTTTTGGGTTTCCTAGAGCTTGCGCTGGCATTCAAATTCTTGTCCATGGCGGATTTGGTTTATCACTGGGGAATCTTAGACCGTGATATTTTCTTGATTATCTGGATTGTGATTTTCAGTGTACTTGGGCTTTATCTTCTTGGGAAAATCCGTCTTCCGCACGATTCTCCATCCGATAGCATAGGTGTGCCTAGATTGCTTTTGGCCTTAGTCACGTTCATGTTTGTGGTCTACATGATTCCGGGGCTTTTTGGTGCTCCGCTGAAATACCTAAGCGGTTTTCTTCCGCCTATGTCTACACAGCAATTTAGGCTGACTGGCGGTCTTAGTATGACAGAAGTGGGGGAGAATATCTTGGATGAACCTGTGAAATATGCAGAGATCCCATTGGAAATTCCCCACGGGATCCAAGGGTATTTTGATTACAAACAAGCAATGAGGGCTGCCAAAAAGGCTAATAAGCCGCTTTTCATTGATTTTACCGGGCATGGCTGTGTGAATTGCCGAAAAATGGAAGAGAACGTCTGGGTGGATCCACAGGTGTTGAAAAGACTGAAGGAGGACTTCGTGATGGTAGCCCTGTATGTCGATGAGCGATTGGAGCTTCCGGAAAGTGAATGGTACACTTCGGAATACGACTCCAAAGTCAAAAAAACGCTTGGAAAACAAAATGCAGATTTCCAGATCACACGATTCCAAAACAATGCCCAGCCTTACTATGTGATCTTGGATCATAATGAAAATCTTCTCGCTCCTCCCAAAGCATACGATACCGATATTCAGGCATTCACTGAGTTTTTGGATGGAGCGAAGGAGAGATTTGAGGATGGGAATTAATTCTGTTTAAAATTGTAAGTAAGTAATCTAGGATTTACAATCAGCTGGACCCATCCCCAGTTATTAGTATTGTCTGAGGATGTTCCTCCTTTCACCGAACTCATACTTTCGGTGGCAAACAGCTGAGAATAACCCACATTCATTTTGATGTAGTTGGCGATGCTTTTAGAGAAAACAAGGTCCACTTCTGTGCCCAGCTTTTGGCTTAGATCATTTGCCATTTCAGCGTTGGCAAAGAATAAATGTGTATTTAACCCGAGCATGGATTTTTCGCCAAGGGTTAAGGCAATTTTCCCATACACATCATTCAGCCCGACGTTATTTGCATGATTTCCCACGTAGAAATAGTCCATGTATCCATTGAATTTATGATTTGTTCCATACAGGGGAAAGAAGGATTTGTTCTTTTCTTCACCGCCTTGATCAGTTCCGCTCAAAGACTCAAAGCCGGCAATTAATGTCACCTTTCCGGGATTGTATTTCGCTTCCACCATATACTGGTAGGCACTAAGATCGGTGGAAGCATTAGCCTTTCCTGTTTGCAAGTAGGCGGATCCTGCGATAGTGAGTGCTGAGATCGGAAAGGTGAAGTAGGTGCCGGTGGTTTGTCGGTTATAAACACCATCCGTGAGCGGCACAGGATCGCCGGTATATTTTTGGAAACCGTTGTTCATCAAGAGAAAGCTAACCGAAGCTTTGTCCCAAACCTTCGTCAAATGTGCCATTTGCATGGTCTTATAAGAAAATGCACCTGTAATCGTGTAGTCAGTACCGAATGTGTTCTGTGTCTCCTGATTGTATGCAAATGCCAAGTCCAACTTGAATTTGTTTTTGGAATATTGAATCATAGCCGCATCATGAAACCTTCCCTGCATCGCCCAATCCACTTCTCCCAGTATTCGCTGGTCATCGTAAGAGATCGTCTGCCTTCCAAGCTTCATTGCCCAATTTTCGGTGAATGCATAGCGGATCCATGCCTGGAATAAAGAAAAGGACTTGTTGTCGTCCAGTGCGCTAAGCTGCTGGGTGTCTCCCCAGGTGCTTACATCCTGAACGCTGAAATAAAGACTTAGCTTTTCATCTTTAAAACCCAAATTAAGCCTAGAGCGTTGGGTGACAAATGCTGCCGCCTCGGCATTGTCAGCAAATAGACTTCCAAATCCGTGACGATATTCAAATCGTGGACGGATATCTGCATCTAATGTAAATTCTTGTGCTTTCAGTTGGCTGCTAAGACATAACGAAAGTAAAACGAGCGTAAAAATTCTTTTCATAGTTCGAGTGTGGTAAAGTTAAACTCAAACGAATATAAGTATAAATACTTAATTATATGTAAATAAATACGTAAAAAAATAAGTATTTTTTTTAATCTTATTATTTACTTATTTCCCTTTTTTTGACGCTTCATGACTGCGATCGCAAACCGTCTACGTGTTGTATGCTCAACTACAGCAGGAATTGTAAATAAAGCCGTTCGTGAGGCAGACACGGTATTTCTAAGTATTTTATGCATGTACTTTAGTTAATGTAAATTCTGAAAGCTGAGACTGATCACTGCGTACCCGATCCCGGTTTGTAGTCCTCTATTTAAAGGGCGTTCCTCTGACTGATCAGTAAGACCAGGTTCCAATCCTGATACTTTCTGCCCACTAATTATTCTATCTGTTTCTCAAAAATTTTCTTTAAAAATTTCGACTTAGGAGCTTCACACAGCGAGCAACGATAGTCCTCCGGCAAGTCCTCAAAAGGGGTTAGAGGAGCAATTGCTTGGCTGAGATCTCCATACCGCGGATCATAAACAGTCAGGCAATCGGAGCACTGATAAGCTTCTGTTTTTATGGTTTCTTTTGGCTTGGATAGTTTTTTGGATTCTTCCTGTTTTTTTCCAAGTTGCTCGAAATATAACTTGCTTAGCTCAATCAAAAGACCGGGCAATTCGACCTTGTCCACCTCCTGTACATAGACTATGTATTGTTGTGTGTTAGGGTCGAAGTTTTTGGCATAAAGCAGATTATACGTATTGCGGATTTTAATTCCCTCCAAGCCTAAGTGAGGCAGGTTTTTTTCTATAATAATAGAAGTAAAATAATATGCTTTTCTGGTGTAATCTGTGATTCCAAAAGTCAACCCATAGGTACTGATGTCTCTTTTGTCAAAGTTGTCCACCAGATACTCTTTGAGCTTAAGCGCTGATTTGTTGCTAACAGGAAGATGCCAGTTTAGTTCAAGCATGGAGTGGCGCACGTTGATCCCGTATCGGCCTAGAAGCCGTTCCCATTCAATCTTTGAGTTCTCGGGAATTCCTTTGATAATAATGGATTTCCAGGGGGTGATCGAGATTTTTCCGATTTTACTGTCTGCACAGAGATCACAAAGTACTTTCAGAAAGTCTATATAGTATTTGTTGTTTCTCCAATACAAGCCCAGCCAATAACGGTCGTCGCCTACGCGATTGATTCCTTCATAATATGGGAAAGGATAAAATGGCACTTCCAGCGGATTGTCCACAGTCCTGTTATTGGAGTCCACTGCATCATTGACAAGCTCAAAAAGAAATTCCACTGTCTCGGGTTCTTCCCGCAGTATATCCTCGATGGCCGAAGCTATCTTCGCCATATCCCAACTGTAAATCAGTGCGGGATACATCATCGTATTTTCCCAATGGGGCAGGCGCACGTACAAATACCAATAGTCTTCATGGGCAGAAGCAATGAAGTTAAGATGACCTGTGAAAAGTGGAACCAAACGCTGCTTGGGATCAGTAATATTTATTTTCAGATTTGGCTGAACTCTGAACTGCTCCAGTATATACAGGTATCGGTCACCGGTGAGCCAGGGCGTACTTGGAAAAATATCCGAACATACGTAAGAGGAAACGATGTTTTCTGCTCCTATTTCCTCAGGAGATACTAGCTGAAATTTATCTTGAGCATCTATTTGAAGTGTATCATCCTCTTTGATAAACAGGATGTCTTGACGTGAACCCAAAGAAATAGTATCCAAGCCTGCGCTCTCAGCCAATTCCAAAATCTGCTTAAGTTCGGCCGGAGATAGCACCCCGCCCTTGACCACTACTCTTGAATACGTCTGTTTCATCTTTATAATTTTTTCTTAAAGGCCCCATGGAATCTCGCACTTGTCTGTAACATGCTCGATTTCACGCCGGGACTTTTGATTGGTGAAGAATTTCTCTAACCTCCGTTTTGCAGCTTCCGCATCCCAATCCTGCACCCGTTTGCTGACAAAGCGCAGTAAAATCCGAACATCCGCCTGCAATGGCTTCGGTGATATTCCCTTCTCCTACACGACTACAGCTACAGACTAATTTTCCGACGACCGGACGGGTGTCCGAGGAGCCCATCAGCAGGGATTTTCTTTTTTCGGAAAGCTCTATTTTGTTTTCAATCAGGGATTTGAATTCAGCGAATTCATTTTTGTCTCCCATCAATACTGCCCCAATAAGCAGGTCATCCTTCACAATACATTTCTTATAGTAACGACGGCTCATATCCGTAAAAATGATTTCCTCGTACGAGTCGTCATTTTCGGGGATTAGAATATCTCCTATACTGCAAAGCTCCAAGTCTTTAAATTTCAAGATGTTCATCAGTACGGAGCCACTGTAAATACTACTCACATCACCTGCAATGTAATTGGCCAAGACCATGGCCTGCTCCTCAGCAGCTGAGGTGATCCCGAAAAGCTGATTTTGAAATTCTGCGATCTCCCCTATGGCAAAAATATTCTGGTAATTCGTCTGTAAATGCTGGTTTACCTTGATGCCCCGGCCACATAGAATGCCATTGTCACGGGCGATTTTGATATTAGGTTGGGTCCCGATGGCATACACCACGGCGTTGGCATAAATGATTTTTCCACTTTTTAGGGTGATGGACAGTGATTTATGTTCTTCATCATCGAAGACAGTACTTACTTCATTGTCGAAATAGACGTGAATTCCCCGCTCTTGCACGTCGAGAGAAAGCAACTTACTCGATACTTCATCCAGCTGTCGTTCCATAAGTCGGGAGGCCCGCTGTATGATCGTCACTTTCACCAGGTTGTGCTGCAAGGCTGCGGCAAGCTCAAGTCCAAGCAATCCGCCGCCTATGATCACGACATGCTGATTTTCAGGCGGTAAATTTGTGGATTCCAAGTATTCCTTAAATCCATCTGCATCGGTTTTGCTTCGCATGGTAAAGCGGCCCGGAAGATCCAGTTGCGCATCTTTCGGGACAAAAGCCCGGCTTCCCGTCGCCAAGATCAGTTTGTCAAATTGGTATTCCTGTCCATGGTTATCTACCACTAGCTGCTTCTCTGGATCAATTTTTTCTATGGAAAGCCCGGTATGAAGGGTGATTTTAAGCTTTTTGAGCTCATGTTCTTTAATCTTCTGCAACTGCTCCCAAGTCAATTCTTCTGTGACATATTCCGGTAGAAGAACCCTGTTATAAAAAGGGTGCGGCTCTTTGGAGAATACATGGATTTGGTCGGATTCATTGTGCTCGCGGTAGTTTTGGATAAAGCGAAACGCTGCTGCTCCGGCTCCTACGACCACGATTTTTTCAGGTGCTTTTTGGTATTTGGAAACTGAGACGGTAGTGAATTTGAAGTCGGGTTCTTTGGATTGGGGATCCACTACAGTTTTTGTCAGGTTGTTTGCCCTATTTAGATCACTTTGCAGTTGCTTGCCCCAATGCATGGGAAGAAACACAACGCCTTCACGAATACTTGTAGAAAGCTTCGCCTTGACCCGAACTACACCGTTTTTGCTCTTTACTTCCACCACATCACCATCTTTTACCTTATCCAGATAGGCATCGATGGGATTGATTTCAAGAACGGGACTTGGATAGTGCGTACGGAGTCGGGATACTTTCCCTGTCTTAGTCATCGTGTGCCATTGATCCCTCACACGTCCTGTGGTAAGAACCAACGGATATTCCTTGCTGGTTTTTTCGGAGGTGTTGGTGATCTGTGCTGGAATATTGAACACCGCTTTTTGACTTGGCGTATAGAATTTTTTGTTGGCAAAAAGCCTGGGAGTTCCTCCATGTCTGTACTCCGGAACAGGCCATTGAAAGGAACCCTCGCTTTTCAGTCTATCGTAATTAAGGAAAGAAATATCGATGTTTGTGCCCTTAGTCATCGCACAATACTCTTCGTAGATTTCCTCAGAATTGTTGTAATTGAAGCCACGGAAGCCCATTCTTCTGGCAAAATCACAGAGAATCTCCACGTCAGGCCTTGCTTCGCCGGGAGGATTGATTCCTTTGTTGAGATAGGAAATCCTACGCTCGGAATTGGTCATGGTTCCTTCCTTCTCCAGCCATCCGGCTGCGGGAAGCACCAAATCGGCATATTCCACCGTGTCGGCTTTGTGCGAGATATCCTGCACGATGACAAATTTGGCGTTTTGAAGTGCTTTCTCAATTTTCTTAGAGTTGGGCAAGCTTACCATCGGATTGGTACAAATGATCCAAACAGCCTTCATCTCTCCACTTTCGAGTGCATCAAACATCTCGGTGGCAGAGTATCCCGGGTCTGGGGAAATCTCATTTACTCCCCAAAAATTTGCCACCTCTTGCCTGTGCACAGGATTGTTCAGCTCTTTGTGAACGGCCAACAAATTTGCCATTCCGCCGACTTCTCTTCCGCCCATCGCATTTGGCTGGCCCGTGAGAGAGAAAGGACCATTGCCTGGCTTGCCTATTCTGCCGGTTACTAAGGACAGGTTTAGGAGTGAAAAGTTCTTATCTGTGCCTATTGCGCTTTGGTTCAGCCCCATTGCCCACATGCTGATAAATCCTTTGGATTCGCCGATGATCTCGGCTACTCTTTTGATCTCGGCTATAGGAATACCACAGAGTTTAGCCGCCTCTTTCAGAGAAGTTGCCATAACCTGTTTGCGGTATTTTAGGTAGTTCTCGGTGTGTTTTTCTATAAATTCTTTGTCGGCCAGGCCGATATCGATGATTCTTCTGCCAATGGCATTGTAGAGAATAATATCTGATCCGGGGATGATTTGCAGGTGTATATCTGCGAACGAGGCAGAGTCTGTTTTACGTGGATCGACTACGATAATCTTTACATTTGGATTCTTTTCCTTGTGCTTTTCCAGTCTGCGAAAGAGAATAGGGTGACACCATGCAGGGTTTGCGCCGGCAATCAAAAAGGCATCCGCAAGCTCGATATCTTCATAAGAGATGGGAACTGAATCTTCTCCGAAGGTTTTTTTATATGCCACTACAGCTGAACTCATGCACAGGCGGCTGTTGGTATCGATGTTGTTGGTGCCGAGAAAGCCCTTTGTAAGCTTATTTGCAATGTAATATTCTTCCGTCAGGCATTGTCCCGAAATATAGAACCCTACACTTTTGGGGCCATATTTCTGGATCAGGGATTTGAAAACCCCCGCAGCCCTGTCCAATCCTTCATCCCAGCTTACCCGTTCCCGGGGATGGGACCGACTCCAGCGCATTTCAGGATACAGAATTCTGTCAGAAGTATCGTTGACTACGTAGTGAAGGTTCATACCTTTTGAGCAAAGCATGCCTTGGTTGACAGGGTGGTCTTTATCGCCTTCTACTTGTACTTTGTTTTGAGAATCCACACCGGCGACTATGCCGCAGCCGACGCCGCAGTAGGAACAGGTGGTTTTGACTTTTTTATCCGGGATCACTATCAGAAATTACAATTGGAAATTGATTAAGAACAAAATAGCTCATCCGAATGACAGACGGTCAATCATGGAAGAGCTATTTTGGGTACTATTACTACAAGTTAATTATCTATTCTCATTAATTCAGGCTGCAGCTTGTTTAATTCCACTTCTGCTACTTTCTCATCTTCGGTGCTGAATCGGATGGCTAGGGCGACCATGCCGGATACGACGATTAAGCCGCCAATGACCAAATAGCCGGTTGACACGGCTCCTGCCGCGGCGGCTGATTGGGCTGCTGTAGCAGCTTCAGACCCCAAGCCTTCACTTGCGATAAGTGCGGTTTTCTCTGCTATCGCTGATTTGGAACTTAGGAACAGTGCTGCCAAAAAAGCTCCGAAATTCCCGCCGGCACCCACAATTCCCGAAATGGAGCCAATTGCCTTTCTATTTACAAAAGGGACTACAGAGAATGTCGCTCCCTCTGCCATCTGCACGGTGAGGCTGAAGGCAACCAAAAGCACAAAACCTACTGCCAAGCTCGTGGCTAGAGAAAACAGGCTTAGTGTCAGACCCTCGGCAATTAAGATGGCTGCCAAAAACCAAACTCTTCCTTTCAGTCCTTTTGTTTTTCCGAATTTGTCACCGAAAAATCCTCCCAGTGTTCTGGCGAAAATATTCATTAGGGCAAACGAAAGCACAATATTTCCGGCAGTGATCCGCTCTAGCTGAAAGGTATTTTGAAGATAGTCATCCATGGTGCCATACACAGTCAGCTCAATCCCAAAGCAGGCGGCGTAAACAATAAAAAGTAACCAAACACGGTAGTCTTTCACTGCCTCCCCAAAACCGACTTTGTCCTTCTTGGTGCTGGGGATTTTTATTCCTCTTGCTTCTAATTCTTTGAAGTTGCCCTCAGGAGTATCCTTTGTAAAAAAGTAATAGACCAATCCCATGGCAAAGCAGACTATGCCGGCAATTACCATAGCATACCTCCACGCATCAGCCTCCGCTACCCCCAGCCCTATGACTATCGCAGCAATGATAGGCATTCCAAGTCTGTTTGCTCCACCACCTAGATTTCCCCAGCCTGCTGAAGTTGCATTGGCAGTGCCCACTACATTGGAAGCAAACATAAGGGAGGTATGTACCTGAGTGATCACAAAGGATGCCCCGATAAATCCGGTCAATAGGCGGCAAATGTAAAACTGCATCGGTGTCTGAACCAGACCGCTTGCTATTACGGGGATGGATCCTAAGATCAAAAGCCAAGTATAGCACAGTCTCGGTCCATACTTATCGCATAGTTTACCGATCAATAATCTGGCAAAAATTGTTCCCGCTACGGCAAGAACTGTTGCGTTCCACTTTTGCGCCGGAGTAAGGCCCAGGTCTTTGACCACATCCGGCATGAAGGGAACGATACCGAACCATGCGAAAAAACAAATAAAGAATGCGATAGAAGTGATCCAAAAGGTGCGGATTGGGACAGCTTTAAAATCCAGGAGGTTCAATCGTGTTGCCTTGTGTGTAAGTAGTGGTTTCATGTGTTTGTAATTTATTTTATATGGTCAGCCTGATTAGTCGGGGCAGGCTATGGAATCTCGTACGGGGCATAATCCACGCAGTGCTTTGCGTTATCCCAATACTCGATTTCATAATACTTATTTTATCTTGCTTAAAATTACGTATTAATACGTAATTTCAATACATGATACGTATTTTTTTTAGATAAAAAATAAAAAATCCACTTGGAGTGGCTCCAAATGGATTTATAACTACGTATAAAATTGATTGTCCTACTTAGATCAGGTTTAATTCTCTGGATTTTGTAGTCAGCTCCACAAGATTCTTGACATTCATCTTTTTCATCAAATTAAACCGGTGTACCTCTGCCGTTCTTTTACTGATTTCCAGTGTATCAGCGATTTCATTATTCCCTTTCCCTTCTAGAATCAATTCAAGAATCTGTTTTTCCCTATTGGTCAGGTTTGCCAATTCCTCCGGAATTGCATCAGATCTGGAAGGGGTTTTGGCTTTTCCGTTGACGAAGTTATTAATGATATAGGCGGATACATCTCCGGCAAAAAACTTACCGCCGACAGAAATCGTGTGTAAGGCCTTCAAAAACTCACTTTTAGAAGATCCTTTGAGCAAGTATCCATCAGCTCCTGCCTGAATAGCCTCTACTACGTACTCCTCCGAGTCGTGCATGGAAAGGACAAGTTTCTTGACGTGAGGGAAGCGTTTGCTCATCTCCTTCACCACTTCCAGTCCGTTCATTCGCGGCATGCGGATATCCACAATCAGTAAATCCGGGTTCTGTAGTGCGATTACTTCCAGTGCTTCTATGCCGTCCGATGCTTCATCAATTACTTGGAATTCCTTTTCACTTTCCAGCAAAGACTTGATTCCGTCCCGTACAAGTTCGTGATCATCTGCTAAAACTATTTTGATTGGGTTCATATGTGCTTAGGTAAATACGTAGTAAAGAAAGAGAATTTACGTATAAAAATCTAGAAAATCTAAGCTAAAGGTACGTTGAGAGTGACCTTGGTGCCTTCATTAGGAGAAGAATTGATGAATAACCGGCCATTGATGTATTTCACCCTTTCTTTCATAAAGGTAAGCCCCATTCCGCCTTCCTCATCAGGTTTGGATTTTAGCTTTGATTGATCAAATCCCCTTCCGTTGTCATCCACAATGATGCTGAGAATATTCTGACTGTGCGAGACCGTGACGATGATGTGGGAGGAATCTGCGTATTTAATCGCATTGTTGATTGCTTCCTGTGTGATACGGTAGAGGTTGATCTCTACCAGAGAATCCAGTCGCTGGGAGAATTCTGATTTATTGAAAAGAACAATCTTCTTCCCTGTAAGCTTGGAGAGTTCCTGTGTCAGTTCCGTAAGCGCCGGCACAATCCCATAGTCTTTCAATTCCGGAGGGGTGAGATTGAACGTTGCTGTTCTTACCCCTTTGATAATATTAGAAGTAAGTTCTTTGAGTTTGATGATCTTCACCTCGGCTTTCTCGGGGTCAGAAGAGTCCACGCTTTCCAGCAGGTATTTCAATCCGGTGAGCATTTGACCGATTCCGTCATGGATGTCCTTTGCTATCCGGTTTTGCTCATTTTCCTGATTCTCGATGATTTGTCTCGAAATCACCTTCTGCTGATGCATTTTTTCCTCAAAACTCTCCTTGGTCAGCTGCTCCACCTGATGCATAAACTCCTTGCGCTTGGTGATATCCAGACAAATCAAAATCAATTCAGACTTGTCCTCAGAAGAATTAAATGGAATCATGGACACATCCAGCCAGATGTCTTCGCCGGTTTGGGAGGTGGTTTTTAATTCGCCTTCCCAGCCTGCTTTTTTATTTTCGGCAACGATGCGGTCTATAGTGAGCCGTTCATTTTCCAAAGGGGAGAGCAGATCCGATATCTTGGCATTGACGTTGAATTTCTGTGTCTTATAAAGTCTGCTGAAGCGCTCACCTATGTGGGTGATGTATCCTTCGGGTGTGATTCGGGCAAAAAGAAGGATCTGATCCATGGCTTTGCTAAGGGCTTGTAGCTCCCTGACCGATTTTTCTTTAGATTGACTGAGAATATCCGCATTCTTGGCCATTTGGATAGCTTTTTTTTCTGCAGCCAACAATTCGTGGATACTGGCTTTCATGGCTTTGGCCGAAGGCCAAAAGATAATCAGAAACTCACCCACCAGAACCAGCAGTGTGAAAAGTGTGATGAGCAACTCCACCCGCTGTAGGTTGGACACTTTATCCTTGGCTTCGTGATCGTATTGATTTACGATCCCATCCATTTTGATCAGAAAATTATTTGCATTGGTTTCAATAATCCGTAATTGCTCCGCAATGGCTATTGAATCCTGAACATTGTCTGATTTGAGAAAAAGAAAATTTTGTGCAGCAGTGACTACTTTCTCGAATTCCGGATTGATTTTCTCAAACATTTGCTTGATTTCCGGACTGTTGTCTACGATGAAATCCTGCTCTTCATCGCCCAGTTGTAAAAGTTGATGGGCATTTTTCCAGCGGCTCAAGGTGCTTTGTATCGAGTCTGTCAGCACGTGTGAAGTTTCGGGAGAGTGACTGTGTGGCAGCAAGAGCACTTCCTTGTTCAGTTTCTGACTCAGCATTCGCTGCCGGCCGGCTACATTGACTAGACGGCTGTCGTTTTCCTGATCATTCAGGTGTTTTCTGATGAGAATCTGGCTTGCGATCAAGGAGATGGCAATGGCTCCCAACGCAATAATATAAAGTCTTCGGAGACGATTAAAAGTATCTTGATCCAGCGATCGCGGTGTACCGGTCATTTGATTAGGTGATGGCTTCTTTGACTAATTGAAGGCTTGAAGGTGAAAATGGTAACTGTAAAGCGGCCCGGTGTCCTTTCTCTGACATTTTAGCCCAGGTTTTTTGAAGGATATCGATGATTTTGGCGGACTCATGTTTGGCGGCGAATTCTTCGAAATAATATTCCAGGAAAACCAGACAAATCACATCTTCCATGGTTTGGGTGTCCGGATCAGTTTTCAGCTGCTTCTTTCTGATCAGGAATTTTGTCTTTTCTATCGTCTCCTCATCGTACCCCGCCTCTTGGAGAATCTCTCCGGCCATATCGGCATGCATCTTTTTCAGTTCCTCCCTCCACCGGAGATACCCGACTCTATCCATTGGATAGTCTGATCTCGGTATCTTCCATCTTCCGATATGCTGTGCCCTGACGGCGAGCTGCATAGCTTCCGGTGATTCGGGGGCAAATTGGTTGAGTTTGTCTGTCATACGCATAGAGTACAACAGTTCTTTTGCAATCTCTTTTCCTGATATTTCTTCTTTGGTGGGGTCTTCCCCGTTGACCTGATCGATCAACGAGATTGCTTTCTGGAGTCTGTTCATTTGTAAAATTGGATTAATCTGCGAATCCAATATATACATTTCCCTCCTGAATCCTGACCGGATAGGTTGCAATACTATACTCTTCTCCATTCAAATTGCTGCCATCTTCCAGTGAAAAGGTCTTCTTATGAAGCGGACAGGCCACTTTTGGGATCCCTTTCGCATCACCTGTCATGCCACGGGAAAGCACCATTTCCATCTTATGTGGACACAGGTTCTGGCAGGCATACCAAGAGTTGGTTCTGGTGAAATGGAAAACGGCAATTTGCCTGGCATTGTATTTCACGCAGGCTCCGGCATTCTCGGGAAAGTCATCTGTCTGACCTACTTTGATCCAGTTGATGGCGTGCTGCTCTGCTACGGATTGATAGTTTTTTAATAGTTCTTCCATGATCTTATACGTATTGGATTACCAAGGTCTAGGCATCTTTTGTTCTCTCATTGGCACAAAGACCAAGTTGTCGTCTGGCTCGTCGGAGTTGACAAAGGGCTTGAATCTTTTCATCATTTGTGGATCTTCGATGGCTTCCTTCCATTCACAGGCATAGCGCTGTACCAGTTCTTCCATTTCTACTTCCAATTCTTCGGCTATTCCCAGACTATCTTCCACGACTACTTTTTTCAAGTACTCTATTCCGCCTTCCAGCTTTTCCAGCCATGGCGCAGTACGCTGCAACGGAGCGGCTGTTCTGATGTAGTAGACCAAGAATCTGTCGAGATATTTGATGCAGGTTTCGTCGTCTAGTTTTTCGGCAAGAAGAATAGCGTGCTTCGGCGTAGCTCCTCCATTACCACAGACGAAGAGATTCCAGCCCCCTTCTACTGCGATGACCCCAAAATCCTTTCCACGGGCTTCAGCACATTCGCGGATACAGCCGGAGACACCGCCTTTTAGTTTGTGGGGAGAACGTAACCCTTTGTAGCGCTCTTCGATTCTGATGGCAAAGCTCACGCTGTCATGCAAACCGAACCGGCACCAGGTAGATCCTACACAGCTTTTTACTGTTCTAAGTGATTTGCCGTAGGCGTGTCCGCTCTCAAATCCTGCATCGATGAGCTCTTTCCAGATCATCGGTAGCTCATGAAGCTGGGCACCGAAGAGGTCAATTCGCTGACCTCCGGTGATTTTGGTGTACAGATCGTATTTCTTTGCCACTTGTCCGAGTACCATTAGCTTCTCCGGTGTGATTTCCCCTCCCGGCACCCTTGGAACTACAGAGTAAGTACCGTTTCTCTGGATATTTGCAAGAAAGCGGTCATTCGAATCCTGTATTGGAGCCTGACGATTGGCGGTTTCCATGTAGATACTGGCGAAAATAGAAGCCAACACCGGCTTGCAAGTTTCGCAACCATGGCCTTTGCCATGTCGGTCCAGCGCTTCGTCAAAATCCATAATGTTGTGAAGCTTTACCAAATCGTACATTTCCTGGCGGCTATATTCGAAGTGCTCACAGATCGTTTCTTTCACTTCCTGTCCCATGGATTTCAGCGTAGCCGTAACCAGGTCCGTCACCATGGGCTTACATCCACCACAGGAGCCGGAAGCTTTTGTTTGCTTTACTACATCTGAAAAAGTACAGCAGATACCGCTGGTGATCGAGTCACAGATCGTCCCTTTACTCACTGCCTCGCAAGAACAGATCTGCGCGGTGTCAGGCAAGTCGAGCACTGAGCCCAATGCGCTTTTGTTTTCGCCCCCTCTGGAACCCAAGATCAGGTCTTCAGGATTCTCGGGAAGTTTCATCGCATTGATGTACAACTGGAAAAGTGTATTGTAATCCGAGGAGTCACCGACCATGATTCCGCCGAGTAACTTAGAACCGTCTTTGGCGATGTTGATTCTCTTGTAGACTCCGCGCTGCTTGTTTTCATAGACGATTGCGGTGATTTCTTCATTTTCGATGAAAGGATCGCCGAAGGAAGCTACTTCCGTGCCCACCAATTTGAGTTGCGTGGACATATCGATGGAAGGGCTCATCAGCTTTTCGCCTCCCGTAATTTGATCTACAGCCACTCCCGCCATCTCATATCCCGGAGCTACCAGTCCGTAGATCCCATTATTATAAAGTGCTACTTCTCCGATGGCATAAATGGCCGGATCGGAAGTTTCCATTTTATTATTCACATATACTCCGCCCCTTTCACCTGTTTTCAGGCCACATTTCACCGCCAATTCGTCTCTGGGACGTATACCTGCGGAAATAATCAGCATGTCGGTTTGGAGGGAAGTTTCGTCTGTAAATTCTATTTTTTCGACACCTTCTTCCCCTGTGATTTCTTTGGAGTTTTTGCCCAGGTGAATGTTCATGCCAAGGCTCTCTATCTTGTTCTGAAGCATGTCACTGGCGGCTTTGTCCAATTGACGCGGCATCAGACGCGGGGCAAATTCGATTACATCGGTTTGAAGTCCGAGTTCTTTGGCCGCATTTGCCGCTTCCAGACCAAGAAGACCTCCTCCAAGTACAGATGCTTTGAATTTTCCTTCAAGCTTGAGTTTTTGCGCATAATCCTTGATTGCATCGAGATCTTCTATGGTTCTGTATATGAATACACCGGGCTTGTCCACTCCTTTGATATTCGGGACAAAGCAGGAAGAGCCGGTAGCCAGAACTAGATAGTCATATTCGAAATAGTCGTGCTTATGTGTAAAGACACGCTTGGTTTCCACCTCAATAGAAGTGATCATTTCTCCTGTACGTAGCGTGATGTTATTCTCAGCATACCAGTTACGGGGCGCTAAAAGCAGCTTATCCGCCGAATCCAGTGAGAAGTATTCGCTTAGGTGGACACGATCATAAGCCGGCCTGGACTCTTCCCCGAATACTACAACTTTAAATTGATCGCGAAGTGGGTGGGCGGCCAGTTTTTCGCAAAACTTGTACCCCACCATTCCATTTCCTATGACAATAACTTTTTTCATGGCTACGTATTTTAGAACTCAAATATAAGTATAAATACGTAATTAAAAGCAAAAACATAAAGAAATACTTATTATAAATAAGTATAAGAAAGTAAGCTGGAAAGGAGAAAAGGGTGTCAATAGGCTTTAAAATCGACTTATCACTGGATTAAGTATCTAGATATTGGATGAATTTTGCTTCTACGTAAGTGGTCTAATTAGAGGAAAATTTTATTTGGTTCTCCCGACTGCCCTATCAAAACCTTGATTAAGGCGGGCTTCCCTCAGGGGATGAGAGTGTAAAGTAGATCCGGCTTCTGGAGAAGCAGGATAACAGAATCGGGATAACACAGAGATTGCTTTTACGGTACATCGGGACAGGCTGTTCCCCACAATGACGGAGTGTATTTATTGCTAACTGTGTCCTCCGCGTAAACCTCTGTGCTCTGCGGTTATTTTGTCTTCAAATAAAAAAAGCATCCCAAAACGGAATGCTTTCAAAATTTATTTTTTTCGATTAGAATTAACCTACTCTTTCGATCTGGGAGAAGTAGAAAGATCCTTCGATAGCGGCATTTTCGTCAGAGTCAGAACCGTGTACGGCATTAGCTTCTATAGACTTGGCGAAGATCTTACGGATAGTTCCCTCACCTGCATCAGCCGGGTTGGTAGCACCTATCAATTTTCTGAAATCTTCCACTGCATTTTCTTTCTCCAGGATAGCTGCGATGATAGGTCCGGAAGACATATATGCGCAAAGATCAGCGTAGAATGGTCTTTCTGAGTGAACTTCGTAGAATTTGCCTGCGATCTCTTTTGTCAATCGGGTTGCCTTCATGGCCACGATTTTGAAGCCTGCTTCTTCGATCATTTTCAAAATTGCTCCTGAGTTTCCATCTGCGAAAGCATCAGGTTTGATCATAGTGAATGTTCTGTTAGTTGCCATGTTTTATGTTTTTCATTGGTTTAATTCGGGCGCAAAAATAGACTTTTTCGCAGCATTCACCATAAAAACTTTAGCATTTTCCGTGTAGTTTATTCATTATCAGTGAGCTGGGATAATTGGGAATTGTCGAAAATTTCCTGACCTTTGCGTACTACAGAGCCAAAAAGCAGCTAAATGTATAAAATTGAAGCTTTAGCCTCGTTTAAGAGAGAGATAGCCTCACCCAAAAAAATATTTATCACTACTCACGTCAAACCCGATGCCGATGCATTGGGTTCTTCATTGGGGTTGGCTAACTACCTGCTCAAGAAGGGGCATGAGGTGACGGTGGTGACCCCGTCGGATTATCCTTCATTTCTGGACTGGATGAAAGGCAATGACGCAGTGCTGGATTTCAGTAATCCCAAGCACACTGATCTTGCCACCAAGAAATTAAATGAAGCGGATGTTATTTTTTGTTTGGACTTCTCTGTTTTAAAAAGGGTAAACGAATTAGGCGAAATGATCCGCAAGTCGGAAGCATATACCGTCAATATTGATCATCATCAGGATCCTGAGGATTTTGCTGATTTCCGTATCTGGAGCACTGAAGCCGCCGCTACCTGCGAACTGGTCTATGAAATGATCGTGCAGTTGGGGGATGAGAAGCTTTTGGATAAAGACATCGCTGAATGCCTCTATGCCGGGATTATGACTGACACGGGAGGGTTTAGACATCCCAATACCACCAAGAATGTACATCTCGTAGTGGCGGAATTGGTAGATTTGGGAGCCGATATTTCACAAATCGCCAATTGGATCTATGATTCCAATTCGGTCAATAGACTGAAATTTATCGGTTTTGCGATCAGCCGCCGGCTGGTAGTACATGAAAATCTTCATATGGCCTATTTTGCGATCAGCAAAAAAGATCTTAAAAAATATCAAAGTCGTACAGGCGATACAGAAGGTTTGGTCAATTATGCATTATCTTTGGACGGGATAAAGCTGGCTGCCTTATTTTCGGAACGTGAAGACGGTGTCAAAATTTCTTTCAGATCATCCAGTGAAGTAGCCATCAATAAATTTGCGGCAGAGTATTTTGATGGTGGTGGACATAAAAATGCCTCGGGAGGAAAGTCTACGTTGAGTCTTAAAGACACTGTAGAGCGATTTGAGACCTTGGTGGAAGAGCACCAGGACGAATTATTCCGCGTTGTTCCTCTTGCAACAGATTGATTGGCTTGAACTCCCCTTTATTACCTTGAAAAATCACTTATCCTTTACGAAATCGGACATGACCCAGACGTTACACACTGGGATGATTGTAGTGCCTGCGAGATTCCCTGTCCGTACAGGCGGGCATTCCGTTACCTTCGTAACGGGACAAGTTATGACCATTGAAAAACAATTATAATCAGATGAAAAATTCAAAAAGCCTTTTGGCAATCCTTGTTCTCTTGGTGGGAGCGAGTACCCTGACTTCATGTAAAAAAACCAAAGTCACAGAAAAAGACGGCATAGAATATACCTATGTGAAAGAAGGAAATGAAAAAGCACCAAACGGTGAGTTTTTGCTTTACAATCTTCAGATCACCACAGGATCTGATTCTGTGATCTATTCTACCGCTGAGCAGCCTTTTCCGGGATATATGCAGGCAAATGATTCTATGCCAATAAATAACGGGATGGATGAAATCTTCCTTAGCCTCAGAAAGGGAGACAGCATCGCCTTTGAATCTACTGCAAAAACAATCTTTGGCAACAATTTTCCTCCATTTATGAAGGAAGAAGATGTAGTAAAAGTACGTTTGGGTGCCTTCGAAATCATGAATGAAGAAGCTATTCAGGCGTATTTTGAGAAAGTAATGGCAGCTGAAGAAGTGAAAAGAGAAGAGAGAGCCAAAGAAAGACTAATAGAAGAAGATAAGATTATCCAAGATTTTATCAAGGAAAAAGGTCTTGAAGCACAAAAGACTGAAAGTGGTCTTTACTATGTGATCGAGGAAGAGGGAACGGGTGAACCGGTCTCCGCAGGTACTACTATGCATGTGAACTATGCGGGTTATCTGATAGACGGAACATTGTTTGACACGTCCATCGAATCTTTGGCCAAGGAAAACAATGCGTTTAGCGAAGGACGTCCTTACGAAGCACTTCCTGTGACTGTTGGCATGGGTCAGGTGATTCCTGGCTGGGATGAAGGATTGTTGCTTTTGAAAAAAGGTTCTAAAGCAAAATTCATCATTCCTTCTCCATTGGGCTATGGCGAAAATGCCATGGGTGCAAAAATTCCTGCCAATTCCGTACTTGTTTTTGATGTGGATGTAGCGGATGTGCAATAAGCAACGTATTGTAGGCATATCTAAGTAAACAATACTAAAACCAGCACAATGAAAATTAGAGTATTTGCCCTTTTAAGCCTGATAGCAGGTAGTTTCGCTTTTGCGTCTTGTATTGATGATGATGCTACCAATGAAGTGATCTTCAATGAAGACTTAGCAGAGATTCAGGCTTACCTTGACACCACTACTATTGTAAATGTCAAAGAAGTTTACGACGCAAATAGAGGGATTACAGTAATCTGGCAAGAATTATCCGGAAGCAGAGACACAGTTAGTCTTGGGGATACATTAAAGGTGAATTATGTGGGAAGATTACTTAGTAATAAAGTATTCGATACTTCCTTTGAAGATATTGCTAAAGAGGCAGGGATTTTTAATTCCCAAAGAGATTATGAGCCCCTTGTTTTTCGATTGGGTATTGGCCAATTGATTCCGGGCTTTGAGCTTGGAGCCTTGCAAATGGAGGTAGGGGACAAAGCCACTGTGTTTATGCCATCTGAGTTTGCATATGGCAGACAAGGTAGTTCAGATGGACGGATTCCTTCAAATACTCCTATTATGTTTGAACTAGAATTAGTAAGTGTAACTCCTGGACCAGAGCAATAATATGATTTTAAGACAAGCTAGTATTTTCTTCTTTCTGGCTATAGCAGTGATATTTATGAGCTGTGAGCCCAATAATCCCTACGATACAGGACCGACGTATGATATAGCGGGCAATCTGGCAAAGGACAGTGTTATTATTGCCGATTATCTGGAAACTGCCGAGATTGATAGCTTATACCGTATCCACGATCGCGGAGTGATAATTATCGTACAAGAAGAGGGTACAGGTTCTAGACCGATTAATGGAAACTCAGTCTATACTAACTACATCGGCTCACTGATGAGTGATGGGTCTGTATTTGATACGAATATTGAACAAGTGGCAAAAGATAATGATATCTATGATGAGAAAGTGGTATATGCGCCCTTCCCCTTCACAGTGGGAGGAAGTGTTATACCTGGGTGGAGCATTGGATTTAGTCGACTTAGGCCAGGTTCCAAGGCTAAATTAATTATTCCTGCCGCATGGGCTTATCAGAATGTAGGTAAAGGTGAAGCAGTTCCACCCGATGCTATTCTAATATTCGATGTGGAGTTCTTGGGAATGGACTAAACTATATCAGAGGGCTTCGGCCCTCTTTTTTTTGATTTTTCGGAAAGTCTTTTTTTGCTGCGGTTGCTGCAGAGGGTTGCACAGAGGACACCAGAGTTAAAAGTGACTTTCCCGTAGCCTGCCACCGTTTGTGTCACGCACTGTTTTATCACTTATTCCCCCTCCATGTTATCCTGCTTCTCCAGAAGCCGGATCCAATTTACACTTTCATCCACCTGTACTAGTGACTGCGGTTCGATGCCATTAGTGTCCTGGTTGAAGGTTAAGCCTGGATTTTGAATTAGACCGAAATAGAAATGCATAATGCGGCTTAAAACAAACCAATACCGAGGTTCAGCTCCACGAACTGCTGTATTACTTACTCACCATTCTTTTTAATAAAGCCTGTTACGATACCAGTTTCTGGGTTTTATCTTCCAGTTGAATTCTTTTTCCCAACCAGCCCAACACAAAAAAGCTTGCAATAAATCCAATAACCGGAATGGAGAGGGCGGCCATTTGCCAAATGAATGGAGATGTATCCACTGGAAAATCACTAAAAGTTGAATGGATTTCCATCTCCCATTCTTGAAAAATCCCCAGTGATGCCAGGTAAATCAAGTAGCTAAACAGTGCTACCATGGCAGCAGAGAAAATCATGCCCAGACGGATAAATACTTTGGCAATCTGAAAGCTTGGATCGAAGGAAAAGGAATTGTTCATAGCCGATATGTTTTAATAAAAATGATGCTCAAATTATTGTTAGCCAATTATTTAACGTTAAATGAACAAAAAATTATCCCAGGAATCATTTTTTGTTCACCGGTTTGTGCCCTACGTGAAAACTTGAGCGTTTTCAGGGGTTAAAAAAACAGGACGCTTGATAGCTTAGCTAGCCTCCGTGTCATCACGACCGGCCTCAAGACATAAAAAAAGGAACCCATTGCCGGGTTCCTTTTTGATTTCAAGCGTGTGAAATCTTACTTTCTCACTCTTATCTTTTCCTTGATACGTGCAGCTTTACCCTGACGTCCTCTTAGGTAGAATAGACGGGCTCTTCTTACCTTACCTTGTCTCAATAGATCGATTTGCTCGATAGCAGGAGAGATAATAGGGAAGATTCTTTCTACACCTATTCCATTGGATATTTTTCTTACAGTGAAAGTCTCACCGTTAGAGTTAGGGTTTCTACGCTGGATCACAGTTCCTTGGAACTGCTGGATACGCTCCTTGCTACCTTCTTTGATACGTACGTGTACGTTGATGGTATCGCCAGCTTTGAATGAAGGGAATTTAGCTCTTACTTCGCTGTATTCCGCTTCTACTATTTTCATTAGATCGCTCATAGCTTTATGTTTTTTTGCTTTCGCTGTTTGCCAACGCGTGGCTTATTTAATTACTTCTTATACGATTCTGCATCGCTTTCCCCAGTTCCTTTTTCGCTGAGCAAATCAGGTCTTCTTTCTTGGGTTCGGCGAACCGATGCTTCAAATCTCCATTCGTTTATCTTGGCTTCATGTCCCGAAAGCAATACCTCAGGTACCTTCATCCCTTCATAATCTGCGGGGCGGGTATACACCGGAGGTGCCAGCAGTCCATCTTGGAAAGAATCTGTCAATGCAGAGGTCTCATCATTCAATACTCCCGGGATCAGGCGAATCACCGCATCAGCCACTACAGCGGCTGCCAATTCTCCTCCGGAAAGCACATAGTCACCAATACTGATTTCCTTGGTGATGAAGCACTCTCTTACCCGCTCATCCACACCCTTGTAGTGACCGCAAAGGATCAGCAGGTTTTGATGGAGCGAAAGTGCATTTGCCATAGGCTGGTCGAACCTGGCTCCATCAGGCGTCATGTAGATGATCTCATCATACGTGCGTTCCTTCTGAAGTGCTTCTATACATCGGGCGATAGGCTCGATGGACATTACCATCCCTGCACCCCCTCCAAAGGCGTAGTCATCGACCTGCTTTTGCTTGCCCGTTGAATAATCCCGTAGATTGATCACGCGAATACCGGCCAGTCCTTTGTCCTCCGCCCTTTTTAGAATGGAGTGTGCAAACGGTCCTTCCAGCAATCCCGGTACTACAGTGATGATATCAATGTGCATGGGTTAGTCTTCCAGATAAATTTCAAGTAAACCTTCGGGCAATCTGCAGTAAACTTTTTTAGCTGCCTTGTCCACTTTTTGGATAATTCCATCCTGAATGGGTATCAGTACTTCTTTTTCCTTGTGTGTAACCCCGAGGAGATTCTGAGTCTCCAGATCGTAGACGATCCGGATAGATCCAATCAGACCTTTGGTCTCGTCAAAGACTTCAAATCCGACCAACTCATGGAAGAAATACTGATCTTCTTTCAGTTCAGGCAGTGCAGTCAAGGGAAGAAACACTCCCAGTCCAACCAACTCTTCTACCTGGCTGAGTGAGTCCAAATCCTCGAATTTTGCCAGTGCTTTATTTCCGGGTTGGAGTACAAAGTGCTCCAGGAAAAACGGTACCAGCCGGGATTTTTGCTCTAAGAATACATGCTCCAATGTCTCATAATCCTCAGGATAATCGACATCCAACATGATCATTACCTCACCACGAAGTCCATGAACTTTAGACACGTAGCCCAACTGAAAGCTTTGGTCCTTATTCATGGGGATTTATATTATGCTTTTGCTTCGTCTTCTCCTGATTCAGGGGCGTTCTCTTCTGCAGGAGCCTCAGCAGCAGGAGTTTCTTCAGCGGCAGCCTCTTCTACAGCAGGAGCAGGGTTGTTAGCAGCTTCAGCAGCAGCTAGCAATGCTTTTTGCTCATCTTCTCTTGCTTTGATCGCGTCAAGTCTAGCCTGATTCTTAGCTGTCTCAGCATCCAATGCTTTCTTACGTGCATCCGCTTTAGCAGCAGAGATACCTTCCGCTTTGCCTGCAATCTTCGTGTCTTTCTCGTTTAGCCACGCTTCGAATTTTGCATCTGCTTGTTCTTGCGTGATTGCACCTTTCAATACACCAATCTGAAGGTGTTTTTTCAGCATCACACCTCTGTAAGAAAGCATTGCTTTCACAGTGTCTGTTGGCTGAGCTCCGTTCAACAACCATTTAAGAGCGCGCTCATTGTTGATGTTGATAGAAGCAGGATTCGTGTTTGGATTGTAAGATCCAATTTTCTCGATGAAGCGTCCATCACGTGGAGCTCTTGCATCAGCTACAACCACGTCGTAGATAGCCATTTTTCTTCTACCTCTTCGTGCTAATCTGATTTTTACTGACATAAATTTTAAATGTATTTAGTGAGTGGATGGAGCCCGTCCATCCTAATTTTGGAGTGCAAAGATAGGGCAAATCCTTGGAAAGCCATAAGTTGGCTAAAGAATATTTGTCTAAAAGGAATGTTTTGGGTTATCTTGCGCCAGAAATCTAAATGGCCCCGTAGTTCAACGGATAGAACAAGCGTTTCCTAAACGCTAGATCTAGGTTCGATTCCTAGCGGGGCTACTATCATAATAAGATGAAGGAAGTTTACTATGCCTATGTGATCAGGAGTATGTCTCATGATTATTTGCATAAGGGGCATTGTAAAGATTTGGAAAAAGACTGAAGCAGCATAATTCTGATCTGACCCGAGCAGCTCAAGTACAATCAAAATCACCCAGTTAAGATTTTGTCCCACCCATCCGGACTTAAATCCATAATAGGCGCAATCGTAAGATTTACGTTTTTTTCACGTCCCAAGACTTGCCTATTTTTCCATTATCCATTATGAAAAACCTCCAATTCTTGGAGCTAATTTTCTGAAAAAAAACGCTAATTCCACCTTACTTTTCTCCCAATTTCACGATAAATACCCTGTATAGGGTATGTTTTGATGTCGTTTTATTTCTCTTATTGCATAAGCCTTTTAGTTTTTGGAAACGGCTAGCCTACTTCTTATCCTTAATCCAAATGTGGGGCAGGATCGAAGTGATACGGGAAAGATAAGCTTTCAAAAACCAAGTCACTGAATTGTTTTGTGACTGAGCAGGCTTATTTAGGGCAGGTGTGTAGGGTGAGGTAGACTATGCCAACTTTATATCCCATCCTTCCGGGTTTACCCCCGGGAAACGACCTCTGGGCTGTTGCAAGTTGTTTGGAACTTGTAAATTGATTTGCAGCTCGTAAAATACTGATCTTGAGGTATGACGGATTTTATGGCTTAGAGAGAATTAACAGCCATAAAAAGCTGGGAATTGAGGCGATAAGCTACTTGGCATCATTAAATGAACTATAGGCAATGAGTTCTACTCACAGCGAACCGGCTATAAAAAGGGACCATATTCTTTACTTCACATAAGAACTAAATAATTTTTATATTGAAATTAACTGTTAAAATTTAAGTTATGTCTAATCAAATTAATCTTCAGGGAAAGTTATCATTTAACCAATCCAATGTTGTTACCGCAACGGTGAAATTGTGGGAGGCGAATAAGAAAGATTCGATTGGTGAGCATGTAGTGACAGCAGAAGCGAAAAGTAATTGCTGGGTAGCCTGTAATACAAGCCCAGACTTCCCTTCTACAACCCCTACAGACGGCGTTTCCATTATTGAGGGGTTTGCACTTGGCTATCCACATCTCGAACAGACACTGGGGCGCAAGCATATAACCGGTTCCGTCTTCATGATTCCTTCCGATGCCAATCCGATCGACACGGTTGACCCGACCACTCACGCATCCAATTTAACAGCTTATGGAGACGGTGAACTGAGTGCTCCTTGGGGCGTATCAGTGGATGGCAATGATGATGTCTGGGTTGCCAACTTTATGGGTAGGGGAGTTTCGTTCATGGCAGGTGCTTCACCAAGCGGACGTACCGAGACTTTTAAGACAGGAGATTTGATTCACACCATTCATTCCGGCAGTATTCAGATGCTGACCGATGTAGTCGTTGATCAGGCAGGCAATCTCTGGTGTGCCAATAACTGGAACTTGCCTCAGACCGTAATGGAATCGCAACCCGACCGGACCTCTTCGACATGGGGTGGAGGCTCCGGTGTAGTAGTCATCTATGGAATAGCTAATCCGGCTCAGACTCCCCTTATTGGTCCTGTAAGCAGTGTTGAAAGTCTATGACAATACTAAACTAAACACCGTAAATCATGGGTTTATTCAAATCGCCGGGTGTCGTACAAGCAGAACGAAAATCGAGAATGATTGAAAAAATGTGTGAAATCTATAAAAGTTATGGAATGAGATCGTCGAAATCTCCATCACTCTCAATAGGAACGTGGCTTTAGCCAAATCCATCAGACAATGGATGGAATTCTCCAATTACCGGTTGACTGTGTTGGGGGTGGGAGAATCTATCCCAATATTTCAACCTGGAGAACAAAGTGATTCGAGCTTAAATCCGGAAATCATCACGAGCATTTCCGTTCTGATAGTAAAATGAGCGTATTAGATGGGAGGAGCTGAACTCATTTACTTCATCAGCTGTCCATAGCAGTGGAAGTTATCATTCAAACCGTACTTTAGATTACAGCATTCATTCGTTAAATCCCTTTTTCATTAAATTTGAAAACATGTTAAAACAATTTTCATATAAACAATTTGGAAATCTGGAATTCAGCAAGATGGCTCTTGCTGAAAACATGCTAGCATCAATAGACGGGCATATCAAAATTGTATTCATTCCGAAAAATGCCATCATCCAAGTAGATTTTCAGGAATTCAAAATGGAATCCGATACACTTTTGTTTATCAATCCAAAAGTGATTGTAAAGCCCTGTGAAACGGTTGACGGCCAATTAATCTATTTTAACAGGGATTTTTACTGTATAGAGATTCACGATCAGGAAGTAGCCTGTGATGGCATATTATACAATAATGTTTTTGAAATACCATTTGTTAATTTGGATGAAACCCAATCGGAGGACATCCAAAAAATTATTCAGGAAATCCAATCAGAAATGAATAATGAGGATGCTAATACAGAAGAAATGCTTCGGGTTTTATTGAAGCTCATCATACTCAAATCTACCCGGATATGGAAACGGCAACATCGGTTGGCTGATGAAAATCAGCAATCGGATGTGCAATTTTTGAGAAGGTTTAGCAAATTAGTTGAAGAATGCTATAAGACCCACCATACCGTCGCGGATTATGCTGAATTATTATTTGTGACACCCAAAAACTTAAGCAAAAAGATTGGATTGGTCAGCAAAAGCACTCCCAATGACATCATCAAAAAACGGATTATACTGGAAAGCAAACGCCTGTTGGCCCATACCACAATGACGGTCAAGGAAATTGCATATAGCCTCAATTATGAAGATGATGCCTATTTTATTCGTTTTTTCACTAAGCACACTGGCCTTTCTCCCGGTTCTTTTAGAAAGCAATTTTAGAGCTTAATTAAATACATAATTATAGGTAAAGCAGGGCATTGTTGCCTTGCTTTTTTTATTGAAACAACCTCTAAACCTATATAAATCTATCTTTTTTTGATTAAGGGGAAAAAGTGCAATGCAAAGCGAAAACCGTCCATTTTTGCGCTTTGACATTTACCGCAAATTTGCTTCATCAAATTATTACTAACATTTAAATATAAAAATCATGAACAAGTTAACAGTAAAAGACGGCACAGAAATTTATTTCAAAGATTTAGGAACAGGCCAGCCTATTTTCTTTCACCATGGATGGCCACTGTCATCAGATGATTGGGATGCACAAATGATGTTTTTCTTGGAAAAGGGATTTAGAGTGATTGCACATGACCGACGTGGACATGGGCGTTCAACCCAAACCTTCCAAGGAAATGACATGAATACCTATGCGGCCGATGTAGCAGAATTAGTAGCGTTTTTAGACCTTAAAAATGTAATTCATGTAGGACATTCGACCGGAGGCGGGGAAGCCATTCGATATGCCGCACAATATGGCAAAGACCGTGTAGCCAAAGTGGTTTTGATAAGTGCGGTTACTCCTTATATGATTGCCGATGAAAACAATCCTGAAGGAGTGCCATTGGCTGTCTTTGATGACATTCGTTTTAATACGCAGCACAACAGGCAACAGTTTTACCAAGACCTAACCATTCCATTTTATGGCTATAACAGAAAAGGTGCCGATGTTAAAAAAGGAATCCAAGATAACTGGTGGAGACAGGGAATGATGGGAGGAATTAAAGCCCAATATGATTGTATAGAAGTATTTTCGGAAACCGATTTTACTGAAGATTTAAAAAGTGTGGACATCCCTGTTCTGGTACTTCATGGCGATGATGACCAAATTGTTCCTTTCGAAACTACAGCAATAAAAGCGCATAGGCTTTTAAAAAATGGGACCTTAATAATTTATCCCGGTTTTTCTCATGGTATGCCCACCACTGAAGCCGCTACTATAAACAAAGACATGCTAGAATTCATTAACTCTTAAAAAGAAAAGGCATAATGTAAAGCGAAAAGCGACCATTGAAAGCTAGCCCTTCTCGCTTCTACTTTGCCTTATCAAGTTACTAGTAACATTTAAAACATATCAAAATGAAAAAGTCGATTGTAGCAATCGTACTCTTGGGTTCCCTTTTCTATAACAGCGTAATAGCACAAAGTAAAAGACCAAATGCTTCGGTAGGAAGAGCAGAGTATATAGAAGTAGAAAGAGGGGTGAAACTTCATGTAACCGACCTGGGTGAAGGTCAACCTATAGTATTGATTCACGGGTGGCCATTGAGTGATGAGATGTATGAGTATCAATACCAATATTTAAGCCGTAAGGGATTCCGGGTTATTGGCATTACCCTGAGAGGTTTTGGAAAATCAGATAAGCCTTATGGACGTTATGACTTTGATGTTTTTTCGGACGATATTAAAGTGGTTTTGGAAAAACTGAAAATTAGTAATGCAGTATTGGGTGGTTTCTCTATGGGCGGTGCCGTAGTGTTGCATTACGTCACAAAATACGATGCTGCTCACGTGAGCAAACTTGCTCTTTTTGGTGCTGCCGCACCTTCCTGGAAACAGAGAGAAGGATCGCCATATGGTATTTCAGATGCGGATGTCGATGGATTAATTGTTCAAACCATGACCGCAAGAGAAGATTTAATTGCAGGGCTTGGTAGTGCGTTTGTTGGCAAAGAGGGGAATATTTCTAAAAATGTGGAAAAATGGCTGGAAAACATCAATTTAGAAGCCTCTCCTTATGCTGTAACAGAATCAATAAGTGCTTTGAAAGACCTTGATTTGCGACCTGAACTTTCAAAAATTAAAATTCCTACCGCTATATTCCATGGCACTCAAGACAAATTATGTCCATTTGCATTTTCCGAAGAACTTAACAAAGGCATTAAAAACTCAACAATCATTCAATTTGAAAATAGCGGACATGTCTTATTTTTAGAAGAGATGGATAAATTCAATACTGAGTTGGAAAAGTTTGCTAAACAATAAGCATTTAAACAGCTGCTTAAATATAAACACACGAAGGAAACTGATTCAACTTCGTGTGTTTATTTTTTTCCAAGAAATAATATTCAAAAAATAAATTATGGCATTAACAATCATTGAATCGATGCAATCAAATAAACATGCAGCATTAGCATTAAGTATCATTGCATCATTTGTGTTCAATAGAATCATGGCATTGGAGGGTGGAAGCTGGATTTGAAGAGCTCCGTTACGTGTTGGTCTGGGCAGAGAATTTATTAAAGATAACGCTTAAAAGAATGGTGATTAGCCGCTTAAGTTTCATGCCAATGTTTGCTTTATGAATCGGGTTGGAGAAGTTATTGACTATTGGAGTTAAAGCGTTTCATTATTACTTCACGCAGTTTTTCTTCATTCTTATCCCCCCATTCACCCAAAGCGGAAATAACAGGGATAAGTGTTTTTCCAAAATCCGTTAATGAATATTCCACCTTCGGAGGAACTACAGCATAAATTTTCTTTGCTATCAGTTCCTGCTCTTCCAGCTCTTTCAATTGGATGTTCAATACCCTTCTGCTCGCATCCGGAATCTTACGCTGCAATTCGCTGGGGCGCATGTGTCCTTCATTGATGAACCACAACAGGCGGATTTTCCATTTGCCGTAAAGTACTTCTCCGATCAAATCCAGACCGCAGGACAGGTTTGGGATGATTTTTCTTTCATACATGGGGCAAAAATAAGCCTATGTTATTTAATGAACCATAGGGGAAAAATTTATCCCTATATGAATCTTATTTCCCGTACTTGTGCAGGCTGTACATATGCCTGAAATTTGTCCAAAAGAAAAGAAATGGATGAGCAGTTTAATTTCAATAACGAATTGTCAGGCAAAATAGCCTTGGTAACAGGCGGGACAAAAGGCACTGGATATGCCATAGCGGCACGGCTTCAACGTGCAGGGGCGACCGTAATCATAACCGCCCGTAATAGGCCTGAATATGAGCTTAAGGACCAATGTTTTATATCCGCTGATCTGTCCAAACCGGATGCTGCCCAAAAGGTGGCTGAAGAAGTTTTATCCACATTCGGGAAGTTGGATATTCTCATTAATTCACTGGGAGGATCCGAAACAAAAGGCGGTGGATTTTCTGTATTGACCGATGAGGATTGGAAAAATACAATCCATGCGAATTTACTGGCACCTGTACGATTGGACAGGGCGTTTTTACCACAAATGCTGAATCAACACAGCGGAGTGATCCTGCACATCGCCTCTATTCAAGGGAGATTGCCATTATACGACTCCACTTTGCCTTATGCTGCTGCCAAAGCAGGATTGATCAATTATAGCAAAGGGCTTTCAAAGGAAGTCTCGCCAAAGGGAATAAGGGTATTAACAGTCTCACAGGGATGGATAATGACTGACTCTTCCCCTAGGATGATGGAGCGGATTTCTGCAAGTTCCCGCATTACCATAGAGGAGGCTACCCAAAGTGTCATGGAAGCACTGGGAGGAATACCTATTGACCGCCCTGCAGATCCTGCTGAAGTCGCTGAGTTTGTAGGCTTTTTGGTGTCACCAAGAGCCAATTATCTCACCGGAACAGAATTCGTAATTGACGGAGGAAGCATTCCCACAATTTAATTTTATTAACCTATAAAAATCAGATTATGAATCATTTACCAAAAGTAGTGGCAGGCCTAATAGCGGCTCAAAACAATTTTGACAGTATGGCATATTCCCATTGTTTTGCTGAAACAGCCATTGTCTATGACGAAGGAAAAACGCACAACGGGAGAAAAGAAATTAAAGACTGGATTGAGGAGGCAAATAATGCTTATAAAACCGTAATGCAACCCATTGAATATTTGGCTGACAATCAGATATTAAGAGCTGAAATCTCGGGGAGTTTTCCCGGAAGTCCTCTTGTGTTAACTTATCAGTTTGATATCAAAGGAGAAGAAATCCATACACTGAAAATTATTTAGTCATTGCCAGGGATTATAAAAGGGGTCTACAGCGGATCTAAGCCGCTGTAAACTTAGAAAAACCAATTGCAAATAGGTAATGATAGTAGGGTAAGGCAACGCAAAAAAAATGATTCCCAACTCATTTTAGCCCTGAGAGCCTATAAGAGTTTCGAAACGGGTATAAAATTCCTCTCCGATGGGAGGGATGGGGTAATCACTTGGAATCTCTACGCTGCTTATAGGATCTGTGGGAAAAATGAGTTTCATGACTGTGGCAATATTTGATTTATTAAAACCTAACCATGACTGCCTAGAAAGACAACCTATGTTTTACTCCACCATCTGAAACTGCATTTCAGAATTGTTGATTGTCGGGAGCGGCTGGCTTTATATCCAAAAATCCTTTTATTGCAGATGTCTTTTAGTTCTTGAAATAATGTGCTTTTTAAGATTGATTCAATGATAAAAGGACGTAATTAAACAAGTTATTATTGACTAGCGGAGCAATGGAATTTGCACTCATACCTTTAAAATAGGTGAGAAATACGTCATTTTTGGGATTGGTTATAAAAAGCATTGGGATTGCGAAGAAACAATAAAGCAAGAGATAAAATACAAAAAGGAGGGTTATGAAGATCTTACTCAGTTTGATTTCTATGCATCTATAGGAGATAAATATCCAATAATTAGCACAAGTTATTGCTCATCAATTTCAAATGAGAAATCCATTTTGTAATTCTTAAAATAGGGCACAACAGGTAACACTAAAAAATAACATATTCCGGTCATTAGAGTAGCTGGTCAAAAAGCTGTTGATTACCTTCCCATCGGGAGAGATAGTACTGCTGTTCTTTATTAGTCCTTAGCTATTTTTAAAATACTGGCGGACATGAGGAAATGAAGATAAGGCAAACTATAAATTTCAACCACTTGACATCCCACCTGAGAGGATGCATGATGTCCTGTCTCAGATTTTAATTTTATTTTTCTGCACAAAGCAGCAAATCCTCCCAACTTTCCCGGCATTTTCCCAAAATACACCCTAGGATCGACTATTAGGAAAATGCCCCGCAGACATTCAAGGAGACGGAAATATCTTCTTATATGCGAAAACAGACTGACTGGAATTGGAGAATATATATTGATTCCAATAGTTGAAATCAAAAGCAATCGGCTTGTCCATCAGGATTTAGGCCGGGTACATATAATTAACGTATTGATATTCGTAGCTTATGTAAGTAACTTATCAGGATAAATACAAGGAGTTTTGAAAAGAAAGCTAAAAGAGTATCGGTTGCAACGGCAATTGTCCCAGAGCGAACTTGCCGATCAATCGGGAATTTCTCTCAGGACGGTACAGCGGATTGAAAGCGGAATGTCTTCCGGCAGCCCTTTTGTCATCAGGGCACTGTGTAAGTCACTTGATATCAGTCCTGAAGATTTGATGGCTGACAGGGATGTTGATCCCGATGGGACTAAACCGGCTGAAGCAACTGCGGGTACAAACCTGATTAGAGGAATCTATGATGTACGGTTGAAGTATATCAACTTCAGCACTATTTCTGTTTTGTTTTTCCCATTCTTGAATTTGGCGTTTCCTGCAATTTTGTACTTCATTTTTAGAAAATCACTATCGCTTCCCCATGACAAAAAGGCTGCTTTGAAAATCTTAAGTTTTCAGATCCTATGGTCGTTTGTCACAATAACCATGATGATATTTATACCGGTTATTGATCTCTATCTTTTCAAAATCGGAGACGTTTTGGAAATCCCCCTGTTTGTGTGGTATTATCTGATACAGGCGATCCTGCTGATTGTGATTATGCTGCTTACTGCCAGGAATATTAATAAGGGGAGGATTATACTTGCTTTTGTTCCAAACATCCTGTAAAACTGCCGGTTAATCGATCTTGTCATACTTTTGTCATAAAAATGGCATTCACTGCCGTGATCCGGGGTGACATACTTAGTCTAGTTTTGTTGAAAAATAATTTTGCTATGAAGCTCAGACTAAATTTATTCCTTATCATGCTCCCTATGTTCTTGCCCAGTAGGGTTGAAGCTCAAAAGATACTAAACGATTCCATTCAAGTCCAGTTAAGGCTGGGTGTAAAGGGGTTTCAGGTCAGGTACCATTCGCCCAGTATCGTCGTGGCAATTGTCTGTGGAAATGATATTATCTTCAGCGAAGCACAGGGCTATACCGATTTGGAAAAAGAAATTCCGGCGACTATCAATTCCAAATACCAAATCCAGTCCATCACCAAGATATTTACTGCAACTATGTTCATGCAGTTATGGGAACGGGGGGTTGTCGACTTGGATGATGACGTGAGAAAATTTGTCCCTGAATATTCCGGAAAACGCACAGAACAAGCCGATACCTACACTACGTTTCTAGAACTTGCAACCCATAATTCAGGACTTCCGCGGAATTCCCCTGCGGATGTGGATTTTGCCAAACAAATCGACAAATGGCTATTGAGCAAAAATGACCTTGGGCCTATCCAGTCAGCGACGATGGAAGCGTTTATTCGCTCACTTCAGTATGTCGATAAAGAACATCCTGAATACCGGTTTTTGAACGGGAACACCCGTCACTATTCCAACCTTGGTTACAGTCTTCTTGGCTTGGGGCTGGAGCGGGCTGCGGCAACAGGATACGAGGAATATGTACTTTCGAAAATCTGCAAGCCTCTAAAGCTTTCGGACACAGGATTCGGTACGTTCAGCTCAGGGGAAAACACAATTGCCAAAGGCTATTTCTATGCAGGTGAGGAAGAGGGATTCATCAAAATCCCTGACTATTATCCCAATTCAATGGTGTATGCGGGAGGGATGTATTCGACAGCATCGGATCTTGCCAAATTCATCAGCTCCCAGTTCGATGAGAACAATCCGATACTTTCGGGTAAGAGCCTGAGAATGATGCAGCGTTTAGGTATAGGATGGTTACGAAATTACCCCTTTATCGTACACGAGGGGTCAATGCTGGGAGCACGCAGCGAAATCATATTCAATCCGGAGTTAAAGATCGGATGGGTCGTGCTGGCCAATACGACCGATTTTCAATTTAACAGGATAAACGATTATATCGCGGAACTGATCGTACCCATGTTTATTAAAAAACCGGTCACCGAGCCACAGAAATATGTTGGCACTTATGTATTGGAAGGCGGTTTTGACAGCTTGAAAATATACTTAAAAGACGGGAATCTTTATTCAACCTACCTAGATGAAATTTTGCCGGATCAGCCGTTGGTCTTTTCCGGCAACAATTCACTGACCGTAGCCGCCAATGGAGGACATGAGATACATTACCGGTTTAATGTTGGTTCCCGATCAGAAATTACGAGCCTTAATCTCAATCAGCTGAGATGGATAAAGGAATGAATCCCATACTGCTTTCCTGCATGATTTTACCGCTTTTGACCGGCTTCCTGATTTATCCGCTTAATGCCCAACAAACGGCTGTTGAAACAATTACGGGAAGAAAGATTGGGGTCGCCGAACTGGAAAGGTTTATCACCCTGCAGATGGATACTCTTGAGGTACCCGGTCTTTCACTTGCTATCATCAACAACAAATCAGTTGTCTATGCCGGAAACTTTGGTGTCAAAAATCTGCTTACAGGGGAACAGGTGAATAAACGTACCCTTTTTGAAGCCTGCTCATTATCTAAACCTCTATTTGCATATTTCGTGCTGAAATTTGTAGAGCGGGGAGCATTGGGTTTGGATACTCCGGTTTATACTTACTTTATGGACAGGGAGGTGGATTATTCCGATTATGGGTATAAAACGTTAACAGCCAGAATGGTGCTAACCCACTGCTCGGGATGGCCCAATTGGAGGGATGACCCCGCCGACCTACTTGAATTTAGCTTTAAACCCGGAAGCCAATCAGGGTATTCGGGAGAAGGATATCAGTATCTAAAAAGAGTCCTAACCTATCTTTTGGATGTTTCGGATGCCAAGCTGAATGAGTACTTCCTTGAAGAAGTTGCGCGCACGCTGAATGCGGAGCCGATGAGTTTTGTCTGGCAGGACTCCATGAAAGTATTTAAAGCATATGGTCATCGTAACGGAGCTCCCACGGACAATGGCCCCCACGGCAGTCCGAATTTATTTGATGCGGCTGCTGGACTCTATACCACAGCAGGTGAATACGCCAAATTTATTGCTGAGCTGATGGATATCAATAAAACTATAAATCAAGAGCTGCTTGACTTGCAAACATCTCTGCCCCCTGAGCCTGATGGGCTTTACCGTAGCCTTGGCTTTCCGTATAAGCCGGCCGCTGGTGAAATGAGGTTCTACCATTCAGGTAATAATGGAGATACCCGATCATATTGTCACTTTTATCGAGAGAAAGGTATAGGATTAGTCTTGTTGGGTAATTCCGATAATTTCTTTTCCTCCGGGTTTGCCAAAAACATGCTGGAGTTTCTGGATGAGGAATATCCCTACTGAGTTAAGCAGCCAGATTGCGGGGGAAGGAAATAGGGGATGTTTCAAGCGAAGCGATTCGGGAGGCCAGTCTGTGTGCGGGGAAAGTGTCATTTTATTCCCTTTCTTGCTCAAGCCTTTTATGAGTTATGAGGCGGCCTCATTTTGTTATAGAGAGGGGCAGAAATTACAACGACCTATTTGATAATAAATGACATATCTGTTCCAACAAATGAAAACTACATTTTTTCCTTACTTTTGACTGACCAAAAAAGCTGCATGTCACTCGAAGTATCCCAACTCACCAAACTGTACGGAGCCCAAAAAGCACTTGATGAAGTGTCTTTTTCCGCTACACCTGGAAGGATTCTTGGTTTTCTGGGGCCAAATGGAGCGGGAAAATCTACCACGATGAAGATCATTACAGGATTTTTATCTCCTGCTTCGGGGAGAGTGATGGTAATGGGAAAGGATGCAGTCAATTTACCCAAAGAAGTCAGTCCACTGATTGGATACTTGCCGGAGCATAATCCACTTTACCTTGATATGTATGTGCGGGAGTTTCTGGAATTTTCAGGGGGATTATACGGGCTATCCGGAGCGAAACTAAAATCAAGAACCAAGGAAATGCTGTATCGCACAGGTCTAGCACCGGAACAGCATAAGAAAATAGGACAACTTTCTAAAGGTTATCGGCAGCGGGTAGGTCTGGCCCGTGCTTTAATCCATGATCCTCAGGTGATTATCTTGGATGAGCCTACGACAGGATTAGATCCTAATCAATTGGTGGAAATCCGAAGTTTGATCCAAGAAGTGGCAAAGGATAAGACACTAATCCTTTCTACGCATATTATGCAGGAAGTAGAGGCAATTTGCCACGATGTGGTGATCATCAACAAAGGCAAAATACTTGCTTCGGATTCACTTTCCAACCTAAAATCCAACGCAGATGAAACGATTTTGATTCTGGAGACGGAAGAAGAGCTGGTGCTTGAATGGTTCGCAAACGTGGGTATGATAGATTTTGGCTCAAAAGGAAAAACGGAATTGCTTATTTCAACGACAGATCCTGCTTTAGCCAGAAAATCTATTATGCAAATCCTACATGAGCGTTCGTTAAACTTGGTGAGTCTAAATCAAAGTAAAAAAAATCTGGAGTTGATTTTCCGGGAAATTACCAACGCCTAACCATGACAAGTCTTTTTCTAAAAGAAATCAATACCTTTTTCGGGAGCCTTCTTGGCTATCTGGTATTGGCATTATTTCTCGTGGCGATTGGGCTGATTGTGTGGGTTTTTCCTGAAAGCAGCGTGCTCGAATATGGTTTTGCTGATTTGGAAGCCTTATTTACCTATACTCCTTATGTTTTCGTATTTCTTATCCCCGCTCTTTCTATGCGGGCTATTGCAGAAGAGCGAAAAACAGGCACATGGGAACTTTTAAGGACTTCTCCTCTCTCTTTGGTACAGATTGTTTTGGCAAAATACGTGGCGCTGATTTGCCTTATTCTGGTAGCAATTTTACCCACGCTTTTGTATTTCTATAGCATTATGCAACTGGGAGACCCTGTGGGTAATCTGGACCAGGCAGGCTTTTTCGGTTCGTGGATAGGTCTAATTATGATTGGGGCAGTGTTTGCGGCGGTCGGATTGTTTGCCAGCTCTCTGACTTCGCAGCAAGTAGTAGCCTTCGTATTAGGTGTTTTTTTATGCTTTTTGCTCTATTTTGGATTCTCCGCCTTTGTAGAGATGCAATTGGGGAATCTCTCGTATTGGGCTGCTGATTTGAGTCTGAGTTTTCATTACATCAACTTGAGTAGGGGAGTGATTGACTCGGTAGATTTATTCTTTTTGATTGGCATGATTTGGTTGTTTTTGGGTGGGACTATTTTGGTTTTGAGAAATAAATGAAACAGTTGACTCAACATAGTGCAAAGTCCTGGTTTCTTTTTTTTGGAGGAATTCTAGTAATTGTTTTGCTGGCGAACTTTTTGGATTTTCGGATAGACCTTACCGAGGAAAAACGTTACTCACTTCATCCTGCCACAGAAGAGATGCTTTCTGAGATCAGCAAACCTCTTCATGTGGAAATTCTTCTGGTGGGTGAAAATCTCCCCGGAGGCATGCGCCGTCTCCAAAAATCCATAGAAGAGACTGTCAGAACATTCAATGCTTACAGTGCAGAAAAGATTACGTATTCTTATTTTGATCCACTGACTTTGCAGAAGGAAGAACGTGGAGACTTTATTTTGTCCTTAGCGGATTATGGTATTAATCCTACAAATTTATCCGTGATGCGAAATTCCGGTCAACAAGAACAGCTGATTTTTCCCGGGATTTTGGTCAGCGATGAAGAGTATGAGACGGGAGCCTTGGTATTAAAAGGTGATAGAGGAATGGGGCCTGATCAAATTCTTAACCATTCTATTGAAAATCTGGAGTTTGAATTGAGCAATGCCATTCGAAAGTTAATATCGCCTGAGTCATCTTCCATCGCGATGATCATGGGACATGGAGAAATGAGTTCCGATGAAGGCTTTGGACTGGTGGAAGCATTGGATGGGGAATTTGAGCTCTTTAAGGTCCCGCTTGATCAAGCTCAGAAACCGAAAGATTTGGAGGGATTCAAGATGATTTTTATCCAGGGACCAAAAGAAAATTATACTGAGCGGGAGATTTACTTGCTCGACCAGTATGTGATGGGTGGTGGAAATCTGATCGTATTGCTTGATGGAGTAGCGGTAGAAATTGAGAATGCAGGTGGAGAAGGTACTTTGGCTATGCCGGTAGATTTGGGACTGGATAATTTACTCTTCCGGTATGGGGTACGTGTAAACAAGGATTTGATTCAAGATCTGAACTTTGGATATATTCCAGTGATGGGTGGGGATTTTGGAAATCAGCAGCAAATGGTCCCTCTTCCTTGGCCTTTTTATATACAGGCAGGAAGAATGCAAGAACATGCGATTACCAAGGGATTGGATGTGGTTCAGTTTCGTTTTACAAGTAGCTTGGATACAGTGAAAGCCGATGGAGTCACCAAAACGCCATTAATTTTCAGTTCGGATTTTTCGAGGGTTTTGCCTGCTCCGGTTCGGGTTGCTTTTGCGGATATGGATCAGGAGCCTGATGTGGGACTTTTTGGAATGAAAAATTTGCCGCTCGCGTATTTGCTGGAAGGGGAATTTACTTCCTTGTATAAAAACCGGTTTCTTCCGGATGGTTTTGCCAAAGAGGACTTTAAAGAAGGTGGAAACGGAAAAGTGGTGGTGATTGGAGACGGGGATGTATTTCAATCCCAAACCAATCTGGAAGACGGTGCTCCGCTGGCTTTGGGAGAAAATCCATTTAGCCAATCAACTTTTGCAAATAAGCTATTTCTGAAAAATCTAGTCCAGTATCTTGCCGAACCTGAAGGCATCATTGCGTCGCGTACCAGAACTTTCCGGATTCGACCTTTGAATAAGGTGAAGATTGCGCAGCAAAAGACTTTTTGGCAAGGGTTGAATGTGTTGACACCAGTAGTAGTCTTATTGGTTTTTGGCGGATCTGTCTGGTGGATTCGGAGAAATAAATACAGTAGAAAAACAAACTAGCCGATTATAGCCCTTCTATTTCATTAATTTTTGAGAGAATCATTTATACGGAGGTTCGAATTAGAATTTATTTATAAATTTACCCCCATTCAAAAGTAAAAATAAATTAAGCCCTACGATATGAAATTTATTGTTTCCTCTTCTGCCCTACTAAAGCAGCTTTCGGCTATCAACGGTGTGGTGACAACCAATCCCGTAGTGCCAATTTTGGAAAATTTTCTTTTTGAGATCAAAGAGAGTCAATTGACTATTACTGCATCTGATTTGCAGACTTCAATGATCACAGAAATCAGCGTGGAGGCCAAGGAAGATGGGAATATCGCAGTGCCTGCCAAGATATTGATTGAGACGTTGAAAAATCTTCCTGAACAGCCCGTGACATTCAGCATCGATCACGATACTTATGCGGTGGAAATCAGTTCTGATAACGGGCGTTACAGACTGGCAGGAGAGAATGCTACGGACTTCCCTAAAATCCCGACAGTAAGTAATGCAACTTCTGTGGATATGTCTACGGAGGTGCTGTCTTCAGCAGTATCCAATACCATCTTCGCTACCAGCTCTGACGAACTTCGTCCTGCTATGACAGGTGTCTATATCAATTTAAGCCCTACCAATACTACTTTTGTTGCTACAGACGGGCATAGGTTGGTTAGGTACAGACGAGTAGATATCGCCTCTCAAGAAGCAGCTACCTTGATTATTCCCCGTAAGGCATTGAACTTGCTGAAATCAACGCTACCATCTGAAAATCTACCGGTAACAGTAGAGTTTAATCAGTCTAATGCTTATTTCAATTTCAATAACATAAAGATGATTTGTCGTCTGATCGACGAACGCTTTCCTGATTACGAAAATGTAATCCCTGCGGAGAATCCTAATGTGATGACTATTGACCGTTCAGAATTGTTGAGTTCACTTCGTCGTATCGCGATCTATTCAAATAAAACGACGCATCAGGTAAGATTAAAACTGACAGGCAGCGAATTGATGATCTCTGCTGAAGACCTTGATTTCTCCAACGAAGCAAATGAGAGGCTGTCCTGTGAGCATGACGGAGAGGATATCGAAATAGGATTCAATGCGAAATTCTTGGTGGAAATGCTAAACAACCTTTCATGCAAGGAAGTTAGCTTGAAGTTCTCTGCACCCAACCGTGCGGGATTGATCCTTCCTGCTGAGCAAGACGAAAATGAAGACATCCTGATGCTGGTAATGCCGGTGATGTTGAATAATTACGTATAATAACCACAATCCATAAAACGAAAAGCCCGGAGATTGCTTCGGGCTTTTTTCGTGAGGTTTTTTTTAACCAGGACTATTAGGATTCGTGACAGCCTGTACCGATTCTTTTCGGGAAGGGTTCAAACTACAAGAAAATCAGTCACTTTGGAGATCGAGTCATAGCACCGCTACGGTGAGAGCGAAAAGTGAAGCATAGTAACTGATTTTGAGGCGGTTTGAAGCCACTGTAGATTTTCTAATGCATAATTCGGGTTTAACCGCAAAGCTTCGCTAAGGTTTAGTGAGGACCTCAAGACAGAGGTACCCACCTTGAACCAGAAAAGTTGTAAAAATTTGGAGAACCTTCGCACCTTCTTGATAGCCTTGTGGCTATATTAACAACTCACTTCTTTTTTGCGTCCCGCAGCGACTTCAGGTATAATCCTTCTACCCGCTCTCTGGCCCATGGGGTTTTTCTGAGAAATTTTAAGCTGGAATTGACAGAAGGGTCATGAGTGAAGCAGCGTATGGTAATGCGCTGGCCCAGTTCTTCCCAGCCGTAAAATTCTACTAAATGCTCAACTATAGTTGCGAGTTTGATTCCGTGAAGGGGATTGTTGGGTTGGGTATCCAATGGGGAATTAGAAATGAGTGAATTTAAAATTAGGAATTCTTTACAACTTGTTGATTATTTCCTCTCTATCAAATCCCAGAGATTTCCATATAAATCCTTGAAGACTGAGACTGTTCCAAAGGCTTCTTCGGTTGGTTCCCGAATAAATTCCACGCCTTTTGCAGAGTAATTATGATAATCCCTGTAGAAGTTGTCTGTGTATAAAAAGAGAAAAACCCTGCCACCGGCTTGAAAACCAATTTGATTTCGCTGTAGCTCATCCGCAGCTTTGGCAAGAAGCAATTGGCAGTCCGAGCCGGGAGGGCAAACCCGCACCCAGCGTTTGATATCGCTAAGATGCGTGTCTTCAACCAGCTCAAACCCCAGAATTTGGGTATAATATTCAATTGCCTCATCGTAATCCCGTACTAAAATTGCGATTTGCCCGAGTTGTTGTTTCATGTGTTTATAATTGTTTTTCTACAACCCCATACCCGCCTGTCGTCGAACAGGGATCCCAGTCCGACGACAGGCGGGTTGCATTGTGTACATGTCGGTGTTTGTTGTCTTCGACATGCTCGATTTAATGTCCAAAATAGACTATGTCCTGCCTTAATTGGAAGACGAATAGAATATTTAAGAGTTTCTTTGACAATCTTTTTTAACTTCCGTTTTTGAGTCCGGTGTATGATTAGCCTTCTTTTGCAAGTATACTCCTCACATGTTCAAGTTCGATTCGGATTTCTTCGATGCTCTCCCATTCCCGGCCTTCTTCTCCGTGCTCAATCCCAACATACCCCTGAAAACCGTGGCCCAGCACAAGTTGTATCATTTTTGAATAGTCTAAAGGGAATTCGTTGCCCATATCATCCCATACTTTTGGTTTTAGACTTACACCTTTTGCCTTTGGCATCAATTCATCCACACCACGATAGGAGTCATAGGAAATGGCTTTTCCATCTTCATTGGCTATACGGAAATTTCCAAAATCAGGAAGTGTGCCTGCTCTTGGATGATCAGCCTTTTCAATCATCTCTGCAAGCCATTTTCCGTTACTTGAAAAACCACCGTGGTTTTCTATCAAGACATTGATATCGAAGCCATCCGCAAATTCACATAGCTCTTGCAAGCCTGCACTGGCCAGATCACTTGATTTTTTATAATCTTGCTCTGAAGTGCTCCAAGGCACAGCAGAGTAGGCGTTCACCCGGATTGAATGACAGCCGAGGAATTTGGCTGCCTCCACCCATTTTTTGTGATTTTCCACAGTTTGAGTTCGCTCTTTGGCAGTCTCTGCCCCAAGTATGCCTTCGCCGTCACACATGATCAAAACAGATTTGACTCCCTCACCTGCTGCCCGGGTTTTCATTTCCTTCAGATAAGCCATGTCTTTTGCTCTGTCTTTGAAAAACTGGTTAACATATTCTACGGCTTCGATTCCTGCTTTTTTGGTGAGGGCCGGGAAGTCCAAATGATCCATTTTGCCGGAGAAAAGCTGTTTGTTCAGCGACCATTCTGCAAGGGATATTTTAAACAGTGGATTTGCTTTAGATGCTGAAAATGCCATTTGTGGCATTCCTAAACCTAGTGCGGCAGTAGCCAGGCCTGTTGATTTGAGGAAATTTCTTCTAGTAGTCATGTTTATTTTGGGATAAAGGATAAACCGGTTTTAAAATGAGGTTTAAGTAAATGGTTTCAGACATACTGATACTGAAAACCGGCAAATGAATACTGCCTCAAATCTCCCAGCCTTTTCTATATTCTCTAGTTAGGAATTTGTTTGCGTCTTTATCATTGGTAATTTCCAAAGCGGAAGCATCAAAATCTACTTTTTCCCCTGCTCTCAAAGCCACAGCACCAAGGTTGATGGTGTCTGTGATGGTCTGGGCACGGATGAAGCTTCCTGGGGTTTGTGCTCCAGATTGGATTGCTTCCACCCATGCTGAAGTGCTTCTCTCCACACTTCCAGAATCAATTCGTTCGGATACCGGACGACCGGCCATTTTGCTTTCCGGAAGTAGAGCAGGATTTTCTCCTCTGAATCCGCCTAATATTTTGCCTTTGGTTCCCACAATCAGCAATCCTTCCTCAGGTGTGTCTTTGTTATCTGCTTCCAGTTCCTCTGGAGCAAATGGCTTCATCCCTCCATCATACCAGAGCAGGTCAAAAGCAGGTAGATCTGCTTGTTTGGGAAATTTCCATTTGATCATACAGCTTGCAGGAAAAGCCACATCATTGTCTATCCAGTGATAGACACCGTTTATTTCCTCGCGTGTAGTAGTTCCGTATGCCTTGGCGCTTAGGGGAGAATTACTGATGCCCAGGGTTTCAAATAGGGGGAAGAGGCTGTAATGTCCCATATCAGCCACCGAACCTCCGCCGAAATCAAACCATCCCCGGAATACATTGTGCGTGTAGTTTTTGTGGTAATCCATTTCGGGAACAGGCCCCAGCCAAAGATTCCAATTAAAACCTGCGGGAATGGTTTCGAACCCCGAAGGGCGCTGAGTCCACTGTTGCCAAACAGGTCTATAGGACCAATTGTGTATTTCTTTCAATTCTCCAATTAGGCCAGCATCCATCCAAGCTTTTATTAGGCGATATTCGGGACGGTCTGACCAAGCAAGCAAGTGTGTGATCACTTTACTTGATTTAGCTTTTTCTATCACTTTTCTCCCTTCTAGAAGTCTGTTGGAAATAGGCTTGTGAGTCACTACATGTATTCCGTTATTCATTGCAGCTATAGCGATAGAAGCATGCGTATGGTCCGGGGTCATCACTTTGACTGCGTCGATTCCTTTTTCTTGAGCAAAAAGTTCCCGAAAATCCTCATAGGATGCGCAGCCACTGTAAGTTCCTGCGGAGCTATTTTTTGAGTAGTATTTTTCTACATAGGCTTGGCCCGCATCTCTTCCTCCGGGAATTCCTTTGACTTTATTCCACCATGTATCATCACCAAGTGTTTTTCGGATATCATCCCGTATGCCATAAGGTGACCAGTCAATGTAATTTTCCGAGTATTTATTCACATCGCAAACGGCAATTACGCGAACTTTTGGGTTTTGTAATAGCTCTCCCATTTCCCGTAGGCCTTGAGTGCCACAACCAATATTTGCAACGGTGATTTGATCGGAAGGAGGAATTTTCCCAAGCCCGGCGATCACATTGGATGGGACAATAGAAATAGATGCCGCTACAGTGGCTGCGGAGCCAAGGAATTCTCTTCGATTCAAATTCTTTATGGGAGTCATGGTTGAGTTCAACTTGTTAGACTTTTAATTTACCAAAGCTGAATATGATTCCAAAGAATTTTTTACTGAGAGGCAATAGTGTGGAATGTCCTTCGGTTTTTTCTGTTCTAATAATTACTTATTTTACCAGTAGGGAATTCCCGGAGGGGATATGGGATACAGGAACTCCCAGGGTATTTTTCCTAATCCACTCGGCCATAAACCCAGAACCGCCCTCTTCGCTTGCCGAATGGCCAATGACAATCAGTCCGAGCTTTTCTCCCATTTCATTTGCATTTCGAACGTACTCAGGTGTTTCCCATTCAGGACTTTCTCCACAGATCAATACATCCGGTTTTTCTTTCATAAGCAACTCGATTTGTCTTCTTCCACCAATTGCTCCCGGCAGGAGAAGTATTTTGCTTGCTTTTTGAGAAAGGTCGCCGACGTAGCGAAGTGCCGGTAAATTCATTTTTGACTTCACGTGGGAGATCAAATCACCAAGTGTTGTCTCAGGGAGATTTAAAACTGCATCTTGTTTGTAAAACGCCTCCCAATCCAATTCTCTTACGACACCTGCCTGTACTCCGTCGATTTCAAGACTATGGACATAATCGTGGTTTCGCCAAACTGCAATTCCATGTTCATCAAGAAGCTTTCGTTTGAATTCGTAGATAGGGTCATTGTCAAGCCAAGTAGTTTCATCCAGATGATTATAAAAAGTAGGTTCATGGGCAATAATGAAATTTGCATTGAGTTCAATGGCTTTTCGGATTACTGTAATCGTGGCAAACATGGTGGTGACAATGCCCGTGACGACTTGGTTTTTGTTCCCTGATTTCAAGGTATCCACTGTCTGTGCGAAGGGGGAATTAGGGACTTGCGCGACGAACAAGTCTATGATTTCACCCACAGTGTAGGTTTTTAGGGAAGTAGAAAAAGCAGCAAATGGATTGGTAATCAATCCCGCGCTGGCAAGTAAGCCTGTTTGCTTAATGAAATTTCTTCTGTTTGATTTCATTCTGAAAAAGAGGTTTTATTTTGGGAAGTCGTTGGGGTTCAATTTAGGGTAAAGAGATAAAAAAAGCCGTTTGATAGATGGCAAACGGCTAATTTTAAAGTTTGTGGGTAGGTTAATTTACAGATATATTGGAAAACCAGATTGTCTTTTGACCTTCTTGATTTGCATGAGTGGTTGCCAGTTTGATCGGGCCAAACTGTTCAACATTCTCCCAGGTGAATGGTCTGCCTTCTGCTCCATTTCCTCTGCGGAAAACCCATTCCAAAATCATGTTGTTTTCGTCCAAATAAAGGTCGTATGCATCTCCCGGTGTATAGCCATCTGCACCATTATACACGATTGTCAGCTTAGTTGAGCTAGTTCCTGAAATCGGAGTTGGTACATTTTCCTCCGTTTCATAGTCATAACCTGAATCCCAAGCCAACTGAAATGGGTACATCATCCAGTATTTATCATTGATAAATCCTTTGTCTGCATCAGGCAAAGAGTCGGCGGGCATATCCAGACTATAGGTGTAGCTGGTGTCAGCAGTGGCGTAATAAACTGTACGGTCTTTTATGTTCCACTTCCAATCTCTAGTCATCACATTCACAGAGTCACGCTGCACATTCCAAGTATAGGCTATGGAATTGACCTTGTCAAATTTGTCAAAACCATAGGCCATTGCAACTTTCATTGGCAAGGTATCCGGTGTCGTCTCTTTGGGTTGGCAGGCCTGCAACATGCAGACAAGCAGTAGAATGAAGGAGAGGTGTTTCATAACTTCTGTTTTTATAAAGTTAACAGACTTAGAATTTAGATTGTATTTTCACCCGTTTTTTTTCCTCCTGATATTCAGCTAATTGATACAGCTTTATCGAGGACTGAAGGTAAAGATGATTATTTTCGGCAAATTAGAAAGGACTTGCAGAGCTCCCTTTTTAGTCCTAGTCAAAAAAACTTCACTACCTGAGATATTTTTCCTTTGGGTGCTGTCAGTTTACGGCCATGTAGTTAGATTTTTCTTAAGTATATGGAGAAGGGCTGACACAGGTCCAGCCTCCGTCGATGATCAGTGTTTGTCCTGTAATATGCTCTGCTTCATCGGAGACCAAAAATGCTGCGGCATTTGCTATGTCCTGAACTGCGGCGGGCCGACCCAGGGGAGTGAGCTTCGACCAGGTAGATTCATAGTCAGGGTCAAGTGTTGTTCTTGCGGTTACCGTGGCTCCTGGGGCAATGGTGTTCACCCGAATCTTAAAAGGAGTAAGCTCAAGCACCAAGTTTTTTGCGAGCATCTCTATTGCCGCTTTACTCATAGCATAAGCAGCGAGATTTTCATGACTCTGGTGGGCTGTGACGGATGAAGTGAAAAGCAATGCTCCTCCATTGGGCTGATCCTTCATCACTCTTGCAGCAGCCTGGGCCAGAAAGAAAGTTCCCGCCTGATTGATCTGGGTCACTTGCATAAAGTCTTCTCGGGAGTACTCCAAAAAAGCCCCGAAAAGTGTGATCCCTGAATTGGCAACCACAATATCGAGGGAGCCAAAATTTCTGAGTGCAGCTGCGATTAGCGCATTGATTACATCTTCCAAAGCAGCATCACCGGGAATGGCATGTGCAGATACGCCATGTACATGGCTGATCCGCTTGCATGCTTCGGTGATCAAGCCCTCTTCCAGATCATTTAATATTAAATTAATGCTTTGTGCAGCGAGTTTCTCGGCAATAGCCAATCCAATTCCCTGCCCGGCTCCTGTGATAATGGCGACTTTTTGGGTTTTCATTTTTACTTTTTCAGAAAGCCCTGCCGGATTTTCAAAATCTGACAGGGCTAGGTGCTTAATGAGAATCTCGTTTTACTTCGGATCCAGAGCCTCCCTGAAGGAAATCAAAATCCACTCCGTCGTGGGCTTGATTTACTTTGTCTAGGAAAAGGTTGACATACCCTCGCTCGTAGGGTAGATTCAATGGCTTGAATATTGCTCTTCGTTTCTCAAATTCCTCATCAGTGATCATTAGATTTAGAGTTCTAGCGGGTACATTTAGCTCGATCATATCACCATTTTGGACAAATGCCAAAGGACCTCCAATGGCTGATTCGGGAGACACGTGCAGAATAACAGTACCGTATCCTGTACCGCTCATTCTACCGTCAGAAATACGCACCATGTCTTTTATGCCTTTTTTGAGTAGCTTTTCCGGTAATCCCATATTACCCACTTCCGGCATTCCGGGATAGCCTTTTGGTCCGACGTTCTTCATTACCATCACACAGGTTTCATCTATGTCCAAATCCGGAGAATCAATTCGGGCTTTATAATCATCAATATTTTCAAATACTACTGCCCGTCCCATGTGGGTCAATAAACTAGGTGTCGCTGCAGATGGTTTGATCACCGCTCCATTTGGACATAGATTACCTTTCAACACTGCAATTCCCGAATCGGGCTTGATTGGGTTTTCAAATGTGCCAATTAGATTTCTGTCATAGCATTCGGCTTTTTCAATATTTTCACCTATTGATTTGCCATTTGCAGTGATAGAATCACGGTGTAGGTGTCGCTCTATTTCTTTCATTACCGCAGGGAGTCCTCCTGCATAAAATAAGTCCTCCACCCAATGCTCTCCCGAAGGTTGCACGTTTGCAATCAGCGGGATAATGGAAGAAAATTTATCAAAATCAGTCAAATCAATGTCTACTCCGATTCGTTTGGCAATGGCTGTAAGGTGTAAAATGAAATTGGTGGATCCTCCCAAAGCGGCATTCACCATGATTGAGTTTTCGAATGCCTTACGGGTCAGGATTTTGCTCATTTTCAGATCCTCATTCACCATCTCTACGATGCGCATTCCAGTCATGTGAGCCAATACTTTTCTTCGGGAATCTGCAGCCGGGATCGTAGCATTGTCAGGAAGAGAAAGGCCAAGTGACTCAACCATGCCGGCCATAGTGGATGCTGTTCCCATAGGAGCGCAATGACCTACAGAGCGTGACATTGCTGCTTCAGCTTCTATAAACTCTTCTTGGGACATTTTGCCTAGTTTGAAATCCTCTGCAAATCTCCATACATCTGAAGTTCCTATTTTCTTGCCTTTATACCTCCCTACCAACATTGGCCCGCCCGAAAGAACGATAGCGGGCAAATCCACAGAAGCCGCTCCCATGACAAGTGAGGGGGTGGTTTTGTCACAGCCACACATTAGGACTACACCGTCCATAGGATTGGCACGGATGCTTTCCTCCACATCCATACTGGCGAGATTGCGGAAAAGCATCGCAGTAGGCTTTACGGAGCATTCTCCCAAAGACATCACAGGGAATTCTAAGGGAAAGCCGCCAGCTTCCCAGATTCCACGCTTTAGTGCTTCTGCCAGATCTCTGAAATGTGCATTACAGGGAGTAAGCTCAGACCAGGTGTTGCAAATTCCGATTACAGGCTTGTCTCCTTCAAATAAGTGATGGGGAAATCCCTGGTTCTTCATCCAGGAGCGATATATAAATCCGTCTTTTCCGGTGCGTCCGTACCAGTCTTGGCTACGGAGTTTTTTCTTTGACATAATAGGTTGTTTTGGCTTATCGAGCCAGAATTTACCAAAAATTCCGAAAAGGAAAGAAATGAAAGAATATTGGCGGTGAATTTATTTTGAATACAAATAGTGACGTTCTCTATAGATAAAAAGATGGCCTTGATTGTTGAAGCAGAATTTATTTCTATATGGCTGATAGCGTGGGGATAAAGAGGCCAGAAGGCCTGTTGTTTTATTCGTTGAACTTTTTGGTAAAGCTCAAAAGGGAAAACATCCATGAACTATCATTCCACGAGCGGGGATGAAAGTGCAGATTAGATTCACCCTTCGGAGAAGCAGATTCAATGTAATAAATGATCAGTCTTTAGCAATCGGTGTAAGTGTTAAGAAAACGTCTGGGGATTCAGAACGATCTATTTACCCTGGCATTTGCGAACACAAATGCCAGAGTAAATACCTCAGGTGACCAACTACGATCTCTGTGAATAAGCACAAACTTCAAAAAAAGAGGGCTCTGAATCCAGAACCCTCTTTCACTAGAATAATACTGTTTTTATGAGATTCTCTCAATATCTGCTCCCAAAGCCCGCAGTCTCTCGTCAATGTTCTGATAGCCTCGGTCGATCTGCTCGATATTGTCGATGATAGATGTCCCGCTAGCCGAAAGTGCTGCGATAAGCAATGCTACTCCGGCACGAATATCCGGGGATGTCATTCTGATTCCCCGTAGCTCTGTTTTTCTGTCTAAACCTATTACGGTAGCTCTATGAGGGTCACAAAGAATGATCTGCGCACCCATGTCGATCAGTTTGTCCACAAAGAACAATCTAGACTCAAACATTTTCTGATGAACCAGCACAGTTCCCTTCGCCTGAGTGGCTGTCACCAAGACGATGCTGAGCAAATCAGGAGTGAATCCCGGCCAAATGGCATCTGCCACAGTAAGAATGGAGCCATCAATAAAGGTTTCTATTTCGTAATGTTTTTGGGCGGGAACGAAGATGTTATCGCCTCTGAATTCCAATTTGATGCCCATTCGTCGGAAGGTTTCGGGGATGATTCCAAGTCGTGGGATTTGGCAGTCTTTAATCGTAATTTCTGACTGAGTCATGGCTGCAAGTCCGATAAATGACCCGATTTCGATCATGTCCGGAAGCATTTTGTGGGTGGTTCCTCCCAGTTTATCCACGCCTTCGATAGTAAGTAAGTTCGATCCAACTCCGGAGATTTTTGCACCCATGCGGTTGAGCATGTCACAAAGTTGCTGAAGGTAAGGCTCGCAGGCAGCGTTGTAAATGGTCGTAGTGCCTTCTGCCATTGCGGCAGCCATTACGATATTCGCCGTGCCGGTCACCGATGCTTCATCAAGAAGCATGTAGCAACCTTTCAGATTTTTTCCATCGATGTGGAAAATTTCATTCTTAGCGTCATAGTTGAATTTGGCGCCGAGCTTCTGAAACCCGGTGAAGTGGGTATCCATCCTTCTGCGACCAATTTTGTCTCCGCCGGGCTTAGACAGTTTTCCTGTACCGAACCTTGCCAGAAGAGGACCAAGAAGCATTACTGAGCCTCTCAGCGCTGAAGCTTTTTTCAAAAATTCTTCCGTTTCCATGAAGTCAAGGTTGACTTCATCAGCTTGGAAAGTGTAGGTTTCCGGACCTTCTTTGGTGACTTTCACCCCCATGTCTCCCAATAGCTCAATGAGCTTATTGACATCTACTATGTTTGGGATTTTGGTTATGGTAATTTTCTCTGCGGTGAGTAGCACTGCGCAAAGAATCTGTAGTGCTTCGTTTTTTGCTCCCTGGGGAATTATCTCGCCTTTAAGCTTTATTCCACCATTGACCCGAAATGAACCCATTAATTTCTACGTTTTTTATTGTGACCGTTATTTGGGCGACGCTTTGCGTTGTGATTTGACCTTTTGTTTTTGCTGTTGGTGCGTTCTTCTTGAAGAGGCGGTTTGAAATCACGGTGTGTATTGGATTCAAACAAGCCATTTTCTTTTACTTTCTCCAAGTCGATGTGCAATTTGCCTTTGGATAACGTCTTGATGTCGTCCAGAATTATGGCATCATCAAAATTTTCCCTGTTCCAGGTAGAGTGGAAGCTTCGCATCAGCTGACCAATGAAAATAATCGCGGCTTCCTGCTCTTCATCATCTTCCAATTTGATAGCACCTTCGATTAGTTTCTCTATGTTTCGACCGTAGTGCTTGAATCTGACTTCACCTTTTGGATAGCCGATAGGAAGAGGCTTTTTGCCTAGCAATTCCTTCTCCGGCATAGGGAAAGGAGCGTCCACATCCAGCTTGAAATCAGACATGATGTACAAGTCGTCCCAAAGCTTTTGGTCATTCTCCTGTTTGATGGTGGGATTTAACTGCTTGATGATTTCAATTACAGTATATGCGCTTTGGGTACGCTTATCACGATCCTCAATCGCCGTGATATGATCAACGAGGCGTTGAATGTTTTTGCCGTATTCTTTCAAAATGAGTTTTTGTTTGTCTGGTTCAAAGTGCTCCATAATGCTCCCCTATTTTGCGCTAATTAAGGTAATGAAAAAATTACCAAAAGGCAGGGGTGCAAGTGATTAGTCTATAATTCTGAGCTTCGCAAAGCTAAGTAATAATGTTTTCTCACCAAAATGCTCGAATTGAATCGTTGCTTTTCGGTTAATTCCTTCTGTTTCAATCTTTTGTACTTTTCCGAAGCCGAACTTGGGATGCTCTACCAGTTGCTCCGCTTGCAGATTGTTTGTATTCGAAGGTTTGAAATCAGGACTCGGGGTGTGCAGTTTCATCGCAGTGGGCATCCGCGTTTCCGGTTTCTTCTTGATGCCGATATATCCCGAAGACTCAGATGTCCCAGGCAGTCCTTCTTTCCGGAAGGCACCTGACATTTCTTTTGATGCGACTCGTTTGTTTACCTTGATGCAGTCCGGAGAGACTTCTTCCAAGAATCTGCTTGGCTCACAATTCAGCAACCGGCCATAGCGATATCGAGTGAGTGCATAGGTAAAATATAATTTATCCATAGCCCTGGTAGCGGCGACGTAAAACAACCGTCTTTCCTCTTCCAAATCCTCCCGGCTCTGCATCATCATCTGAGAGGGAAACAAATCCTCTTCCATACCTACCACAAAGACCTGTTTAAACTCCAGGCCTTTTGAGGAGTGAATAGTCATCAGCGTGATGGCATCCGTCATGTCCTTATCCCTGTCATTATCGGTGAGCAGAGCGATTTCCTGAAGAAAAGAGCCTAAGCTTTTGTCCTCATTCTCTTCGTTATCCACATATTCTTTGATTGCATTAAGCAATTCCTGGACGTTTTCATACCTGTTTAATCCTTCTATGGTTTTATCTTCATAGAGTTCACGTAGAAGTCCACTTTGCTTGGCAATACTGCTGGCTGCTTCGAACGCATCCTTACGCTCCACCTCGATCTTAAATGCTTTGATCATCGTGGCAAAGTCATCTAATTGACTCGCTGCTCTGCCTCCAATGAAGCTGTGCGCATTTTGCACCACCTCCCAGAGCGGTATATCATGGTCAAATGCCGCTACCAGAATTTTGTCTACCGAGGTGTCTCCAATTCCACGCTTGGGATAGTTCACTATTCGCTTGAAGGCCTCTTCATCCACGGGGTTCACAGTGAAGCGCATATAAGCCATCAGATCCTTGATTTCTTTCCTTTGATAGAACGAAAGTCCACCGACGATCTTGTAGGTCAAATTCAATTTGCGAAGTGCCTCTTCTATCGCTCTTGACTGGGAGTTAGTTCTGTAGAGAATGGCAAAATCACTGTTGTTGAGCTGTTTGGTGTTTCTTTCTTCGAAAATAGTAGAGGCTACGATTCTTCCTTCTTCACTATCAGTACTTGCTTTGACCAATTCGATCAGGTCACCATCTCCGTTTGAAGTCCAGACGTTTTTTTTGAGCTGCGCTTTGTTTTTATCAATAATAGAATTGGCAGCTTCTACTATCGTTTTGGTAGAGCGGTAATTTTGCTCCAGTTTCACGACAAATAAATCCGGATAATCCTTTTCGAAATTCAGAATGTTTTGGATATCCGCACCCCGGAAAGCATAAATACTTTGTGCATCGTCACCAACCACGCAGATGTTTTGATGAACGGCGGCCAGCTTTTTGGTGATCAGGTATTGGGAGAGGTTTGTATCCTGAAACTCATCCACCATCACATACCGGAAGCGTTGTTGGTATTTGTTTAGCACGTCGGCATGGTCTCGGAATAGGATGTTGGTATTGAAAAGCAAATCATCAAAGTCCATGGCACCGGCTTTGAAAAGCCTGTCTTGATAGCGCTGGTAGATTTCACCCATTTTGGGCTTCATGGCAGCTTCATCATCGGCTTTCACAAATGGATCGTCCTGATACACTTTCCAGGAAATTAGCCGGTTTTTGGCTCCGGAAATTCTGGAAAGCACAGCGTTGGCTTTATAGACCTTGTCGTCCAGACGCATTTCTTTTACGATTGTACGGATAAGCGACTTGGAATCATCGGAATCATATATGGTGAAATTGGAGGGGTATCCAATTTTGGGAGCTTCCACTCTTAGGATTTTTGCAAACACGGAGTGAAAAGTACCCATCCAGGTGTTTCTGGCTTCCAAGCCTGCCAGAGATTCAATCCTGTGGCGCATTTCTGCCGCCGCTTTGTTGGTAAAGGTCAGCGATAAAATATTAAAGGCATCTACGCCTTTGGCATATATCAAATGGGCGATGCGGTAGGTGAGTACACGGGTTTTGCCTGATCCCGCTCCTGCGATGATCATGACGGGGCCATCTGTGTGTTCTACAGCCAATCGCTGCTCCGGGTTTAAACTTTCGAGATAATCCATTTTATTTAGAAGCAAGATGCTGGATACAAGATCACTAAAGTATCAAGTAACTAGTATCTAGATTTGAGATTCAAGAGCCATGAAGCTAGAAAAAGCAACAATACTCAGGTAATAAAGTTCAAGAAACCAACTTGCTGAGAGACGAGCAAGATTAGATTTGGGAAATCTTTTAATTCGTCACAACGGACAAATTCTCTCCCTCTTTCAATTTTCCAATCCGCCGAATTCTTTCAATTTAAATTTTCCAGCGCTTATGACTCCATAGGTATAGATCCGGTTGTGCGCGGATATTGTCCTCCAGTCTCCGGCAAAATTCATCTGTGATACTATGCTGAGTATGGTCTATATAAGGCGGAGTGGCCAAAGGAGAGAATTCAAACCTGTAATGTCCCCGTTTTATTTTGGTCATTGTTCCAAAGAAAACGGGTAGGTCCATTTTCTTGGCCAAAACCTCTCCGCCTTCGAAAAACAATGCGGGTCTGTTCATAAACTCCCTGGTATAACGGCTGTCTGATACACGCGGTCTTTGATCCGCCGCCAGATGGACGATTCTAGGAGTGCCTCTCATAGTGATCATACTGCGTCTGAATGCGCTTTTTTCTGTCATTACTCCTCCGAAATGAGTTCTGATCTTCAACATGAGGTTGTTGAAGAATGAATTGTTCAGCTTGAGGTAAACGGTTTCTGCTGTCACTTCAGTATTCAGCGCTACTCCGAGAATTGCCATTTCCCAATTAAACACATGACCAGCCATCATTAGCGAACTTTTACCGCTTTTTACAGGATTATCAACAAGGTCTTGATTGATCACTTGAAATCTTTGCTTGAGTTCCTTCTCGGAGATTGTCAGCATTTTTATCGTCTCGGCAAAAAAAGCATCGGTGAAGTTTCGGTAAAATTTATTTCTTATTTTTTTCCGTTCTAGAGGAGTTTTCTGAGGAAACGCATAGCGCAGATTCTCGTCAATAACCTTTTTGCGGTAGCTGATCACATATCTGGCTATAAGATAGAGCAGATCTGAAAACAGGTATAGAACAGGCAAAGGAAGCCTTGAAAGCAGTCTAAAGAAAAACATAACGGTGTGTCGCTGGGGAATCTGTGGCTGTAAAGAGCCAAACCATACAACAAAATAAACGAAATCACCTGAATTCTTTCCAATTCCTAGTTATAAATTCACCCAATCATTACTTTTGGGACTTATGTCGGAAGTTCAGCGCAGAAAATATTCTCAGGAAGAGAAAAATGCCATCTTCGATGGGGAGTTTATGCCACACATAGACTCAATGTACAATTTTGGCTACAGGCTCACCTTCGATGAAGATGATGCAAAAGATCTTGTACAGGACACTTACCTGAAAGCCTATCGTTTTATCAACTCATTTGAGCAGGGTACCAATGCTAAAGCTTGGCTTTTTAGAATTTTGAAAAACAGCTTTATCAATGAGTACAGGAAGAAATCCAAGCAACCTACGAAGGTAGATTATCAGGAAGTTGAAACTTATTACAACTCGGATGATGTTCACTACCAAAGTACTAGCGATCTCAGGGCAGAATCCGTCAAGGATATGCTCGGTGATGAGATCTCTAATGCCCTTAATAGCCTTGCAGTGGATTTTCGCACAGTGATTATCTTGTGTGACTTAGAAGGGTTCACTTATGAGGAGATGGCCAAGATTCTGGATATTCCTATCGGAACGGTGAGATCCAGATTGCACCGCGCAAGAAATCTTTTGAAAGAAAAACTTCAAGGATATGCCCACAATATGGGATACAATACAGACGAAGATGAAGAGGAGGAATAGTAAAAAAGTGATCGCCTAAATGATGCCATTAAGATTATCTTCTTTGCTTTCTTGGAACGAAGACCCCTACCCGACAGGCGGGAATGACCGATGACCGAAGTGGCCTGAATGATATAGTTTATAAATAAGTGGCAACAAAGCTGATACTTATTAAAGAATAATTACCCATGGAAATGAATGATAAACCATCTGGAGAGCGAAAGAGGCAATGCAGCGACGAGAGCAAATGCTTCGAGCTGCTTGAAAGTATTTTGGACGGAGACCTGAAAGATTCCGGCAAGGAAGTCTTGAGAGAAAAGTTAGCCAAGTGCCAACCATGCTTTGAACATTACCATTTGGAACAAGCTATCCGTGATGTATTGAAAACAAAATGCACCAAACACGCTGTGCCTACTGAATTGGCTGACTGTATACGCCAGAAGATTCAGGATATTAAATAGCCATGACGACAGGTAAAGCAATTATTTTTTCTGCTCCTTCCGGATCGGGGAAGACTTCTTTAGTGAAGCATCTGATTCAAACCATCCCAAATTTGGGATTTTCTATTTCTGCCTGTACACGTGACAAGCGTGGGCGACATGAGGTTCATGGCAAAGATTACTACTTTCTCTCTCAGGAGGAATTCATCAAAAAAATAGACGAGGACGCATTTATCGAGTGGGAAGAGGTCTATGCGGGCAATTTCTATGGTACGCTCAAAGAGGAAATTCAGCGTATTTGGGAGTCTGGCAAGGCAGTGATTTTCGATGTGGATGTGAAGGGCGGACTTGCTCTGAAAAAGTACTTTGGAGAGCAGGCTTTGGCGATTTTTGTAAAGGTACCCAATCTCGATGTGCTGGCTGAGCGGCTAAATGACCGTGGTACAGAGACAGAAGAATCCCTTTCCCGACGTTTGTTCAAAGCTCAGTTCGAATCGAAATTTGAGCCGCAGTTTGACGTTACTGTCGTGAATGACGATTTTGAGAAGTCCAGTGCGGAAGCTGAATATCTGGTGAGCGAATTTTTATCCAGATAGCATTTTGAAAATCGGTCTTTACTTCGGTTCCTTTAATCCCATCCATATTGGCCATCTGATTATTGCCGACACGCTACATGACCGTACAGATTTGGATCAGGTTTGGTTTGTGGTAAGCCCTCAAAATCCCCTAAAAAAACGACAGTCTTTAATTCATGAGTTTGACAGACTGCGAATGGTGGAGCTGGCAATCGAAGACAATTTTCATTTTCGTGCTTCGGATGCGGAGTTCTCTATGCCCAAACCAAGTTATACCATAGATACGCTTGCGTATCTTACCGACCAGTATCCACAGCATCAGTTTTGTTTGTTTTTGGGTTCGGACAATCTTACCCAGCTTAAGCGTTGGAAGAACTATCAGACCATCTTGGACAATTATGAGATCTTCGTCTATCCACGTCCTGGTGAAGCGAAGGCTTTCGAACATCCGAATATCAAGTTGATCGATGCACCATTGCTGGATATTTCGGCAACTTTTATCCGTAAATCCATTATCGAAGGCAAGTCTGTAAAATACCTGCTTCCTGATGGAGTGGCGGATTATATCCGGGATAAGAAGCTGTATGTGTGAGTGTTGTAATCTATTGAATATGGGGATCCGAAATGATACTAATAGTAGCATCTCCTTTGCTTCAACGGATGGAAGACCGATGACAGAAGACTGAAGTGGCACACATTGACGCTAGTGTTTTTCGAATCCTACGATGCTTTTTTTTGCGCCTGTGAGCAAAAAGTTTCTGATAGTACTATTTACTTAACGGAAGAGGATTTGCCTTCGCCCATTGAGCTAGTTTGGGGAAAAAGACAAGAGGGCAAATCCTATCAGGAACGTAATGACCCGGATAATTTGAATTTGACTATAACGTTAACATTCAGAATCAATATCAGCTGAACTACCCATTATTCTGCCTTGTGGTGGAGGAAGAGAACAGAGTTATCTATGGAGTCACCATGGATTGCGAATCCAACCTAGTGAGATTTGATTATTAACTGCATTTCAAAACTTCATTAGGGGGCAGGATTTTTGCATTCTGTTCCCTTTTTTCTTTTCTTGACACTTGACCCAAAAAAGCCCGTACTTTTCAAATTCAAACTGACTTTAATGATATCGAGCATTTCATGTCCTATACTCACAAGGACAATTGTAAACTATGCGAGATTCCATAGCCTGTCCCGACTAATCGGGGTGAGCGTTGAAAAACAAAAATAAACAGATGAAATCGAGCATGTCGAAGTCGAGACACAGTGGGATGATTATAAACCGTGCGAGATTCCATATGACCATTGAAAATCAAATTATAAACAGATGAAAAAACATACCTATGGAAGTGGGGTGATAGGCAACTGTGCCTATATCGCCCATGTGGAACTGGACACCAATATAAGCTGGATGTGCTTGCCAAGATTTGATTCTGACTTTATTTTTGGGGGAATGCTTGACAGGAAGAAAGGTGGAGAGTTCACAATACATCCTGAAGCTGATGATTTTACTTCCTCCCAAGTTTATCTCGAAAACACGAATGTCCTAAAGACTACCGTAGTATCTGGCGAGGATAGTTATTCGGTCACTGATTTTGCGCCCAGATTCAAGAACTTTGACCGATACTATAAGCCTCTAATGTTGATCAGAAAGATCGAAGCGGTCTCGGGTTCTCCCAAAATTCTCATCAAATGCCAGCCTTCCTCGGAACGTGGTTCTAGATTGCTAAAAGCCAGTATGGGGAGCAATCATATTCGGTTTATGGATACAGATCAAGAGTTGAGATTGTCCACCAACGCGCCACTGAGCTATATTATGGATGGAAAGGCATTTTCTTTGAATAAGCCGGTTTATTTGGTGCTTACCTACGGTAGACCGCTAGAAGCTCCAATCGAAACTACTTCTGAGCGGTTTCTTCAGGCCACCACAAGCTACTGGCAGGAATGGGTTAAGTCTACTAGTATCTCCAATTTTCATCAGAAGCTCGTACTTCGATCTGCATTGATCCTCAAAATCCACCAGTACGAGGACACCGGTGCAATCATCGCCGCTTCTACCACAAGCTTACCGGAGTCACCGGAATCTACCCGGAACTGGGATTACCGCTATTGCTGGATCCGTGACAGCTATTACACGCTTACCTGTTTTAATAGTCTGGGGCACTTCGAGGAGCTGGAGAAGTATTTTGAATTTATTCACAACTTAAAGACCGGTTCTGATGGGCGTTACCAGCCACTTTATTCGATCACCGGTGATTCGCTATTGACTGAAGAAATCTCCGAACTTGCCGGTTATTTGGATAATAAGCCTGTTCGTTTTGGGAATCAAGCATATACACATATTCAGAATGACTTATATGGTCAGGTATTGGTGTCGTTATTGCCTCTTTATTCTGATCAGCGTTTCACTGAAGAAGAGAGAAGCAGTTCAAAACCTATGATTATGAATTTGCTCGATAAGATCGAAGCAACTATGAATGAGAAAGATGCCGGACTTTGGGAATTTAGAAATCTTGCACAAGAGCATTGCTACACCTTCTTATTTCACTGGGCAGGAGCATGCGCTGCCGCAAAAATCGGTATCAGATTGAAGGATGATAATTTATATCAGAAGGCGATTGTACTGAAAGACATGGCCGTCGCCAAAATCGAGGAATGTTATCTACCTGATAGAAAAGCCTATGCACAGGCCATAGGATCTACTTACATGGATGCGTCTACACTTCAGCTGATCACTATGGGATATTTTGGGGATGATCTGGAGCGGGCCAATAATCACCTCAAGGCACTGGAGGATGAGCTTTTGGCAAAGGACTTTTTATTCTATCGGTACAAGCATATGGACGATTTTGGAGTGCCTGAGACCACTTTCTTGATCTGTGCATTCTGGTATATAGAAGCTTTGGCATGCGTGGGAAGGCTTGACGAGGCGGTAGAAGGCTTCGAGACACTGGTGAAGTATTGCAATCACCTGCAGCTCTTCTCAGAAGATGTAGATCAGAAGACAGGGAGCCAATGGGGGAATTTTCCTCAAGCCTATTCTCACGTCGGCTTGATGAATGCTGCTTTCCGGATCGGGAAAAAACTGGACAGACCTAATTTCTTGTAAGTCAATTCGGTGTATTTAAAATTTCCCCACAGATTATCGCCGATACAACGCACAGATTTCCGCGGATTTTGAGACTGTCTTATTTGTGTGAAATTCTTTGTTTTGAATTTGTGTAGATCTGTGGGGGATTTATATAATCGGGTTTAGTACAATAGTTGTAGCTTCAAATCTTGGTTAACTATTTATCCCCATGGGTTTCACTAGAATCACCTCTGCTGTTTTATTGATTTTTACGATCATAGCTTTTGCTTCATGCTCAAAAGACATCTATCGAAAGAACAACAAAGCGCATAAAAAAGCTGTAAAAGAAGTCACGGCTTTCATCCAAGAAATCCCTAAAACCAAAGCTGAACTTAATTACGACACATTGAGTATCAGCGATGAGTGGGTAGGGACTGCCAACTTCGGAATCCGCAAGCCAAACTATGTGATTATTCATCATACGGCTCAGGATTCGTTGGCTCAAACGCTTGCTACTTTCACCCTTAGCAGAACTCAGGTGAGTTCACATTATGTGGTCGGTAGAGATGGTGAAATAGTGCAGATGTTAAATGATTATCTGCGCTCTTGGCATGCAGGAAAAGGACGCTGGGGAAATGATACCGATCTCAATTCATCATCTATTGGTATCGAGTTGGATAATAACGGAAGTGAGCCGTTCACTACTGCACAGATAGAAAGTCTCTTGGTATTACTAAAGCGGCTAAAGTGGAAATACGGGATTCCCACTGCTAACTTTATCGGTCATTCTGATATAGCTCCCTCACGAAAGATTGATCCAAGCTCTTACTTTCCTTGGAAAAAGCTGGCCGAAGAAGGTTTTGGAATGTGGTATGATGAAGAGGTAGTTTTTCCGGTATTAGCGCATCATGACAATGTGCTACTTCCAATCGGGACGACTGATTTATTGCCGGAAAATGTGCTAGATCCTATTCTGGCACTTAGAATCATCGGGTATGATGTGAGTGATTACAAAGCTGCAATTCGATCTTTTAAACTCCACTTCATCCAGCGGGATGTGGACTCGGAATTGACAGAGGTTGATAAGCGAATTTTGGATAATCTGTATAAAAAATATCTCTAGATTTTTAATCGCAGCTGCGACGGAGGGTGCAAATGTGCAAGGGCGAAAGATTTTTCGCCCTTGCACTGAATTTTTAAACTAATTTTCAAATCAATTAGTCAACTTCTGGAGTAACTGCCTTACTTGCCTGAATGATTTGATATTGTAATTTGCTTGGGTGTATGCATAACCAACCCGGATTGAATAGGCATTCTTTGGCATGGCTTTGAAGGTGTCTTCATCAGTCCAATCATCACCGATTGCCAGTACAAAATCATAGTCTACTCCTTTCATCATCGCTGTGGCAGCACGCCCTTTGTTGATGTCAGGACGTTTGATTTCCAGTACCATATTTCCTTCCAGCACCTGGAGATTATACCCTCTTGCCATATATTTCAGATGACTGAAAAGCTCACGCATCCGGAGGTCCCCAAGACCGCTTTCTACTTTCCTGTAGTGCCATACCAATGAATGATGTTTTTCTTCTATAAATGCTCCGGGAGTTCGCAAGACGTAATATTCCATCACTTTTCGGATATCATCTTTCCAGCTGTCTTCGACTTCTGCATATAGCTCCCAGTCGGCCTGATCTTCTTTTCTTTTCACCCACACGCCGTGTTCGGCGATCATATCGATATTCTGATCATCAAACCATTTTCCCAGTGTATCCTTGTCTCTGCCTGAGATAATCACAACCTGGGCTTTGGGACTAAGGTCTGAGATAATTTCCTTCAATTCTGCATCGGGAACTGCATTTTGAGGATTGGCAGTGAAGCCGGTCAATGTGCCGTCGTAGTCTAAGAACAAAACGGCATTTTTGGCTTTTTTAAAACTGGCTTGAATTTCATTCATCACCTTGGCATCTACATCCTTGGAAGTCAGCTCTTCTTGTTTTTGCTTCACGTGATCCAGTCGATCCATAAATACTTTCACCCACTGGAATACGTCATATTTTTTAAGACTTTCCTGCATGCTAGACATTCTCGCAATTTGCTCGGTCTGAGGCATGGAAAGGGCGTTGTATATTGCATCGACCACACCTTGTCTATCATTAGGGTTTACAAGGATAGCATCCTGAAGTTCTTTGGATGCACCTGCCATTTCTGAGAGAATCAATACACCTGTTTGGTCAGTTTTACTGGCGACAAATTCCTTGCACACCAAGTTCATTCCGTCGCGTAATGGAGTTACTAGTGCGATGTCTGACATATTATAGAATGCACTGAGTTCTTCGAATGGAAAGCTGCGGTAGAAGTAATGTACAGGCACCCAGTTGAGAGTGGAGTATTCACTGTTGATTCGTCCGACCAGCAGGTCAATTTCTTCTTTAAGTTCTTTGTAGGACTGTACTTTGTCCCGACTCGGCACCACAATCATAATCATGGACACCTTGCCGTGAAGTTCCGGATGTTGTTCCAGCAATTGATTAAATGCTTGGATGCGTTGCGGGATTCCTTTGGAATAATCGAGACGATCTATGGTAAGGAGCAATTTTTGATCTTCCACTTGCTTGCCAAATTCTTCTACAAAACGCAGCGTTTTTTTACTTTTTGCCTGTTTCGCAAACTTGTGATAATCAATCCCCATAGGAAATGAATCCACATTGATAATTCTATTTTCCGCTTGGATGTAGCCACTTTCACTTGAGAGACCTGTGATTCTACCCACTGCACTGAGGAAGTGGCGCATATCGTCATAGGTATGAAATCCAATTAAATCTGCTCCACATACACCTGTCAGCAGTTCCTTTCTCCAAGGAATCATCCGAAGGATTTCGTATGAAGGGAAGGGGATATGTTGGAAAAATGCAATGGTAGCGTTTGGAAGTACTTCCCTTAGCATTTGAGGAAGCAGAAGCAATTGATAATCATGAATCCAGATCGTGTCGTCCGGTCCTGCTTTTTTCAGGATGGCATCACAAAATTTCTGATTTACCCGCACATATGCTTCCCAATGTTCAGGGTTATAGACCATATATTGGGTGAAATAGTGAAATGCCGGCCAAAGCGTCTCATTACTGAATCCTTCATAAAACTCCTCTACATCTTCCTTTGAAAGGAAGACAGGCGCCATTTTAAGCTCGTGCAGTTCGAGGATGATTTCTGCCCGCTGCTCGGGGTCATCCACGGTATTTCCCGGCCAACCAATCCAAATATTCTCTCCTTCTTTGTAAATAGATCCTAGGCCAGTGGCCAATCCTCCAGCACTTGGTTTGAATTCAAACCGGCCATTTCGGTGTCTTAGACTAATGGGGAGGCGGTTGGAAACGATAATAGTTTTTGACATATAAGGGTTAGTTTAAAAACAAGAAAAGGAAAAATCCTATTCAAAAAGGTGATAAGAGAAGGTACAGAATATCTCTTGGAATAAAAACAACTTGAGGTGTGATGAGTTCAATCTTGATTAATATTTCACAATTAGGAAACAAAAAAGCACCCGTAGTAACGGATGCTTTTAAGGCTAGTTGCTAGCTGTACTTTTGGATTTGGTGTCCACCTTTGTCCAGATGAACTCCGCGAGATTCCGACCTTCAGTAATACCATATTCTATAGCTGGGCGATAGTGTATTCCTCCATAAAACCTACTTAGAGCAGCTTCTTCAGCCGCTTGAGAAAAGGAATCGAACTCTCTTACAGGAAGGCCATAGGCTACTTCTGAGCTGTCCACGATGTGGAATTCATCACCAAAAAGGCGAGCTAGCGTATAAGCTGAGGCCGCTGAGGCTACACTATGACCACTTGTATGTTCAGGGAATGGGGGAGTTTGTAAGAGTGGTACCCATTGCTCATCTATATGCTGATTGATATAGGTCTCCGGCCTGATAACATTACTTCTGTATTTTTCGTCCCAGCAGGAAATGAAAGCTTCATTGAGTGAGATCCCTGTCAGGGCAAAAGCTTCTGCAGTTCCCTTCCAATCTTTCTCTGCTGCTTTGGAGGCAATAGCCGCAATACTCATCCAGTGTCCTCCAGGAGTGATTTTCTTCTCGGCAAACATTACATGGCCTTTCACATTCATTTTATAAGGATTGCAATCCCAGAACAGCGCAGTCTCTTTTTGTTCCTGAGTAGCATTTTGGTCTATATCATAGACTTCCTTAGCGACTTTATAAAATTCGCTTTCGGGATCGGTGGAGAATGCAGGAGGTGGAAGTGGTCGGAACTGGGAAGCTGAGTCCAGCACAAAAGTCCGGATTTTGCTCCAATGGGGCTCTATGGCTTCCATGTATGCAGGGGGAGTAGGCTGCCAAGTTCCCTCTTCGCCAGTGACGGTGAATTTTGGGAATGAGCGGCTTTGATGATAGTTGTCTTTGGAGGAATAGGCTTTAATGACATCTCCCACTTCTTTGCCGAAAGCAACTGAAGCTTCGAACACCTCGTCCGGAATTCCTTTTTCTTTCAAGGCTGAGAACGTAGCATCTCTATGCTCATTCATCATTTCTTCAGAGAAGATCAGACCTGTGCCCACATAATAATAGGCCGCAAGTGAAGCTAAAGGGGGATATACTTTTTCAGAAGGAGTGAAGATCACCTTCTCCGATCCATTCAATTGTCCCAAAAGAGAAGCGTAGGTGGGATCTACAGAAGCAGCTACTTCGTAGGCAGCTAGTGATGCGTAGGCATAGATTCTCGTCGCCACGGGAGGGGAGAATATGTCATGAATGATTACTTCTGTGATTCTATCTTGGGCTTCGCTAATGTAGTGGCCATCTGTGATGGCTTGGGAATAATCAACTTGTTTTGCGCAAGAGACAGCAATCAGGAGGATCCCTGAAAAGAGCAGGAATTTGGCGGTACTCATATTTTGGGAGTTATTTTTAATGCTTTTGGTGTAGAGTCGTATTGGACTAGGATATAGTTCACTTCAATTCGTTCTGTTTGAATCTTAAAGCTATTGGAAATTAAGTAAGTAACAAAGGTTTTTAATCAAGTTTGATCCACTGTAACGGGCTGGAATTACCCGCCCCTATGCCCAACTGTTTCCCATTCACCAGAATAGATTTGATCTGCCGTATTTCTGATTTGGATGAAATTGTATGTTGTAATTCTTTCTTGACCCAGCGATTATTTTGCCATTGAAATGCGGAGAAAGGCGAAGCGGTACTGGTTCCTAGATCTACCCGAAATCCTGAAAAATTTCCGCCAAGTAAAATTGTTTTGCCCTTCTCGTCCCAATAAACAGACATAATAGGGGAGAACTGCGCTTGATCAGGAAATGCCTCGAAGACAAAGCTTCCATCCGCTTGCTGGAAATAAACCCCTGAGTGGAATTCGTAGACAGCGCGACGGGAAGTTTTTGCCAAAATTTCTTCAGCGAATAAGTCAGCAGGGCTGGCTATTTCTGAATAGCTCTGATAAGAGGAATGTTTTCTCTTGATACTGGGGATTTGCTTGATCAAATCGTCCCGCGAGGGAAAAGGAACTAAGTGATCTCCCTTGTAATGAAAAATTATGGGATCTGCTTGCCCATTTTCATCGAAATCCCCATAGTAAAGCCAGACGGGCCTTTCCTGACTTGCTTTTAATTTGCTGTTTAGTCCAAGGTTCCCTGTTAGAATATCCGGCTTACCATCTCCATTGACATCAGCGATTGCCAGATCTTGAATCCATCCGGATGAGTATTCCAATCCAGAGATTACTTTCTTTTCTAGCAATCTTCCTGTTTTATTTTCAAAAACCCGGATTCCCTGCCAGTCTCCTGTTAGGATCAATTCACTTTTTCCATTGCTGTCTATATCTGCCCAAATGGCCGAATTGACCATTCCTAAATCAGTGCCCGTTCCAAACCATTCTTTGGTTCGATCTTGAAATATTCCATTGCCTTGATTTATTAGTAACACACTTTTTGGACTTGCTCCATAATCACCGCCCACCACTGAGCTTCCCACAAAGATGTCCAAATCTCCATCTTCATCTATATCGTGAATAGCAAGTGTGGAGGTGTTTTCTCCTATCTTGGGAAGAGATGGGGGACTGAATAGGAAATTACCTTGTCCATCCCCAAAGAAAAGACGGTCGAAGTTAAAAAGAGCACCGCTTGGGTGTTCATTGCCACCGCTGCCCACATACAAGTCAAGATTTCCGTCTCCATTGAAGTCCGCAAATGCGGCTACCACATCTTCTGCCTTGGAGAACTGGATAAAGATGCCATTTTCCTTTTTTTCAAATTTCCCGCCAGGAAGCTGAAGAAATAAAGCTCCTGTCTGATCCTGAGCACCTCCCACATAGATATCGTCAAGACCGTCCCCATTTACATCCCCTACTGCCAATGCAGGCCCCATACTTGCAAAGCTTTTTGGAATCAAGTATTCCCGTTTCGTTTCGTCTAGCGTGGTTTTCTCCTGATGTTCCCAGGAGATTTCGGGATAGATAAAAGAGCTCTCAGGTAGCTTTGTTTTTATAAGTGCTTTTCCTGCGCCTTGAGTTAAGCTCGATGTTTGATTAACGGCAATTTTACTAAAAATCTCTGCTGCTCCATCCGGCCAATTTACAGAGACAGAATCTATGGATTGAGTGTCCCCCAACCCAAAAACGAGCGTGGATGACATGCCGGACATAAATCCTCTGCTACCTGCATAGTGCTGGAATAAACTTTTTCCTTCAAAGTACACTCCCACTTTTGCTCCCATTCCGAAGGTGTTGTTTCCACCGGCTTTGAGGTTGATTCGTAGAAAGGAATTGCCTGATTTCTCCGAGTGATTTTGATAGATAAATGCAGGCTGATTCAGGTTGTTTATGACAAGGTCTAAGTCTCCGTCATTGTCCAGATCTGCGTATGCAGAACCATTGGAATAGCTCGGCCGGTCAAGCCCCCAGGCAATAGCCTGATCAGTGAATTTTAAGTTGCCCAGATTTTGAAAACTAAGATTAGGCAGCTTAACTGTAGGAAGCATTTCAATCTGTTTTGCCTGCAAGTCTTTCGGTGCTAAGTTTGGGGCACTGCTTTGATTGTATTGGATGAAATCGAGGTCATTTGGACGCTTTTCTATCCCATTGGTAATATGGATATCAGGAAGTCCGTCATTGTCCATGTCAAAAATAAGTGGGGACCAACTCCAGTCTGAAGCATGTACTCCGGAAAATAGCGCAATCTCACTGAACCCGTTTTTTTCCTGATTAAGCTGAAGGTGATTTCTTACGTATTGGTCGGCATAGCCAAACTGTTTTTTAATCTGATAGACTTCAGGCTTGTCTTCGCCTACGGATTTCATCCAGATTTCAGGGTCTATAGGAAGCATGTCCGTTGTGAAGATCTCAGGTAATCCGTCACCGGTGAGATCGGCCAGATCATTTCCCATGCTATATCGACTGGTATTGGAAATCAGGCTTTCCAGAGATTCTAAGAATGTACCATCCTGCCCGTTTATATACAGGTAGTCATTCTCGGTGAAGTCATTGGAAATGTAAATATCAGGCCAGCCATCCGCATTGATATCTGCTACTCCTACTCCAAGGCCGAATCCTAAAATGCTGGAGTAAATCCCCGAAGCTTCGGTGACATCCTCAAATCCGACTTTCCCTTCCGAAAGCAGATTTTTAAACAATTTATCGCCCAAGGCATCCGAATTGACTCTGGAATCTGCAGGAGCGAAAATTTCCGGAGATTTGATAGCGTGATTCAATAGGTACATATCCAGATCTCCGTCCTGATCATAATCCAGAAAGGCGGCCTGGGTGCTAAATCCGACGAAGTCTAGTCCATAAGCTGCCGCTTGATCTTCAAATTTCCCCTCTCCCAGATTGATGTATAGACGGTTTTTTCCGGTTATACCTTTATAGTTCGCTACTTGACACACGTAAATATCCAATAATCCATCTCCATTCACGTCGGCCATGGTGACACCGGTGGACCAGCCTCCTTCTCCGCTTACTCCTGCGGATTCCGTGATATCTTCAAACTGGAAATTGCCCTTGTTGAGGTAAAGGCGGTTGGAGGTTTGGTTTCCAGCGAAATACAAATCCACCAAGCCGTCATTGTTGATGTCTCCCACAGCGACTCCACCACCATTGTAGAAATAGAGATATTCTAGGATATTCAGTGTATCTGATGAGATAAGTGTGTTTTCGAATTGAACCCCTGTCGCCTCTGAAGACATTAATTCAAAGAGCTTTTCTTCTTTCTCCCTGCACGAAGAAACAAGTCCTATCCCCAGTAAAAATGCAACAGAAAATTTCTTCATCTTAGTAGTTCCAGATTTCTGCGGCAGCACTGTTTTTTACGACTAACAGTTTGCCATCTCCAAGAGTCGCGAAGGCTCTAATGTCCCCTTCCAGCTGAAGGCCATGCTCCGCATTGGGCCAGAATTCAAACGTTCCATCTCCCTTACCTAGAAGCACATCTCCATAGCTAGCGTCGTATTTGCCTACTTCAGGCTTCGCATTGAATAAATTTCCGCCGAGGATAAGGTCTTGAATTCCGTCTTTATTTAGATCAGCGACGTGGATGGCAAAAATATAGGATCGCTGAGCCATTCGTGAAAATGGTTTCCAGATGAACTTCCCATTTCCTTCATTCATCAGTACCCCTGATTCTAGGTTGTTGATTTCGCTGATGATAGATTTATCCAGAATTTCTTTGGGGAAAATATCTGTCAACGTTTGATTATTATAGTTGCTGTACCGCATGTAACGCTTCTTTATAGTAGGAATTTGCCTTTCCAGCTCATGTTTCAACGTGTAAGGTACTTGTACATCACCTTCTTGTCTGGTGAAAATATGCTCAATAGAGCCGTTCTGATCAAAATCGTTTAAGTACATCCTTACGGGAGTACTTTCAGATACTTTAAACCGTGAGTTCAGCCCATTATTTCCCAAAATCAAATCAGGCAATCCATTTCCATCCAAATCAGCTATTTCCAAAGTTCTGTACCATCCTTTCAGATTTTGCAATTCCGGCATTTCGATTTTTTGAAGTTTGGAACCGGTATTTCTAAAGAAAATAGGGGCCATCCACTCGCCTACAAGAACAAGGTCTTTTTTGCCGTCATTGTCCCAATCTACCACTTTGGCATCGGTGACCATGCCTAGTTCTTTCATTTCCGGAGCAAAAGAGGCGGTTTGATCTGTGAAGTTACCCTGACCGTCATTGATCCAAATGCTGCTACTCGCTGGAGCACCATACACAAAAGGAACCAGTCGCCCTCCAATAAACAAATCCGGTGCTCCGTCTTCATTCAGATCCAGCACTTGTACTACTGAGCTACTACCCCGGTTAGAATTGAAGCCGGCTTGTATGCTTTTGGCGAAATTGCCTTTGCCATCATTCAGATACAGTCTATCTGTAAGCTCGGGTGATCCTAGGCTGGATTCATTTCCTCCCGATACGACCAATAAATCCTCGTGTCCATTTCTATTTACATCAAAGAATACAGCGTCTATATCCTCTGAGATAGCATCTGCGTCAAATGCGGGTTGATTGGATGGTTGGTATTTGCCTGATTTTGATCCTAGGAAAAGTTTCGCTGAGAAGCCTTTGGCTCCGCCAAAATATAAGTCTTCAATTCCGTCACCATTTACATCCGCTTTGGCGAATGCAGGACCTTCGGTAGAGTACATATGGAATGTCAGCCGATCTCTGTCGAAATCCACCATTGGGTTTTCCTCATGGGTGAATTCTATCTCTACTTTTTCCCGATTGTGGAATAAGGCAGCTTGTGGTTTAGCGAAAAAGCTTTCGTTCTCGCCCATCAGCCTAGCTTCCTCCCATTTTAGCGTCAGCAATTCATCAGCAGGAATATTTTCGACTTCAGAGATACTGCCATCGGGCCAGAGAACTTTGACTTGATCTATTTTCTTTATTTTCCCCAAACCTATGGTCAGCTTAGGATCCACGGAGGACTCAAAGCCCCGATTCGGCATTTGTTCAGTATAGAAAACTTCGTCTCCTGCAAAAATCTTGACCTGCGCGCCTATAGCCTGCGTGTTTTTGCCTTTTCCGATCAGCTGAATTTGAAGGGAATGGTATTCAGGATTAAGTTCTCTCCCCCGGTTTTTGAATATGCTGACAGGTTTATTGACGTTGTTGACCACCAGGTCTAAGGTGCCGTCATTATTCAGGTCTCCATAGGCAGCTCCATTGGAATGAATAGGCTCTCCAAGCCCCCAGTCACCCGCGACATTTTCAAAGTTTAAATCTCCGAGGTTTCGGTACGCATAATTTGAAATAGGAGTGATGGGAATAGGGTCAACTAATGCCTTATAATCCACGCCATCTTTCGAAATTATTTTGATTTTGGTTTCTTCATTATCTATGAAGTTCAGGTAATCCAAGTCAGTAATGTCCTGATAAATCCCATTGGCGACGAACAGATCGCGTTTGCCGTCATTGTCCATGTCAAAAATCAATGCTCCCCAGCTCCAGTCTGTTGCCTCCACATTGGCTAGCCTTCCCATCTCGCTGAAGGTACCGTCTCCATTATTGATATGGAGCATGTTGCGGGAAAATTGATAATGGTATCCGTGGGTCTTGTTGAACTTGAATTTGTCCCAGTTTTCGAAAGTCGTCACTTGCTTCAGCCGTGACTGAGGCTCCGGAAGCATATCTGTCACAAAAATATCCAGCAATCCGTCTCCGTTGATATCAGCGATATCAGCTCCCATGGAAGCAGCGGATATAGAGCGCATGGATTTTTCCAACGATTCTGTAAACGTGCCGTCTTGGTTGTTGATGTAGAGATAGTCTTTTTCAAAGAAATCGTTGGAAATAAAAATATCAGGCCAGGAATCTTGATTCACATCACCAATGGTAATCCCTAATCCAAATCCAATGATGGATCCGTAGATCCCAGCTTCTTCGCTGACATCTGTAAATTTCCCATTATCATTTCTGAAAAGCTTGTCTCCGCCCACGGAATCCCGCTTTGGGCGTTCATTTTGCATTTTGTTGAAGCTACCGATTGCTTGGTAACTGTTGTTCAGCAGGTAGACATCTAGGTCGCCGTCCTTATCGTAATCAAAGAAAACTGCATGGGTGGAAAATCCTTGGTCAGCAAGCCCGTATGCTTTAGCTTGCTCTTTGAAGGTGCCGTCTCTTTGGTTGATAAAGAGTTCATTTTGCTTATTGTCTCCGGAAATATCACCTGAATTGCACACATAAATATCAAGGAAACCATCACCATTCACATCTGCCATTGCCACTCCTGTACTCCAAGCACGGGTACCGGCTACCCCTGCTTTATCTGTTATATCTTCAAACTGAAAGTCTCCTTTGTTCAGGTATAATTTATTTTCTCCGAGGTTGGATGTGAGGTATATATCCAACAGTCCGTCGTTGTTTATATCTCCCAGGGCAACACCTCCGCCGTTGTAGAAATTCCGGTAGGTGAAGATGTTAAACTCCTCATCGAATGGAAGTTCATTTATAAAGTCGACTCCGGACGATTCCGGGCGCAAGGATTCGAACAGAGTTGTCTTTGTAGACTCTTGGGTATGGTGACAGGACAAAAGCATGGCAAAGGCCAGGACTTGTATTATACTTCTCATTAAAAATCTCATTCTGTCATTTTCTGAACAGGCAGATCAACTATTTCTGCCCTTACACTTGATAAATGTTTTTTGAAAACCCGAACTCTCCTGTTTCCATCCATTTTTACGAAAACTACTTGAGAACGATCTTCATTTGACACTTCGATAAATCCTTTGCCATACCATTCTTCAAAGAGGTTAATTGTATCCTCCAGAAGTTTATCGGCATTAAGATTTTCATTCCAGGGAGCCCATCCGTCATAGGAGAACTCAATTGGCATAAGGTAAATTTTATCCTCATGGAATTTTGGGTAAAATCTCATCTTGGCGGGTTTATCTGAAGGCATTTTTAGACTATATTCTACGGAAAGTTCAGACGGCCCATTAGTTAGAATTCCTTTATGATTTAGCTCCCAGCACGTTTCATAAAATTGTTTTTTTGTCATCCCCAGTTCTAGCCCCAGATACAACTCATTTTCCACTTTTCCAGAGGATAGTTCATCTTCTTCCAGCTTTTGATATTCCGTTTTACATGAAAGCAAAGTAGAAATTAAGCAGGCAAGAAGAAGTGCGCTAGCGGATTTCATAAATAATCGGTTTGTCATTCGATCTAAATATTGCTACGTGTGTTTTTTTATTTATTGTTAGCTGAAGCATACTCCGGATTTCTCCATCTACTTTTATTCCGCTTTCTTCCGGTAATAAAACAATCCATTCCCCATCAGCATTTTGCTGCATGACCCATCCATAGCTTCCCAGTTGACTTCCAAGCTCCGGTTTGATTCTACTTTGATTTCCTCCTACTATGATTAGCTTTTTGCCTTGGTGCGAGAGTCCTTTTTCGATAGCGTAAATCGGAGAGGACTGAACTTCCTGTGGGAGATGTGCTTCTTTAAACGTGCCATCTCCTTGATTAATCCAAAGTATGGATTCTAGTCTGTCAACGGTTAAAGTTATGGATTTTGAGAAAATATTCTCCGGGAAAAGCTCTTCTAGAGATGTATTCCGATAAGAAGCATAAGTTGACAATTGCTTGCGAAGGCCAGGCAATTGTTTCAAGAGCGTATTTCTCATGGTCCAAGGGATTGATCTTCCTGATTTATGAGAAACTAGAATTTGTTCAATAGAACCGTTTTGATCAAAATCGTTGACAACTAATCGAAGCTGATTTTCAGGAGAGGTGTGTAAGCGGGTGTTAAGTCCAAGATTGCCGGCGAAAATATCAGGAAATCCATCTCCTGTTAGATCTTCTACGATAAGGGTGTTCCAAAGTCCGTTGGTCTTTTGAAAATTGGACGCCAATGTTGTTTCATGGAAATCGCCATTTATAAACGAAAAAATCCGGATGGGCATCCACTCTCCGCAGAGAATTAATTCCATATTGCCGTCTTGGTCGAGGTCTGTCCATTGGGCATCGGTGAGCATGCCGAGTGATCCGAACTCTTTGTTATAGGAATTAGATACATTAATGAAGTTTCCTTTTCCGTCATTATGCCAGATTTCTATTCCTGTTGGGACTCCATAGGCGAAAGGGACGGAGCGGTATCCGATAATCAGATCTTCATCCCCATCGCCGTCAAGATCAGTGGAAATAATAAATGCAGTAGGTTTTGGGGAGAATAACTGATCTGATTTGGCAAAAGTGCCATTTCCTTTATTTAGGTATAAACGGTCTCTATAAAAAGGAGAAAGGTTTGCGAATTCAATTCCTCCCGACCCTACTACGAGATCTTGTAGCCCATTTCCGTTGGCATCAAAGAAATGGCCCAGAATATCTTCTGCTAAGGAGTCCTTATCAAAGACGTTTTGATTTGAAGTGGTGAAAATCCCAGGGGCAGATTGGATCACTAGCGAGGATGCTTGGCCTTTAGGGCCTGGAATAAAAATATCTTCAAGATTATCATTATTGACATCTGCCTTTTCGGCTTTTGGACCTTCATTGGAAATCATCCAGAATCGAAGTCTTTCCCTGTCAAAATCAATGAAATGGTTTTCTTTATGTATGGAAGGAATAGGTAGATTGGCTTGGGTGAAAATAGTAGCACCTCGGGGAATAGGAGTGATTACTTCATTATTTTCTTCTGGTGAAGGAGTGATTAGTTGGTTAACTGCTACCTCTTTCAATAAGCTTTGACGCCCACTGGGCCACCGGATTTGGATTGAATCAATTGCGGTCGCATCACCCAGTCCAAAATGTAATCGGGGATCCACGGAAGACATGTACCCCTTGACTGGCTTGTATTCTTGGTAGTAAGAATTAGTGCCCACGTAGCAAGTTACCTGCGCTCCGAAGTTCTGGCCAAGATCTAGTTGGATATAGCTTCCGAGGCTAAGTTCATTGGTGTTGTTTTGATAAATAAATGCTTCGCCATTTAGATTGTTTACTACCAAGTCCAAATCACCATCATTGTCTAAATCACCGTAGGCCGATCCTGTACTGAAACTTAAAGCAGAAAGCCCTGATTTATCGGCAATGTTGGTGAACTGCCAATTTCCCAGATTTTTAAAAAGGTAATTTTGCTGGGGATTAGAGGGGAATTGATCGATCATGTTGATCAGCAAGGTAGAGTCACGTTTGTTACCTGCGATTTTATCTTGATTGTGAGAATAGTAATCCACGTAGTCAAAATCTGTCAAGTCTTTTACAATCCCATTTGCAACGAAAATATCTTTGAATCCGTCGTTGTCAGCGTCAAAGATTAAAGCTCCCCAGCTCCAGTCTGTAGCTTCGACACCGGCTTGTCTTCCTACTTCAATGAAAGCCGGGAATCCGGTGGCTGGATCAGCTCCAAGGTTTCTTTGCAGCGTATTTCTAGTGAATTGACGGTGATATCCGGCATTTATATTTGCCTGATATTTGTCCCAATCTTCTAGCGGTGTATTGGTTTTGATCCGTTCCAATGTTGCCGGAAGCATTTCTGTCACAAAGATGTCAGGACGCAAATCATTGTCCAGATCTGCAATGTCAGCTCCCATAGACCCTAGGCTCGTCTCTGGTATAAGTGCCGGAAGAACCTCGGAAAAAGTGCCGTTCTGATTATTGATGTAGAGGTAATCCCGCTCGAAGAAATCATTGGATACATACAAATCAGGCCAGGTATCCTGATTGAGGTCGGCCACAGTTATTCCCAGTCCGTAGCCGATGCTACTTCCGTATATATTTGCCTCTTCACTGATGTCTGTAAAACGGCCACTATCATTTCTGAAAAGTTTGTTGCCGCCTTCTTGATCACGAGTCTCCCTCTGACCCATCCTGAGATCGTAAATCCCCACCGACCTTGGAGAATTGCTGAGTAAGTACAGATCTAAGTCTCCATCCTTGTCAAAATCAAAGAAAACTGCATGTTGGGACAATCCTATTTCATCAAGTCCATAAGTGACGGATTGTTCTGAGAAAGTTAGATCGCCCTTGTTTATGAATAGCTCATTGTGTCTTCTTTCTCCGCCTAGCGGCCCTGATTTACAAACATAGATATCGGGAAGTCCGTCGCCGTTCACATCCGCAATGCTTACTCCTGTGGACCATAGACCTGTGCTTTCCAGTCCGGCTGAAGCGGTAATATCTTTGAATTTCATGCCTCCCTGATTGAGGTAGAGCTTATTGGAGGTCTGATTACCTGCAAAAAAAATATCGATCAACCCATCTTGATTAATGTCCACAAGAGCTACACCTCCTCCATTATAGAAATTCCGAAATGTGTAAGGATTTATATGTTCTGTGTACGATAGGTCATTTCTAAAATCAACCCCGGTTTCTTCACTACTTAATAACTGAAAAAGTGTCTTTTGTTTGGGCTTTTCTTGAGCGCAAGAAGCCAAAACAAATATAAACAGCACGAAGTGAAATTTGTGAGTCATGTAATTTTATGAAATCGAGCCTGCATGACGCAGACAGGAATGATCCCGGACCTATGAGAACACACAGAGGGATGATTATCTGTAATGCGAGATTCCATCTGACCTCTTAAAACAAATTATAAACAGATGAAAAAAGGAAGCATACTTTTAAAGTATACTCCCTTTTCAATGCATTCCAAAACTTTATTAATATCCTGGATTTTGTGTCAGATTAGAATTGGCGTTAATCTGATCCTGCGGAATAGGGAAAATATTTCGATAAGTCTCAGAGGCTGCTTTCTCCCACCATGGTTGATTGAATTTTCCAAAGCGTATTTGGTCAGTTCTTCTAGTGGCTTCAGCAAACATTTCCCGACCTCTTTCATCATAGATATTTTCAAGGGTCATATTTACAAATGGTGCTATCTCCGCACGAGCTCGGATCTGGTTGACGATTTCTGTAGCTTCAGCGATCTTACCCTGTCTGAATTTTGCCTCTGCACTTACCAGCAAGATATCTGCATATCTGAAAATAGGGTAATCGTTGCTTAAGTTGCTGTTCGAACCGGGTGCAAATTCGAACTTGCCGATTCTAGCTCCTTCTTGTCTCAAAGCTTTTGGAGTTAGTTCAGAAATGTTGGCTGTAAAGGTAAGTGGAGCTCCATCCGGATCTTCAGGTTCAAAAGAAGCATCGTTCAATCTGGCTCCGGAGGAAGAAAATTGAGGACCAACTATGAAGTTATCCTTTCTCAAATCATTCTCATCGTACGTATTATAGAATTCTTCTAGAGAAGCATATCCATTCCACGGTTGTTCTTGTAGATCATATGTCTGCTGATTCAAAGCATGCAAAGTCATCATCGAAAGATTGAATCCCGTTGCATTGTTTTCATCATAAGGTAGAGTTAGGATGTTTTCAGACGAACTTCCATTGTTAGTGGCAAAGTTTGCAAAATAGTTCGATGTAAGCGAATAAACTCCACTTGATATGATCTCGTCGGCTGCGGCTTCGGCTTCGGCCCACATTGGTGTGCCTATATACACTTCTGCATTCAAGTATAATTTTGCTAAAATCGCCTGTGCTGAATAATAATTGAGCACAGTTTTTTGATCCTCTTTTACTAAAAGGGCGATATTGTCTTTGACCGATTTTTCGATAAAGTCAAATACTTCTTGCCGGGAGTTATTTGAAGGATTTGGGCTTAAATTATCTTCAGTATTGATAGGAACATTTCCATAAACATCTATCAACCATAGATAAACTAACCCCCTGAGTATGGAGAGTTCAGCTTTTAATTCAGGGAAATCCGGATATTGTACTAGTAAATTGTTGATCTCTCCTATAGCAGTGTAGCAATAATCCCAAGTTCCGCTTATTGATGGCTCAGAAGGCTCCCAAGTATGTCGATGGAGACGCACCCATGCATTGCCATCTTGCCAATCAGGACCACGTGTTGGAACTACTATTTCATCTGACGAGACTTCATGCAAGGACCAAATACCGCCACTTGCACCCCAGCCCCCTATTATTCTAGAATAAGCGGAGGCTTTCAAAACCGGAATTAAATTTGGATCCGTACTATTATTCACTTGCTCTTGAGTAACTCCATCAAGTACTTCTTGATCCAGCTCCCAACAAGCTCCCATGAGCAGAATTAGGCTCGCTAAGAAAGTGTTTTTTATATGTTTAGACATAGCTATGTGATTTTTAATTATTTGAAATTAAGAGATAGCCCTAAAGTGAAAGATCTTACCTGAAAGTAGGTATTCATTCGTTCAATACCAGGGGAAAGAGCGGATGTGAGGCCGTCTCTGAGATCAGTTTCACTCAGCCTTGATCCTGTATTTATATTCGCATCGGTTAGTCGTGGTTCTGGATCTACTCCGGTATAGCCTGTAATGGTGAATAAATTTTGAGCTGCAAAATAAAGTCGTAAAGAACTAATATTCTTTGCGTTAGTTTTGAAGTTGTGACTTAATTCTAAATTGTCCAATCTGATGAAAGATGCATTTTCCACGTAGGAACTGTTATAAGTGGGGGCAGCTGTGACCAATGGATTAGTTGGGGTCTTATCTGTGATTACAGAATTATAAGCGTTCGATCCCCCATCTGCATTTTCATAGAACCCTCTATAGGAATTATAAAGGGTATGTCCCCATACTCCCCTAAAGAAGAAACTGAATCCCCATTGTTTATAGGAGAAGTTGTTGGCCAATCCAAACTCACCTTTAGGCAGCCCATTGCCCACTTTCTCAAATTCATCCGGATTTTCTGTAGAAAGTATGTAGTCACCGTCTTCGGTATATCCTTGCAAAATAGGTCCATAAGTATCTCCCAGTGTCTGACCCACTTTATTGTAAACAATCGGATTGCTATTCTGCCCTGGAGAACCTGGCGTGGCATAGCGGAGCTCATCAAAACCTAGTCCGCTTGCCGAGAAACTCTCTATTTTAGTTTTGTCATAAATTGTGAAATTTAAATTTGGAGTCCATTTTATTTGACCTAAGTCTACAGAATTTACTCCTACTGCAAATTCAAAACCGGCTGAGCGAAGATCGGCAAGATTAACCCAAGTTGTACTAACAGTATTGGATCTCCCAGGATCAAATTGATTTGCCCCCGGGCTAACTCTGACATTGAAAAGTAGATCGGAAATATTTCTGATATAGTAATCTACACTACCCGAGACCTTATTGTTCCAGATACCATAATCAATACCAAAGTTTAATTCTTGCTTAGTTTCCCATTTCAAAAATTTGTTAGGATTGGAATTCTGAACGATACCAACATATATGTCATTGGTTGTTTGAGGATCTCCATCTAGGTCGATTCTGTTGCCATTGGAAAAGGCACCTATAGCAAGAGTAGGTGAGGGAGGTAAATTTCCAGTCACACCAAATGAAACCCTAGGTTTAAACTGACTGATTGCTCCCATGTTAAATAGTTGGTTAAAATCCGATCCCAAACTAAAGGCAGGGAAAACACCTGTTTGGTTGTTTTCACCAAATCCGGAATAAGTTTCTGCTCTTACTGACGCGGAGAAGAAATAGGTATTTTTGTAGTTGAAATTAGCTCTTCCAAATAATGAATTCAATTGATCCTCATTGGCATAGGAAGACATTTCCGTATTGTTTCCCACACGGATTGCTCCTCCCCCGAGATTGTCCCATCCGCTATCGAAAAGGTATTGTCTGGAGCGAGCGTCAAAACCTTGGTTTTTGATAGATTGGAGGCCTGCTCCACCGAGAAGTGTCATATTCAGATTGTTGGCAAAATCTATTTCATAGCGAAGCGTTGTTTCAAATATTTGCCTCACTCTATCATTTGTAATGCGTTGAGCTGACCCCCCCGCACCAAATCCTACCGCAAAATCTTGTTTTGCCCAAAAATTTCCGATTAGTTCGTTTCTGGTATCCTGAGAATACTGGGCAGAAAGAGTAAGTCTATCCATGATATCATATTCTACCAGAGTAGAAAAAAGTGATGATTTGATCTCGCTTACAAACTTTTGTTGATTGACAAGTGCAATAGGATTGAAATAATCCGTAATGGAGCGCTGGAAATAACCGCCGTACTGGGCTGCTTCTTCTGTATTTTCAAAAATAGGAGCAGTAGGGTTGTAAATTGTAGCATATCTAAATGCGTCATTATTCACTCTAGCTTGATCTTCATTAGTCAAAGAAAGATTTACATTGAATCGCAATCTATTGTCCAATGCCCCCTGACGTATGTTAAGTCTTGCATTTAGTCGTTGATTTTCCACTCCGTTTATCACCCCTTGGTTATCACGGTAGTTGACAGAAGCGAGGTAATTGGTATTGTTGAATCCTCCGGAAACGCTGGCACTTGTCGAAGAAGAAAAGGAGTCACTGAGCATCTCACCTCTCCAGTCGGTACGGCTCCCGTAATCTGTCCCCCCTCTTTCAATAAATTCTTCTGGGGAAAGGATAGGAATCAGATTCGTCGCTTGGTTTATAGTCCCGTAGGTGTTGATTGAGACATTGGTTGTGCCTTCCCGGTTGTTCTTTTTATTGGTAGTGACCAAAATAACACCGGATGAGCCCCTAGCGCCATAAATAGCTGCAGCAGATCCGTCTTTCAGCACATCTATGGACTCAATATCGTTTGGATCAACGTTCTCTAAAGATGCTCCAATCACTCCGTCTAAAACAATAAGGGGAGAGGAATTTGCCCCAAAGGTTGAAAGACCTCTTAATCTGATATCGAAACCGCCGTTTGGATTACCTCCCGGACGGGTGATGGAGAGTCCTGCTACTTTGCCTTGAAGCAACTGAGCAGGATTGACCACATTACCTTTATTGAAATCCTCCGGTTTGACAGCTACTACTGCAGATGTGATTTCCTTTTTGTCCTGAGTACCATAACCAATCACCACTGCTTCTTCCAAGCTCTGGATATCCTCTTCCAGATTTATGGTGAAGTCGGTTTGATTTCCGATCTCGACTTCTTGGGGTAAATAACCTACAAATGAAATGACCAGTATTTGGTCTCCCGCTTGAAGATCTAAAGTGAATTTTCCATCTAAGTCTGTCGCAGTACCACGGGTAGTGCCTTTGACTATTACAGTTGCTCCTGGGACAGGTTCTCCAAAGGCTGGATCCATGACTGTACCGGTGACGGTTCTGCTTTGGCCATTTACCACAAGCGTAGCGCAGAAAATTAGTGCCAAGGCAAGCAGAAACGTCTTTTGTTTCAGTAAATAGTTTCTCATAGGGTTTGATTGTTTGATTAGGTTGAAATAGGCATGAACTCTATTGCTTCTATTTCGAGGCTAAAGTCAGGCATTAATTTTAATTTTGCAATTCTTAACATTTAGCCGGATTGAATATCGAAAAAAATGATTTAACGGAATAATGTAAAATTTAGGAATAGAATAATAAAAACACCGATTTTCTACCATAATGATAATGGAAATCGATTTCTATTTTGGAAAACTTATAAAATAGAGTTTTTTTTAAAAAGACTGAAAAACAATAACTTCGTTGATTTGTAAATTTTAAGGCGTAAAACATTTTTAAAAATTTTAGAAAAGTGACTGGTTCAACGTGATAAAAACCCCTGTCTCAGCAATAAGACCGGGTTCTTTTTCTAAATCAGCTGGACTCCTCATGAAATCGAGACGATTAAAATCATAATTAAAACACACAGGGAAATTATTGTTTTAGGTGTCAAAGATTCCGTCCCGGTTTCCGGGACAGGTGGTGACCTCTGGAAGAACAAAATATAAACACATGAAATAGAATATCATCCGGTTTTGGTGCTAAATCATCTTAAAACCAAAGTCAGATAAAGTCGTTTGTTGAAAAGCTGTTTATCTTGAGCTACAAACCGACTTTTATGAAAAAACAACTACAATTAGTACTTGTCTTATGCGTTTCTTTACTGGGGGTATTTTTCAGCAATCATTCAACAGCTCAAGGGATCAGGGGGAAGGTGAAATCTTCCGATGGCGAGCCCCTGGCTTATGCATCAGTTTACATACGTAATCTTGGCGATGGAGTACCCACAAATGAGGAGGGGAATTATGAGTACAAGCTTCCTGAGGGCATATATGATGTGCTAGTTCAATTTCTTGGCTACAAATCCCAAATCGAAACTATCATCGTGACAGATGAGTGGACTACCAGGGATTTTGTGATGGAACCTCAAGAATACACTTTGGCTGAAGTGGAAGTAAGGGCTGGAGCTGAAGATCCAGCATTGACCATTATGCGTAAAGCAATCGCCAAAGCCAAATATCATAGGCTTCAAATTCAGAAGTATAGCATGTCGGTCTACCTTAAGGGTACGGGGAAATTGACAGATGCACCTTTCTTTCTCAGGAAAACCATAGAAAAAGAAGGCCTGAAACTCAATGAGGCTTACACCTCAGAATCTGTTTCGAGAATCACTTTTACCCAGCCAAATAAGGTGGAGGAAAAGGTGATCTCAATCCGTACAAATGGAGATAATCAGTCCACTTCCCCTGCGCCCTATATTCAGACTACTTTCTATCAGGAAAAAATTAACGGAATCATTTCGCCCCTTTCCAGAGCGGCTTTCCAGTATTACAAGTTTCGGTACGAAGGAAGCTTTCTAGATCAGAATGTGGTAGTAAATAAAATTAAAGTAACTCCGAGATCCCGTGGAGAGCAGGTATTTGAAGGATTCATCTACATAATAGAGGATTTGTGGGCCATTCATAGTCTAAATCTACAGACATCTTTGCTGGGCTTTCAGATACAGGCAAAGCAGCAATATGCCCCGGTGGCCGAGAATGTCTGGATGCCGCTGACACACACCTATGATTTTGGAGGGAAAATTTTTGGGTTTGAGGGGAATTTCAAATACTTGGCCTCTACCCGGGAATATGAAATAGAGTTGAACCCTGATTTGGCAACTGTCCCCGAGATCATTGATGAAAAAGTGCAGGAGGTTCCTGATGAAGCGGTGAAATTTGATAAGTCTCTTTCAGCGTTGGAGCAGCTTGCCAAGGAAGAGCCCAAGACAAGGAAGGAGTACCGTAAGTTGATGAATGAATATGAAAAGCAGTCTTTGAAGGAGCAGAAGGAACCTGAAATAGTTCAAGAAACCTACTATGAGGTTGATTCAATGGCGAAAAAGTACAATCAAGCGTATTGGGATAGTATTCGTCCTGTGCCGTTGACAGAGAGCGAGGTTCAGGGATATCATCGGGATGATAGTTTGGCCACGGTGGAGGCGGCCAAGATGAGTGATGTGGACTCTGTCGCCAAGAAGGCAAAACGTAAATTGAGGCCACTTGATTTTATGAATGGAGGGTCATACAGCATGGGAAAAGGTGTTTCTATAGGATTCAAGGAAAATTGGACCAAGACCTCCTTTAACACTGTCGAAGGCTTCAAGCTGGGAATGGGGCTATTCTATAGAAAACAATCATCAACCAAGTTGGCTGATAGTGTGAGTGTGCTTCGCAAAAGTTTCAATATAGAACCTGAACTTAGGTATGGATTTTCCAGTGATCGCTTTTATGGAAAAGTGGATTTCCGATGGTCTAGCACCTTGCCGATTTCGGGAACTACCTTTGGTGTAAAAGGAGGGAGGTACATTTATCAATTCAATGGTGGAGAACCTATCAATGAGCAAGTGAATGCTTTTTACTCCCTGTTTTTAAGGCAGAATTACATGAAGCTTTATGAACAGGATTTTGCCCAGGCGTACTGGGCACATCGGGTCAATGGAGGAGTTACTTATCGTGTAAATATGACCTATGGTCATAGAAGGGAATCATTCAATACGAATAAGTATAGCATCTATAATAAATCAGGAAGGGAATACTCACCCAACCAACCGGAAAATGTAGAAACGGATCCAAGCTCATTTGGTGATCATGAGATTCTAAAATTGAATACTGAACTGGAATGGCGGCCAGGCATTAAATACGGGATCAGAAACGGACGTAAATATCCTATAACGGATAGATCTCCTTTGATCAAAATCGCTTATAAGAAGGCCTTTGGCAGCATAAGTAGTGAGGGAGCTGCTGCCGATTTCGATCATTTAGAGCTGGGCGTTCAGCATAATTATACTTTTGGTGTCAGCGGAAAGCTGGATTTCAATCTGTCAGCGGGAGCCTTTTTATCCAATGACCAGGTGTACTTTCCGGATTTTCAGCATTTTGGGGGAAACAGAACCATCTTCTCCAACTTCGGCCCGGCATCGAATTACCGCTTTATGGATTATTATAAATACAGCACCAATTCTAAGTATTTCTCCGGTATTGTACATTATCAGTTCAGAAAATTCATTTTTACACAATTGCCTATGCTGAGATTTTCGGGATTGAGAGAGAATATTTTCTTTAATTATCTAAAGACAGACAACTCCCCGCATTATTGGGAAGTTGGCTATTCCTTGGACAATCTGTTTAGGATCTTCCGGGTGGAAATCGGAGCAGGATTCGAAAATGCCGACTTCCTACGGGGCGGTGTGAGATTTGGGGTGGCCACCTTTATCAATGTGAATTTTGACAACTAGACAATAAAGCCGCCGAACTTCAAAGATTCCCTAGCCGACATGCGGGCATCCCGTCTCCTTTGTCAAGGGACAGGTTATGACTTAAAACAAAACATAAACGGATAAAATACCCATGATTTGTACCTAAGGGAACACACAGAGGGATGATTATCAGCCATGCGAGATTCCATGTTACCGCTAAAAAACAATTATAATCACATGAAAGTGCAGATTAATTCACCTTCCTGAGAAACTGGATAACATGAAAAAACCCGGCTTGAAACCGGGTTTTTAATTTGTCAGACTTTCATGATGTCTACTTCTTTTTTTGCCAGAAGCTCGTCGATTTTGGTTGAGAACTGATCGGTCAGTTTTTGAACCACGTCTTCAGCTCTTTTTATTTCATCTTCTGCCGCACCATCTTTTTGGAGTTTTTTGAGCTCATCATTGATGTCTTTACGCACTGTTCTTAGGGATATTTTCCCTCCTTCACATTCATGCTTAGCTTGCTTTACCAAAGAAATACGTCGCTCTTCAGTAAGGGCAGGAATGGTAAGGATAATGACTTCTCCGTTGTTTTGAGGAGCAAGTCCAAGGTCGGAATTGATTATGGCCTTCTCGATCTCAGAGATCATTGTACGCTCAAATGGCTTGATGGATAGCGTGCGGGCATCCGGAGTATTTACCGAAGATACTTGGTTTAGCGGTGTGTTGGCTCCGTAATACTGCACCATGATGCCATCCAGAAGATTTGGCATAGCCTTACCTGCGCGGATTTTCAAAAGTTCGGTAGCAGTGTGATCCACCGCCTTTTGCATCAATTCTTTTGCCTCGTCTAAGTATAATTCGATTTCTTCCATAATTTTTTGAACTTAAAGAGAAGTAATCAAAGTACCGATTTCTTCGCCTTGTACCAAGTTTCGAAGGTTTCCTGCCACGTTCATGTCAAATACGATGATTGGCAGGTTGTTTTCTTGGCAAAGGGTGAAAGCTGTCATATCCATGACGTTTAGGTTCTTTTCATACACCTCTTGAAATGAAATGGTTTTATATTTTGTTGCTGTTGAATCTTTTTCCGGATCTGCCGTATAGACACCGTCTACTCTTGTTCCTTTCAATACGATATCTGCTTCCACCTCTATGGCTCTCAAACTTGCAGTAGAATCAGTCGTGAAGTAGGGGTTCCCGATACCAGCTCCGAAAATCACGATACGTCCTTTTTCCAAGTGGCGGATTGCTCTTCTGCGGATAAATGGTTCACAGACACTTTCGATTTTGATACCGGACATCAATCGGGTGTACATTCCACCTTGTTCAAGTGCACTTTGCAGAGCCATTGCATTGATCAGGGTAGCCAGCATCCCCATGTAATCTCCCTGCACTCTGTCTATTCCTGATTGTTCTGCCTGGACTCCTCTGAAAATATTGCCTCCACCGATTACGATTGCAATTTCCACACCCATGTCCTGTACTTTTTTGATTTCCTGAGTGTATTGCTGAAGCCTTACCGGGTCAATGCCATAACTCTTATCACCCATTAGAGCTTCTCCACTTAGTTTGAGCAGTATTCTCTTGTATTTCATGTGTTTATATTGATTTTTAGTGGGCACATGGAATCTTGCATGGCTTGTAATCATGCCAGTTTGTGATCCTGTATGTACGGGATCATGCTCGACTTCATGTGTTTGGTCTAGTTTTTCAGAGGTTGATTATCGCTTGAACACGATTATTAAGAGCATTGCTTTTTCGATTGATGCCCAAATAGCAAATCAAAACTGAATGAAAAAGAATCGGACAAAACCCGATTAGCACAAAATAATCTAACAAATATAATTTCTTCAATTCATTATGCTAGGGTTAAAAGTTAAAATTGGATCAAGACTTGATTTTTTTCCACACTTTGATTGAGGGAAACTTTCACTGCTTTGACAATACCATCTCCTGGGGATTTGAGGATGTTCTCCATTTTCATGGCTTCCAGAATTAATACTACTTCTCCTTTTTTGACCTCGTCTCCGGCTTTTACCTTCAGGTCTAATATAAGCCCGGGCATAGGAGCTTTTATCTCTTTTAAAGTATGGGAAGCCATGTTGTTCATACCCATTTGTTCCAGCAGGATATCAAATCTATCCTTGAGCTGCAAATTCGAAATTTTGTTGTCAAACTTGAGCTGGACTGTTTTAGTTTGCCTGTCCATGGATATCAATTCTGCCTCTATAGACCTGTTGTCATAAATGATGTGAATTTTCCGGTCAGAAATCCACTCAAGGTTCCAGTTGATCGTTTTACCGTTTACTTGAATATTGTCTTCTGCTATTTCTACCGAATAGCTCTTGTTTTGGGTACTAACTGTAAACATTCCTGTTAATTTGAAGTCCAATATACAATTTCCAGCAAAACTAACCTTTTTTCATTCGTTTTAAATATGAATCAATTGTCTGCGCAAAAGCCACTTATCTTAAGGTTTTCTTACATAAGTCCACTTGCTTTTCTTTTCCTTTTTGTCGTCTCGTGTAAGTCGGCGAAAGTGGATTACCATGTCCCACCCGAAACTGTATTATCTGAAGAAACTGCACTCTCTGAAAATCCGGTAGCGGTAGTACAAGTAGATACTACCGCTATAGAAGATATAGAAGCGCTGATTTCCCGGAAAGAGACAGCCGCTGAAGCGTATAAACCTTCGGCGAAGATAGATTTTGACATTTTACATACTGATTTGGACTTGTCTTTTGACTATCAGCGACAAGCTGTGGCAGGAAAGGCCGAGTTAACTGTCAAACCATTTTTTTACCCTGTTAGAGAGTTGGTTCTTGACGCTCAAGATTTCGAGTTGGACGAAATATTTTTCATCCAGCGCGGGAATAAGGAGACTGTAAGATATGATTACAATGGGGAGAAAATCCGCATTTATCTGCCGGGAGAGTTAGCTAAAACGGACACTTTCCGGATAGTGATGGACTATATTGCTTTCCCGGAGCGAAATTCAGGAGCTGGAAGTGAGGCTATAACTGATACCAAAGGATTGTATTTCATTGATCCACTGGATACCGTACCTGACAAACCGAGGATGATCTGGACTCAGGGGGAGACTGCCCATAATTCCAAGTGGTTCCCAACGATTGATTCTCCAAATAATAAATTCACGCAGCTCATCAAACTGACCGTGTCCGACACGCTCGTCACTGTAGGAAATGGGGAACTAGTCAAGCAGGAGGAGCTAGGAGACGGTATGAGGAAGGATTACTGGGAAATGAAGCTCCCTCATTCGGCTTATTTAGCAGCATTTGCGATCGGGGATTTCGGGAAAGTTGAGGCTGAATGGGAAGGGGTGCCTTTGGGGTATTATGTGGAAAAAGGTTATGAAAAGGGAGCGGGCAAAGTTTTTAAGAATACGCCTGAGATGATAGGTTTTTTCTCTGATTTGCTTGGAGTAAGGTACCCTTGGCCTAAATATGATCAGATCGTGGTGCGGGATTTTGTGTCAGGGGCCATGGAAAACACCACTGCTTCAATTTTTATGGAGGAATTGCGTCTAACAGAGCGTGAAGCAATTGATTCCGAATGGGATTACATCATTGCCCATGAACTGTTTCATCAGTGGTTTGGCGACTATGTGACGACCGAGTCTTGGGCAAACCTTACCCTGAATGAAGGGTTTGCCAATTACAGTGAGTTTCTGTGGAATGAGTACAAATACGGGAGGGATGAGGCGAAATTGAAGTTAATTGCAGAGATGGAGAATTACTTCTTGGAAGCAGAAACAAAGCAAGTTGACTTGATCCGTTTTGATTTTGAAGAGGCAGAAGATATGTTTGATTCACATAGTTATTCCAAGGGGGGAGCGATTCTTCATATGCTGCGGGAGTACTTGGGATCAGAGGCGTTTTTTGCCGGTTTGCGCCATTATCTGATGGCACACGCATTAGATAATGTTGAAGTAAATGATCTGCGGATAGCATTCGAGAAGGTATGTGGAGAAGATTTGAATTGGTTTTTCAACCAATGGTTTCTGGATAAGGGTCATCCGGAACTTCGGTTTGAGGTAGATTATTCAGATTCAAAAAACATACAAATATCCGTTACCCAGTTACAGAATTTGTCCACTACTCCGCTTTATCGGCTTCCTCTTGATGTGAGCTGGTATGAGGGAGATGAGCGTAAAAGTAAGCAGTTTATGATCACCAAGGCTTTTCAAAAGATTGATTTGGGAAATGAGAATCCTGTGGAGCTGATATTATTGGATGAGAAGAAAGATATGCTTGCGAAAAAGTCTGTGGATATGAATGCTGATCAAATGCGTCAACAATTCAAGCTATCCCAATTCGGTGTAGCGAGATATGAGGCGTTGGATAGTTTGGCAGCATGGGAGGCAGTGACTGAACTGGAATCTATCGTCCCCGAGGCATTGGATGATGAGTTTTGGTCGGTGAGGGAGTCTGCTTTGTCCATTTTGCAAGGATATACTGATTGGCTGGAAGACAGTCCAGAGTTAGCGCGGAAGATTGCACACATGGCTGAGAATGACGAAAGAAACTCTGTAAGGGCCGGAGCACTTGATGTACTTTCTGCTTTTGCGCCTGATGAGTATTATGCTACTTTTTCGAAGTTGGCATCAGATTCTTCCTATTTGGTGGCAGGATCAGCATTGATGGGGTTGGTAAGTGTGGATTCGCATAGGATTGATCCTGCTGTGATAGAAGGTTTTGCGAGTGAAGGAAACTTCAGGATGGTGATTCCTGTAGCGGATTATTACATCACAAATTCTATTGGAGGCAAAGGGGATTGGTTTATGAATCACGCCAATACCATTTCGGGTGAGGGCTTGTATTATTATTTGGGGTATTTCAGTGAATATTTCAGCCGTTTTCCTGAAGAAGGAAAAGAGAAGGCAATTGCCTATTTATTGGAAAAGATGAGAGAAGATGCCAGAAGTTATATCCGTTTGGGAGCTTTTCAGGCGCTGTTAGGCTTTACAGAAGATGAGAAGATTTTGAAGAAAATAGCGGAGGTTGCGGATCATGAGAGGGACGGAGAATTGACTATGTACTACCAATATTTTCTAGAGGCGCTGAAAGATGAAAATTAATGTATTGATTTATAAATGTTTGAAAATAAAAACAGCAAAATCTTATCAAATTTGAAATCCACGTTTTGAATCTTTAATAAAAGACTATAATTTTGCCATCCGTTACGATAGAAAAGCCCGAGAAAAGGCAAGGAATCTAACGCTAGTTGGGGGAATACCAAAGCGGCCAACTGGGACGGACTGTAAATCCGTTGACTTATGTCTTCACAGGTTCGAATCCTGTTTCCCCCACACCATTGCCATAATGCAAAATTTTTTTTCTAGTTTTGCTGGGCGAAAAAAGATCCGGATAAGACCGGGTTGAAATGGAAGTAGCTCTCCAGGGTATTGCCGATAGGTTAAATACTTAGAGGTAGAGCGGCCAGAGATGATTTCATCTCGAAAGATTACAAGCGGGAGTAGCTCAGTTGGTAGAGCGGCAGCCTTCCAAGCTGCAGGTCGCGGGTTCGAGCCTCGTCTCCCGCTCTTTGTTTCCCCTAAGGATTACCTTAGGGGGGCATAAGAGTCTAAGCCGACGTAGCTCAGGGGTAGAGTACTTCCTTGGTAAGGAAGGGGTCAGGGGTTCAAATCCCCTCGTTGGCTCATTTCGGCTTAATAAGGAAAAAAAAATTAATATATCTTTAAACTTAAACTGAGGATTTTCACGCATGGCAAAAGCACAATTCGACCGTTCCAAGCCGCACGTTAATATCGGTACGATTGGTCACGTAGATCATGGAAAGACCACTTTGACTGCTGCCATCACTACCGTACTGGCTAGTAAGGGTCTATCTGAATTAAGAGACTTTTCTTCTATCGATAACGCACCGGAAGAGAAAGAAAGAGGTATCACCATTAACACCTCTCACGTAGAATATCAAACTGAAAACAGACACTACGCTCACGTAGATTGCCCTGGTCACGCTGATTACGTTAAGAACATGGTAACGGGTGCTGCCCAAATGGACGGTGCTATTCTAGTGGTAGCAGCTACAGATGGACCTATGCCTCAAACTAGAGAGCATATCCTTTTGGCCCGTCAGGTAGGTGTACCTCAGCTAGTAGTATTTATGAACAAAGTGGATATGGTGGATGATCCTGAGCTTCTTGAGCTTGTGGAGATGGAAATCAGAGAGCTACTTTCTTTCTATGAATTTGACGGTGACAATATCCCGGTAATCGCTGGTTCTGCACTTGGTGCATTGAATGGTGAAGCAAAGTGGGTTGATACTGTAATGGAATTGATGAATGCTGTTGATTCTTACATTCCACTTCCTGAGAGAGCTATTGACAAAGACTTCTTGATGCCTGTAGAAGATGTGTTCTCGATCACTGGTCGTGGTACTGTAGCTACCGGTAGAATCGAAAGAGGTGTTGTAAACTCCGGAGAAGCAGTTGACATCATCGGTATGGGTGCTGAAGGCCTTAAATCTACTGTTACCGGTGTTGAGATGTTCCGTAAGATCCTTGACAGAGGTGAAGCTGGTGATAACGTGGGTCTATTGCTAAGAGGTATTGAAAAATCACAAATCAAGCGTGGTATGATTATCTGTAAGCCAGGATCTGTGAAGCCTCACTCTCACTTCAACGCTGAAGTTTACGTTCTTTCAAAAGAAGAAGGTGGACGTCACACACCATTCTTCAACAAATACCGTCCACAGTTCTACCTTAGAACTACAGACGTGACAGGTGAGATTAAACTTCCTGAGAACGTTGAGATGGTAATGCCTGGTGATAACGTGACTATCGAAGTTACATTGCTTAATGCAGTCGCTCTTGAGAAAGGTCTTCGTTTTGCTATCCGTGAAGGTGGTAGAACAGTAGGAGCCGGTCAGGTTACAGAAATTCTTGACTAATCATCAATCACTGATTGACTATTAATACAATGCGATCTCAAATTATTTTGGGATCGCATTTGTTTCTTTAGTAATCAATACCTAATTTTGCGTTCCCTTTAGCGGGACGTTCATTTACACGGGCATAGTTCAACGGCAGAATAGCGGTCTCCAAAACCGTTGATGGGAGTTCGAATCTCTCTGCCCGTGCCAGTAAGTTAAGTACACTATGAATCTAAAAAACTTTGTCCTGGAATCATATGATGAAATGAAGAATAAGGTCACTTGGCCAAAATTCTCTTTTCTTCAAAACAGTGCAGTATTGGTGTTGGTCGCTTCCTTGATCTTTGCCCTATTTATAGGGGTGGTGGATCTGGGATTTGAAAACATCATGACATGGTTTTATGATTTATTCTAATTGAATTGACATTACAGAATGGCTGAACATAAATGGTACGTACTCAGAGTAGTAGCGGGACAGGAGAAAAAAACTAAGACCTATTTGGATAATGAAATTACCAGACAGGATATTGGGGATTTTATTCCTGAAGTCTTAATACCCTCCGAGAAAGTATATGAGATGCGTAACGGTAAAAAGCGTGTCCGAGAGAGAAACTTCTTTCCCGGATATGTTTTAGTTAATGCAGATCTCTCCAATGGTGAGGCCAATCACGTAATTACAAGTATTCCGGGAGTAATCGGTTTCTTAGGATCTAACTCAGGCGGGGCTTCCAAAACCCCTGAGCCACTTCGTCAGTCAGAAATCAACCGTATCTTAGGTAAGGTGGAAGAGATTGACGAGTTCGCAGAGAAACTGGATACACCATTTATAGTCGGAGAGACTGTCAAAGTAATGGACGGTCCTTTCAGTGGATTTACCGGAACTATAGAGGAGATATTTGAGGAGAAGAAAAAACTTAATGTTATGGTTAAGATTTTCGGCCGAAATACTCCTGTTGAATTAAACTTTATACAAGTAGAAAAACAAGACTAAGCAATGGCTAAGGAAATCACTGGTTATTTAAAACTACAAGTGAAAGGTGGCCAGGCAAACCCGTCGCCTCCAGTAGGTCCGGCTCTTGGTTCCAAGGGTCTGAACATTATGGAGTTCTGTAAGCAGTACAATGCACGTACCCAGGATAAAATGGGCCAAGTGCTTCCTGTATTGATTACGATCTATTCAGATAAGTCTTTTGACTTCGTAGTAAAAACACCTCCTGCGGCAAATTTGTTGCTAGAGGCTGCGAAAATTAAAAGCGGATCTGCCGAGCCAAACCGTAAGAAGGTAGGATCGGTGACCTGGGATCAGGTTAAGGAAATAGCGGAGGTTAAAATGCCTGACCTTAATGCTTTCAAAGTGGAGTCGGCTATGAAAATGGTGGCTGGCACAGCACGAAGCATGGGAATCACAGTATCTGGTAAAGCCCCTTGGGAAGTATAAATAAAAAACAATGGCTAAGTTAACAAAAAAGCAAAAAGAAGCTCTTTCTAAGTACGACCCAAGCCAAGTGTACTCCCTGGAGGCAGCTTCTACTATCGTGAAGGATATTACTATGACGAAGTTTGACGCTTCTGTAGATCTTGACATCCGTCTGGGTGTGGATCCACGTAAAGCTGATCAAATGGTAAGAGGCGTAGTTGCGCTTCCTCATGGTACAGGCAAAGACATCAAAGTATTGGTTCTTTGTACTCCTGACAAAGTAGCAGAAGCAACCGAAGCAGGTGCAGATTACGCAGGCTTGGACGACTATATAGCTAAAATCGAAGGCGGATGGACTGACATTGATGTCATCATCACTATGCCTAACGTAATGGCGAAAGTAGGTAGATTGGGTAGAGTATTAGGACCAAGAGGTCTTATGCCAAACCCTAAATCAGGAACTGTTACTCTGGATGTAGCTAAGGCGGTAAGAGAAGTAAAAGCGGGTAAAATCGATTTCAAAGTAGATAAATTTGGGATTATTCACGCGGGTATAGGTAAAGCATCCTTCACTGCTGCGCAGATCGAAGAAAATGTTAAAGAACTTATCCTTACTATTTCTAAGCTGAAGCCATCATCTTCTAAAGGAACGTATTTCAAGAGTATTCATTTATCCAGTACGATGTCTCCTGGGATTGCAGTGGACAAGGGTAGCATTCAAGGAATTTAATCATGACTAGAGACGAAAAAAAAGTAATAATCGACGGTCTTACTGAGAAATTTAAAGAAAACCCTTTCTTCTATATCACTGATGCTTCAGGATTTTCTGTAGCACAAGTGAATGCATTCAGAAGAGCTTGTTACGAAAAAGGAGTGGAGTACAAAGTGTACAAAAACACCTTGGTGACGAAAGCATTGGAAAATTTAGATGCCGACTTTACGGAGTTGTCAGATAAAGCATTGAAAGGATTCTCCGGAATTATATTCTCAAAAGAGACGAGTAATCTTCCAGCAAATGTATTGCTGGATTTCAGAAAAAAATTAGGTAAAAAAGCAACTAAGCCAGCATTCAAAGGCGCCTCTATCGATGCAGATATTTTCATCGGTGAAGAGAACCTAGAGATGTTATCTAAGTTGAAGTCAAGGGAAGAATTGTTGGGCGATCTAATCAGCTTGCTACAGTCTCCTGCGATGAATCTTATCTCAGCATTGCAAAGTGGCCAGAACAATATTACTGGTGTGCTTAAGACGCTTGCTGATAGAGAAGAAAAATAAGTTAAAAAAAATCATTCAAATAAATATTAAATTTCAAATACAATGGCAGATCTTACGCAACTTGCAGATCAGTTGGTAAACTTGACTGTAAAAGAGGTTAAAGAATTGACAGATATACTTAAGGATCAGTATGGCATCGAGCCAGCTGCTGCAGGTGCAGTAGTTGTAGCTGGTGGCGCTGGTGCCGGTGAAGCTGCAGCTGAAGAGGAGAAAACGACTTTTGACGTGATCTTGAAAGCTGCCGGTGGATCAAAGCTGGCAGTTGTTAAGCTTGTAAAAGAATTGACAGGTCTTGGTCTTAAAGAGGCTAAAGAACTAGTTGACTCTGCTCCTAAAGCATTGAAAGAAGGCGTAGCTAAAGACGAAGCTGAAGGCTTGAAGAAGTCTTTGGAAGAAGCCGGTGCTGAAGTAGAGATCAAATAATTTGCTGAACCGCAACTATTAGGTTGGGGTTCAGACCTAAGACCTGACTATTTTAGTCAGGTCTTTTCCTGTTTATGCACAGGTTCAAAATTGCATTATTCTAATCGGAAATAGAACAATTTCGATAATAACATTTCACCATAAACATACACTACCTTGGCTATCAAGAATCAAACCGAAAGGAAAAGTTTCTCCTCCATTAAGGTGGTCAAAAGCTATCCGGATTTCCTCGATATTCAGTTGCAGTCTTTTAAAGACTTTTTCCAATTGGATACGCCAGCAGAAAAACGCCGGGCAGACGGTTTATTTAAAGTATTCGCAGAAAACTTCCCAATCAGTGATTCAAGAGAGAATTTCACGCTTGAATTTATTGATTATGCAGTAGACCCACCGAAATATTCTGTGAGCGAGTGCATTGACCGCGGCTTGACCTACTCTGTACCGTTGAAAGCAAAGTTAAGATTACTTTGCCATGATGAGGATAATGAAGATTTCGAAACGATTGAGCAAGAAGTATTCTTAGGTAATCTTCCGTATATGACCGAGAAGGGGTCATTTGTAATTAATGGTGCAGAACGAGTTATCGTTTCACAACTTCACCGTTCTCCGGGTGTGTTCTTTGCCCAAAGCAAACACACAAATGGCACGAAACTTTACTCTGCCAGGATTATACCTTTCAAAGGGTCATGGATTGAATTTGCTACTGACATCAACAATGTCATGTATGCGTACATCGATCGAAAGAAGAAGTTCCCTGTAACAACCTTGCTAAGATCCATTGGCTATGGCTCTGACAAAGATATTCTTGATTTGTTTGGTCTATCTGAGGAAGTCAATGCTACAAAGACAGCAATGAAGAAAGTGGCTGGGCGTAAGCTTGCTGCAAGGGTTCTAAGAACTTGGGTAGAGGATTTCGTGGATGAAGACACCGGTGAAGTGGTTTCCATCGATCGAAATGAGGTATTGCTTGAGCGTGATACCGTACTTACAGACGAAGACATTGAAATGATTTTGGACTCAGGCTCTAAAAGCATCATTCTCCATAGAGAAGATGTGAACGTGGCTGATTACTCTATCATCTATAATACATTACAGAAAGATAGCTCCAACTCTGAGAAAGAGGCTGTGGAAGTTATCTACCGTCAGTTGAGAAATACGGAAGCACCGGATGAGTCTACGGCCCGTGAGGTGATTCACAGTTTATTCTTCTCTGACAAGCGTTATGATCTAGGTGAAGTTGGGCGATATAGAATCAACAAAAAATTGGGTCTTGACATCGATTCTGAAAAAATCGTCCTTACCAAGGAAGATATTATCAACATCGTAAAATACCTGATCGGACTTATTAATTCCAAGGCTGTGGTCGATGATATTGATCACTTGAGCAATAGAAGAGTAAGAACAGTAGGTGAGCAGCTATATAGCCAGTTCGGTGTAGGTTTGGCTAGAATGGCCAGGACGATCCGTGAGCGAATGAATGTTCGTGACAATGAAGACTTTAAACCGGTCGATTTGATCAATGCACGTACGCTTTCATCCGTGATCAATTCCTTCTTTGGTACAAACCAGCTTTCTCAGTTTATGGATCAAACCAATCCATTGGCGGAGTTGACTCACAAGAGGAGGCTTTCTGCTTTGGGTCCTGGTGGTCTTTCTAGAGAAAGAGCGGGGTTTGAGGTTAGGGATGTTCACTATACGCACTACGGTCGTCTTTGTACTATCGAAACTCCTGAAGGTCCAAACATTGGTTTGATTTCTTCCCTTTGTGTTCATGCCAAAGTGAACTCAATGGGCTTCCTTGAGACTCCTTACCGTAAGGTGAAAGAGGGTAAAGTAAGTATGAAGGCTGAGGACATTTTGTTCCTTACTGCTGAAGAGGAAGATAATCACAACATTGCACAGGCAAATGCCCCATTGGACGAGTCCGGCAAGTTTATCAATGAAAAAGTGAAAGCAAGATTTGAAGGTGACTTCCCTGTGTTGGAGCCCTCTGAAATCACTTATATGGACGTTGCTCCTAATCAAATTGTATCAGTTGCCGCATCTTTGATTCCATTCTTGGAACATGATGATGCCAACCGTGCTTTGATGGGATCCAACATGCAGCGTCAAGCTGTGCCTTTGTTGAAAGCTGAAGCCCCTATTGTGGGCACTGGCTTGGAAGCAAAAGCAGCTGTGGATTCAAGATCGCTTATCATTGCTGAAGCAAATGGTGTAGTAGATTATGTAGATGCTAAGAGAATCACTATCAAGTACGATCTGACTGATGATGAGCTATTGGTAAACTTCACAGATGAATATAAAACTTACGATCTGATCAAATTCAGAAGAACTAACCAGGATACTACAATCAACCTTACTCCTTTGGTCCTGAAGGGACAGAAGGTGAAAAAAGGTCAGGTGCTGGTAGAAGGTTATTCTACTAATAACGGTGAACTAGCTCTGGGTAAAAACCTGAAAGTGGCGTACATGCCTTGGCAAGGATATAACTTTGAGGATGCTATCGTAATCTCTGAGCGTGTGGTAAGAGAAGATATTTTTACTTCCATCCACGTAGAAGAGTTCCAATTGGAAGTTCGTGATACGAAGAGAGGTGAGGAAGAGTTGACTTCTGAAATCCCTAACGTCTCTGAAGAAGCAGTTAAAAATCTTGATGAGCATGGTATCATCGCGATTGGAGCTGAAGTAAAAGAAGGTGATATCATCATCGGTAAGATCACGCCTAAAGGTGAAACTGATCCTACTCCTGAAGAGAAATTGCTTAGAGCAATCTTTGGTGATAAAGCCGGTGATGTGAAAGATGCGTCTTTGAAAGCTTCTCCTTCATTGAATGGTGTGGTGATCGAGACAAAGCTATTTGCGAGACCTAAGAAGGACAAAGATGTAAGAGCTAAGTCTAAAGCAGAGGTTGAAAAACTTAAGGGAAGATATTCTAAGGATCTTTTGGGCATCAGAGCCCGAATGATCAATAAGATGGTGACTATCCTTGATGGGAAAACCTCCCAGGGTGTGAAGCATAAATTTGGTGACGAGATCATCACCAAAGGCCAGAAATTCAATGCAAAAAACATTGAAAACAATCTTTTCCCTGCTAAGAACCCTTACAGAGATGAGAGCAATTACAATGTGCCTGAAGAAGCTAACCTAATTTCCGATATAGTCCTTGATGACTGGACAAATGACCCTCATACCAATGAGTTGATTTCTCAGTTGGTGAAAAACTTCATCAATTCTAGAAATGAGATTGCGGGTACCTTCAAGAGAGAAAGATTTACACTTGAAGTAGGAGACGAACTTCCTGCAGGTATCGTTCAACTTGCCAAAGTTTACATCGCCAAGAAGCGTAAGCTGAAAGTGGGTGATAAGATGGCAGGTCGTCACGGTAACAAAGGTATCGTAGCAAGAATAGTAAGAGACGAAGACATGCCATTCCTCGAGGATGGAACTCCAATGGATATTGTATTGAATCCACTAGGTGTACCTTCCCGTATGAACATCGGGCAGATTTTCGAAACTGTGCTAGCATGGGCTGGTCAGGTACTTGATAAAAAATATGCTACACCAATCTTTGATGGTGCTTCTATGGAAGAAGTAGCTCACGAATTGGAATTGGCAGGGTTACCGGCTTACGGGCGTACTTATCTATACGATGGTCTTTCGGGTGTGAAATTCGATCAGCCAATCACAGTAGGTATCGCATACATGCTGAAACTTGGTCACTTAGTAGATGATAAGATGCACGCACGTTCCATCGGACCATACTCCTTGATTACACAGCAGCCATTGGGCGGTAAAGCTCAGTTTGGTGGCCAGCGTTTCGGAGAGATGGAAGTTTGGGCACTGGAAGCATTTGGTGCATCACACGTACTTCAGGAAATTCTGACAGTGAAGTCTGATGACGTAATCGGTAGAGCAAAAGCTTACGAAGCGATTGTGAAGGGTGAGAACCTTCCAAAACCTAATATTCCTGAATCATTCAATGTATTGGTTCATGAGTTAAGAGGTTTGGCTCTTGAAATTACCCTAGATTAATAAAGCGAATGGGCTCGTAAGAGCCCTTTACATATCTTTCAAAAAACTATGGCGTTCAGAAAAAATAAAAAACTTAGCAATGATTTTTCCAGAGTCACCATCAGTTTGGCTTCCCCAGAATCTATTCTGGACAGTTCAAACGGTGAGGTGACCCAGCCAGAGACTATCAATTACAGAACGTACAAGCCTGAAATGGGCGGATTGTTCTGTGAGCGAATCTTTGGCCCGGTGAAAGACTGGGAGTGTCATTGTGGCAAGTATAAGCGCATCAGGTATAAAGGTATTATCTGTGACCGCTGCGGTGTAGAGGTTACAGAGAAGAAAGTGAGAAGAGAGCGAATGGGGCACATCGAACTGGTAGTACCGGTAGCCCACATTTGGTATTTCAAATCTCTTCCTAACAAAATTGGTTACCTTCTTGGTCTTCCGACTAAGAAACTTGACCAGATTGTCTATTACGAGCGTTATGCGGTAGTTCAGGCAGGTATCAAAGCAGAAGAAGGAGTTCAGTACTTAGACTTCTTGACTGAAGATGAATACTTGGATATCATGGACAAGCTTCCTAAGGAAAACCATATGCTTGACGATGAAGATCCCAATAAATTCATCGCCAAAATGGGTGCTGAAGCATTGGAGATGCTATTGGCAAGAATTGATCTGGATGACCTTTCATACTCACTTCGTCACCAAGCTGCTACTGATACTTCTCAGCAGAGAAAAGCAGAAGCACTTAAGAGGCTTAAAGTGGTAGAAGCATTCCGTGATGCTAGAACCAGAATCGAAAACCGACCTGAGTGGATGGTCGTTCGTATGGTTCCAGTGATTCCACCGGAATTGCGTCCATTGGTTCCTTTGGATGGTGGTCGTTTTGCGACTTCCGATCTGAATGACCTTTATAGAAGAGTTATCATCAGAAACAACCGTCTGAAGCGTTTGATCGATATCAAAGCTCCTGAGGTGATTTTGAGAAACGAAAAGAGAATGCTTCAGGAAGCTGTGGATTCCCTATTCGATAACTCCAGAAAAGTAAATGCGGTAAGATCTGATGGAAACCGTGCGTTGAAGTCCCTTTCTGATATGTTGAAAGGTAAGCAAGGCCGATTCCGTCAAAACTTGCTCGGTAAGCGTGTGGATTACTCCGGTCGTTCTGTGATCGTAGTAGGTCCTGAATTGAAGCTTCACGAGTGTGGTCTTCCTAAAAATATGGCAGCTGAACTTTTTAAGCCTTTTATCATCAGAAAACTGATCGAAAGAGGTATTGTGAAGACAGTAAAGTCAGCTAAGAAAATCGTGGATCGTAAGGATCCTGTGGTTTGGGATATCTTGGAGAATGTACTTAAGGGACACCCTGTGCTCCTTAACCGTGCTCCTACACTTCACAGACTGGGTATTCAAGCTTTCCAGCCAAAACTTATAGAAGGAAAAGCTATCCAGCTTCATCCATTGGTATGTACTGCATTCAACGCCGATTTTGACGGTGATCAGATGGCAGTTCACGTTCCTCTTGGACATGAGGCTATTTTGGAGGCTTCTACTTTGATGCTTTCTTCGCACAACATTCTTAACCCTGCCAACGGAGCTCCGATTACTGTACCTTCTCAGGATATGGTGTTGGGTCTGTACTACGTGACCAAGGGCAAGAGATCTACTCCTGAGGAGATTGTTGCCGGTGAAGGAATGACATTCTACAGCACTGAAGAGGTGATTATTGCATTGAATGAAGAGAAAATCTCCAAGCATGCGAATATCAAATGTAAAGTGCAGGTAAGAACCGAAGATGGAGGATACAAGGATGAGATCATCGAGACCGTAGCCGGCCGTTTGATTTTCAACCAATTTGTTCCAAAAGAAGTAGGTTATGTAAACGAGCTTTTGACCAAGAAAAAACTACAGCAGATTATTGCTAAGGTGGTTAAGGTATGTGGAATGGCACGTACAGCTCAATTCTTGGATGATATCAAGCACCTAGGATTCCAGATGGCCTACAAAGGCGGTCTTTCTATGGGGTTGAATGATGTAATTATCCCAGAAGAAAAAGAACCGATGATTAATAAGGCCAAAGAAGAAGTGGACCAGGTATGGAACAACTACTTGATGGGGCTAATCACCGATAACGAACGATACAATCAAGTAATTGACATCTGGACCCGTACCAACTCTCATCTGACTAATAATCTGATGAAGCAGATGGAAGAGGATAAGCAAGGATTCAATGCTATCTATATGATGATGCACTCAGGAGCCCGTGGTTCCAGAGAACAGATTCGTCAGTTGGGTGGTATGAGAGGTTTGATGGCTAAGCCACAGAAAAACCTTCAGGGGTCTGTAGGTGAGATCATCGAAAACCCAATCCTTTCCAACTTCAAAGAAGGCTTGGATGTGTTGGAGTACTTTATCTCCACTCACGGTGCACGTAAAGGTCTTGCAGATACTGCATTGAAAACTGCTGATGCGGGTTACCTAACCAGACGTTTGGTAGATGTGGCTCAGGATATGATTGTCACTGAAGATGACTGTGGTAGCTTGAGAGGACTTCTTGTACAGCCATTGAGAGACAATGACGAGATCGTTGAGCCTCTTTCTGAAAGAGTCCTGGGACGTGTTTCTGTTCACGATATTTTCCATCCTCTTACGGATGAATTGATCGTAGAATCAGGTCTTCAGATTAACGATGAAGTAGCTAAGCTGATTGATGATGCAGGAATTGATGAAGTGGAGATCAGATCTGTACTGACTTGCGAAACCCGTAGAGGAGTTTGTGGTAAGTGCTATGGAAGAAACCTGACTACCGGCCATATGGTACAGGAAGGTGAATCGGTAGGGGTTATCGCAGCACAGTCTATCGGTGAGCCGGGTACTCAGCTTACACTAAGAACATTCCACGTAGGTGGTACTGCATCAAACATGGCTGTTGAAGCCAGTGTGATTGCCAAGTTCGACGGTGTAGTGGAATTCGATGAAGAATTAAGATTGATCGAGACTACCAACAAAGATGGCGAACACATTACAGTTGTCATGGGTAGATCAGGTGAAATCAAGATCAATGATCCTAAGTCGGGCAAGACATTAGTGTCTAACCATGCTCCTTATGGCGCTATTGTGAATGTGAAAGATGGTGAGAAGATTACCAAGGGCCAGACCCTTTGTAAGTGGGATCCATACAATGCAGTTATCCTTTCCGAGTTTGACGGTAAGATTGAATTCGAGGCAATTGTAGAAGGTGTTACTTATAAGGAAGTGTCCGATGATCAGACAGGTTTCCGTGAGAAAGTAATCATCGATACAAAAGATAGAACCAAGAACCCTGCTATCATAGTAAACTATGGCGAGGAGTCTAAAGGATACAATATCCCTGTAGGTGCCCACTTGGCAATTGACGCAGGTGATAAGGTAAGATCCGGTCAGATCCTGGTGAAAATACCAAGGTCTGTAGGTAAAACAAGAGATATTACCGGTGGTCTTCCACGAGTTACCGAGCTATTCGAAGCAAGAAACCCATCCAATCCGGCTGTAGTTTCTGAGATCGATGGTGTAGTGACTTACGGCGGTATCAAGAGAGGTAACAGAGAGATCATCATCGAATCCAAAGATGGTGTGATCAAGAAATACATGGTATCCTTGTCTAAGCATATTTTGGTTCAGGAGAATGACTTTATCAGAGCCGGTGAGCCACTTTCTGATGGAGCGATCACTCCTAATGATATCCTGGCTATTAAAGGACCAACTGCTGTTCAAGAATACTTGGTGAATGAGATCCAGGAAGTTTACCGACTTCAGGGTGTGAAAATCAACGATAAGCACATCGAGGTGATTGTAAGCCAGATGATGCAGAAAGTTGAAATCCTTGATGCTGGTGATACTGGGTTCCTACAAAACCAAGTAGTGGACAAGTGGGCTTTCAGAGAAGAGAATGATAATATTCTTGACCGTAAGGTGGTCATGGATGCAGGTGATTCTTCTACATTGAAGCCGGGAATGATTATCTCAGCAAGAAGATTGAGAGATGAGAATTCCAGCTTGAAGCGTAAGGATCTTAAGTTGGTACAGGTACGTGACGCAGAGACTGCGGTTTCTAAGCCTACGCTACAGGGTATCACGGCGGCATCTTTGGGTACTGAGTCATTTATCTCTGCAGCTTCCTTCCAGGAGACCACCAAGGTGCTTTCTGAAGCAGCGATCAGAGGGAAGCGGGATGAGCTCAAAGGTCTGAAAGAGAACGTAATCGTAGGGCACTTGATTCCTGCCGGTACCGGTCAGCGAAGATTGCAGCCGATCATTGTGGGATCTCAGGAAGAGTATGATAAACTTTCGGAAAATATGGAGCGCACATCTAGCAAAAGATCCAGTGAAGCAATCCTGTAATATTCTAATAAATTAATTTAAAAGGCCTGTTTCACGACAGGCCTTTTTTATGAATAACTTAAGCAACCACGGGGAACGCAGAGTTTTACGCAGAGGACACAGTTCTTTTATCTTCGCAGTAGCTAGATTTACCAACTCGATAAACAAAGGAAATAAGGCTACTGAAATCAGTATAGATAATTTAGTATACTTATCCTCTTTGTTACCGGTAAAGAGACTAAAGCATTTTAGGATTTGGTAAACAATGGCATTGAGGCCGCTTCGGTCTTCCAACCGATTAATCAAAGTATAAAGGTTACTAGCACCATTCTGGATAACCATATAAAATAAATCAATCATGCAAGACGACAACAAAAAAGTAGATCAGCAGATCAATGTAGAACTTTCTGAAGAAGTGGCAGAGGGCGTTTATTCCAATTTGGCGATGATCGCACATTCCAATTCGGAATTTGTGATCGACTTTATCCGCCTGATGCCGGGCGTACCGAAGGCGAAAGTGAAGTCAAGGATTATCGTGACTCCTGATCACGCAAAGCGATTGCTTTCAGCGCTAAAAGACAATATCGATAAATACGAGGCTGCTTTTGGGAAGATTAATCAATCCGGAGGAGCGCCGCAGTTTCCGATTAGTTTCGGTACGCCGGGAGAGGCGTAACAAAAATATAACTGCTTAGCTTTGTTACTCTTATTACTTTGTTTACCTTTGCAGTCCAAAATTTAACAGTTTACGGGAAAACTAAATTTTATCAGTTAATGCCTACTATTCAACAGTTAGTACGAAAAGGTAGAACTACACTGGAGACCAAATCAAAATCAAGAGCTTTGGATGCATGTCCACAGCGAAGAGGAGTTTGTACCAGAGTATACACTACAACCCCTAAGAAGCCAAACTCTGCAATGAGAAAAGTGGCGAGGGTGAGATTGACAAACGGAAAAGAAGTGAATGCTTACATTCCTGGAGAAGGTCACAATCTACAAGAGCACTCGATCGTATTGATCAGGGGTGGTCGTGTGAAAGATCTACCGGGTGTGAGATATCACATCATCCGTGGTGCACTAGATACCGCAGGAGTAAAAGACCGTAAGCAAGGTCGCTCTAAGTATGGTGCTAAAAGACCGAAGGCAGGAAAAGGTGCTCCAGCTGCTCCGGCGAAGAAAAGATAATATAACAATCAGAAAAAATGAGAAAAGCGAAACCAAAGAAGAGATATATTCTTCCTGATCCAAAGTTCAACGACACCCTAGTGACTAGGTTTGTGAACAATCTAATGGTAGATGGGAAGAAGAGTATTGCTTACAGAATTTTCTACGACGCAGTAGAAAAGGTAGAATCCAAAGTAGGTGAGAATGGTCTTGAAGTTTGGAAAAAAGCGCTAAACAATATTTCTCCATCCGTAGAGGTGAAGAGTCGTAGAGTTGGTGGTGCTACATTCCAGGTTCCAATGGAAGTCAGACCTGACAGAAAGATTGCCTTAGGAATGAAATGGATGATCAGCTATGCCAGAAAAAGAGGAGAGAAAACAATGATGGACAGACTAGCCGGCGAAATTATCGCTGCTTCCAAAGGCGAAGGTGCCGGTGTGAAGAAGAAAGATGATACGCACAGAATGGCTGAGGCCAACAAAGCATTCTCTCACTTTAGATTTTAATCAATATGGCTAAAAGAGATCTAACACTTACCAGAAATATTGGTATTGCTGCGCACATTGATGCGGGTAAGACTACTACGACAGAGCGAATACTTTTTTATTCAGGCGTATCTCACAAAATAGGTGAGGTTCACGACGGAGCAGCCACCATGGACTGGATGGCTCAGGAGCAGGAAAGAGGCATTACCATTACTTCTGCTGCAACTACCGTTTTTTGGAATTACAGAGAGAAAAAATACCAGATCAACATCATCGATACTCCCGGTCACGTTGATTTTACTGTTGAAGTAAACAGATCACTTCGTGTTCTCGATGGATTGGTATTCCTTTTCAGTGCTGTAGATGGCGTAGAGCCACAGTCAGAGACAAACTGGAGACTTGCGGATAACTACAAAGTTGCCCGTATTGGCTTCGTAAATAAAATGGACCGTGCCGGTGCAAACTTCCTGGAAGTGTGTAAGCAGGTGAAGGAAATGCTAGGCAGCCACGCTGTTCCTTTGCAACTCCCAATCGGTGCAGAAGACAGATTCCGCGGAGTTGTTGACTTGATCAACAATCGGGCTATCGTATGGAATGAGGAAGATTTCGGGATGACTTTCGAAGAAGTTCCAATTCCTGAAGATATGCTTGACGAAGTAGCTGAATACAGAGAATATTTGCTGGAGGCGGTTGCAGATTATGATGAGTCTTTAATGGAGAAATTCTTTGAAGATTCTGATTCTATCACAGAGCAGGAAATCCTTACAGCTTTGAGAAAAGCGGTGATTGACATGAAGATCGTACCTATGGTATGTGGATCTTCATTCAAGAATAAAGGTGTACAGACTATGCTTGATCTGGTAATGGAATTGCTTCCTTCTCCAATGGACAAGGACGATATCATTGCCCATGATATAGATGACGAGGAAGTAGATGTAAGAATCTCCCCTGACGAAACTGAGCCTTTTGCGGGACTTGCTTTTAAAATCGCTACAGATCCATTCGTAGGACGTCTTTGTTTCGTAAGAGCTTATTCCGGAATCTTGAATTCCGGTTCTTATGTATTCAACAGCCGCTCCGGTAACAAAGAGCGTATCTCAAGAGTATTCCAAATGCATGCTAACAAGCAAAACCAAATTGACAGCCTAAGAGCCGGAGATATTGGTGCAGTAGTAGGCTTTAAGGATATCAAGACCGGAGATACACTTTGTGACGAAAAGCGTAAAGTAGTATTGGAATCCATGGTATTCCCAGAGCCTGTTATCGGTTATGCTATCGAGCCTAAGACTCAGGCTGACGTTGACAAGCTGGGTATGGCTATAGCCAAACTGGTAGAGGAAGATCCTACACTTCAAGTAAATACTGACCACGAAACAGGCCAGACTATCTTGAGAGGTATGGGTGAACTTCACTTGGATATCATCATTGACCGTCTGAAGAGAGAATTCAAGGTTGAGATCAACCAAGGTGCTCCTCAGGTTGCTTACAAAGAGGCTTTGTTTGGTTCCGTCGAACACAAAGAGGTTTACAAGAAGCAGACAGGTGGTAAGGGTAAATTTGCGGATATTTCATTCGAGCTTAGCCCTAGGGATCCTGATCCTGAAACAGGTGAAATCAAACCGGGACTTGACTTTGTGAATGCTATCGTAGGTGGTGTGATTCCTAAGGAATTTATTCCTTCAATCCAAAAAGGATTCGCTGAGTCTATGAAGAACGGACCATTGGCAGGATATCCTATCGAGTCAATGAAAGTACGATTGTTCCATGGTTCATTCCACGACGTCGATTCAGATGCACTTTCTTTCGAATTGGCAGCTAGACTTGGCTTCAAAGATGCAGCGAAGAAATGTAAGCCTCAATTACTAGAGCCTATCATGGCAGTGGATGTAGTTTCTCCTGATGAGTATACCGGTCCAATCACCGGTGACTTAAACAGAAGAAGAGGTTTGATGAAAGGAATGGATACTAAAGGTACTTCTTCCGTAATCAAAGCTTCAGTACCATTGTCTGAGTTGTTTGGTTACATCACTGACCTTAGAACAATCACCTCTGGTAGAGCAACAGCTTCATTGACATTCTCTCACTATGAAACAGTGCCTAACAACATTGCCGAAGGTGTAATTGCTACAGTAAAAGGTCAGAAGGACTAAATAATATTTGCGATGAATCAGAAAATCAGAATAAAACTAAAATCATACGATCACAGCCTGGTGGATAAGTCATCAGAGAAGATTGTAAAGGCAGTGAAAGCCACTGGCGCAGTAGTAGTAGGGCCAATTCCATTGCCTACCAAGAAGGAGAAATTCACAGTGCTGAAGTCTCCACATGTAAGTAAAAAAGCTAGAGATCAATACCAGCTTTGTACGTACAAGAGATTGGTAGACATCTATTCCAACTCTTCCAAAACAGTGGATGCTTTGATGAAAATCGAGCTTCCAAGTGGAGTTGATGTAGAGATCAAGGTCTGATAGGACTGGATTAAAAGACAAAAGACCTGCTCTGAAAAGCAGGTCTTTTTTTGATTGGACAAATATTGTCAAGAGGCAAGAACAAAGAGTCAAGCGTTGGGAACCAAGTACCATGAATCAGGAGTAAAAAGTCAAGGTACTATGATACGGTAAATAGTATTAAAGTAGAGCAGGGCTTATAATTTTACATTTCTCACTTCAGGCTATCCTCCTCGGTTGCCTGGAACTGCACTTTTCTTGGATAAATGCCTGAGTTCCACAGAAATATTTTGGAATACATTTAAAATTTAGGATTTCGGATTTGTTGCAGAATTTAATTTCAGTAACTTTGCAGTCCTTTAAAAGGAGCCCCAGCAGGTAAATGCTTGTGGGTTATTATATTATCTTAATAAAAGATGTCTGGTATAATAGGTAGAAAAGTAGGAATGACTAGCATTTTCAGTGCCGATGGACGTAATGTCGCATGCACGCTAATAGAAGCTGGTCCTTGTGTAGTGACGCAAGTAAAAAACGTTGAAACAGACGGGTACAACGCAGTGCAGTTGGCTTATGGTGAGCGTAAAGAGAAAAATACGCCAAAGCCATTGATCGGTCATTTTAAGAAGGCCGGTACAACACCAAAGCATAAAGTTGTTGAGTTCAGAGATTTCCGGGTCGAGTTTGATGGCCAGGTAGATCTAGGGGCTACTGTGAAGGCTGGTGAAGTATTTATCGAAGGTGACTTCGTAGATGCTATCGGGACTTCAAAAGGTAAAGGATTCCAGGGTGTAGTAAAACGTCACGGTTTTGCTGGTGTGGGTGGACAAACCCACGGTCAGCACAACAGAGGCAGGCATCCAGGTTCAATTGGTGCATGTTCTTGGCCATCCAGAGTATTCAAAGGAATGAGAATGGCTGGTAGAACGGGCGGAGACAGAGTAAAGGTAGTCAACCTTAAAGTGTTGAAAATCTATGCTGACAAAAACCTATTATTGGTTTCTGGATCTGTACCTGGTCCTAAAAATTCTTACGTTATTCTAGAGAAGTAAGCCATGGAATTAGCAGTAATTAATCAAAAAGGAGAAGACACGGGTAGAAAAATCAGCTTGTCTGATGAGATCTTCGCAATCGTACCTAACGATCATGCGATCTACCTTGATGTAAAGCAGTACTTGGCCAACCAAAGACAGGGAACGCACAAGTCCAAAGAAAGAAATGAGATAGCAGGTTCTACTCGTAAGATCAAAAAGCAAAAGGGCACGGGTAGTGCTCGTGCAGGATCTATCAAGTCGCCGCTATTCCGAGGAGGGGGAAGAGTGTTCGGCCCACAGCCGAGAGACTATTCTTTCAAATTGAATAAAAAGGTAAAACAACTTGCCAGAAAATCTGCACTTGCTTATAAAGTGAAAGATAACAGCTTGTCAGTATTGGAAAGCATTTCATTTGACGCTCCAAAAACTAAAAGCTACATGGCATTGCTTGATGGATTGTCTCTAGGGGATAAGAAGACGTTATTGGTACTTCCTGAGGAAAATACCAACGTATTCCTTTCCAGCAGAAACTTGCCTAAGGCAAAAGTTGTGACTGTAAATGATGTAAATACTTACCAAGTTCTTAACGCTGATCACCTAGTGATCTGTGAGGGTTCTATCAGTAAGTTGGAAACCATTTTATCGAAATAAGACAATGGATATTCTAAAGCAGCCTTTAATTACAGAAAAGATTTCTGCCATGAACGAAAGAGGCGTTTATGGATTCATCGTGGAAAAAACCGCGAAGAAACCGGAAATCAAACATGCTGTAGAGAAAACGTTTGGTGTGAAGGTGGTTTCAGTGAGAACCATCAGATATGCTGCAAAGCATAAGTCAAGATACACCAAAGCTAAAGTGGTTTCAGGCTTTACCAATGCTTTCAAGAAAGCAATCGTGCAAGTAGCCGATGGTGAAGTGATTGATTTTTACGGAGAAATTTAATTGAATCTATATCATGGCAATTAAAAAGTTGAAGCCTGTAACTCCAGGAACAAGATTCAGAGTAGCTCCCGCATTTGACGAGATTACCAAGTCAAAGCCGGAAAAATCTCTTCTTGCTCCTATCAAGAAGTCAGGTGGACGAAATAATGAAGGCAAAATGACTGTCCGCAATATCGGCGGTGGTCATAAGAGAAGACTACGTCTTGTAGACTTCAAAAGAAACAAGTTCGGTGTACCTGCAGTAGTTAAAGCTATTGAGTATGATCCAAACAGAACGGCACGTCTCGCCCTACTATATTATGCAGATGGAGCTAAGGCCTACATTATCGCCCCGGAAGGTTTGTCAGTGGGACAGACAGTGATTTCCGGTGAGCAAGTTGCTCCAGAAGTGGGCAACGCGATGCCAGTGGTCAATATTCCTATGGGTACAATTGTACACTGTGTGGAATTGAAGCCGGGTAAAGGTGCCGCAATGGTAAGAAGTGCCGGAGGTTATGCACAGATCGTAGCCCGTGACGGGAAATACGTAACTGTAAAACTTCCGTCTGGTGAGATGAGACTTGTACTGAATACGTGCATGGCGACTGTTGGAACAGTATCTAACGGTGATCACATGAACGTAGTATTGGGTAAAGCCGGCCGTAAAAGATGGCTGGGGTCAAGACCTCGTGTAAGAGGTGTTGCGATGAACCCGGTGGATCACCCTATGGGTGGTGGGGAAGGTCGTTCTTCCGGAGGACATCCTAGATCCAGAAAAGGTCTATTGTCTAAAGGCAAGAAAACAAGATCTCCTAAGAAGTATTCAAACAAGTTCATCGTAAGTAAAAGATCTAAATAATTATGGCACGTTCATTAAAAAAAGGTCCTTATATCGAGCACCATCTTGTGAAGAAAGTGGATGCTCAGAACGAATCGGGAAAGAAATCGGTAATCAAGACTTGGTCAAGAAAATCAATGATTTCTCCGGATTTCGTAGGACATACCTTCGCTGTGCATAATGGAAATAAATTCATTCCGGTATTTGTAACAGACAACATGGTAGGTCATAAGCTAGGTGAATTTGCTCCTACCAGAAATTTCAGAGGCCACATTGCCAAAAAAGATAAAGGAAAGAGATAATCATGGAAGCATTAGCAAAATTAAATAATGTCCCTACCTCTCCGCGTAAGATGCGCCTTGTGGCTGACCTTGTCAGAGGCAAGAGAGTAGGATTGGCACTTAGCATTTTGAAGTTTACTCCGAATCACGGAGCTATCAGACTTGAAAAGTTGTTGCTTTCTGCTGTAGCCAACTGGCAAGCAAAGAATCCTGACGCTAAGCTAGAAGAAGCTGATCTGTTCATCAAAACCGTAATGGTGGATGAAGGAAGATCTCTTAAGAGATTGAGACCGGCTCCTCAAGGCAGAGGCCATAGAATCCGCAAAAGATCAAATCATGTAACTCTAATCGTTGATTCATTCAATGATCAGGAAGTTACCGCTGACGTAGTAGAAACAAACGAAAAGGCAAATTAAGAACAGACTATGGGACAAAAGATCAACCCAATAGGATTTAGACTTGGTGTAGTCAAAGGCTGGGATTCCAACTGGTATGGTGGGAAAGACTTTGCTGAAAAGCTGCATGAAGATCAGAAGATCCGTAAGTACGTCCTTGCCAGAATTCCTAAGGGGGGTATTTCTAAAGTGATTATCGAGCGTACGCTTAAGAGAATCACTCTTACGATTCATACTGCCCGTCCAGGTGTTGTAATTGGTAAAGGCGGAGCCGAAGTAGATAAACTGAAAGAAGAATTAAAGAATATTACCAATAAGGATATTCAGATTAATATCTTCGAGATCAAGCGTCCTGAGTTAGATGCGAAATTGGTAGGTGAATCGATCGCTCAGCAGCTTCAAGCAAGAATTTCTTTTAGAAGAGCTATGAAGCAAGCTATCGCAGCATCCATGAGAGTGGGAGCGGAAGGAATTAAAGTTAAACTTTCTGGACGTCTAGGCGGAGCCGAAATGGCCCGTTCTGAAATGTACAAAGAAGGAAGAATTCCTCTTCACACATTGAGAGCAGATATTGATTATGCATTATCCGAAGCCCTTACGGTTTATGGATTGATCGGAATCAAAGTTTGGATCTTCAAAGGTGAAGTGTACGGTAAAAGAGACCTTTCTCCAAACCAGGGAGCTGCCAATGAGCCAAAAGGTGCTCGTAATGCAGGCCCTAAGAGAAATGACGGTCCAAGACGAAGAAAAAGAAATAACTAATTTTCACCCCATAAGTGAGAACTCATGTTACAGCCAAAAAGAACTAAATATAGGAAAATGCAAAAGGGCCGTGTCAAAGGCATTGCACAAAGAGGGCATACGCTTTCTTTTGGCAACTTTGGCATCAAGTCCCTTGAGCCAGGATGGATTACATCCCGTCAGATCGAGGCAGCTCGTATCGCCATGACGAGAGCAATGAAAAGAGAAGGACAGGTTTGGATCAGGATTTTCCCTGATAAGCCTATCACTAAAAAGCCCGCTGAGGTTCGTATGGGTAAAGGTAAAGGTGCTCCTGAGTATTGGGTGGCCGTTATCAAGCCCGGAACGATCCTTTTCGAAGCTACAGGCGTGAGCCTGGAGACAGCTCAGGAGGCGTTGAGACTTGCACAGCAAAAGCTACCTGTAAGTACCAGATTTGTTGTTCGTAGAGATTACGCTGAATTATAAGCACTATGAAAAATACAGAGATCAATTCACTTTCAGTAAGTGAAATCGCCGAGCGACTTGTCGCTGAGCAGGAGAATCTAACCAAACTTAGGTTTGCGCACTCGATTTCTCCTATAGAGAATCCTAACAGAATCCGCGAGACCAAGCGCTTTATCGCAAGATTAAAGACTGCATTGGCTGCCAAATAACTAGCTAACAAAAAGAATATGGCTACGATAGAGAGAAATCTTCGAAAAGAAAGAGTTGGTAAGGTGGTAAGTAACAAAATGGACAAGTCCATTACCGTTGCAGTAGAGCGTCGCGTAAAGCACGCCATGTACGGTAAGTTTGTTGCCAAAACAACCAAATTTATGGCTCATGACGAGAAAAACGAGTGTAACCCAGGTGACCTCGTGAAAATAAGCGAAACTCGTCCGCTGAGTAAGAACAAGCGTTGGAGAGTAGTTGAAATTATTGAAAGGGCTAAGTAATTATGATCCAGCAAGAATCAAGACTAAGCGTAGCGGACAACTCTGGTGCCAAAGAGGTATTGGTAATCCGCGTATTGGGAGGAACCAAAAAGCGATATGCTTCCATCGGCGATAAAGTCGTAGTGACAGTAAAATCGGCTCTATCTTCCAGTAGCATGAAAAAAGGTACCGTGTCAAGAGCGGTTATCGTGCGTACCCGTAAGGAAATAAGAAGAAAAGACGGTTCTTATATCCGATTCGAGGATAACGCAGCTGTGTTATTGAACAACAACGATGAGCCAAGAGGCACTCGTATCTTCGGCCCTGTGGCCAGAGAGTTGAGAGAGAAGCAGTTTATGAAAATCGTTTCATTGGCTCCTGAAGTATTGTAATCATGGTAAAGAAAATGAACAAGCAAACAAAGCTTCATATCAAAACCGGTGACACTGTAAAAGTGATCGCTGGTGATGACAAGGGCAAAACAGGAAAAGTACTTTCCGTAGATAAGCTGAAAAGCAGAGCAATCGTAGAGGGACTCAACATGATCACCAAACACGTGAAGCCTACAGCAGCTAAGCCTCAGGGAGGCATCGAAAAGAAAGAAGCTTCTATCCATATCAGTAACCTGAAACTTGTAGATCCTAAAACCGGTGAAGCCACCAGGACAGGTCGCAAAGAAGGCGAAAATGGTAAATTAGTAAGATACTCTAAGAAAACCGGGGAGGTGATCAATGGCTAATCCAAGAATCAAGCAAAAGTATGTGGACGAAATCGTCCCTGCTTTGAAAGAGAAGTTCCAGTACACTTCAGTAATGCAGGTGCCTAAGTTGGAGAAAATTGTTCTCAACAAAGGTATCGGTGCTGCTGTAGCAGACAAGAAATTGGTTGACCAAGGTGTAGAAGAACTTTCTTTGATCACAGGTCAGAGAGCCGTTTCGACTATTGCAAAGACTTCAGTTTCCAACTTTAAGTTGAGAGAAGGAATGCCTATCGGAGCCAAGGTGACTTTAAGAGGTCGGACTATGTACGAATTTCTTGATCGTTTGATCACCATCGCACTTCCGCGTGTAAGGGATTTCAAAGGCATCTCTGATAAAGGTTTTGACGGAAGAGGCAACTACACACTGGGTGTGCAGGAGCAAATTATCTTCCCAGAGATCAGCATTGAGAAAGTCAACAGAATTTCAGGTATGGACATTACTTTCGTAACTTCTGCTAAAACAGATGAAGAAAGTTTAGAATTGTTTAAGGCTTTCGGAATGCCTTTCGTAAAAAAAACTAAAGAAGAATAGTCATGGCAAAAGAGTCAATCAAAGCTCGTGAGAGAAAAAGAGAGCGTCTGGTAGCCAAGTATGCTGATAAAAGAGCCGCGCTGAAAGCAGCCGGTGATTATGAAGCTCTTGATAAATTGCCTAAGAACGCATCTCCGGTAAGACTTCACAATAGATGTAAACTTACCGGTCGCCCTAAGGGCTATATGAGAAAGTTCGGTATCAACAGGGTAACCTTCAGAGAAATGGCCTCAGCAGGCAAGATTCCTGGAGTGACTAAGTCCAGCTGGTAAAATAACGACAGTAGTTTTTATTCTAAAAATCAATTCGTAACTTTGCACGCCCAAAATGGGTGTAGCTAGACTATAAAATACAATGACTGATCCAATAGCTGATTATCTGACGAGGTTGAGAAATGCCATCAAGGCTTCTCACCGAATCGTTGAAATACCCGCTTCTAATATCAAGAAGGAGATTACAAAAGTATTGCATGACAAAGGATACATTCAGAATTACAAGTTTGAAGAAAATGGTCCTCAGGGATCTATCAAAATTGCTCTGAAATTCAATCCCGTTACCAAGCAAAATGCAATTGTAAGCCTGAAGAGAGTTAGTACGCCGGGTTTGAGAAAATATGTGAAGCATACGGAGCTTCCAAGAGTAATCAATGGTCTTGGTATAGCGATCGTATCTACTTCCAAGGGAGTGATGACAGACAAGGAAGCCCGCACTGAAGGTGTAGGTGGAGAAGTCCTTTGCTACGTATACTAATTTACTATCATGTCTAGAATAGGTAAAAAACCAATAAATATACCCGGCGGTGTTACTGTAGACGTTACAGCTCATGGAACTGTGACTGTTAAAGGTCCAAAGGGTACACTGACCCAGGATGTAAATCCTGATATTACAGTGAAAGTAGAAGGCAGCGAAATAGTTGTCACTAGACCTACAGATTCCAAAAGGCATAAGTCCATTCACGGTCTTTATAGATCACTTATCAACAATATGGTGATAGGTGTCTCTGATGGCTATAAGAAGGATTTGGAGCTTGTGGGTGTGGGTTATAAGGCGTCTAATCAAGGACAGATTCTTGAATTGAATCTTGGTTACTCTCACAACATCTTTATGGCGCTTCCTGATGAGGTGGCTGTTAAAGCTGAAACTGCAAAAGGTAAAAACCCAATCATTACCTTAGAATCCATAGATAAAGAATTGATTGGACAAGTTGCTGCAAAAATCAGATCTCTTCGTAAGGTTGAACCTTACAAAGGAAAAGGTGTGCGCTTCGTTGGTGAACAAGTTAGACGTAAGGCTGGTAAAACTGCCGCTAAAAAATAATAGGTTATGGCATTTAATAGGAATTCCAGAAGACTTAGAATCAAGCAGGGTATCAGAAGAAAGATTTCCGGTACTGATTCCAGACCTCGTTTGTCAGTTTTCAAAAGTAATACTGGCATATACGCTCAGCTTATCGATGATCTTAAAGGTCAGACTTTGGCACAGGCTTCCTCCAAAGAATTGGGAGCAAAGGCTAACGCCAATGTATCAGTATCCAAAGAAGTAGGTAAAAAACTTGCTGAAAGAGCTGTTGCAAACGGAGTAGATTCCGTAGTATTTGACAGAAATGGCTACTTGTATCATGGGAACGTGAAAGCTTTGGCAGAAGGTGCCAGAGAAGGAGGCCTTAAATTTTAATAAGCTATGTCTCAACTAAGAAGAAAGCCTATCAGGGCGACAGATACAGATTTAAAGGAAAAAGTAGTAGCTATCAACCGAGTTGCCAAAGTGGTAAAAGGCGGTAGAAGATTCTCTTTTTCAGCAATAGTTGTAGTAGGAGATGGCCAAGGTGTTGTAGGTTACGGATTGGGTAAAGCCAATGAAGTAACAGATGCAATTACTAAGGGTATCGAAGACGCAAAGAAAAACTTGGTGAAAGTACCAATTTTGAAGGGTACTATCCCTCATGAGCAGATTGGAAAATACGGTGGAGGATTTGTTTTGATCAAACCGGCAGCGGCAGGTACAGGCGTTATTGCAGGTGGTGCAATGCGTGCCGTATTGGAGAGTGCAGGCGTTACAGACGTATTGGCAAAATCCAAAGGATCATCCAATCCTCACAACGTAGTGAAAGCTACTATTGAGGCGTTGGTTCAGCTAAGAGATGCTATCGCTGTTTCACAGCAGAGAGGCGTTAAAATGTCTAAAGTATTTAACGGATAATCATCATGGCTAAGATCAAAATCACGCAAACGAAAAGTACCATAAAGAGGCCTAAGGATCAGAAAGCAACCATTACTGCGTTGGGTCTAGGGCGTATCAGCAAATCAGTGGTCGTAGAGAATACACCTCAGATTGCAGGTATGGTAAATAAAGTTAATCACCTTGTAAAAGTGGAGGAAGCTTAATTATGAAACTGCATACATTAACACCAGCTGAAGGATCTACCAAAAATCGCAAGAGAATTGGTAGAGGTACAGGTTCGGGTAGAGGTGGAACTTCTACAAGAGGTCACAAAGGAGCAAAATCAAGATCTGGATACAAAAGTAAACTGGGTTTTGAAGGCGGTCAAATGCCACTTCAGAGAAGAGTTCCTAAATTTGGCTTCAAAAGCTTGAACAGAATTGAGTTCAAACCGGTAAATTTGGATACATTGCAAGGTCTTGCCGAGCAATACAGTCTTGAAGTAGTAAACATGGAAGCTATGGTTTCTCATGGTATCGCCTCCAAGAATGATAAAATCAAAATCCTCGGTGGAGGTGATTTGAAGGCCAAATTAGACGTGTCAGCCCATAAATTTTCAGCAACTGCAGTAGCAGCTATTGAGAAATTGGGTGGAACGGTAAACACAATTTAATTTAATGAAAAAGTTTATTTCGACAGTTAAGAACATTTTCTCTATCGAAGATCTTAGAGTTAGAATCATGAATACGGTCGGTTTTCTGATCATATTCAGATTGGGGTCATTCATAGTTCTTCCAGGCGTTGATCCTTCTCGTTTAGGAGATGCCCCGGAGGGGATCTTTGGATTGATCGATACTTTCCTCGGTGGAGCGTTCAGTAACGCATCTATCTTCGGTCTAGGTATTATGCCATATATATCTGCTTCCATTGTGTTGCAGTTATTGACTGTCGGAGTACCATATTTTCAGAAAATGCAAAAAGAGGGTGAATCTGGAAGAAAGAGAATCAATCAGATCACTCGGGTTTTGACAATCCTGATTACAGTGGCGCAAGGTATTGGCTACGTTTCTGCTACCATATTACCTACTGGAGCGGTGATGATTAGCTCGACCCTATTTATGTTTAGTTCTTTGGTTTTACTTTCAGCAGGCACTATGTTCTGTATGTGGTTGGGAGAGAAAATCACAGAGAAAGGCATTGGTAACGGTATCTCAATGCTCATTATGATCGGTATCATATCCAGATTTCCCGGAGCGATTATCGCAGAGGGTCTTGAGAAGGGCACCTCAGGTATGTTACTTCTGATTATCGAGGCTGCAGTGTTGTTCTTTGTTGTAGTAGGAGTGATTGCTTTGACTGAGGCGACAAGGAGAATTCCGGTACAATATGCTAAGCAGGTAGTAGGAGGTAAAGTATACGGCGGCCAGCGACAGTATATACCGATCAAGGTAAATGCTTCAGGTGTAATGCCAATTATCTTTGCACAGTCTCTGATGTTTGTCCCAGCTCTTATTGCGCAGATTTGGGCACAGGACAATGAGATAGCCAATTATATAGGTGCAACATTTAGTAATCCTATCTCATGGCAGTACAATGTATTGTTTGCCGTGTTGATTATTCTATTTACGTTCTTCTATACTGCTATTACGGTAAATCCGGAACAGATAGCCGAGGACATGAAAAGAAACGGTGGTTTTGTTCCTGGTATCAAGCCGGGAGCTCCTACCTCTGAATTCATTGATGGGATTATTTCCAAGATCACATTGCCGGGCTCCATTTTATTATCAGTTGTTGCTATTCTTCCTGCTGTAGCTGTTATTGCGGGAGTTGGTCAAGAATTCTCTTATTTCTATGGAGGGACCTCATTACTTATCATGGTAGGTGTGATAATGGATACCTTGAGACAGATCGAAAGTTATTTGTTAATGAGACATTACGAAGGCATGATGAAGAGTGGTAATGTGAAGAATAACCCTTCTAATTACCAAGTTGCCTAAGATGATCAATTACAAGACTTCTGATGAAGTTAAGTTAATAAAAGAAAGTGCCGATATACTAGCCAAAGCCCATGGGGAAGTGGCGAAACATATCAAGGAAGGGGTAAAGACCTCTTTTCTGGACAAAATAGCTGAGGAGTTTATCAGGGATCATAATGGAGTGCCTTCTTTTAAGGGCTACAATGGATTTCCTTCTTCACTGTGTATTTCTGTAAATGAAGTAGTAGTACATGGTTTTCCCAGTGAATATGAATTGAAAGATGGCGATATAATCTCAGTAGATTGTGGAGTCTTTCACCAAGGTTTTCATAGCGATTCCGCTTATACGTACCCTATTGGTGAGGTCTCTCCTGCTGTTAAAGCATTACTTAAGACCACCAAAGATTCTCTTTACATTGGAATTGAGCAGGCTGTCTTTGGGAAAAGAATAGGTGATATAGGTAATGCCATCCAGAAGTTTGTGGAAGCTAAGGGCTACACCGTAGTTAGAGAGCTTGTCGGACATGGTTTGGGCAAAAAATTGCATGAGTCACCTGAAGTTCCCAATTACGGAAAGAAAGGAAGCGGCCCTTTACTGAAAGATGGAATGGTGATCGCTATCGAGCCCATGATCAATCTTGGAACACGGAATATTGTCCAAGAGCGTGATGGATGGACTATTCGCACAGCGGATAGGAAGCCTTCTGCACATTATGAGCACACAGTAGCGATATTTGAAGACAGAACAGAGGTATTAACCTCTCATAAATACATAGAAGAGAATTTTAAATTCTAATATGGCCAAGCAAACATCAATAGAGCAAGACGGTACCATCAAGGAAGCATTGTCTAATGCGATGTTCAAAGTGGAACTGGAGAATGGACATCAACTGATCGCCCATATATCCGGTAAGATGAGGATGAATTATATAAAGATCCTTCCTGGTGATCGAGTTAAATTGGAACTGTCTCCCTATGATTTAAGTAAAGGCAGAATTGTATATCGATATAAATAAGACTGAGATGAAAGTAAAAACATCCATCAAAAAGAGAAGTGCTGACTGCAAACTTATCCGTAGAAAAGGGGTATTGTATGTCATCAATAAGAAGAATCCTAAGTTTAAACAAAGACAAGGTTAAATTATGGCTAGAATTGCAGGTGTAGACATACCAGACAATAAGCGTGGCGTAATCGGACTTACCTATATCTTCGGAATAGGTAGAAGTGCAGCCAAAGCTATCCTGACCAAGGCCGGTATCTCTTTCGATAAAAAAGCAGGTGAGTGGGATGACGATGAGTCGACTGCTATCCGTAATATTATTGCTGAAGAGTTCAGAACCGAAGGTGTATTAAAGTCAGAGATCCAATTGAACATCAAGCGACTACAAGACATCGGTTGCTATAGAGGTTTGAGACACAGAAAAGGACTTCCGGTTCGTGGTCAACATACCAAGAACAACGCCAGAACAAGGAAGGGTAAGAGAAAAACAGTTGCTAACAAGAAGAAGGCAACTAAATAAAACCTGATTTAGATTATGGCTCAGAAAAGAAACGATAAAGCAAAAGGTAAAAAAAGAGTAGTAAAGGTAGAAGCTGTAGGTCAAGCTCACATCAGAGCATCCTTCAACAACATCATTATCTCTCTTACCAACAATGCAGGTCAAGTAATATCTTGGGCTTCTGCCGGTAAAATGGGTTTCAGAGGTTCTAAGAAAAATACTCCTTACGCAGCACAGATGGCCGCACAGAACTGTGGACAGGTAGCATATGACTTAGGTTTGAGAAAAATCGAAGTGTTTGTAAAAGGTCCGGGATCTGGTCGTGAATCAGCGATCAGAACATTGCAAAATGTAGGATTGGACGTGACTACGATCATCGATGTGACTCCAATGCCACACAATGGCTGTCGTCCTCCTAAGCGTAGAAGAGTTTAATCATAAAATTGTAATACAATGGCTAGATATACAGGTCCTAAATCAAAGATTGCCAGAAAATTTGGCGAAGCTATTGAGGGGCATAGCAAAGCACTTGCAAAGAAAAACTATCCTCCAGGCATGCATGGAAGGGGTAGAAGAAAAAAGCAGTCTGAATACGCAATCCAGCTTGCTGAGAAGCAAAAAGCAAAATACATCTACGGAGTATTGGAGAGACAATTCGCGAAGATGTTTGATATTGCTTCCAGAAAATCTGGAATCACCGGGGAAAACCTTCTTCAGCTTCTAGAAGCAAGATTGGACAACACGGTATATAGATTGGGAATTTCCCCTACCAGAAGAGGTGCTAGACAACTAGTTTCCCACAAGCATGTGCTTGTAAACGGTGAGGTGGTTAATATTCCTTCGTTTACTCTTAAGCCGGGTGATGTAGTTTCTGTGAGAGAAAGATCTAAATCTCTAGAAGCGATCACTAGTAGCTTAGCAGGTAGAGGTGCCAATAAATATTCCTGGTTAGAGTGGGATGGTACTTCATTGACCGGCAAATTCGTCAGTGTTCCGGGCAGAGATGATATTCCTGAGAATATCAAGGAGCAACTCATTGTCGAACTATACTCTAAGTAATATTTTACTATTTTCAGCTTTTAAAAAAGAACGAGATATATGTCCATACTAGCATTTCAAATGCCCGAGAAAGTGGTGATGGAAAAGGCCGATGATTTTCATGGCTTATTCACTTTCAAACCACTCGAAAAAGGCTATGGAGTTACAATCGGTAACGCCCTGAGAAGAATTTTGCTTTCTTCCTTGGAAGGTTATGCCATCACCGCTATCAAGATTCCCGGTGTAGTGCATGAGTTTTCGACCATCGAAGGTGTAGTTGAAGACGTTACAGATATTATTTTGAACCTAAAGCAAGTGAGATTCAAGAAGGTGCACGAAGCATTTGACGGAAAAATCACTGTAGAGATTAAAAATCAATCTGTTTTCACTGCAGGGGACATTGCCAAGTTCACTTCTTCTTTCGAAATCTTGAATCCAGAGTTGATAATCTGTCATATTGACGAGACTAAGAACTTTGAGATCGAATTGACGATGGAAAAGGGAAGAGGGTATCTACCAGCTGAAGAATCCAAACCAAAAGAGCAGATATTCGGTACTATCGCCATTGATGCAGTTTTCACTCCTATTAAAAATGTGAAATACAGCGTTGAGAATACGCGTGTAGAACAGAAGACTGACTTCGAAAAGTTGATCATGGAAGTTTCCACTGACGGCTCTATCCACCCGGAAAAAGCGCTTCAGGAATCTGCCAAAATCCTTATCCAGCACTTTATGTTGTTCTCTGACCAAACTATGGTTTTGGATTCAACAGGAGTAGCGGAGCCGGAACCAATTGACGAAGAGTTCTTGCATATGAGGAAGCTTCTTAAGACTTCATTGGCTGATCTTGACCTTTCGGTTAGAGCGTTCAATTGTCTTAAAGCTGCTGATGTGAAGACTTTGGGTGACCTTGCCAAACTTGAGATTTCTGATATGATGAAATTCCGAAATTTTGGGAAGAAGTCCCTAGCTGAACTTGAGCAACTTATCCAAGAAAAAAGCCTGACCTTCGGGATGGATATTTCTAAGTATAAACTTGATGAAGAATAACTAATAATGAGACACGGTAAGAAATTTAACCACCTTGGAAGGAAGGCCGCTCATAGAAAAGCAATGCTTTCTAATATGGCAACTTCGCTGATTCTTCACAAGCGTATCTCAACCACGCTTGCCAAGGCAAAAGAATTGAAGAAGTATTTGGAGCCACTGGTGACAAGAGCTAAAGAAGATACTACGCATAATAGACGGATGGCTTTCGCTTATTTGAAAAATAAGGAAGCTATCATCGAACTTTTCGGTGAAGTAATCTCTAAGGTAGCTACCCGTCCGGGTGGATATACCAGAATTATTAAAACTGGGTTTAGATTAGGTGATAACGCCGAAATGTGTATCATCGAATTAGTGGATTTCAACGAATTGATGTTGAAAGATGCGAAACCGGCTAAGAAATCTACCAGAAGATCTCGTAGAGGTTCTGGCAAATCGGCTGGTTCTGAGGATACTGCAAAAGCAGAGGCCACACAAGAAGAAGCTCAGGCTAAAACTGCAGAAGAGCCTAAGGCTCCTGAAGCTTCCGCTGACTCAGTTGAAGAAGAAACTGATAACAAATAAGTGATCAGTGACTTTAAGATATTGAAAGGATTGGACATTTGTTCAATCCTTTTTTTATACCCTTTTCATTTATCTTCCTTCCCAATAAATATTTAACTTTGGGCAATTATTTAGCAAAATGATCAAACAAAAAGCAACTTTACTCTTGGCAGATGGGACAGTCTTTCATGGCTCCCTGATTGGTAATCCCGGTACAAATGGTGGTGAGATTTGCTTCAACACCGGTATGACCGGCTATCAGGAAATCTACACGGACCCATCCTATACCGGCCAAATTATTGTAACTACCACTTCACACATCGGTAATTATGGCGTGATTGATGAAGAAGTTGAGTCCGATCATCCTACCATCGGTGGTATTGTAGTCAATACCTTTTCGGATGTCTACTCCCGTCTCGATGCATCGGGTTCTCTTCAAGATTATCTAGTGAAGAATGGAATTACCGGGATAGCAGATATTGATACTAGGAAGCTCGTTAGACATCTACGCTCAAAAGGTGCTATGAACGCGATCATCAGCTCTGAATTTCAAGATGATTTGGAGGGCTTACAAGCCGAGCTGAATAAAGTGCCGGATATGGATGGTTTGGAACTTTCCTCTACAGTTTGCACGCAGGAGCCATATTTTTATGGGGACGAAAACGCTTCTATTAAAGTTGCCTGTGTGGATTTTGGTATCAAAAAGAACATCCTTAGGAACTTGGCAGATCGTGGTGTGTATTGTAAAGTGTTTCCAGCCAAGGCTACATTAGCTGAAATGGAAGAATGGGCTCCCAACGCCTATTTTTTATCCAACGGTCCTGGGGACCCTGCTGTAATGGAATATGCTGTAAAAACTACCAAGGATATTTTAGAAACCGGTAAGCCCGTATTTGGTATTTGTCTTGGGCATCAGATACTAGCCGAGTCCTGCGGTATATCTACTTACAAAATGCATCATGGTCATCGAGGTTTGAATCATCCTATTAAAAATCTCCTGACAGGCAAAAGTGAAATTACCTCCCAGAATCATGGATTCAATATAAATCGTGAGGATACAGAACAAAACGCTGAGGTTGAAATCACCCATGTTCACCTGAATGATGGTACTGTTGCGGGAATCAGACTCAAAAACAAGCCGGCATTTTCAGTTCAATATCATCCGGAATCTTCTCCCGGCCCTCATGATTCCCGATACCTGTTTGACGATTTTATTTCTTTAATCAATAAAAATTAATACCCTTAAACCTTTTAAAACTATGACGTTGATTCAATCAATTCATGCAAGACAAATTCTCGATTCTAGAGGAAACCCAACAATTGAAGTAGATGTTTACACCGAAAATGGAGCTTTTGGACGTGCAGCTGTACCCAGCGGTGCTTCTACAGGCATCAATGAAGCTGTAGAGCTTCGTGACGGAGATAAAGGAGCATACATGGGCAAAGGCGTAATGAAGGCTGTTGCAAATGTAAATGACATCATTGCTTCTGAGCTGGTCGGCTTTGATGTATTTGAGCAAAACTCGATTGATCAGATTATGATTGATCTGGATGGTACACCCAATAAAGGTAAGCTAGGAGCTAATGCTATTCTTGGTGTTTCATTGGCAGTAGCCAAAGCTGCGGCAATGGAGTCAAATCAGCCGCTTTACAGATACATAGGGGGCGTGAATGCCAATACTCTTCCGGTACCAATGATGAATATCATCAACGGTGGTTCTCACTCTGATGCGCCTATCGCATTCCAAGAGTTTATGATCCGCCCTGTGGGTGCTCCTACTTTCTCAGAAGCAATGAGAATGGGAACGGAGATCTTCCATAACCTCAAGAAAATCCTTCATGACAAAGGGCTTAGTACTGCAGTAGGGGATGAAGGTGGATTCGCTCCGAATTTCTCCGGGGGTACAGAAGAAGCTCTTGGAAGTATTTTGGATGCTATCGCAAAAGCCGGCTACAAAGCAGGTGACGATGTAACTATCGCATTGGATTGTGCAGCCTCTGAGTTCTTTGTAGACGGAAAATATGACTATACAAAATTTGAAGGTGCTACAGGAGTAGCTAGAAGCAGAGAAGAGCAAGTAGCTTACTTGGCTGAACTTACTGAGAAATATCCTATCGATTCTATCGAGGATGGATGCGCAGAGGAAGATTGGGAAGGCTGGGCTATGCTTACCGCCAAAATCGGCGATAAGGTACAGTTAGTAGGCGATGATCTTTTTGTAACAAATGTGAAGTTCCTTAAGAGAGGAATTGAAGAAAAGTCTGCAAATTCTATCTTGATCAAAGTAAACCAAATTGGAACGTTGACAGAAACAATCAACGCTGTTAATCTTGCACACAAGGCAGGTTTCACGGCTGTTATGTCACACAGATCCGGCGAAACTGAAGATTCTACTATTGCTGATCTTGCTGTAGCACTGAACTGTGGACAGATTAAAACAGGTTCTGCTTCAAGATCTGACCGTATGGCTAAATACAATCAATTGCTTAGAATTGAAGAACAATTGGGAGACGCGGCTGTATTTAACGGTAAGTTTTAACAATAGGTAATTATAAATTAAAGAAACAGCTCGCCTCGGCGGGCTGTCTTTTTTTTTGCATCATTTTTGTACCTTGAGTTCTACTAATAGTCATGTGATATGAGCAAATATTTTAAGTACACTAAGAGTTTTTATTTTCTGGGGATAGTCTTTTTTCTCGCATGGATGATTTTTATTGATTCTAATAACATAGTTAATCAAGTAAAATTGAGTAGTAAACTTGGGCAGCTCGAAGATCAAAAAGAATTTTATCTTAATCGTAAGGAGAAAATCAAATCCGAACGCGAGGAATTGATGAGTAATCCTGAACTCTTGGAGAAGTTTGCACGTGAAAAGTACTTAATGAAGAAAAATACTGAAGACCTCTATGTCATTGTCAAAAAGTAAAAATCTCCTCTTATTTTTCTTGGCATTTGCCTTGTTTCAAACTTCTTCCTTTGCCCAGCGGGAGATTTACCCCGAAGATTCTATAGCATTCAAGGATCGTTTGTACTATGGAGGCAATTTCGGAATGCAGTTTGGAACGGTCACATTAATAGACTTTTCCCCATTAGTAGGGGTAATGATTACTCCGAAGTTTTCATCGGGAGTAGGGATCACTTATCAATATTTTAATGACAAAAGATTTATAGGTGGACAGACCTCCTCTTACGGGGGGCGTTTGTTCAGTAGATACAACGTGTTTCCCAATATTTTCCTTCATGCTGAATATGAGTCTATCAATTTTGATAATTTTAATAGACGCTCGGAGCAATTTGAGCGCATCTGGTCAAATGCCTTGTTTCTAGGAGGAGGCTATTTCGCTCCCTTTGGATCTAGAGGAGGGGCAAACTTTACCTTTCTTTATAATGTATTGCATGACAATCTTCGTTCGCCCTACGGTGAACCATACGTGATCCGTGTGGGTTTTGTGCTATAAATACATCTAACGCCTTTTTCATGGAGCCTTTTGTTTCGAAACTATACAAAGCACATCAGGATTGCTCAGCATGCCCATCCCCGAAAGCAATTCAGCAGTTTTTTGAAGATGTGCTTGGTTTGCTTTTTCCGGAATATACTGTCGAGAGAATAAACGATAAGTCTCAAATAGAGGCTTCTCTTGCAGATTTAAAGTCCAATCTTTCTTCAATCCTTGAGCGCAATCCACATTTGCATAACGGAGTTGGCTCAAAGATATCAGCTGTCTTTTTCTCAAAGCTTGAACAAGTGTATGATTGGATCCATCAGGATGTCGATGCGATGTTTGCGGGCGATCCGGCAGCCAAATCGAGAACGGAGATTCTTAGAAGTTATCCCGGTTTTTACGCCATAGCGGCATACAGAATTGCACACGCACTGCATGTTCTTGGTGTAAAACTGATTCCCAGGATGATTACGGAATTCGCTCACAGTCGCACGGGGATCGATATCCATCCAGGTGCTACAATAGGCCAGTATTTCTGCATAGATCACGGTACGGGTGTTGTGATAGGGGAAACTACTATAATCGGCAGCCATGTAAAAATCTATCAGGGAGTCACTTTGGGTGCATTGAGTGTGGAAAAGGCTGATGCGGATAATAAGAGACATCCCACAATTGAAGATGAAGTGGTGATCTACTCCGGAGCGACAATTCTCGGAGGAAGCACAGTTATCGGAAAGGGCAGTGTGATCGGAGGAAATGTGTGGCTTACCAAAAGTGTTGCGCCGAAGAGTAAAGTCTATTACCAAACTCAAATGTACCATGCGGATTCAGCTGTGACCGATATGTATATTTTCAAAAACGACCACGATGAAGCTATTTGAACTGATAGGAAATACCCCTTTAGTACAGTTAGAACATATCCCTGTAAATCCAAAGGTCAAGATTTTTTGCAAACTTGAAGGCCAGAATCCCGGTGGAAGTGTGAAGGACAGAGCGGCGTATAATATGCTTAGGAGCGCAATGGATCGGGGGGAAATCAAGGTTGGGGATAAGCTCGTAGAAGCTACCAGCGGTAATACAGGTATTGCGTTGGCCATGGTAGCCAAAGTTTTAGGATTGGAAATGACCTTAATTATGCCTGATAACTCCACTAAGGAACGGGTTGTTTCTATGGAAGCATATGGGGCAAAAGTGATTTTGACTCCGGCGGCTAAGACGATAGAGTATTCAAGAACACTCGCTGAGCAGATGAGCAAAGAGGGATACTTGATGCTTGATCAGTTTGCAAACCCGGATAATTACTTGGCGCATTATAAGACCACGGGGCCTGAAATCTGGGAAGATACTGATGGGGAAATCACTCATTTCGTTTCGGCTATGGGGACTACAGGGACTATTATGGGCGTTTCCAAATATTTGAAAGAACGGAATTCAGCTATTCAGATTGTAGGGACCCAACCTACCGATGGATCAAGTATTCCAGGAATAAGAAGATGGTCTCCGGAATTTCTGCCGAAGATATTTGATTCAAACAGAGTAGATCAAATCATCGATGTAAGCGAGGCTCAGGCAACTGAGATGACGCGAAGAATGGCTAGAGAAGAAGGTATACTCGCCGGAATGAGCAGTGGCGGAGCACTTCATGCAGCCATAGAACTTTCCGGGACTTTAAGTGAGGGCCTAATTGTCTGCATTACATGTGACCGTGGCGATCGATACCTTAGCTCTGATCTTTTTGGTTAGTCCTACTGCTTTAGAACTGGCTTGTTTTTGTGAATGTTTCTAGGGATGTATTTCCCCGATTTAGGGATAAATATTGCGCTTTTTAAGTGGTAGGATTTATGGGCAAAGCGACAAAAATATCTTTACCTTCTTACAGCGCATCCTGAGCACGATTTTTGGGAAGTAATGAGTTTTTTAACTTTTGTTTCAGCTTCGGCAACCTGTTTGCACTACTTGAGATGAACCCGGATTCTGGGTTTTCATCTGAATTTTCAAACCAACTTTATTATGGACTCAATTAATAAAAACCAGGAGGAGCATACAAGAGAGAACCTTGACGGAGCCAAAGCAATACATAAAATCCGAGAATTGATCGATAAATCGGGGTCTTGCTTTTTTGTGACTTCTACAAGTCTGAATAATTCTCATAAATCACGTCCCATGTCTGTTCAAAAAACTGACGAAGCTGGAAACCTCTGGTTTCTTAGCGCAAAGGACAGTATGAAAAACATGGAGATAGCAGCAGATACAGATGTAACGTTGTATTTCCAAGGTTCATCGCACTCTGATTTTTTGGAGCTTAACGGTCATGCACTAATTACCTATGACCAAGCGAAAATTGAAGAACTTTGGGATCCTACAGTGAAAGCATGGTTTACCGAAGGGAAAAATGATCCTAGGATATCAGTAATACAATTCGTCCCTGACAGTGGATATTATTGGGATAATAAGCATGGAAATACGGTAGCGGGGATTAAGATTTTGATCAGTGCTATATCCGGAAAAACAATGGATGATTCCATTGAAGGGACTTTAAATGTGTAGTTGGGGCGCTTTAAAGTTCATAGTGTGATCCGGTCTCCCGGATCACACTTTTTTTTCTATTCTTTTGTATTGATATAGTAATTGATTCTTAAATCCTGAAAAATATTTTCTTCTTATATAGAAAATTGCATAAATACCACATTGTTCCCAAGGTTAGAAACGCAGTAATTACGGCAGTGAAGGGTTCTCCCATGCCAATCGCATCTAATATACCCTCGCTGAAAATCCCGATAAATCCGTATAACCAGCGATGTCCCAGCACCTCTGCAAAAAGGTAAATGAAAATGGAATTCATACCGACAATCACAAATGGAAATACCCATGAATTTTTCTTTTTGACGTCCACTAGCCAGTAGGAAAATGTTAATGCCAGAATTGCCAAGCCGCCTGCAGCAAGTGCAAAAGCTGAGGTACTGATCCGTTTGACGATAGGAGTGATTCCCGATAGCTCAAGTCCATATCCAATTGCCAAGGCAACTACACCTGCCAGTACTAAGACCTTGATCTTTTCTTTTCCAGAGGTTGAGGATAAGAGTATATTCCCACAAATTGCTCCCCATATAGTATGTGCAGCAGTCGGGATACAGTTGATGGCTACCCAGCCACCATCATTAATTTTCCCCATCAGGATCTGATCTATATAATTCCCAAAGTTAGTTCCATGCTCGTAAGGAGCCTCAGGATTATAGAGTCTATATAGGATTTCTGTCAACGCAAGCAAACTTATCGAAATGCCTAATTGCACTTTCCATGAGCTATCCAATAAGAAATAGGTTATCAAAATGGTGAAAGATAATTGAGTCAAGACATTCCAAAGTTCGAAAACCAATTCCCCGGCATACACACAATGAAGACCTGTGCCGAATAGAAATAGCAGCAAGCATCTCTTGAATATATGTTGTGTCACTTTTCCTTTATCACCTTCTTTTGCCATTCGTTTATTCAAGGAAAATGGCATAGCTACACCAACTATAAACATGAAAAAAGGCTGAATCAAGTCCCAGAACCTAAGCCCGTTCCAAGGATGATGGGTGAATTGAATGAAAAAATTATGAAGGAATGTTCCTTCGGGATTGGCTTCAAGTAGTGTATGGTAGACCGAAGCGGCTTCTGCTACCAGCAAAAACATAGTCAAGCCTCGGAATACATCTAGGGAAACTAGCCTGTTTTGGCCAGAAAGTTTCAGCTCACTCATGGGGTTGGGTTTAAGCCCGCATTATGCATTAGCATTTCTACGTCACGGCGTACAAGTTATTGAGACCAATAATTGCTTCAAAATCAGTCACTGCGTTGCAATTTTCGACTTCACCATATCCGCCGCGGCGGACCCAGTCTCCAAACAGCCTGATTTTATTGCAATTAATGGTCTCTTAACGAAACCTAATCCAAAATCCGGGTTAAAGTCAGTACTTTTTCTAAGATAGAAAAAATGAGAATTTAAATTACCCTAAACTTGATCAACGGGTATCAAAAATGAGAGAGTGCACTATGGGACAAAGAACTATGAGATTTCTAAAATTCTGGCCGATTTACCACGCTTACCTCACTCAACCCAGTGACCTGCCTTCTCTTTGGTTCCGCCAAAAGTTCCGAAGCACATGTTTTTGTGCAGGATTTCCACCTTACTGAAGCCTACTTTCTTCATCAGTTCCAGTTGGTAGTTCATGGATCGAGGAGAGTCTTCCTTTGCCACATAGGTTAGCACTTTTTTGCGGTATTCCTTCCCACCGACGCTTTCAAGATAATCCCCATAGCACTCCCAAGTATACTCATTAAGCATGTCTGTATCTTGAGTGATCAAATCAGAAATCATCAGGCATCCTCCTGGTTTGAGAAGCTTAAAGAGCTTTGCAAAGGTACTTTCCCAATCTTCATCATCACGTAAATGATGCAAAACTGCTCCGGCTAGGATGATGTCAAAACTTTCCTCCGGAAGAATAATATCGCGAATATCTCCATTGAAGCCAGATACATTTCCATTGGTTTTTGCGGAGACTCGTTCCATGGCTTTTTCAAGCATTTTACTGCTCAGGTCTACTAAGGCACAGTTTAGCGAAGGCAGTTTAGATAGCATCATCAGCGTATAGTTCCCCGCTCCGCACCCTACGTCTAGGACAGAAATGGCATATGGGACTATTCGCTTTGCTGCTTCAGTGATTAGCTCCAGAGATACTTTGGCATCGATAGTCGCTACCTGTCCTGTATCAAGGTTGGAAAACCGTTCTACATCATTATCGAATCTTTTGCGGATTTCTTCTATAGTAGATTTATTCATTGGGAGGGGATTACTATGTGAACTGCATAAAAACTAGCGATGTTGATCAACCAAGATCAAATTTCCATCCGGGTCTTTTACCAAAAAGCTGGCGGGTCCAGAACTACTTTCATCCGCTTCATTCATGATTTCAATGTTCTTGGACTTGAGATGATTTTGGATTACCCTCACATCCCGGAATTCTTTGATTTCCTGTGCATTTTCATCCCAGCCCGGATTAAATGTTAGCATATTGCCTTCAAACATACCCTCAAATAGACCGATTAATGCATTACCGTTTTTCATAATTAGATAATTAGCCTTCATGTCTCCGGCGAAATCAGAAAAGCCAAGAGTTTCATAGAATTCTTGAGATGCAGCTAGATCTTTTACACTGAGGCTAATTGAGAATGCTCCCAAACTGGTCTCTGTGCCCGTTGGTTTTTCCTGTGTTCGTATCGGTCTTTTTTCAACTAAGGAATTGAAAAAGAATCCTAGACCAAAAGACGCAGAGATTGCAGATAAGAAAAGAATTGACCGGTTCATGGCTATGATTCAGATTAGTTTTAAGAGACTTACCATTGTGCCCAAGTGTAATGCTTCATGGTAATTATTGAATGAAATCGCATCAGCGGCACTAGCTAGATGAAATCCTTTGGAAGTTGTGTATTCGTTATAGTTTTGAAATTTTCCGGATTCGAAATCTCTGATAGTTTGATCGATAGGAGAAATCAACAGGTCTTTGAATAACTTCACTGTTTCCATGGGTTCGACAAGTTTGGGTTTGGTTCCTGGCTTGTATTTTTGATATAGCCCATCACTAATATTCATAGGGAGACCTGATAAGCCATACACCAGTCGCTGCTGAACGGCGATCACATGGCCTATATTCCAGATCAAGTTATTATTGAACCCTTCTGGTATTTTATTGAGCTGCTCTAGAGAATTGTGCTGAAGGAATTTGTGATAAATGGAGCGGTTGTTTTTCCAGATGTGGAAGTTAGTGTTCATGGTTGATTTTGGGAGTTAGTTTATTCGTTATCTGATTCGTAACGGTCGAGTCGGTTTTTGGCAGCTGCGAGTTGGCTTTTCAACTCATCTACTTTATTCAGCAAGTTTAATATCACATCAATCCCTTCAGGGTTGACTTCGAGATCCTGATGAATTCGGATCATTTTTTCCAAATCTGCCACTTTCTCCTCGGGTATGAATCGGGTCTGTTCCACGGTATGAATTTCGATCAAGCCCATGCTATACAGGGAATCCACAAATGACACTTCAATTTCATAATGAGTACAGAGCGTCTCTATAAGTATTAAGTTTTGCTGCGCCATTTTATCGTAGTTTTTGGAGTTCTTCAAATAGCTTTTTCTCTTCTGCAGTCAGCTTTGTCGGGTTTTTGATGGAGTAGGTGAGGATCAAATCACCAAATTCACCTTCTTTTTTATAGACAGGAAATCCTTTTCCTTTCAGTCGAACCTTGGTCCCAGTTTGAGTTTCAGGGGGGATTTTCAGTTTCACTTTTCCATCAAAAGTATCTGCCACGATCTCTCCGCCAAGCATAGCCGTATAAAGATCTACTTCTACCGTAGCATACAAATTATCTCCCTCGCGGGCAAATTTTGTGTCGTTTTTGATCATAAACTTAATGTACAAATCCCCGTTCGGGCCACCGTTGATCCCAGGAGCTCCTTTACCTTTGATCTTGATAGTCTGCCCATCAGCAATACCTGCTGCGATTGTCAGACGGATATTTTCCCCATTGACTGTAAGAACCTGTTTACGGGTTTGGTATGCATCATGAATCGTGAGCTGCAGTTCGGCATGGAAGTCTTGGCCTTTGAACTTGGCGCTTCGGCCTCCTTGTCTAAAACCTCCTGAAGCTCCCCCAAACATCGATTCGAAGAATTCCGAATAATCCGCTTCGCTAAAACTTCCTCCGTCAAATCCGGATCCCTGAGAGCCTTGACTGCGTTGTCGTCTTCCACTTGTTGCTCCTGCCTGTTCAAATTGATCTGCCTGCTTCCAGTCCTGTCCATACTTATCGTATTTTTTGCGCTTTTCCGGATCACTGAGGACTTCATTCGCTTCGTTTACTTCTTTGAATTTCAACTCAGCTTCCTTATCATCTGGGTTAACGTCGGGATGGTATTTTCGTGCTTGCTTTCGATAGGCCTTTTTGATGTCCGCCGCCGTTGCGTTTTTGGCAATGCCCAAGACGCTGTAGTAATCTATAAATGCCATAGTTCAGATCGGAATTTATTTTGGTTTGGAAGAAATAGAATAAGAAATTCTCACAGGAACTTCCAATTATCAATATACTGAGAATGAAATTGGGAAGGAAAATCACATGGTTATTCCTTCTCAATTTCTCTGATTAACAAGAAGCCATCCAGATTTTGGAGTGTTAATTTCCCTTCTGCGTTAGCTACCGTTATTGAACTGATTTGTATTTTGATTTCAAGGCTTTCCTTCTTTCGGGAAATGATTAATTCCTCAGAAGGGACATTCTGATATCCATTGGTATATGAGTTTAGTAGGCCTTTTAAATAAGTTGAAATATCAATACTCATCGAGCCATCAGCCCATTTTAGAATGAGATTTGTTTTGTTGTCTTTGTCAACTTCCAAATGATATTTTCGATCGGAAAAGGCTTTTTGGTGTGTACTCCATTGGCCTACGGAAATGTGGCGCATGTAGTCGAATCCGGATATTGTTAATTGAAAATCACTTTCTCCCATCAGCGTCAGCTCTTTGTACTTGTCTGAAGAATTTAACCTCTCATAATATGGGACATAAGTCAAGTTCATCGACTCCACGAGAAGTTTGCTGGGATTAGTAAAGGAAATAGCTAGGCTGTCCTCAGTTTTTTTTATCAATGTTTCTATATCCTGCTCAAACCAGGGGTAAACTTTTTCCAGCCCATGATAATCTTCTAGGTATTCAAGTATTGAATTTACCTCGTAGAGTTCCCCGATGGGTAGTGATTTTGTCCGCAATTCTCCAATAGGTTTGAGACTTCCTCTTTCTCCTATTATCCATTTGACCTCATTTTGGATTTTGTCATTAGTCAAGATGTTGTTTTCCGTCAAAATTCGGATAAGGCGTTTTCTTTGCATCAATTCACTCAAACCAAACATTCCCCATGGACCAAAAGAAGAGAGTATCATAAAAATAGCCAGAGAAAAAGGAATGATTTTAATGTTCTTTTTACCTAAAGAATAATAGATAGAAATAAAACCTAGCCAAATTCCCATCAAAGTGATAATGTATCGGTTCACGGTCAAGCCGTAGTCCTGTAGTCGGATCCCAATTGCAAAGAAAAGCAGAACAATAAGAGGGATGAGAAAGATATAGTACCCTTTATGAAATCTCTTGATCCAATCACTTTCTTTCCATTGCTGATAAGGATATAGAAGCAGATTGGTAAAAATTCCCAGTACGGAAATAGCTATAATCATATAACTCACGATACCTTTCGGCCAGTCTCCTGAAATGATGATTTTGGCTCCGTAGAAATATAGAATGCAGAGGTAAATCAGAAGCAATGGTATCAGGATGAATTGAGTGAAGACCTTTAATCCTTTTGGGTACTCGTCAAGTGTAAGTGTATTTTCAAATGTTTCTGGAATACCTGCCAAAAAGAACCATGTATTGAAAATCCCGAAAGTAATGGCAAAAATTTGAGCGTATGTCTCACCTTGAATGTTTACTTCGAAAAGTGTGTTTATAGCTAATAGAGCGAGACTTACTCCAGTGAAAATCACCCCTGAATAATAAATCCCTTGAACTAGCCTGATGAATAGATTCTTGTTGTAGTTCCAGAAACCCTCCTGGTTTTCACTTCCAAAGTAGGGGAGAAAGGCAACCATTAAGTGAATCGCCAGATTGAAAATGGAGTAGCGAATGTAGGGAACCTTAGTGTTGGTAAATGTTTCCTCAGAAGGAAAACTGAAATAAATTAACCCTAAAAAAAGTAATCCAATTATCCATGCAAATTGTCTTTGCAAAGCCTTAAATTCTTTTCTTTCTGAAAGGATATCGATGCAAAAATAAAGTGGAATGCCAAGTGTAAAAGTCAAAAGGAGGTTTAACATCCTCAAATCTTCTACCCGCTCCATTTCGATAATCCAACATCCTAAGCCCGTAGCTAGAAAGCCGAAAAGTAAACTCAAAGGGAAGCGGAATGCAGCATTTGTTCCATCTTGCTGTAGCTTGGTGATAGAAGGGAATTTCATATGATTATAATTTTCTTTTCAGTGGTCATATGGAATCTCGCATACATTATAATCGTTCCCGTGTGTGTCACCTTTGACATGCTCGATTTCATTAGAATCAGTTAGGATGGAAAAAGTAATCCTAAGATAGCCTACAATTATTGGATTTGAAATTCAGGCACTATGAACCCTGAGCAGGAAGTTGCTTAGAAAGGGTAGCCTATGGCGAAATTGAAAATCAGATTTTCCCTTCTCCATGTTTTACTTCCTATGTCAAAGGTGTTTCCCCATCGTTCGCCTTCCTCCAAGTAAGGGACACGTACCGGCGTAGCCAAATCAAAACGTATTACAAAAAACTGAATATCTACCCTCAGGCCTACGCCCGTGCCTACTGCTAACTGCTTCCACCAAGAAGATGTGAATTTTCCTCCGGGGAGAGCCTCGTTTTCATTCATCAGCCAGATGTTTCCTGCATCCATAAACAGAGCACCTTTCAGCAAGGAAACGATAGGGAATCTATATTCAATATTTCCCTCGATCCGAATGTCACCGGATTGGTCAAAGAAAGAGTTTACATCAAAATTTTCCGGGCGATAGGTACCGGGTCCAATAGAGCGGATACGAAATGCTCTGATGCTGTTTGGCCCTCCTGAAAAGTACTGCTTGATGTAGGGCAAAGACTGAGAATTGCCGAAAGGAAAACCAACTCCGGCGAAAAGCCTTGTTGCAATGGTTTGTTTTTTGTCGATGTTCAGATGGTACCTTAGATCAAGATCTGCTTTTCCATATTGTGCATATTCCAAGCCAACAAATTTGCCGTCATCGCGTCCCAAGATATCATCTATCAGATGAAGCGTGTTTCCCGCAAAATCCAACCCTAAGCCTAAGAAATATCCGTGAGTCCGAAATCTATCATTCAGTTTGTTATAATTGAACGTGTAATTAATCCCTGCAATGAAGTTTTGTTCAAAACTACGTTTTAAGAAAGGATTGTTATCCAGAATTTGGTCAAACTCAGCTGAGGTTTGGGATAGATTTACCACGCTTAGACTGATAGGGTTGATCTCATGATAGGCAAATTGGTTGGCATTCCAGAAGTACCCATATCGGGTAGAAAACGAGTTGAGATTATAAAGTCCACCGCGGCTTAGGTATTCAGCACTGATACTCATTTTTGTTTTGGGAACAGAATAACTGAATTTCTCTTTGATCGGAACAAAGAAGATGACACGTGGGAAAATCAAATCTGCACTTAGTCCTAGTTCCAGCGATTGAAGTCCTTTTCTGTTTTCGCCGCCGGCAACTTGAAATTCATAGCCTATTCTGCCTGTGAGATTCAGTGTCTCCCCTCCTTTGAATAGGTTTCGATTTCTATAAACTAGATTCAATGCCGGGCCTGCAAAGTTGTTTGACTTGGAAACTGCGAGTAATTCTGCTCTCAATGAGCGTTTGGTCATTGGGGATAAGTAAAAATTGGCCTTAAGATGTCCCAGCGAATCCGACCTTTCCAATTCCTCATAGCGCAGATTGACAAACTTGTAGTTGCCAATAGAGCTAAGCCGGTTGCTGGAGAGTCGGGAGAGTCTTGGATTGTAGCGCTGATCTTTTTGGATAAGTATGTAATCGTTTAATAGTCGTGGCTTGAAGACATCATTTCCTTGAATAAAATTTTTACCGTCTAGATTTACCGTGTCAATTTTCCCTCCATTCTCATTGATAGAATAATTGGGGAAGACGTTGATAGAGTCAATCGTGTATGGAATGATGCCATTTTTGGGAACATTTGATTTCAGTCGAAGATACAGCTTGAAGAGTCGGGCACTATCAGAAATATTAGTGTCGGCTTCGAATATGAGGTAATCACTGTTGAAATTGTAGTAGCCTTTTTCTTTTAGCGCAGAATCAATTCTAGTCCTTTCATATTTCAGTGTGTTGAGGTCAAATCGACTTCCTGAATCAAGTGAGGTTTCTTTCATCAAAGAGATGATTTCTTTGTCTATTTCCAAGCTGTCCCGTAATACTTCTACTTCCGTCAATTGGTAAGGAGCTGAAATCGTTGCTGTATAATCTACTTTGGCAAATTTATCTTGTCGGGTGACTTCTGCATTGGTGGTACTATAGAAAAACCCTCGGTTTTCCAGTCTGTTTAGTATGAGCTCTTCAGTACGGGTCGGGACGACCTGACTGAAATAGACAGGTTTTTCTCCTATTTTTTTATTCAAAAAGCGATTGATAAAACCGGGTTTTTCCTGAGTGCCTTTGTAATGTGCCCAAAGCCCCACATACATTCCAAATATCTTGGTATTTGGCTTAGGCCTGAGTAATTCTGCCAGTTCCTCTTCTATCGCATCCAGTCCTTTAATATCAGCTTCAGTTTGTATTGCCAGCTCTGCTCCTTTGAAGAGGTATTCATCTTCTGGAATATACTTCTTCACATTGCAACTAAGTACCACCGCAAGTAGAAATAAATAAATAGCCGATATGAATCCTCTAATCTTCATTTTCCTCCGATTCTTTAGCCTTCTTGTTTTTTTTCCGATTCTTTTTCTCCAAAGTATCGATTGGGTTCGTTTGATTTTGACCCTCCCGTGCAATAGGAGCTCTCCAAAACTCAGAGAATTCATTGAACTCCCGATTAAAAATCAAACCACCGCCTGTGACTACTAGCTGTCCGTCGACAATACTTTCAAATTGGTTCTTTCGGAATGCCCGTACCCTCCAGCGTCCATCTTCAGTCAGCAAGTACTCAAAACTGATGTTGGCCAGAATAGAATTAGCCTGCTCTGAGCTTTGTGAGCTGCCTTCCAGATCTACCTGACTGCCGACCTGAACGACCAGGCGGTCATCAAAAAGTGTCTGTTGGGCATTGATATTCAGATCGGTTCTGTTCTGCGCACCACCGGACTGATAATCTTGGTAGCTGTCCACATCAAATCCAACTTGGAAGCCGCTATCTCCAAAAAGTTTGCTTGAAAGTGCATTCATTTGGTCGGAAAGTACTTGGCTCACGGAGTTTCTCGCAATGGCTTCTGCGCCTCCATTGGATCCATCACTGCCTGAAGACGGGAAAAATCTATTAAGAACAAGGAGTGAAAACACCTGCTTATTCAATTCATCTTCCTGCTCATTGATTTGCAACACTCGTGAATATACATTCCCTCCAATAGCTCCTCGTTGATTCTCCGGCATGTCAAGGTTGAATGAGATTTCAGGCCTGAGCAATTGACCTTTTACATTTAAATAAACCAAAAAAGGAAGGCGCTGCTTATACTGGGTTTGCGTTTCATTATTACTGCCGGTGAGCTGCGCTGACATCAGTTCTGAAGCTCCTGTTTCTACCTCGTAAATAGCCTGAATATCCAAGTTGGCATCCATGGGGTCTCCGTTCCAGGTTATTCTGCTTCCAGGATTGATGTCGAATTTCCTGCTGACAAGATTATATAGAGACATTTCATAATGCCCGCCTGAGATTTCATAGCTCCCACTGAGTGTGATCCTTCCATTTGGATTGATATCCATCTGGAGATCCGCATCCCCCGAAATCTGGAGGTTGTCACCCGTAGAAGGGTCTATCACAATGGTGAAAAGTGCTTTGGGGTCAACATTGAGCAAGGCTCTAATGTCAAATCCTGCAAAAGCATTGGTTGATTCCTCGGTCTGTCTTGTCAGTATATCCTCAGGATTTTCTTTATTGACATATATAACGATTCCCTGACGCTCTACAAACTCAAGTTCCGATTCGGGGACAATTACTGTCAAATTGGTATTGTCTTTTACTCCTAATCTGGCCTTTACCACGGGTAGTACAAGATCTCCCCGAATAGTGATATCTGCGTCCAAAGTTGCTTTGCCATACACTAGCTCATTTTCTTTATCAGTGGAGTTTACCGCCATAAAGTTGTCAGCAGTAAGTTTCAAGTCAAATGTTGGGTTGAGATAGCTTTCTGTTCCCACAGTTCCGTCAATAGCAAAGGTGTTGTTCTCGGTATCTCTGATAGTGAACTGATCAAAATAAACTCCTTCGTTGTCTACTTTAAGTGTTTCATTGGAGAGTATGTATTTTGTACTGAGTTGGGCAGGAACGAAAGAGGATTCCTGAAATTGAATCTCGCCTTCATACCTGGGTTCGTTGGTGTTGCCATTCAAGGTAATGATACCGGTGAGGTGTCCTGTGGCATCCAGGATTTGGTTCTGAGAGAGCGCAGCGATTTTTTCCATTTCGATCTTGTTCAGGTCAAGTTTTATGTCAAAATCCCCTCCGGCTTCATTAGCTACAAAATCTCCATTTAGGTCTAGGTCAAAGCCCCCGTCTTTTAGTCCGAGTTGTAGTACATAATTACCTATGCTTTTAGCCGTCGCTTCCAGATATAGGTTGCCCAGTGGTACATTTACTATTTTCAGGCTGTCTACTTTTAATTCGCCCATTAGGCCAGTGGCACCAAAGGGATTCTCCACCACTAATCTTCCGTCCATTTTTCCTCCCGCTATGATTTCTTCCGGATTCAATAGGCTGGTAATAGTGGATAGTCTGAAATCCTTGAATAACATAGCGACATTTTCATCAGTAAATCCCTCTACATTGTTTACAAAAGATATTTCCTGATTACCCTTGCTGAAATTGAAGTCTTTAAACTCCAGGCTTTCTCCGGAATATTTGACCAAATTCTTCTCTGGGACACTCCATTGCTCTCCCTTCAGTAGCAGATCTATGGATGATACGTGATAGCTGATCGTGTCGCCGTTCAATCCAATATCTGAAGATACGTGATACGTTCTTTCATCTTCTTCATAGGAATGAAAATCAAAAAACAGCCTAGAATCGGCGAGTTGACCTGTCAAGAAAGTTTTGCCGATGTTTAAGGGACCGGAAGTCAATTCCTGAAATCCTGCATACATCCTGAGTACGTCTTGATTGGAGCGAATGCGTAATCCCAAGCTATCCACCTCTGTTCCGGAATAATTGATGTATGGGAAGTCAATGTCAGCGGTGAGGGAATCTATGTCCTGATAGTAATGGGCTTGAATCCTTGCCGAATCAAATTGTTCCAGGCCTTGCAAGATCACCTCACTCAGCAAAGGGTCATCGGCAATTTTTAAATCCATATTCATCACGATATGTCCGTCATTTGGCAAATATGCGGAATCCGCCTTGTCGAGATAGTGGCGAAAATGAGCTAAAATAGCAGTGGAAAGATCGGTGGGGTTAGTGTTGGTGCGAACAAAACCATTTAATAAATTACTGGCGATGTCTACGCTCGTAGAATCCTCGCGTACATTTGCATCCAATGTCAATTCACCTACGGCGTAATTTTTCTCGTCGTAGAGTAAAACTGCGTCTTTCACGAACGCATTAAGGTCAAACTCCTCCATGTTTCCACTAAAATCTGCTTCTAATTTTAACTTTGCCCTAGAGCTTTTAGATGCCAGACCAAGCTTATAGAAATCAGCACCTTTCAGGTCAAGGGCGAGGTCTACTGTGGAGTGGGTTGAGTCCAAATCCATTTCGGACAGAAGGTCAAAGTCCAAGAATTCTGAGTTCAAACCAGCATGTAGATCACCGGCCCCTTCGACTAATTTGCCATCCAGCTTTAACCCTGAATAATCAGAGCCGTAAAGACGAAGCCGCTCAAATGTGGAGGTCAATTCTGCATTAAGGTCATTTAGGCTGGATCCGGAGCCCTTCGCTATGATCTGAAATGTCAACGTATCCAAATCCTGTTGTTTCATCAGATTTCCCAACTGCAACTGATTCACTTTCAGATTCGCATCAAAAGCCAGCTGTCCGTTGTTTTGATAAGCAGCGTCAAGGAGAATATTTCCCATGTCGGTATCCAAATCCAGACTTGCCAAGAGGTCATCGAGCATTCCATTAGCATTTGCTTTCAAGTCTATTTGCTTAGGTAATTGGATACCGTAATCTTCCTCTTTGACAAACTTTAGCAGTGTTTCCCGATTGGCCAGTAGGGTTATTTCCGGGAAATCAAATGTAAGATTCTCCAAGTCCATAGGGTTCTGTACCTTCCCTTTTGCGCTAAAGTCGCTTTCTCCCCAGTGAAGATTCAAACTGGGGATATCGATTGATTTGAGATCTCCGTGTGCAATTAAGTCAAGTAAAACAGGGGCTTGAGCCAGCTCATGGATAAGTGTGTCCTGAGCAAGTGTCGGGTCAAAGAAATAGCTGTCCCGGATATCCAGCTTGGATTCTTTTATTTGGAGGTCAAACTTGAGGCTTTCATAATCTTCGATGAGTGCTTGGACTGAAGGATACTCAACCGATACTCCTGCATCGAGTGTGCTGCGATTCGTAGCTAGCACAAGGTTTTTCAGTTGAGCTGAACTGTTTCCGGCCTCCAGGTCAAAATGAAATTCTTTCAGTTCAAATCCACTTCCTTCTCTGAAATGAAACTCCTGCAAATTTGCTCCTGCTTGTTCATTTTCTAGATATATATCTTCTGCGCGAAAAGTCAAGCTTGAAATGGTAATTGCCTCAGGATTGAAGAGTCCTTTTTTGATAGGGACATCTGCGGATTTATATTCGATATCCGTGGAGTCAATGGATATGTTGTCTACCTCTACTACCCATTCCGGCCATGTAAATGGAGCAGGATTGCTTGTTGTATCAGCATCGGTCGGCTTTACATCAGAAAAATCATGATATAGAATTGTAGACTTTTCCAAGGTTAGGGCTTCGAGATGTATGGTTTGGGTTTGTAGATTTGCTTCTGGCAATTCTACAAGGAAATATCCGATTTGAAGCTGAGCTTTCTGATTATCTGGTGTATTGTTGTAATCGGCGGAAACATTGGAAAGTGTGAGCTCATCTACATTGAGGATTGGCATAGGCGTTTCCTCGGTAGAATCTTCCGATAGAGGGAAAGACTTCGTCTGCCGATACTGGATATGGGTGTTTTGAAGTGCTATTTTCTTAATGTCAAACTCGTATTTATCCAAGTCCAATCCAGGTATGGTCACTTCTAATTCTCCAAGAATAATGGAAGCATCGATTCCCATTATTTCATCCACATAGGTGAGGTCAAAATTGCGAAGAGAAATTGGGGAAAGTTTGATTTTTGGTGGGGATGAAGATGTGGTGTCCGCATCTACAGGTTGGGTAGAGTCCTCAGATTGGGAAGCAAATGCCTCAATCAAAAAATTGAAGTTAAATTTCCCGGTGTCGGCGCTTCTGCTCACCCTGGCTACTAATCCATCCCATTCTAGTTTGGTTACACTTATGTCTCCAGTAGTAAGAAGTGGGCCAAAAGCGACTCCTGCTTCGATGTTTTTGGAGTAAAGCAAGGTGTCTCCCTGCATGTCTTCCATGTATAAATCTTCCAGGTAAATATTGCCGGAAAAAGTAACAAATAGCCGTTTTATGGACAGTTGAGTGCCTGTTTTTCCCGAAACGTACGAGGTAGCTTTATCCACAATTATCCCCTGACCCCAAGGGCTTCGGATAAAAAGGATCAAGGTACCAACAACCACCAGAATTACGGCGAGTATGATACCCAGAACCTTTAAAAATTTTGCAAAAAAGCGTTTAATAGATTCGAGCGTTTAAATAATGTTGGTAAATGACAAGTAGGCAAGCTAATCAAGCGACAATTAATAAGCCAGCTTGAATGAGTTGTGCGATTACTTTTTAAACCTCAGAAACGCTCCGTTGTTAGATTTATTGACTTGAGTTTTTTGTGATCAATTGCCCTTTTTATAGGTTCGCATATACTCGGCCATTTCCTCAGGAGTCATTTTTTTGTCAGATCCTGGAGTCAGCTCAACGGCTTCTTGTATGGCTTTGTCAGCTTTATCAATAAATTGTTTCGGCTTTCCTTCGGCTTTGATGATGTCAAAAGCATCGTATAATTGTCCGGTAGCGGTGTATGCTCCGTAGCTCAGACGATCGTCTTCGATACTTATAAGCTGATAAAGCTGGGTATTGGAAGCTGCGCGGTCCATCCACTTGTCGAAAGTGAGGTTATACATTTTGGGACCACTGACGGACACCACATATACCGGCCCTTGGGCAGATGGATCCTGATTTGCTACGCCCGAAGGCAGATTTCTTCCACGTCCATAGGAATGGTCATGACCCTGTAGGACCAAGTCAACTTTGTATTTATCAAATATAGGTTTGAACACCTCTCGAAACTCCTTGTTGTCACGTCCGGTTCCAGAGGAATAAATAGGGTGATGAAAAGTGATAATTGTCCACTTTTTTGTGTTTTGAGACAGCACGTTTTCCAACCAGATTCTTTGGGTTTCCATGGATTTTTCGTCTAAAACAATCTCCTGGGAATTCAGCGAAATCATTTTCAAATCTGAGTAATCTGTATAGTACACTGTTTCTTCAAATCCCTTTGGTCCGTTCTCAGGAAATGTAAATTGCTTTTTCCAGTGATGATCAAGAATTAAGGTGCCATCTTCATCCCTGTTATATTCATGATTACCCGGAGTGGCTATACTCGGAATCATGGCATTGATAAAGGAGCCTGCATAATTCCACTCGCCCCATTCCGAATCTGAGTGGGTTCTATTTATCAGGTCACCGGCATGGAGCATAAAGGCAGCTTTAGGCAGGTTGGAATAGGCCTGTCGGATAATCCTTGACCACTGGGATTTCAGGTTGTTTTGGGCATCTCCGAAGTAAATAAAGGAAAATGGCGAGCCTTTTTCAGGGGCGGTGGTGAATTGAATCCATTCTGTCCAGGTGTCCTCCTCTCCCACACGATAGGCATAAGTAGTTGCCGGCTTAAGATCCCGAAAAGTAACTGAGTGGTAATTTGCCTGTATGCTATCCACCTCCAAAAACTCTGTAAACGCATCCAAAGTTTCAACATGCTCAAGATAGATTGGGGAATTTGGAGCCAAAATTAACTGAGCTTTTGATTCAGTCACTGAAGCGGAAGTTCTCCAGGTGACGGACTGCGTGTTCATAGGGTTCTCCGACCAGGTGAGAACAATGCGGTCAGGAAATTCAGAAGGCAGAAATTGCTGCGCAATAAGATTGGTGGAAAAAGCCAGATAAAATAGCGCTACAAAAATGAATTTAAAGGAGGGGGGCATCAAATTGAGGTTTAGTGAAAATGAATTGGCAAAGAAGCCGCTTTAGGCGCAGTTATCTTCAAAAGTCGTGTTAAGGAATTTTTAAATCAGCATTTGGAAGTGGCATAAGCTCCGCATAAAACCTTAGGCTCAAAAATGATTTTGCCACTTCCACCTTCCAATACGTGAAGCTATGGGAAATAAAAATGCACATTATTAAAAACCGAGAAGGATTTTCATGAAATCGGATCAGAATATTTCTACCTCAATTTATTCATTTTGGATCCGATATCACATGTATTCGTTGGATTATTTTGTGCTTCATATGGCTGAAAAAGAGGAGGAAACATATTTTGGAATTAATTTTTATTAGATTAATTCTAAATAACTATTGTTTAGAATGGTTCTAAGTAATAGGTTTGCAGAATAGTTGAAACCAAACAAATTATGAATCGCAGATTTATACTATTCTTAAACCTATATCTCTTGAGTATTCTAGGTGCTATTGCCCAATCCGGAAGCATCAAGGGGCAAGTCACTACCTCTGACAATCAGCCTATGGAATTTGTCAATGTGGGTATAAAAGGTATGGCCAAAGGGAATACTACTGACCGGAAAGGGAATTTTGAAATCAAAAATCTTGCGCCCGGTACTTATACAGTTTTCGCCTCATTCGTGGGGGTGGAGAAGCAGGAGAAACAAGTCTCTTTGGAGACTGGGGAAGTGCTGACGCTAAATTTCACTTTGACAGAAAGCTCCACCGACTTGAATGAAGTAATCGTGACAGACATAAGTTCCAATCGCTTTTACTCAGACAGCAACTTCACAATAGCCAAGCTTCCACTCAAGGATTTGGAAAATCCGCAGGTTTACAATTCTGTTTCTTCCAAACTTCTCAAAGAGCAGGTCGTGACCAATATGAATGATGCGCTGAAAAATGCAACAGGTATCACCAGGCTTTGGGAGTCTACCGGTCGGGGAGGAGACGGAGCGGAATATTACTCTATGAGAGGATTTGCGGTACAGCCGACTATGGTAAACGGGATGCCAAGCCTGAATAACGGCGGACTGGATCCTGCGAATATAGAGACTGTAGATGTAATCAAAGGGCCGTCAGGAACGCTCTTCGGGAGTTCTGTCATCTCATATGGCGGCCTGATCAATATTACCACTAAGCGTCCGGGGGATCTGTTCAAAGGTGAAGTAGGATTTATAACAGGTAACAATGGACTGAACAGAATCACGGGTGATGTGAATGTTCCATTAAATGAGAATGCTTCCATGAGAGTGAATACTGCCTATCAGCAAAACAATACATTCCAGGATGCAGGGGGAAGGACTTCATTTTTCATTGCGCCTTCTTTTAAATTTCAGGCAAGTGAGCGCCTGTCTTTCTTGATCAACACAGAGTTTTTGAACTCAAATTCGGTAAATGCCCCGATGATTTTCCTGAATAGATCAAACCCATTGACTTTTGATTCCATTGAGCCCTTCGAAAGAAATTATAAACGTTCTTTTACAGGGAATGAATTAAGTATCAACAATAATTCCTATGCACTGCAGGCGCAGGCTTTCTACAAGCTTTCAAATTCTTGGACCTCTCAAACGGTAGTTTCGAGAAGCTCTACCAAAACTGACGGCTATTATCACTACCTGTTTGACGGAAGTGACGGAGATTCATTCTACAGATTCATTTCTGACAGAAACGGACAGACGATTTCTACTGATATTCAGCAAAATTTCATCGGTGATTTTCTGCTGGGGTCAATGCGGAATAAATTGATCGTCGGATTGGATTACTACGATCAGGATATTATGAATAGCAGCACCGGATGGGTTGCAAATGGTGTAGTCACACTGTCTGACGGCAATGATACAGGTGTTTTGACCCAAGCGGGTGTGGATGAATTGCTGAAAGATACTTTCGAAGGAAATACTACAGGGAATACCAGAGTCCTAAGTGCCTATGTTTCTGATGTGATTGAATTGACTTCACAGCTATCTGTGATGGCCAGTGTACGAGTGGATAATTTCAAAAACGAAGCATGGGGAGCCGATAGCGAGCAAAATACACAGACGGCAGTTTCTCCTAAATTCGGAGTGGTTTATCAGCCCGTGAAAGATAAGATTTCCATTTTCGGGAACTATATGAACGGATTTTCCAATGTGGCTCCGGCTACTGTCTCCGATGTTGACGGAAGCAATTCAAGATTCATTACTTTTGACCCTGAACAGGCCAATCAGTACGAGTTTGGTGTGAAAACCAATGTCTTAAGTGATAAAATCACTGCAACTGCGAGTTATTACAACATTACAGTAAGTAATCGAGTAATGACTGACCCTAACAACGTGAATAATTCTATCCAAGGCGGAGAAGTAGTGAGTAAGGGATTTGAATTGAGCGTAATCGCAAGTCCGGTTGAGGGGCTGAATTTGGTGGCTGGCTATAGCAATAATAATTCGGAAGTGACTAAAGACTATCCTGAAAGCGGCTATTTGGGCATGCGTCCGGAAGAAGCGGGACCTGAGAGTTTGTTCAATTTCTGGGCAAGTTATAATTTCTCCGCCGGTGCTTTGAGAGGTTTCGGTCTTGGCTTTGGCGGCAATACAGCCAGTGAGTACTTGACTTTGAATAGAGATAATATCGGTACATTTGCGCTCCCTTCTTATCAGGTGTTTAATGCGTCCCTTTCATACACGGGATCCCAATATTTCTTAGCTTTGAAAGTCAATAATCTGGCCGATCAGAAATACTATTCAGGATGGTCAACAGTGACTCCCCAGAATCTTCGAAACGTATCGCTCAGTCTCAATTATAGATTTTGATGAATCTAAAAAAAACGCTGAATAAATTGCACCTCTGGCTCGGACTATCGTCCGGGCTTGTTGTGTTTATAGTGGCTGTTACCGGATGTGTTTATGCCTTTCAGGCAGAAATCAAAGATTTGACATACCCATTCCTTTTCGTTGAACAGCAGGAAGGGAGAGTTTTGCCTCCAAGTCAAATCAGTGAAATAGCCCAAGAGGCTTATCCGGATGGACATCTTCATGCAGTGCTTTACCCGGCCAAAGAGAGGAGTGTACAAGCTATATTCTTCAGCTATGGAGAAGGGCATGATCACTATCAAATCGCCTATATCAACCCTTACACAGGAGAAGTGCTCAAGTTAAACGATGAGTATGCAGACTTTTTCAGATTTATTCTGGATGGACATTTTTACCTTTGGCTTCCTCCTGAAATTGGCCAGCCTGTAGTAGCCAGCTTTACCTTAGTGTTTCTCTTTATGGTGATTTCCGGTCTTATTCTTTGGTGGCCAAAAAAGAAGAATCTCAAGCAGAGTTTAAAGATAAAATGGTCTGCGAGATGGAGAAGAAAGAACTATGACTTGCACAAAGTACTTGGGTTTTATGTAATGACTTTTGCATTGGTTTTTGCAGTTACAGGGCTTGTTTGGGGCTTTTTATGGTTTAGGGATGGTGTGTTCTTCGCAGCATCCGGTGGTGAGAAGTTTGTGGAATACTACGATCCAATTTCAGATTCTACTCAAACTTATCAAGGAGAAATTCCTGCATTGGATGCGGTGTGGATGAAAATGAATGCGGAATATCCCAATGCTGACTGGATAGAAGTTCATCCTCCAGGGTTCGAGGGAGCTGCGATCGCGGCCAATGCCAATCCTGATGCGTCCACTTTTTGGAAATCAGATTATCGATACTTTGACCAAAATACCTTGGAAGAACTTCCCGTGGCACATTTTTATAATCGGTTTGAAGAGGCTACTGTAGCTGAGAAAATCATGCGGATGAATTATGATGTACACGTCGGAGCCATTGCGGGTTTACCGGGGAAAATTCTGGCTTTCTTCCTAAGTGCAATAATTGCATCCTTACCTATAACTGGATTTTTGATCTGGTGGGGGAGAAGAAATAAGGCTAAGAAGCAGCCTGTCACTCAGGCTAAAGAAATGTTGAAACTGACGGAAGCTTAGGCCATTGTAAGTGGTAAATAGTGAGTAGTTATTGACTGAAAAATTGTCCTTGGTCAGATTAAGTAAGAAAAATTTAGGATTTACAAAAGAATAATGACGGTAAGTGATTTTAGAAGCAAAGTTGGGTCACCCTGAGTGTCCCGTATAGCTATCGGGATCGAAGAGTCCTCGACTCCGCTCTGACGGACACAACATTTGCGTACTTATTTGAATTCCGTCATGGCTAGCGAAGTCGAAGTTTTTTTCATCTGTTTGTAATTGTTTTTTAGCGGCCATATGGAATCTGGCATGCATTAAACCGTCCCTGTGTGTGACTCTCGCATCATGCTCGATTTCATGTGGATATGGCCTTTGTAACATGCCCTCAACTTCGCTTGGACTTACATTGAAATTCTAGAATCCAATATCTCGATTCTAATGTCTCATACCTTACCTTAAAATAATTTCAAAAAACCTCAAAAAATCTGATCATTTCTTTGTCAGACTAGCATCCATGGCTTAGATTTGTCTTAATTTAAAATTAATCTAAATAATAATAGACAGAAGCTTTACTGCTAACAAATAGAAGAAGCCACACGGCGGCAACCGTATGGCTTCTGGTACTAAACTTCCTAATTCTCCAATTAAAAAGCGATGCAATATAGTAAAATATTGTTCCATGTATTTTTGTGCATTTTTTTCGTTAACACGGCATTTGCGCAGCAAAATACTACGATTAGTGGCCTTGTCGTAGACAAAAGCGGCAATCCCATCCCCGGGGTCTTGATCCGAATCTCTTCGGTGTCCAAAGGACTGCTTTCTGATGATCAAGGCAAGTTCTCTGTTAATCTTTCGGCTAATAGCACCTATATACTTGAGTTTTCTTTCATGGGTTTTCAGGATCATTCTGAGAATGTTATGCTTGGTGCTGAATCTCTAAATCTGAAAATTGCACTCGCAGACGACACAAATGACCTGGAAGAATTTACCGTTCTGGGTAAGTCAGAATTACGGGAAGTAGAGGAGCGTGCTTTTAATGTGACGGTGCTCGATGCTCGTAAGCTTCACCATACTAATTTGGATTTGGGACATGCGCTAGACAGAGTTTCCGGTGTGCGGGTGAGAGAAAGCGGTGGGGTTGGTTCGCGGATGAATTTTTCCCTGAATGGCTTTTCAGGAAAGCAGGTGAAGTTTTTCATAGACGGAATTCCGATGGACGATTTTGGTTCCTCTTTCCAGCTAAATAATATCCCGATCAATCTTGCTGAGCGGATAGAAGTATACAAAGGTGTCGTTCCGGTTGGGCTGGGAGCAGATGCTCTTGGTGGAGCCGTAAATATTGTCACCAAGAATGTGCAGAAAAACTACGTGGATGTATCGTATTCCTACGGCTCTTTCAATACACACCGAACCGTTATCAACACTGCCTTTGTGGCAAAATCCGGTTTCACTGTTCAGTTGAATGCCTTCCAGAATTATTCGGACAATAATTATTGGGTAGATGTGGACATTGCGGATATAGAGACAGGTAAATATTACCCGGATCAGCGTGTACGGAGGTTTCATGATACCTACCATAATGAGACTGTGATCGCACAGTTGGGGGTGCAGGGAAAACAGTACGCGGACAAACTTTTGGTAGGTATCACGGCCGGGAAAAACTATTCGGAAGTCCAGACGGGAGCACGATTGGTAACTGTTTTTGGTGATTGGCATCGCCGGGGAACCATCCTTATGCCCACCCTGAAATATCAGAAGAGAGATCTTTTTGTCAAAGGACTGGATGTGAACGTGAATGCCAATTACAATTTTGGCTCAGAGCAAAATATCGACACGGTAAACCGCCGGTACAATTGGTTCAGACAGTATAGAGAATACGATGTGCCGGGTGGTGAGCGTTCTTATACGCTCTATAAGTTTAATAATAACAATGCGGTTGTTACAGCAAACGCACATTACAATTTTGGCAAGATTCACACCATCGCCATCAGTAATGTGTTCAACAGCTTTAATCGGGAAGGGAGCGATGCGCTTAGCCCAGACAATGACCGATACGAAGAGCCACGTAAAAGTCAGAAAAACATCACAGGGTTAAGTTATCAGCTCAACTGGGAAGAAAAAGCCAGTATCTCTGCTTTCACTAAGATTTACAACCAAACCAACTATTTCGCCATGTCTTACAATCCCACTGGGAATTATGGAGATGTGGCTTACCGCAATGAGCAGGAGAATTTTACCTATCCGGGATTCGGAGTGACGGGATCTTACTTTGTCACCGGAAATATTCAGACAAAAGCTTCTTTTGAGAAAAGCTACCGTTTGCCTGAGCCCGAGGAGCTTTTCGGAGATATGGTGAATCTGCAGGGCAACCTAAGCCTAAAACCCGAGACAAGCTACAACTATAATGTGGGGCTGAGTATTTGGAAGCAGCTGAGCGCAAACCATCGCATAGATCTTTCTGCAAATGGGTTTTATCGAGATGCCAAAGATTTCATTCGTCCCCGTCTGAATAATAACCAAGCCATGCAAGTCATGGATAATCTCTACAGCGTGACCAATATCGGTGTGGAGGGAGAAGTCCGATGGACGTATAAGAATCTTTTGTCCGCGGGTGCAAATATCACCTACCAAAACCTGCTCAATAATACTGAATTCGAAGAAGGTCAGTCTATTCCAAGTTTGGTCTACAGGGATCGGGTGCCAAATATGCCCTATCTCTTCGGAAATGGAGATGTGAGCGTGATGCTTCAGGATGCCTTTGGCAAAGGGAATGACCTCAATTTTGGGTACAATCTACTTTATGTCCATGCATTCTATCTCTACTGGCCAAGTCTGGGGAGCGAGAAGTTTGACGTGCCGGAGCAGCTATCCCATGATGTAAATGTGACCTATACCACAGGAAAAAAAGGCAGGCTACAGCTTATAGCCGAATGCCGAAATATCCTTGACAGTAAACTCTATGACAATTTCAGCTTACAGAAACCGGGAAGGAACTTCTCAGGCAAAATCAGATACTTTATTTATTAATTCTTTACCAATTCATATGAAATCGTCAAAGATTCCATGTGCCCATAAAAAATCAAATTTAAACACATGAAAACCAACTTTAACTATTTGCTTGCTTTGGCCTCGGCCGTGACTATAGGTTTCTCTGCCTGTGATTCTGATGATCCTAATCCCGGTCCTGTGGCACCTGTTTCAGAGAGCAGATACATAATTGCATCTACACCACTGGCTTCTGATGGAGTTGCCGATTATTTATTGACGGCGGAAAGCCTGACTGAAGGGACTGTGAGTACACTGGGAAATGGTGTGGAACAAGACGGGACTTACCGCTATTATGTAACGCACAAGAATAAGTTTTTCAGTCTGCTCTATGGTCAGGGAAACCCCGGAGCTGTGACTACCTATGAACTGAATTCCAGCGGTGCTTTGGAGAAATTGTCAGACTTTCAGGCTGAGACTGTACAGGCTTTTGGGCCGATGAACGATGATATTGTGATGGCAAAAATCTCAAGAAGTACTACAGACCCGGTAGGTTCCTGGTATAGAATGAATGCCGATCAGCTTCAGATCGTAGCAGATGGCAAGTGGAACCAAGAAGAAATTGCCAATAATGGGGAGCGTGCATTTTTCACTTGGATTACTCAGGTAGGAGATAAGCTTTTCGCTCCTTACTTCAGTATGAAAGCATGTTGCAATGATTCCTTTGGCACAAACTATCCGGACAGTGCCTGGATCGCAGTATTCGATTATCCAAGTATGGAATTAAATAAGGTGATCAAAGATGACCGCACCAGCTTTATAGGCAGATATTTCCTTTCTGGACTTGAAGTCGATGAGCAGGGAGATGCCTATGCATTTTCGGCTTCGGTTGCGACATCCAATGGTACTATGACTTCTACACTTCCTTCGGCATTTACCAGAATCAAAAAAGGAGAATTGGAATTTGACCAGTCTTACTATTTCAATGTGGAAGAACTGGCTGATGGATACTATGTCACGGCAAAGACTTATGCGGGCAACGGGAAATTCATCGTAATGATGAACAAAGAAAAGGGGCTTTATACTGTGGGAAATCGATTTGGAGTAGCAGATGTGTATAACAAAACCTTCAGTTGGGTGACAGGTGCTCCCGGGGAAGCTTCCATCGTCAATGTGACTACGAATAACTTCTCCGAAAAAGACGGGCTTGCCTACATCGGCATTACCACAGACTTGGGCAGTTGGGTGTATGAGTTCAATGCGAATACCGCCACCGCCACAGAAGGCTTGAAAGTCGATGGAGGTAGAATCACTGCAATCAGCAAGCTGGAAGTAGCAGAATAGATGTCTTGAAAAAACTAAGTCCTGGGAATTTAGCTGCATTTGAAAACTAAACCGGCAAACGCTCTTATCCCAGGCACCAATTAAAATCTTTATCCAAAACCAATCGCTTATGTCTGCCTGTCAAACAGAAATAATCTATCAAAACGATGATTTTGTTTTTACACGATGCATCGATTGCTGCAGAATGGGACTAATGTTCAAGCAGGCAATGATCAGTTTTGACGAGCTCAATTTTGATGCTTTTCGAAGATATTTGGAGCGTATGGATTTTGAAATTGAGAAGTATCCCTTTTTTGATGGACTGGATCGGGTAGTGATCGAGACTTATCATCCGGACGTACAGTTTACCCTGCTGGAGGAAGAGTTTTATCGGCTCAAAGCGAATGTGATTGAAGCCCATGCTCAGTTGCAGTTAATTGAATTGATTAGGAAGATGTAGGGTGCTATGCGACCGATGACAAAAGACACCTGACGATAGGCAGGGGAGACCGAAGAATTAACAATTCCAGCTTCTGGAGAAGCAGGAGAACGATTAAACAGTGATAAAAACTTTGTGAACCTGAGTACCCTTTGGGGCTAAAAAAACAAACTATGAATATACTAACCTTGAAATCGTTTTGCCTTACACTAATGCTTATGATGCTTATTGTGAGTGTACAGGCCCACGCGTTATGGATCCATACCGCTTCCAATGCTGAAAAAGGCAAGGAGCATCCTTATCGGATCTATTATGCAGACTATCATGAAAACGCCATTGAGGCTGTAGCCAATTGGTATTCTGATGTAAAGGAGTTTGAACTGTGGCTAATCAGCCCATCCGGTAAGAAAACAAGACTAGAGCCTACCGCAACAGTTGAATATTTTGAAGGAACATTTTTACCTGAGGAAGAGGGAGAATACAGAATGGAAATCAGCCATACTGCCGATCCGGGCGATAGTAAAACTGCCTATCAGTTTAATGCCTATGCGCAAGTGTGGGTGGGAAAAGGAAAATCCAAAGCCAAAGTGGATACTGATCTTGCACTGATCAAAAATGCTAATTCCTCAGAATATGAGCTGCTTTACAAAGGGAAGCCTTTAGCCGAGGGAGATGTGATGGTGCTGGGTCCCAATGCTGAAACACAGGAATTGAAGACTGGCAAAAAAGGCAAAGTTAGTCTTGATCTGGCAAATAAGGGGGTCTATTTCGCGGAAGCTACCCATACCGAAAAGCTTCCCGAAAATGATCCGTCGGGTTTGAAAGCTATCTGGAGATGTGCTACACAAGCCATTGAAATACACTAACTGAAGACGATTGATTGGGTCATTTTTAAATCTGTTGTTTGAACTATGAGCTTTTCTTTTTCAATAAATATTTTTAATGCATCAGGGGGACCTTCCTTGCTAGGTTCTCCTGGTGCCATTTTGGCACCGTACGCAATTTATATGTCGCAAATAGTATAGTAAAGACTGAATTGACTATTAACCCTTTGGTACTATGATTACACTAAGTATTTTACTCTGCTTTTTTGGATTTGAGTTTTTTTATCAAACTTCCAAAAAAGCTATCCTCAATCGACCACCTCTGATGTCTTATTGGTTTGGAGCCAATGAAAGACTAGCCAAAATTATAGGCTCCTGCTTCTTAATTGCTGCACTGCTTTTTTCGATTGGCTATCTCGGATTGGGTTCTGGGATCTTTACTTTTCTGTGTATCCTGATGATGGTGGGGAGTTTGGTGGTGCTCATTTCTCCCATTTGGAAGCTGAATGTTTCTTGGCTTTTCGTCGGGTTTGTGTTGCTGTTGTTAATTGAAATAATCTAATCATGCCTGCAAATAAAAAATACTTAACCCCCACATTTCTACACAGGTTCTCACGCATTACGGCTGGATTCATTGGAGGTTATGCAGTCACTGTTTCCTTCTTTCTAGCACTTTCCTTTTGGCTGGATAAAGTATCCGTGCTGTTTACACTGGTTTTCGGTGGGTTCCTTCTGTGGGTGGCGTTGATGATCATCGCATTTATTGCCGATAGTGGCTGGAAAATCTGGGGGATATACATTCTCCTCACACTGTGCTTTTCAGCTATTGTTTACCTCAACCAATCTTTGGCAGTCATTTAATCGGAACTTATGAGCAACAGGATTTATAATATTTTATTTCATACACATACCATCTCGGGGATTGTTATCAGCGTGGCATTGTATGTGATTTTCTTTGCCGGTTCTTTCTCATTTTTCAGAGATGAAATTGTCAGCTGGGAGCGGAATGAGTCAATTTCTGAGGGATGGATGCTACAGGAAATGGACTTTGATCTTGTGCTGGATACACTGGAGACACGAAAAGGAATCGCCAAGACAGACGTTGCTTTTAACCAGCATTATGATGAGCAACGCCTGGGGGTAACCATTTCTGCACCTAAAGGTGCTGAAGTTAAGGAAGGAGAGAAGGGGAGAGGGCGTGGTGGTCGTGGAAATTTCTTCTATTTGAACACAAAAAATCTGGACACTTATGATTATCAGGAATCGTATTCGTTCGGAGAATTTCTTTATAGACTTCATTTCTTCGCGCAGCTGAATTTTTTCGGAAGGTCAGGCTATATGCTGGCGGGAATTATCGCTTTTTTCTTTCTTTTCGCAGTGATTACAGGGGTGATAGTTCATTGGAAAAAAATTATCAGCAACTTCTATATTTTCCGTCCCAATAACAGTGTCAAGAACCTTTGGACGGATGCACATACTGCACTTGGGATCATAGGTCTTCCATACCAGTTTATGTTTGCACTTACAGGCGTGTACGTTATTGTGGGGCTTACAGTCATGTCTCCTGCGATCATCAATTATATTTATGAGGGAGATCAAGAGAAGGCCTTTAGTGATTTTGGCTATAGTCCACCGAAATTTGAGTTTGTGGGAAAACCTCTCGAAGGAGAGTTTTCAGTAAATGACCTGCTTGCTGAGACAAAAGAAAAATGGCCGGAATTTCATGTGCACAATGCGAGCATTTTTAACTATGGGGATGAAGGTATGCATGTGCAGTTTACGGGGAAATCTGACTACAATAAAAAATTTGCCAGTGCAGGGAGCATCACTTATCGTATGTTGGATAGGGAAATTATAGCTGAAAAAAGCCCCTTTCAGGATGTCTCGTATCTCGACGGAGCCCGTGCTGTGATTCTGAGATTGCACTTTGGCGATTTTGGAGGTAAGGGGTTGAAGCTGGTTTATTTTGCGCTTGGCCTATTGACTTGTTTTGTGATTATCTCCGGAGTAATGATCTGGCTTGTAGCTAGGGACAAGAAGCATGTCTCGCCTGCAAAGCGAAAATTTAATGCATGGCTGGTGTGGTTTTATCTAGCGGGATGCCTAAGCATGTTTCCTGTGACGGCATTTACATTTGTGATGATCAAAGTAGGCCTGCAAGATCCTGGCGTGGATCGTATGGGATTTATTTTTCAAACGTTCTTCTGGTCTTGGTTGGCATTGACTCTCATTTTTACCTTTATACGAAGCAATGCCATTACCAATAAGTTTACTCTGATTCTGGGGGGAACCATCGGACTTGCAGTTCCTGTCGTGAGTGGGGTGATTTCAGGAAACTGGCTTTGGATTACACTTAAAAATGGACAGACCGATATATTTTTGGTTGATGCATTGTGGCTGGTTATTTCCGTTTCCGCACTAATGATAGGGGCGAAAATGAAAACAAAAAATGCGGATTCGGAACCTTCTAAACCGGCGGTTTCCAGAAAAGAATCTACACTGGCAGTGGGTTGATTTTTTGTGTTGGCGGAGCGATGATTCAGGCTCCGTCAACTTATTTCTACCGAGTAGAGCTTGAGGAGGTTTTTGAAGAGAACACAGTTGCCCTCCTTCTTTGGAAACCAGACTTGGTTTATTCGTTCCTACCTATTTTTGAAGACTTGGGTTTTCCGGGAATTTTTTGGATGCGAACGCAAAGATTACCGTTCGTCACCGTACTTGGTGAAGGCCTGACTGTTGCCATCAGGCAGTTTTTCCGACTAAAGTCTGAAACTGAAAATTGCGACTTTAAAACTGACCACTTTCACTTTCCTCCCTACACGGCTCACGATTTTTACCTTCATACCCGCTTCGGAAGACCATTGCCTAAATATACTTTTACTAAATCCCGAGTAACCTTTTTATCTGATCTTCTTCTCTTTCATTTTCAGTCATAATCATTAGTTCATCTCCGTCTTCCAATGTGGTCTGACCACTCGGTGTGATGAATTTCCCATCTCTTTTTACAAGCACGATTAGTGAAGTGTGTGGGAAGCCAAGTTCCAGGATTTTCTTTCCATTAATCGGACTGTCTTTAGGAAGCTGGATTTCCAGAATTGCATTTTTAAAATCCTCCGAAAGCTCAATATCGAGCATAGAGCGCTTTTTCAGCGAGGCAGGCAGGGAAAGATGCAGGAGCTTTGCCGCTAAGGGGAGCGTGGTGGCTTGGATAGCAACTGAGGCAAGCACAATGAAAAAGACAATATGGAATATCACGGAAGCCATTTCTATGTTTTTGATCAATGGTAAAGTCGCAAACACGATAGGAACGGCTCCCCTCAATCCAACCCAAGAGATGAATGTTTTTTCTCGTAACTTGAATTTGAAAAAAGAGAGTGAAATAAATACACCTAGAGGCCGGGCGATAAAAATCAAAAATAAAGCCGCCAAGATGGCAACTCCTGATATAGGTATGAGTTGTTTTGGGAATACCAACAGTCCCAAGGCTATGAACATAATCACTTGCATAAGCCATGCAATCCCGTCAAAAAACTTCATCAGACTCTTTTTATGGGCCATTTTCCCATTCCCCACGGTGATAGCACTGATATAAACAGCTAGAAATCCATTGCCTTTCAGCAGATCCACCACTGTGTAAGTGATGAGAACCAGTGCCAGAAGCATAACTGGGTAAAGCCCCTCAAAGTCCAGTTTGACTTTATTGGTCAGCAAGACAGTCAACCTTCCAAACAACCAGCCCAACAAACCGCCTACTATCATCTGAATGAGGAATAAGGGGATGATTTCCCCGACTGATCCTGTTTCCAGAGTGATCAGCCCTAAAACCGAAACCGTAAGGAAATAAGCCATAGGGTCATTGCTTCCGCTTTCCAGCTCCAAAAGAGGCCGTAGATTACCTTTCAACCCTATGCTTTTTGCCCGTAACACAGAGAATACTGCGGCCGCATCAGTGGAAGATACGATGGATCCAAGAAGTAAACTCTCCAGAAAAGTGAGCTCCGTAATCAGATAAACAAAACCACCAAGCGAAAAACTCGTAATCAAAACGCCCAATGTGGAAAGCGATATACCTGGCTTAAGAACAGGCTTAATGCTTGGCCATTTGGTGTCTAGACCACCGGAATAGAGGATGTAGGTCAGGGCAATGATACCCAGAAATTGGGCGATTGCAGGATTGTCAAACCGAATTCCCCCGATCCCATCTGATCCTGCCAGCATTCCTACTCCCAAAAATATCAGGAGCATTGGAATGCCTGTTTTGCCGGCAGTCTTACTGGCAAGAACTCCTGCCAACAATAAAAGTGAGCTGATTAAAAGTACGTTTTCGGCTGTGACAGACATAGGGTTGTGATGGAATACATCAAAATTAACAAAAGATTCATTTACTTTTGTGTTGGATTCAGATTGAGGAAAGCCCCCTTTTTGTAAAATAGAATGAAAAAACTTAATTCACTTATTCACCTTTTCTACCATCTCCTGCTGTGGGTTGTTTTGCCTGCTACAGGTTTGGGTGTCCGGGTAGTTGCCGGTGAAGCAGTTGACAGCAGCCATTACAGCGTATCGAAGAGTGATACGAATTTCTCTGAATTCCTGCATTGTGTCAATCCTGATTGGTATAGCATCAATTCCCGGGAATCCCAACAAAAGATGCTCTGGGGAACAGGGCATTGGCCGGTCCTTTTTTCGGCTGTTTACAAAGTTGCTTTTAGATTTTCCGGTAATGAAAAGCTAAGTCCATTTTTTTCAAACACTCCTGTATTGGGGGCTTTAACCACCACTAAAATCATCTTTCCTTTTCATTATTTCTGGTAAAACGGAGCGCAATTCAATTTGACATTGCTAAATCCTTCTGGCTTTTATAAGCCAGGCAGGAATGATATTCCATTTTATCAATCCATACAAATGAGTGAACTAACATTAATAATCGTAACGGTGGCATTGACTGGTCTGGTTTGCCTACCATTAATTCTTAATCATTTCAGACAAAAGAGCAAAGGCAATCTGCTAAAAGAACGGCTCAAGGCAGAGATGCGGGCAGACCATCTAAAAATTAGTGATTTTGAAACCTGGCGCGAAGCTTATTGCATGGGCTTGGATCAGAAAAATAACCAGCTGCTGTTTCTGAATTTGCTGGAAACGAATAATCCGGTTCAGAAAATAGACCTTGGGCAAATCCGGCTCTGTAAGCCGGCCAGACAATACCGAGAAGTGAAGGAAGGAAAAGAAAAGAGGCAAATCATTCAGAAGGTGATGCTAGTGCTAGATCAGTTTAATGAGCAGAATAAACCCTTGGAGGTCGAAATCTATGACGAGGAGAAAAGTAACTATTTGATCAACGAGTGGGAACTGGCTCAGAAATGGTCCCAGAAGATAAATGAACTGAGAAACTAGTGTAATAAAGGGGGGCTGATTGGCTTCCCTTTTTGGTAAAATTCTTTATTTTGGCTGTGTAATTCTTTTTTTTAGAAATGGCACAAGCAAGCGAACTAGCTCCCGGAAGCAAATTGATTCATCCTAAATTCGGAACCGGGATGATTCTATCCTTGGATGAGACGTATTATAAGATCTATTTTTACGCAACAGAAGAAGTAAAAATGCTCGCAAGAGATTATGAAGGGTTTGCAGTGGATGACGCAAAGGTTCCGGATTTTCCCATGCTCACGATGAAGGATGTGGAAAAGGCAATTCGAGAGGCTTTGATTCAAACTTCCGAAAGGGCTCCGATTGTACCTCTGGGAGGAAAATGGATGGGTGGTACTGTAGTCTTCGAACCTAATGACGATACATTGCAGTCCAAGGAAATTCCGATGGCGACTTTTTTTCACAAAATCGTGATGGTACGGGAAAAGCTCCGTGTATTGGAGCAAAATATCAACAACCATCCTAAACTCGATGATGAGGACCGTGTTCATCTTCAGCAATACATAACGAGAGCCTATGGTTCACTGACTACGTTCAACGTGCTGTTCTCTTATAAGGAGGACCAGTTTAAGGGAAGTGGGTCTTGAAATGTTTATTGTGACTTAGAAGAGAAAGAAGCCTGATTTTAGGCATACTTTACCGGCGGATTTTCACGAGGTGGATGTCAGATCCTAGCCCTTATCCTGCTAAGAGTTTCGATAGTCATATCCAAAAAAGAAGCGATCTGACCTACAGATGCCTTGTGGATTACCTTTGGCCGGTATCGCATCAGTTCGAGGTACCTTTCCTTGGCAGTTTTGAATTTTGTGAAGATGCGCTGCTCTTCGAGCACGATATAATACTGCTCCAAAATCATACGGTAGGCTCGCTCCAGTTCCGGGAAGTCAATGAAGCAGGCTTGGAGATTTTCATAGGAGATTTTGAAAATTTTGCTTTTTTCCATCGTTTCAATGTTTTCGTACGATGGTTTTCGCGTGATAAATGAGTGCATCGCTGTTACAAATTCCTCGTCCAAAGTGAAAGAAACTGTGATGTCCCTATTTTCGCGGATGTAATAACTTCTGGCCGAACCCACTGCTACGAAATACAGATAATTGCTTATTTGCCCTTCTTTTTCGAGCAGGAAACCCTTTTCCACTTCAAATTCATCAAGGTGACTTGCGAAAGCCCGCTTCGCTTCATCACTTGTAGTAGGGAATTTGCTGAGCAGGCTTAAGAAATTTTCCATATATTCGTTGCTAAAAATTTACGGTAATTAACTTAAAATAATGATTCTGTCTTAGTTTTGTTCAGTTAATTTAAAAGTAGGACTATCAGGACGCATCAGAGCATTGGTAATAGCCTGGCTTTTGATCTTCAAATCAGTACATTCTATAAACCTATCACACTATTAATTACTATTTTATGAAAAAACTTTTGGTACTAGTCTTTGCGCTCGGTTTCTTCGGTGCAGCTCAGGCACAATTTGGAGTACGGGCAGGTTTCAGTAGCGCAAATTTCACTGATTTTGAAACCGATGCTATTGCGGGATTTCATGCAGGGGCGTATTACAAAATAGATTTGGGATTTCTGGCAATAGAGCCCGGACTTCAGTTTTCCCAAAAAGGGCACAAGCGGGTTGGAGATACAGGTACGCCGGCTGCGGATAAAGAAAGGTTGAATTATGTGGATATTCCAGCACTGGTTCGTGTTAATCTTCTGCCTTACCTGAATGTCTTTGCCGGCCCACAAGCCTCTTTGTTGGTTTCCAGAAAACTTGAATATGTAGATGGAAGTAGCATCACGACCACTGATCCTATCAGAAAATATGATATAACAGGTGTGGTAGGCGTTGGTGCTAATTTACCACTGGGGTTGAATGCTCAGGTAAGTTATGATCTCGGGCTTGTGAGCGCTAATTACTACGAGGTGAATGTCAAGAATAACGTGTTGAAAATATCTTTGGGATATGATTTCTAAGTGATTTTGTACTTCATGAGCACTAAACCAAAAGGAGCTGTCCTTAGCTAGATTAGCCATAGGGCAGCTTCATTTATTTTTTCAACCGATCCGGATTTTCTTCTATAAATGATTTCCACCCCGCATTTCTTCCTTTCGTCTGAATTCTTCCTTCGTGGAAATGATGGCAAAGTGCTACGGCCAATGCATCGGTAGCATCCAGCATTTTTGGCAACTCAGTCAGATTGAAAAGTGTCTGAAGCATAGCAGCAACTTGCTCTTTCGATGCGTTTCCATTTCCGGTTACAGACTGTTTTACTTTTTTGGGAGAGTATTCAGTGATCGGTATGTCTCTTGCCAAAGCTGCTGCCATCGCTACCCCTTGGGCTCGGCCGAGTTTGAGCATGGATTGCACGTTCACTCCAAAAAAGGGTGCTTCCAAGGCTACGCAGTCAGGCATAAATTCCTCTAAAATCCCGGTAATTCGTTCAAAAATTTTCTTGAGTTTCAATTCGTGCGATTCATACTTTTTCAGATGAATTACGCCATATTGGAGAATTTTGTATTTTTTGCCCTCTGTCAAAATCACCCCATAACCCATCACGTTGGTGCCGGGATCTATACCTAGGATGATTTTTTCCTTTGGGGCTTTTTCTTGTTCTTTGCTCACCTCCGCAAGTTAGCCCAAAACATGCTAAGTTTTTATCTGATCTGGTCTCTGAGTTACCTCACATTACTGTGGTGGATGAGTAGGTTTTGGGTGAAAGAACAGAATACTTCTATAGCACAGTCATTTAGGCTAAATGTTACGCTCCTTATCCCTTTTCGGAATGAGAAGGAAAATATCCCGAGTTTGATTTTAAATCTGAAGAAGCTCCGATATCCACAACTTGAAATACTTCTGGTAGATGACCACTCGGAGGACGGATCATTACAGCTTTTAAAAGAGGGGCTTGGGGAACTTTGGTATGTGAAAATTCTTGAAAGTCCGGCTTTCGGGAAGAAAAAGGCAGTGGAATACGGTGTAAAAATGGCCTCCGGTGAAATCATCCTATGCTCTGACGCTGATTGTTTCTTTCCTGAATTATGGATTGAAAGAATGGTTTCTCCATTTCAGGATACTAAAATTCACTTAGTAGCGGCAGCTGTGATGGTAGAGGACAAGGGCAGGTTTTTGGATATATTCCAATCTTTGGATTGGGCGGGTATCTTGTTGATAACTAGCTACTCTTTTTCCAAAAATAAGCCACTCATGTGCAGTGGGGCAAATTTGGCGTATAGAAAAGAAGCTTTTGAGAAAGTGTGCGGATACGAAGGGAATCATGAGTTTGCTTCGGGAGACGATGAATTTCTTTTGAAAAAAATCCATAAGTTTTATGGTCAGGGGGCGACGGGCTACCTGTCTTCATCAGAGAGCTTGGTCAAGACAAATCCTGAGCTTACTTGGCGGGATTTGATCAACCAGCGTATCCGCTGGGCAGGTAAGTGGAAAGCACATTTTTCTCTTTCTCATGCTATATCCGCCCTAGGGGCGTTTATTGTTCAATTGATATGGATTGGTAGTTTTTCGTTGATCTTTCTGGGAGGAAAAGGAATTCTGACCTTTGGGGTAGTTTGGCTTTTAAAGGGAGTGGCAGAAAAAATTAGTTTAGGTGGAATTTTAGAAGTGTTGGGCTGCAAACAGAATAATATCTCTATACTCAAGACTTCGCTTGTACATCCGTTCTATGTCTTATGGGTTGGGATAAGGACATTGGACGGAAAATTCACGTGGAAAGGCAGGGAGAACTAGAGAAGTGTTAATTTAGAATCTGAAAATTTGAATCATGAACGAAGAGGAATTTGACTTGATGGACGAGCTTTATTTCGTCCAGCCCTACGGGTATCTTGTAGAAACCCTGGATTGGGAGGAGGAATTGTTGTTGAAAACATTGCAATCTCTTTTCTCTCAAGGGTATATCAAATGTCTGAACGATCCGGACACAGAGAGATTTGGAACTGTGGACATCATGAAAGAAGGTAAGGACTTGTATTTTTTGGCGACAAAAAATGGTCTCATGGCACATAATACACTTTAAAATTGACCACAGAAACACATAAATTCCAAAGGAAGGAACTGCAACTGAAATCTCTGCTGGAGATCACACAGGCTATTAATGAAAATCAGTCTGAAGCGGTTTTACTCAATATTTTCAAGTTTACTTGCTTAGTGCATCTAAATATCAAATCTCTTATACTCTATGTAGCTAAGGAAGGGGCTTTTGAGAATAAAATTTCGCACGGAGTGAAGGGGAATGTCCCGATGTTGATCTCTGCAAACCAGGTGATGGATGAGAAATCCACGGGGGAACTTCGGTTGGAATTGGAGGAAGAATATTCTTTTGAAGAACTGGAAACATACCTGCCGGTTTATCATAAGGATAAGATGCTTGCTATCCTCTTTTTGCGGAGAAAAGATCAAAGTTTGGAACTGGATCTGAATTTCACCCAAGCATTGACAAATATTCTGGTGGTGGCATTAGAGAACAAGCGCTTTGCCAGAAAGCAGCTGGAGCAGGAAATATTAAACAGGGAAGTTGCTATTGCGTCACAGGTACAGCAGATGCTTTTCCCTGCGGAACTTCCTATAGAGACGGAACTCAAGGCAAAGGTGACCTACTTGCCACATAGTATGGTGGGGGGAGATTATTACGATCTTATCCGAAAATCCGAAGATGAAGTTTACTTCTGTATAGCAGATGTATCGGGCAAGGGGATTTCGGCAGCCTTGCTGATGTCAAATTTTCAGGCAGCATTGCGTACACTTTTGCGTAGCGATGCGGATCTTGAAATGATCGTAAAGCAGCTGAATTACACGTTGTATGAAAATACACATGGGGAGCGGTTTATTACTTTTTTTCTGGGACATTTCAATTTTAGAACCCGGGAACTTAACTATGTAAATGCCGGGCATAATCCTCCGTTGCTATGCAGGGGAGAAACGGGGAAATGCGAGAGACTCCATGCAGGAACCACTATACTAGGGGCTTTTGATGAACTTCCATTTTTGGAGATAGGTAAGCGTGAGCACCTCGGAGACTTTTCACTCCATCTTTATACCGATGGGCTGACTGAAGCCATGAACCCATTCGAAGAAGAATACGGAGAGGAACGTCTGGAGAAATTTATAGATAAGCATTATAGCTTGGATCCGGATGATTTTCATCGAAAATTCTTGAAGAAAATCAATGAGTTTTCGAAGAATGTGCCCTTACGTGATGATCTGACTCTGTTGAGTTTAAGGTTTCAATGATATGATTTTACATACTGTGCCTGTTCTTTTTCAGTGGTTTTTCCCAAAAAGACTTTGGGCTAAAGGTGCTGGAGAAAACACCGTTTACCTGACTTTTGACGACGGTCCCGTACCCGGAGTTACAGACTATGTGTTGGGAGAACTGGCCAAAAGAAATCAGAAAGCCACTTTTTTTGTAGTAGGAGATAATGTGCGCAAGAACCCTGAGCTTGCTCACGAAATCCTCAGTGAAGGCCACAAACTCGGTAACCATACGTTCAACCATCTGAATGGATGGAAGACTGAAAATTCTGCCTATTTTAAGAATATTGAGCGTTGTGATCAAGCGCTGGGCGATTTGTTAGGCCTCAAAACAAAGTTGTTTAGACCGCCTTATGGATTGATTAAATCCAGCCAAGCTGTGGAGGTTTCCAAATTACATCAGATTGTGATGTGGAGCATGCTTTCGGGTGACTACGATCAAAGCATGAAACCAGAAGGCATTTTGAAAAATGCTAAAAAATACACCAGTGATGGCACTATTGCGGTATTTCATGATCAGCTGAAGACCAAGGAAGTTATACCAAAGATTTTGCCTCCATACCTTGATTATATTCAGCATATGGGCTGGAAAACAGGTGTATTATGATATTCTGGTTTTGCATCGGGATAGTAGGGCTGATTCTGGTTCAGTTTATTGTAGCGATAATTCGTGTTAAGCTTTTTTGGAAAAATCATAAGGATTACCTGACAGCACAGCTTCCGTTTGTATCCGTTCTCGTAGCTGCCAGAAATGAGGAAAGAGATATTCATAAGCTATTAAGGTCCTTCGAGTTGTTGGATTATCCATCTGAGAGTATTCAATTTCTATTTGCGGATGATCAGAGTAATGACCGCACTGCTGAGGTCTTAAAGGATTGGTGCGCCCGGGAAATAAATCGACAATTAGTAACTATTGTTACTTCGCAAAGCGGGATGTTTAATAAAAACGGCAAGGCAAATGCTTTAGCTATTTTGGAAGAAAAGGCTACAGGTAAATACTACTTTTTTACAGATGCAGATTGCGAGGTAAGTCCCGATTGGATCCGGGAAGGGGTGGATGCATTTGCCGGAAATGTGGGGTTGGTGATCGGGATAACTCAGGTGAAAGCAAATCGATGGATGGAGAAATTCCAAGAGATTGACTGGTGGCTGACTTTGGGATTTGTCAAAGTGGCAACTGACCTGGGGATTCAGACGACCGGGCTTGGCAATAATATGGTAATCAGCAGGGAGGCATATAAGCAATCAGGAGGTTTTAAAAACTTGCCTTTTTGTCTCACCGAAGACCTTGAAATTTCCAGATCCATTCAGCGGGAAGGATTCACCATCGTCCACAAAGTGAGCAGGGGGATGCTGGCAATGACAAAGCCCGAAGCAAGTTTCCCGGATCTGCTGGATCAGCGAAAACGCTGGATGGGTGGGGTGATGACTTTGCCTTTTTATTGGAAGTTGATTTTGGGACTCCAGATTGGCTATTTTGTTTGTCTCATTGGTTTGATAGTACTGTTTCCGCCCATAGGCTTGCTATTGGGATTAATCAAAATGCTACTGCAGGGTATGTTTTTAAGATTGTTTTCCCGTAAAGCAGGCGTGAAAATCAACGGCTTATCTCTTCTGCTTTTCGATTTTTATAATCTTCATACTACCGTCCTTACTATTCTTTACTATTTTTGGCCTTCCAATACAAAGTGGAAATCCAGAATATACCCATGAACTACATAGAGACGCACGCACATATTTATTCTTCCAAGTTTGATTCCGATAGGGATCAGGTAATCCAGGCTATCAGAGAGGCGGGCATAGAGCGGGTTTACATGCCTAATGTGGACGTGGAAACGATAGAGGCAATGTTGGCTTGCGAGGAGAAATATCCGGGACTATGCATCCCCATGATGGGTTTGCACCCCTGTGATGTCAAGGAAGATTTTCAGGAGCAGTTGGCGATTATGGAAGACTGGCTGAATAAGCGACAGTTTGCAGCGGTGGGAGAAATCGGACTGGATTTGTATTGGGATAAGACATTTTTTGAGCAGCAAAAAGAAGCCTTGAAAATCCAGATCAATTGGGCTAAACAGAGAGGTCTGCCCATAGTATTGCATTGTAGAGTTTCTATGGATGAGACCATAGCGATAGTGAATGAAGAGCATGACGGTAAATTGAGAGGAATATTTCACTGTTTTACCGGAACCGCAGATCAGGCCCGGCAGATTATTGGCATGGGCTTTCTACTTGGGATCGGTGGAGTAGCGACCTTCAAAAACGGAGGGTTGGATCAGGTTATTCCCGAAATCAGCCTTGATCATTTGGTTTTGGAAACCGACGCTCCATACCTGGCTCCGGTACCATTTAGGGGGAAAAGGAACTCTCCTGCTTATTTGCCGATTATTGCAGAAAAAATCGGAGATTATCTCGGGATTTCGAAGGAGGAAGTAGCTCTCAAAACAAAACAAAACGCCCTTAACCTATTCAGTGAAATTGGATCATGAATTATAAAATAGTACGATTAAATACGGCACTTCGCACCAGCAAAACCTCTTCGGTGCTTATCATATATACCGGTGGTACCTTAGGGATGGCCTACGATGACAGCGGTGCGCTTGTACCGTTTAACTTCGGTCAGATTCTGGAGAAAATCCCCATTCTCTATACCATGGATATAGCCATTACGGTAATATCCTTTCCGGAGCCGATTGATTCTTCCAATGTCTCCATGAGCCACTGGAAAGACATGGCCTATATTATCTATGAAAACTACGACAGCTATGATGGGTTTGTGGTACTTCATGGCACAGATACCATGGCGTATTCGGCTTCTATGCTCAGCTATATGCTTCAGGGGCTAAACAAACCCGTGATATTCACAGGAGCGCAGCTGCCGATCTCTGCAATGCGCTCCGATGCACGTGAAAATCTAATGACTTCCTTGGAAATCGCCACAGCAAAGATCAATGGAGAGCCGATAGTGCCAGAAGTGTGTATTTTCTTTAATCACCTTCTGCTAAGAGGCAATCGCTCCAAAAAAGTACAGAGTGTGCATTTTGATGCATTTGAATCTGAGAATTACCCTCCTCTGGCAGAGTCGGGAATTGTGATTGATTATAATACGCAGGCAATACGGCCTTTGGAGTCGCATAAAAAATTGGTGAATAGAAATTCACTTGACAACAATGTGCTTATTCTCAAACTATTCCCCGGAATTACTCAAAATGTAATAGATTCTATTCTTGACATTAAAGGATTAAAGGCAATTGTGTTGGAAACCTACGGCTCGGGAAATAGTCCCAGCGAAGAATGGTTTATGAATTCGCTACAGAAAGCGATTAAGAAAGGCATAATTATCCTAAATGTGTCCCAATGTAATGGGGGACGGGTGATTCAGGGCCGCTATGAGACCAGCAAGGAATTGCTGAATGTGGGAGTGATCAGCGGAACAGATATGACTACCGAAGCCGCAGTGACTAAACTGATGTTTTTACTAGGCCAAGAAAATAACCATTCAGATATTATAGAGAAGCTGAAGGTCCCATTGGCAGGGGAGATGAGTGCTTAAATCCTAATGCATAGTCCGGATTAAACATAATTTCATCGGCTATTTTCCGCTATTATTTGGAAACGGCATTAATAATAATTTTCTTTGCACTCCGATTCGGGGTATTGAGTCGGAAAACAAGCTAGAGAGGTGGCCGAGTGGCTGAAGGCGCACGCTTGGAAAGCGTGTATACTGCAAGGTATCGAGGGTTCGAATCCCTTCCTCTCTACATTTAAAAGCCCTAACCATTAGTATATCAAAAGTTAGGGCTTTATTTTTCTAGGGGGGTAAACGGGATGTGAATTCTATCCAAATGGTACAGGTTTTGACTTTGATAAAGTATGAAAATCTTTCAGTAGTAAATTCCCGTTTAAATTCTTACTAAGTGGTGTGATGAAATAATGGGAACAACATATGGAAATATTTCCTATATTAAAACGATTTTTATACCCGTGTAATAGTGTCTAACAGCAAAAATTCATAATTATGAACAAGATAAGCGGTTCTCAGATTCTAACTCGTGAAGCAAACCTTGCGGTTAAAAAACTTCAGGAAGCAGATGCCTTTGTTAGTAGAATTATATCTGAAACAAAGGAAAAGCAGGCTGAAGTGTTGAAACAGAAAGAGGTCGACCAAAGAGGGCTTAGGATGGTTGTTCAGCTCTAAAATTAAACTAGATGCCAAAAGTTGTACCTTATACAGAAGAGAATCTCTCTGAATGTATTGTCTAATGATTTTACTAGTTCTAAAGTGGTTTCTAGCAAAAACCACTTTATTTATTTTAAAGGATATTTAGGTGATGGGGGGTTAAAGGCTAGGACTATAGTTGTTGAGGAAGATTATGTTAGCAAAGATTTTCTTCAGGATTATGCCTCTTACTACGCTTTTTGTTTCGAAAAATACCCTAAGTTTTGTAATAGGGTTCATTTTTTCTCTAATGAATTTGATCTTGAAACATTCCAGGGAATTATAACTGAAAATGAATCTAGAAATGAGGAGTTTTGGAGCAAATACTTGGGATTTGTTGTAGTTAAGCCTATCCCCACTAAATTCATAGGGTATACGGTGTTAAAGACGTATGAATCAGGTATGGCTTTTGAATCCAGAAACTTTTGGGGAGTTCGAGAATATGAAATTCATTTATTTGGAAACAAGGTAAGAATTGCGTCTCTGGCATTTCAAGAACAAGATAGTGTGCTGGCAGCCTGTGCGACCACAGCAATTTGGTCGATGTTAAATAAGGCTTCAATTGATTTTCATACGGTATTAAAGTCACCAAGTCAGATAACTAAAGATGCTGATAATGTTTCCCCAGATGGTAGCAGGCTCTTCCCTAATAAAGGTCTAAATTTACTTCAAATTTGTCAGGCAATCTTTAATTCAGGTTTAGTTTCTGAAGTTAAGCAGGCTGATTATCAGGTTAGAGATATACATGGTAATATACTAAGGAATTGTATTACGGGGCTCTACATGAAAAAAATTTTAAATGCATATTCTCCAGTTGGTATTCCATTGATTTTTGTAATCAGTGTTCCCAATAATGGCGGATATGGGTTGCATGCTATTGCTGTCTCAGGATTTAAACAATCCGCTCCCAAATTAATACCGCCAACGACTGATGTTAGTTGGCTTGCTAGCAATATTGAAAAATTTTATGCCCATGATGATCAGTGGGGGCCATTTGCGAGGATTGATTTTTTAAATGATTTTGAAATTGAAACTCCCTGGACAACGTTTGCTTCTGGAAAGCCACCTACATATGTTACAAATATTGTAGTTCCGATTTATCCAAAAGTTAGAATTTCTTACGAAGATATTGAGGTTATTGTACTTGGTTTGGATACAATTTTAACACTTTTTTTTAATGGTAATATAGTTGCTGATTTGGTATGGAATATTCAAATAGATTATAGCGAAAATTTCAAAAATGGATTAAAAACTTCAAATTTAGACAGAGATGAAATTCTGAGCAGACTTATAAATAGTATGCCAAAATATCTTTGGATTGCGTCTTGCTATATAGCTGATTTTAAGGTTATTGAATTTACTTTCGATGCTACAAATGTGAATAATGGGATGTTTGGGGAAGATGTTATATGCTACTTGGAACCTGAAATCCGTGATAAGCTTCATGAGTTTCTTGAAGGGAATCATGAATTGTTGAAAAGTCTTTTTAAACATGCGGCTACTGAAAGCTACTACGATTTCATCTCCTCTCAGTTGAAAAATCCAACATCTATAGCTTAAAAGCTCATTTAAATCATATAGGAGGAAAAGAAATAATATCAATCCAAAGAAACTGAAATTAAGAGTGAAAAGGTGATTTTGTTTTTTTTAGTTATTTGGGTATGGATTCGTTTTCCTTCCTCTCTAATAGTAAAATGCTAACTGTCTAAAAAAATTGATGGTTAGTTTTTAGCGGAGAGAAAATGGAATATGGTTATTAAGATCAGTTCTAATTACTAATCCAAAAGCGGTTCCATACTTTATAAAATTTCTTCTTTCTACTCCTTTTCTGCCTCATTCACCTCTGAAGGAAGGTAGCCGAACTGCTCTTTAAATAGCTTTCTGAAATATTTTGTGCTGGTGAAACCTACTTCATAGGCTGCCTGGGCAACCCCCAGATTCTCTTCTTTTATCAGGGAGGCGGCTTTTGCCACTTTGACGGTGCGTACGTACTGGTTGATATTTTGGCCGGTAAGGGCTTTCAATTTTCTGAAAAGTGAGGTTCTGCTCATTCCCATGGCTTGGGAGATGGTATCTACATCGGTTGTCTGCTGGGAGATCCCTGCCAAGATATGTCCTTCCAGCTCCTTCAAAAATGATTTTTCCTTGCTGATGGCACTTTTCTCAGTGGAGGTCAGTCCGGTACTTTGGATGCTTTTGCCGAGATAATACGAGCGCATCCGGATTTTTGCATCCAGCAGGTTTCTTATTCTGGATTTTAGAATCTCCCCTTTGAAAGGTTTTGTAATGTAATCGTCTGCGCCTTTTCCAAAGCCTAAAGTGATACTGTCGGTGTTGTCTTTGGCAGAAAGCAAAATCACGGGAATATGGGTGGTACTATGGTTTTCTTTTAAAATTCCGCACAAATCAATACCGTTTTTCTCCGGCATCATAACATCTGATATAATCAGATCAGGTATAAACCGGGTTGCTTTCTCAAGTCCCTCCTGACCATTCTTGGCAAAAATCAGATCATATTCTCCACTGAGTGAGTAGTTCAGGTATTCAAGAATCTGAGGATTATCATCTATAATCAGAAGCACTTCTTTGGTTTCATTGAGATCGAAGTTGACTGTAGATTCCAGTTGTACGGGATCCTGCTCAGGTATCCATTCATTACTGTCGGGCCTATCCGACAAAACCATTTCGAACGTATTGGCTTTTTTGGGAATTACAATAGAAAAAGTACTGCCATTTCCCGGAGTACTGACTACATTGATATTGCCTTGGTGATCTTCTACCAGCCTTTTGGTCAATGCCAGTCCGATTCCGTCACCCTGCTCTTTAGCGTTTTCGCCACTCTGATAGTACCAGTTGAAAATCCTGCTTTGATCCTCCAAGGGAATTCCGGGACCATTGTCGCTCACCAATAATTCAAAATCACGCTCCTTCTCCTCTAGCGAAACTATGATTAGATCCTTGTCCCTACAATACTTAAGTGCATTCGACAAAAGGTTATTGAAAATAATATGGAGCTTTTGGAGATCCACCTCGGCGGGGAAGTCTACCTTTGGTAACCGGCTTTTGATTTTGATTCCCTTGTGCTTTGCCAGAGGCTGATATTGCTCTACCCACTGCCTGATAGGTTTGACGATTGGCTGGGATTTTAGATTCAATTCGTTGACATCAAGCTCGGCATTTCTAAATTCCAGCAATTTGGAGATCATCTCGTGCAGATACTTCGCATTCTTTTGAATCAACTTAAGACCTTTAAGGTGCTTTGAGTTTTTGATTTCCAGCAGGAGCTCATCCAATGGAGCCAGAATTAGTGTCAATGGGGTTTTCAACTCATGAGAAAATCCCGTAAAAAACTGAACGCGCTCTTCATTGAGCTCATGCTCCAACATGCGTTGTTTTTTCTCGAAAAGAAGGGAGCTTTTGAGCTTTAGTCTTTCTGCGTAATACCTCATTCCCGCCCCGATCACTGTTACGATCAGGACGATATAGATGAAATATGCAGGCCAGGTTTTCCAGAAGGGAGGAGAAATGATGAGCTTCAGTTGGTTTTCCGATATGGCTGTTGTCCCCGAAATTGCCTTGACTTTCAGCGTATAGTTCCCCGGAGGGATATTGCTGAGGTTGACGGTGCCTGTCTGGTTAGTTTCTATCCATTGGCTATGAAAAGGCTCTAGTTTGTAGGCATAGTTTATATCCTTTCCTTGGGGGAATTTCAGCGCTACAAAATCTAGGGAAATCAAACGCTGTTTATGGGTAAGGTTGAGTTGCTTGAGGTAGGGTAGGCTTTGGTCCAAGTGAAAACCCTCGGTAATGGAGTTTACCGGGACCTTCTTGTTCATAAGCCTTAAGTCGGTAAAAATAAGAGGGTAACTGACCAATTGGCTCTCTAAGGTTTCGGGACTGAAAACATTGATTCCTTTATTTCCGCCTAGGTACACATCTCCTGAAGCAGTAACTAAAGATGCGCCGATATTGAATTCGCTGAGCTGTATGTTATTGATTGAGTTGAGATTGCCGACAGTATTTGTATTGGGATCGAAATAGCTGATGCCGCGATAGGTGCCCAGCCATATTTTTCCGTCTTTTCCCTTTGCTAGGCTGTTGATGGAATTATTGCTGAGCCCGTTTTCCTCAGTGAATAGTGTGAATTCTCTACTTTGGGGATTTAATCTGATCAGGCCCTCATACCTGCTTCCTGCCAGTACATCTCCATTGTCGAGGATCTCTATGGCAAAGACTACTTCCACCGGCAAGCCAGGAATGGTTTTCTCGTTGAAAAGTTCTTGCTCTCCAGTGAGGTAATTGTATCTGATGATCCCATCACCGTAAGTTGCCAGCCAGAGATTACCCAACTCATCCTCTGCAATATCGCGGATGTCTATTTTGCCGAGTAGCTTGACATAGTCAAAATTGTCTATCGGAGGGTGGTAGCGATACAGTCCACCCCGGTTGGTGCCTACCCAGATCTGTCCATTTTTACCCTCGAAGATGACCCTGACATCATTGCCTTTTTCTTGGCTTTCCTGAAGATAATGTTTGCTGTTTCCGGTGGAAGTGTTCAATAAATTCAGTCCTCCCTGATACGTACCCACCCATAGATTATTTTTGCTGTCCTCTAGAAGGGAAATGATGTAGTTGTTTGAAAGACTTTGGGCACTGCCGGGGTCATGTTCGAAATGTCGGATTATTTCTGTCTTGGGGAAATAATGGTCTAGTCCACCGCCATCGGTTCCAATCCAGATACTCCCATCTTTGCTCTCTGCGATTGACCCGATTCTGTCGTGGGAAATTGTGTGTTCCTTGGATAAATTTCTGCTGATAAGTTTTACCGGATCTCCAGAAGGATTTACGAAGTTCAACCCTGTACTGGTTCCTATCCACATATAGCCGTCATCCGCGAGTTTCAGAGAAGACACGGTTCTGTTGAATACACTGGATCCGTCTTGTGCCGGCAGAAACCACTTAAGTTGTAACGTTTGATTTTTCAGGAATTGAATTGAATTCAGGATATTTAACCCGCCGTTTCGGGTACCGATCCATAGATTGCCCTCCGGACCTTTTTCAAAACAGAGAATATTCCCATCACTTAATCCTTTTCCGGGAATATCTGAGGGGTTGATTTGTAAGGTATCAGCGGAGGTGGTAATGACCCTGGCACCATTGGTTGAGCCGGTCCATAGATTTCCGGTTTCATCTGTATAAAGTGTATTGATATTTTTAGGGAAAGCCGGATTTGAGTTGGCCAATGCAGTGACTGTTTTTTTGCGCAAATCAATTTTATCCAAGCCATTGTCAAAATGCCCCACCCAAAGTACCGAGTCGCCTTGTAAGGACAAAGAAGAAATGCGCGAGGATGAAAGGGAGTTGGGATCCTCGGGGGAATGGAGAAAGAATGCAACAATACTGTCCCCCTTTGTGATGGCGACCCCGCCTTCATAATTGGCAATGATTTGCCTGCCATTTGGCTGATTGATTATGTAGCTGATTGAATTTTGGGCAGAACCTTCGAAATGGGTGAAAGAATCCACCTTAGGATCATATTCGCTTACTCCTTTATAAGTGGCAAGTAAGAGCTTTTGGCCTTGCCCTATTTCCAAATGCTCTATATAATTGGCCGCCGGTCCTGTCTGCGGATTGAGATTGCTTTTTCTGTAGATTTGAAAGTCGTGGCCATCGTAGCGGTTTAGCCCGTCGATAGTGGCTATCCAGATAAAGCCCAGAGAATCCTGCTCAATATGATTGATGTAGTTGTTGGAAAGCCCATTTTCTACATCGAGCAAGTAAAATGTAAGGTGATTTTGATCTGCAAATTCAGATCTTGAATTAAGGTTTTGCGCATTTCCAATCGCGGAAATCCAGAGAAGCAGAAAGGTTATTACTAAGGGTCTCATCAGCTCACAATCACGAAAAATGTAATGAAAAAAACCAGTATTATTCTAAATGGTGGACTTTTGCCCGTTTTATACCCCATAAATTGCTGATTTACGTCCCTAATCCCACCCGTATTTTTTTGAACATTGTTGCAGTGACTGAGTGGTTTTTTTCATGCAGTCACTGGACTTATTTATAGTTAACAACAAACCTAAAAAAACATGCTAACACAATTACCAGCCAAGGCATGGCTGTATTGTATGTCATTCATGCTACTAATGATGTGCAGTGTGCCCAATGTATTTGGTCAACAAAAAATTTCAGGCCAAGTGCTTGACGAAACAGGAACGGGACTCCCCGGAGCTTCCGTGTTGTTGAAGGGCACTACTACAGGTGCCGTGACGGATTTGGATGGCAATTTCACGTTGTCATTTGCCCCTACAGAAAATGCTACGTTAAGTGTCTCATTTATAGGGTATGCTACCCTTGAGCGAGTAATACAGCCTGGAGAAAGTATTATTACCGTACAACTGGCACCGGACGAGCAATCCCTCAATGAGGTAGTCGTGGTAGGGTATGGTGAGCAGAAGAAAGCTACGCTAACGGGCTCTGTCTCCCAAGTGGAGGGAAGAGATATTCAGAACAGCCCCCAGCCAAACATTTCCAACTCACTTTCAGGAAGATTTTCGGGACTTATCGCCAATAACAGAGGCGGTGAACCGGGATACGATGGATCCAGTATCAGCATCCGTGGTCTGGCGACTACAGGAAATAACGATGTACTGGTGGTAGTGGACGGTGTACCGGGACAGATAGGTGGCTTGGAGCGACTGAACCCCAATGATATTGAAAGCATCTCAGTTTTAAAGGATGCATCAGCTGCTATCTACGGTTCCAGAGCTGCCAATGGCGTAATCTTGGTGACGACAAAGCGTGGCAAATCCGGCAAGCCGGTGATTTCGTACAGCTTCAATCAGGGATTTTCTTCCCCGACAAGATTGCCTGAAATGGCAGATGCCAACACATATGGTCAGATCAGAAATGAAATAGCCTTTTATAACAATCCGCAGGGAGGAATGAATCAGGTGTATAGTAATGATGAGCTGAGCCTGTTTCAAAATGGATCCGATCCTGTTAATTACCCAAATACAGACTGGGCGGCCGCTGCGCTGAACAATACTGCACTGCAAAGTCAGCATGACCTGAGCATCAGAGGTGGTTCGGACAATGTGACTTATTTCTTGTCTTTGGGTAAAACTGGACAAGACGGATTGTATAAAGACGGGGCGACACGCTATGATCAATACAGCTTTAGATCCAATGTGGATGCAGATATCACTGAAAGACTGACTGTCGGCTTATCTCTATCAGGAAGAAAAGAGGATAGGCAATTCCCCACGTCCGGGGCAGGAGATATTTTCCGTTCGATTTATAGAGCCTATCCGACAGCGGCGGCAGTTTATCCAAATGGCCTTCCGTCTTCCGGAATAGAAAATTCCAACCCGGTAATCATGGCGACGGATCAGGGTGGATTTAATCATAATCCCCGCTATATATTCAATGGTATCCTTAGGGGAAAATATGAGTTTGGATTTTTGGAAGGACTTTCAGCAGAAGGCTTTTTCTCGGTGGACGAAAGCTCAGAGCGATCCAGAAACTTCAGTACGCCCTATACCTTATACAACTATGACCGTACCGCCGATTCTTATAATCCAATCGTAGTGGGTGGAGGGCCAGATCAGCAGCCCACACTTTCTGAGGAGCATTATTCCCAGTCTATGATGGTATCCAATATCAGATTGAACTTCAGGAAATATATTGGTGACCATTTCATAGATGCTTTTGTAGGATACGAGCAGAGTGAGAACAGGTCTCATAGAATGGGAGCTTCAAGACTTCATTTCCCTACTGCCGAAACTCCCGAGCTTTCCCAAGGCGGAGCAGCTGCATCGGATTACGATAACTGGGGCAGCAGCTATAACTACACAAGAAAAAGTTACTTAAGTAAATTAGCTTATAACTATAATGAGAAGTACCTGGCGGAGTTTCAGATGAGAGTGGACGGTTCGTCCAATTTTCCTTCTGATAGCAGGTACGGATATTTCCCCTCACTTTCTGTCGGCTATAGAATCTCAGAAGAAGGCTGGTTTAGAGATAAGGTGGGCTTCTTTGATGATTTGAAATTCAGAGCTTCTTATGGAAAGCTTGGTAATGACAATGTCGGCCAGTTCCAGTATTTTGATAATTATTCCTTTAACAACCGCTACTTACTGGGCAATGAGGTAACTACAGGGATAGATCTTACCCGCCTTGCCAACCCAAATATTACCTGGGAAGTGGCTACAAAGACCGATATAGGATTCAATGCAATCTGGCTGAAGAAATTCACTACCGAATTCATCTATTTCCAACAAGACAGAAGTAAAATTCTGACAATAAGAAATGCCTCTATTCCGGGATCTTCCGGGATTGTAAATCCTTATGATGATGGAAGTGATGATTATCAATCATTGGTTCCGGCGGAAAATATCGGAGAGGTGAAAAGCCGTGGCTTTGAGTCGACCGTAGGATATCAGCATGAAGGGAATTTCAGCTTCGGAGTGTCTGGGAACTTCACCTACGCCAAAAATGAGATAGTTTACATAGATGAAGCAGCAGGAGTACTGGATTATCAGCGGCAGACGGGCAATCCGATGAACACCTATTTGCTTTATAATGCAATCGGTATTTTCAGAAGCCAAGAGCAGTTGGACAGCACGCCTCATGTACCCGGAGCAATGGTGGGAGATTTGATTTATGAGGATTTCAACGGTGACGGAGAGATCGATGCAGATGATATGATCAGGACGAAATACGGTAATATCCCGCAGATCACCTTTGGTATGACCTTGAATGCGGCATGGAAAAACTGGGATTTCGCGGCAGTTATTTCCGGACAGTCGCAGGTCAGCCAGTATGTGTTGCCTGAATCAGGGACTGTGGGTAATTTTTACAGTAGCTGGGCAGACAATAGATATTCTCCCAACAACACAGATGGCTCTTATCCACGGGTGAGTGAGCGCGCTTCTTCAGCGGTCAGTGGAGGTTTGTACCGCAACAATTTCTGGTTGAACGACGCCAGCTTTGTCAGATTAAAGAATATACAGATTGGTTACAACGTGCCGCAACCGATATTGGAAAAACTGTCAATCAGCAATTTGAAGATTTATGCAAATGCCTTCAATCTATTTACACTCACGGGAGTGAAAGATTTTGATCCTGAGGGGTCGAGTGAAAGCGGACAGTTCTACCCGCAGCAAAAAATCATCAATCTTGGTGTAAACATTCAATTCTAAACCCGACCAAAATGACTACTAATATTATTTTCAAACCCTTTATGGGGCTTGCGCTGATCGGATTTTTGCTGGTTGGCTGTCAAGAGGATTTTCTGGACGTTGTGCCCACAGATAGGGTTTCTGATGCTTCGATCCTCTCAGATTCAACTTTATTTGAAGCCTACGTGATCAATCGATACTTAGGGGTAAGATTGACAGATAAAGAGGGGGACGGAAACCTGCCCGGCTTTGGGCGTGGTTTTGAGTACGCCATGTGGAGCTCGCTTACAGATGAATCTATTTATAACAATGATGACAATACTTGGTTTATCCAGCAAGGCCAGCTTTCACCACAGAATACCGGGATAGCCGGAACGATCTGGGGAAGATCTTATAGAAGTATCCGAGAGTGTAATTATGCTTTGGCAAACATAGGCGAACTGGAAATGAGCCAGTCCGGTAAGGATTTGCTGATTGCCGAGCTCAAGTTCATCCGGGCTTTCCGATACTTTGACCTGATCAAAAACTACGGGGATGTTGTTTTTATGGGAGATAATGTGGCTCAACTGGGAGACGATTTCACTGATCCGTCATATTATGAGCGGATTCCAAAAGAAGAGGCTATAGAGTACACCATTCAGCAATTGGATGATGCAGCGGCAGTTTTACCGCAGACCAACAGTGGCGCTTGGCTAGAAGGAAGAGCTACAAAAGGCGCTGCACTTGCGCTGAAGTCGCGGCTATTGCTTTATGCAGCCAGTCCACTTTACAACGATGGAGGCAATGACACTCAGAAATGGCAGAAAGCTGCGCAAGCTGCAAAGGCAGTGATGGATCTAGGTCAGTACAGCCTGTATCAAAGTGGCTATGGGGAATTGTTTTTGACTCCTCAGAGCAACTCTGAAATTATTTTTGCAAGGTATTATAATATCAATGCACGACATACGGCACTGGAAATCGCAAACGGACCAAACGGATATGATGGCTGGGGAGGTAACGTGCCACTTCAAAACCTAATCGACGATTATGAAATGATGGATGGTACGCCGTTCAGCTGGGATAATGAGGAGCAGGCCAGTACACCTTATGAAAATAGGGATCCTAGATTTTATGAGAGTATTCTCTACAATGGAGCTCCATATAGGGATAGAGAAGTAGAGACTTTCCTTCCTAATGGAAGGGATAGCCAAGGTGGCCCTTCTAACTGGAATACCAGCAAGACTGGGTATTATTTAAGGAAATTCATCAATGAAGACCTGCCTATACAGAATCCATGGGAAGTGGCAGGAACTCAAAACTGGATTTACTTCCGCTATGCTGAGATCTTATTGAACTATGCTGAGGCCCAGAATGAGGCGGTAGGGCCGGATGTGAGCGTATATGATGCGATCAATTCTATCAGAAGTAGAACAGGGGTAGCGATGCCTCCTTTGCCGACTGGGCTGAGTCAGGCCGAGATGAGAGAAAGAATTCATCATGAGCGAAGAATCGAACTGGCTTTTGAGGAGCATCGCTATTATGATGTGCGCAGATGGATGACTGCTGACGAAGTGGAAAACACACCTGCGTATGGGATTGAAATTGTGAAAGAAGGTGATGGTAGCCTCACTTACACCAGAAAGGTTTCACTGAGCGGTAAAATGTTCCAGCCGCAAAATTATTGGCTGCCGATACCAAGATCCGAAATATTGGCTTCGAATAATCAACTGGTGCAAAACCCGGGGTACTAGAATTTCTAAAGAGGCTGTTTCATCAATCAATATTGTCGTATTGAGCACCCATCTCCCTGAGGTCAGGAAGTCGAAATGGGCTTAAATAGTATCTAATAAAAGGCTTTGGCTTTCATGCCTTCGGCAGACTGGCTGCTTAGATGACAAGAAAAACTGATTATGAGATGGCCTCTTTTCTTAAACCTTAAGACTATGATAAGTAGAAAAATGATAGAGGGAAGATTCTTTTTTAAGGCTTTTCTTTTTTTGACTAGTACACTTCTCTATGCCTGCCAGAGCTCCGGTCAGGAAAAACAAGTAGCTACAGATACTGGAGATACTGGAGATACTGTAAAGATAAATGTAATCCGGAACCGGACTTACCAAGTAATTGAACACTTTGGTGCTTCGGACGCTTGGTCAGGGCAATTTGTAGGGCTTTGGCCCGATCAAAGGAAAAATGCAATCGCCGAGCTGCTTTTTAGTAAAGAGTTTGATTCAAATGGAAAGCCCAAGGGAATAGGGTTGTCGTTGTGGAGATTTAATATTGGGGCTGGAAGTGCTGAGCAAGGAGAGCAAAGCGGTATTTCTGATGAGTGGAGGAGAGCAGAATCTTTTTTGTCTCCTGATGGATCATACGACTGGAGTAAGCAGGCCGGTCAAGTTTGGCTTGCCAAAGCTGCGCAGGAATTTGGGGTGGGGAAATTGCTGGTTTTCCCTAATAGCCCTCCTGTGACTATGACCACTACGGGAAAGGCATTTGCCGATCAAGGCAAGTCTAATCTTTCCGAAGGCAACTATGTAGCCTTTGGTGACTACCTCGCCGAGGTCATCAAGGGACTTGGTGAAAAGGGACTTCAGGTAGACTATGTAAGCCCGGTCAACGAGCCACAATGGGATTGGTCTGATGGAGGCCAGGAAGGAACGCCCTTCCGGAACAGTGAAATAGCCGAAATTGCCAAAGCGGTAGATCATGCATTGGCTAAAAATAATTTGACTACAAAGATAGATTTAGCTGAGGCCGGAAAAATCAATTACCTCTACGAGCAAGCGGATAAGGAGGGGAGAGGTGAGCAGATTACGGATTTTTTCAATCCCGAATCCTCCAATTTCATTGGGGATTTGAAGCACCTGAGCCGCACAATTTCAGCGCATAGTTATTTTACCACTTCTCCGTACGAATCGGCTGTGCAGCAGCGTACGGCTCTTAATTCAGCGCTTAAAACGGTAGAAGGCTTGCGGTATTGGATGAGCGAATACTGTATTTTGGGTGACAATGCAGGTGAAATAAACGGCAGTGGAAGAGACCTTGGTATTGATCCCGCGCTGTATATGGCTAGAGTGATCCACAATGATCTTACGGTGTCCGATGCCAGCGCGTGGCATTGGTGGTTAGCCATTTCGCCTTATAATTATAAAGATGGTTTGATCTATATAGATAAGGAAAAAGGAGACGGTGATTTCTACGAAAGCAAAATGCTCTGGGGGTTGGGTAATTACAGCAGGTTTATCCGTCCAGGCTATCAGCGTATTGCCGTGGAGATCAATAATCAAAAGCAACAAAGACCTGAATTGCTGGTTTCTGCTTATCAATCTGAAAATCATAAGGAAGTGATACTGGTACTCGTGAATTCCGGAATTAAGGATGTGAAAGCCGATTTTTCAGATGACGGAGTTTCTTCCCCCGTTACTGGACTATACATTACATCAAATGAGTTGAGTCTGGAGTCGGTACGTATGGATGCAGGGATTAGTGATGTTACTGTTCCGGCCAGATCCATTGTCACGGTAGTGATTGGGAAATAATATTCATAGTAATCAAATTATAAAAGTCAGGAATAATGGTTTTCCTTGGCTTTTCTTCTAAATTATATTCACAAGCACAGGTCATGTTTAAATGTTTTGCAGGTTTCTACGTCATAGTCGGTCTGATTGGATAGCAATTTTCTAAAAGTATGAAATCCCACCCTTTTTGTTTTTACAAGTTTCTTTGTTGAAATAGTCCTCAAAACATTAAATTAAAACTCGTAAAGAATTAAACTTTGTTAATTTCCAAGGGGAGATATATTCAAAAATTCTTGGCTTTTTACAATTTCACTCGATGAATTATACAAGGAATGAAGAATGGGCTTATATTCTTTCAATTTGTAAAGACCAACTAATCAGCACATTCCGTCAAAAAACAAAAAAGCTCGGATCTCTTGGGTATTTTAATTTTTCTTTCTGGGAAAAAATAAGAACCTTACCGTCGAGTTTTGGAGATACGTGTTTTTTTAAATGTAAAAGGAAATACGTCCGCTCGTGTAAAAGCATGCTTATTACTAAGATTTAAGCATGATTTTTCGCAAAATTCTAAAAGAGTCGGTTGTTTTTTGAATTTAAAAAATGATAACTTTAAAACTCGATTCTAGAGTAGAAACCATTTAACCTTTATCAAAAGTCTATTTAAAATCCACATTATGAGAAAGTTAATCACTTTGTTCATGCTTGCAGGCATTCTATTTGCACCTGCTTTTGCTAACGCACAAGAGGCAGAAGATTCTGTAGCACAAGAAGAAACAACACCGGCGGCAGTTGAACCTGCTGCATCTCCCACCATTGTAGATGATGAAATCGTCGAAGAGGAGCTAAGCTTTCACCAAGTAGTAAAGGAGAAATTCATCGAAGGAGATCCTCTTTACATGACCCCCGTATTGATCTGTTTGATCTTGGGTCTTGCTGTGGCTTTGGAAAGAATCATCACCCTGAACCTTTCTACGACCAACACGAAGAAATTGTTGATCAAAGTTGAGGATGCTCTTGAATCAGGCGGAGTGGAAGCAGCTAAGGATGTTACTAAAAACACCAAAGGCCCAGTAGCTTCTATCTTTACTCAAGGGTTGATGAGATACTCAGAAGGAATCGAAATGGTAGAGAAGTCTATTATTTCCTACGGTTCGGTAGAAATGGGTAGATTGGAAAAGGGATTGATTTGGATCGCCCTCTTCATCTCATTGGCTCCGATGTTGGGTTTCATGGGTACAGTAATCGGTATGATCGGTGCATTTGACTCTATCGAAGCAGCAGGTGATATCTCTCCTTCTCTGGTAGCAGGTGGTATCAAAATCGCCCTTTTGACCACAGTAGCCGGTCTGATCGTAGCAATTATCCTTCAGTTGTTCTACAACTATTGTGTAGCTAAAATTGATTCTTTGGTTAATGACATGGAAGACGCTTCTATATCATTGGTTGACATCTTGGTTAAGCACAAGTTGACTGGCAAATAAGCCGTCAAATTTGTCGAACCTTAATAAAACGTTAACCTCAAAGAAAAAACTACATTATGGATACTTATGACATCTTATTATACGGAAGTTATCTCCTAATCGCAGTTGGAGCTGTAGTGGCTATATTTATGCCATTGATCAAGTCTTTGGATGATCCAAAAAGCTTGCTTAAAACTGCAGCTGGAATTGTCGGTATAGTTGTGTTGTTCTTCATTGCTTATTCGATTTCCGGCAATGAGGTGCTTCCTAAATTTGAAGCTTCTCCTTTCAATTTGACTCCTGAGGGATCTCAGTTGGTAGGGGGAATGCTTATCACCACATACATTCTTGCAATCTTTGCTCTTGTGAGCATTGTTTTGACAGAAGTGACAAAAGCGATAAAGTAATATGGCAACGAAGAAAAAAAGAATGAGTACGGAGGTCAATGCAGGCTCTATGGCGGATATTGCTTTCCTGCTGCTGATCTTCTATCTTGTCACCACTACGATCGCCTCGGATAAGGGGATCTTGAATGTCCTTCCTCCTAAGCTGGATCCGAACAATCCTCCTCCGGAAATTGATTTGAATGAAAGAAATATCTTTACCATTCTTATCAATGCCAACGATCAATTGTTGGTAGAAGGAGAGTATGCTGATACAGATGGATTGGATGAAAGGATTAAAACCTTTATTCTTAATTTTGGATCACCCGATGAAGAGGGTTCAGCTCTTTATAATTCTCTTCCGGCATCTTTGAAAGCTTTGTCAGCCAGAGATCCCGAGTCATCTGATGATCCAGGCGAAGCAGTTGTCTCTATCAAGACTAACAGAGGTACAAGCTATGAGATGTATCTTGAGGTTTTTGATTTGGCCAAGAAGGCATACTTTGATATCTATGCCGAGCGGGTAAATCTTTCCACTGATGAGTATAGAGCACTTACGGGAAAGAACGATGCAGAGCAAAGTCTTATAGATAAAGGTAAAGAGGGATTGCCAATGGCGATTTCAATTGCAGAACCTGATAAAATAGGTAGTTGATATGGCGAAATTTGGAAAGAAAACAAAAGCTGAGGTAGGTATAAATACATCTGCTTTGCCGGATATTATCTTTATGCTACTCTTTTTCTTCATGGTTAGTACCGTGTTGAGAGAACAGGAGTTGCTGGTTGAGCAGAAGATTCCTGCAGCTACACAGCTTCAAAAGCTTCAGAAAAAGTCTCTTATTTCTTACCTTTTTATAGGTAAACCTAAGAACACTGCACTTTACGGAACGGAACCAAGAATTCAGGCCAATGATGCTCTTTTGGGGACTCCTGAAATTGTTCAGTGGGTAAACCAAGAGCGTGATATGCTTCCTGAATCAGATCGTCCGGGAATTACCATTTCCATGAAGGTGGATCGGGATGTGAAAATGGGGCCTATCTCTGATGTTCAGAATGAATTGAGAGAAGCAGATGCGCGTAGAGTTCTTTATGCTTCTATTGGAAAAGCAGCAGGTAATGATTAATTCTATCTACTCAAAATAGTAAAGCTACCCCATACTTCGGGGTAGCTTTTTTTATAGTATGTTGTCACCCCTTAGAAATGCCAAAAAGGTTCAGAATGCCTGGGCTATGTATGATTGGGCAAATTCTGTTTATAGCTTAGTCATCACCTCAACAATTTTTCCTGTTTACTTTAATAGTGTCACAAAGGGGCTTAAACCCGATGACAATGTTGATTTTTTAGGCTTTGAGATCGTCAATACCGTTTTGTATTCTTATTCGATCTCTTTTTCTTTCTTAATAATAGCGTTGATCTCACCGATTCTTTCCGGGATTGCGGATGCCGGTGGAAAGAAACTTCAGTTTATGAAGTTCTTTGCCTACATGGGGTCTCTTTCCTGCATTGCGTTATTCTTCTTTGACGGTAGTAATCTGGAATGGGGTATTTGTTTTAGTATTCTGGCCAGTGTAGGTTATGCAGGAAGTATAGTGTTTTATAATGCCTACCTACCTGAGATCACTACTCCTGACAAGTATGATATGCTCAGTGCAAAGGGGTATGCGCTCGGTTACATCGGGAGTGTGATATTGTTGGTGGTCAACTTACTGATGATTCAGTTTCCTTCCTCGTTTTTGTTACCTGATGATGGGGCGGCTGCTAGATTTTCCTTCCTGATCACTGGGATTTGGTGGGCTGGGTTTTCCCAAATTCCTTTCAGGGTGCTTCCCAAGAATCCTTTTGGAAAAAACATTAAAAAGGAATTTTTATTACAAGGCTACCGTGAGATTCTGAAAGTATGGAATGAAGTGAAGCGGATTAAGGTGATGAATCGCTTTTTGGCATCCTTCTTCTTTTATTCCATGGGAGTTCAGACGGTCATGTATTTGGCTGCCACCTTTGGGGACAAAGAACTTGGATTGCCTGGAGATCAGTTGATCATGACTATTTTGATTATCCAGATTGTAGCGATAGCGGGCAGCTACTTTTTTGCTTTTATATCAGAGAAGTATGGCAATAAGCTAAGTTTGGTGATTATGGTTCTTGTGTGGGTAGGAATATGCGGTGGAGCTTATTATGTCTATACCGTTTATGAGTTTTTCGCATTAGCATTTGTGGTAGGCTTGGTGATGGGAGGGATACAATCCTTGTCCAGATCTACGTTCTCCAAATTGATTCCTAAAAACACTACTGATCATGCTTCCTATTTTAGCTTCTATGATGTGACAGAAAAGTTGGCAATTGTTCTCGGAACATTTTCTTATGGCTTTATCGAGCAGCTTACAGGAAGTATGAGGAATTCGACGCTTTCCCTTGGGATATTTTTTCTTGTTGGCTTGGGTTTCCTAATTTTAGTAACTATCCCCAAAAAGGGTTTAGAAACTGAAAGTTTGTAGTCATGCAGAAGATATTATCAGGGAGTCAAGTTAAAGAACTGGATTCCCAACATGTGAAGTTAGCTGGCCAAAGTAGCCACGAATTAATGGAAGCAGCATCTCAAGTTTTTGTCAAATGGTTTCTGAATCAGGGATTTCCTGCTCACTTTCCTGTTCAAATCGCTGTGGGAAAAGGGAACAATGGTGGGGATGGTCTTGCTATTGCACGGCTATTGCATGGCCATTCTTTTTTAGTTTCTATACTGAAGTGTTTCGAGTCAGTTGATGAAATGAGCTCTGACGCAGTCTTGAATTTCAAAGTACTCCCGGAATCAATTCGGATCATAGAATTTGAGGATTGGAATTTCCCTGAAAAGGGAATTTTGATTGATGCTTTTCTTGGGGTTGGACTTAGTGGACCGCTCAGATCGGATGCCGTTAAAATCATCCAAAAACTGAATGAGTATCAAGGGACAGTAATAAGTGTAGATGTGCCATCAGGCCTTCCTGCCGATGACATCACAAAGGAGCAGGCTGTGCATGCTGATTTTACCATCAGCTTTGAATTCCCTAAGCTTTCGCTCCTGCTTCCGGAGCATGCCGGATTTGTAGGCGAGTTGGTGGTATTGAAGATCGGAGTGCTTGATCAGGCTTATGATAAGCTGGATACTTCTTTTTTCTTTCTCGAAGCTCAGGATATACCGCCTTTACACAAAGTTTTCAATAGATTCAGTTATAAAGGCGATATGGGTAAGGTACTTCTTATTGGAGGAAGTCCCGGGAAGATGGGTGCACTGGTTTTATGCGCCAAGAGTGCTTTGAGAACCGGCTCGGGATTAGTGACTTGCCATATGGAAGACTCGGAACGGTCTATTATTCAGGCTGCCGTTCCTGAGGCGATGGCTTCTTGGGGGTTGATTCCAAATCCTGAGTTTTACGATGCAGTGGGGATAGGTCCCGGCTGGGGTACAGAGAATCGTGTAGGGTTGTTTAGACAGTTTTTACTAGATTTCACTAGACCGATAGTAGTAGATGCAGATGGGCTAAATCTCCTCGCAAGAAATCCCGATCTATTGTCGCTGCTGCCAAAAAATGCTATTCTTACTCCTCATATAGGTGAATTTAGAAGGTTGGTCGGCCGCCCATCAGAAAACCATTTGGAAAGATTAGACATGGCAAAGAAGTTTGCTGTTGAGTATGAGGTGATTTTAGTGCTAAAGGGAGCAAATACGGTTATTAGCTTGCCTGATGGAAGGCAGGTAGTTAATTCATCCGGAAACAAATACATGGCTACGGGAGGGTCGGGAGATGTTCTTACAGGTATGATCACAGCTTACTTGGGAATGGGCTATTCTTCTGAAAATGCGGCGCTTTGCGGGGTGTACCATCATGGATTGGCTGGAGAAATTGCCTCTGTATCAAAGAGAAGATCACTGATAGCGGGGGATATAATTGACGCTATCCCTGAAACTTATATTCAATTAAATATTTCCTGATTATTTACTTCTAGACAAACTTTTTAAACATCCCTGAGGTTCTGTGCATATCCTTTTTTATTATGAACAAAGAGAAGTTACTGCTTTGGACCCTTGCGGCCATTAATTTCATCCACATGGTAGACTTCATGATTTTGATGCCCTTAGGCCCACAACTTATGAGGATTTTTGCTATTTCGCCTCGTGAATTTGGACTTTTGGTGTCTTGTTATACCTTCAGTGCAGGGATTTCCAGTTTCTTTGGAGCCTTTGTTTTGGATCGATTTGATCGTAAGAAAATATTGGTGTGGGTTTATGTTGGTTTTGCGATTGCTACCTTGGGATGCGCATTGTCCCCCAGTTATCCGGTTCTTTTGTCTGCCAGAGTGATTTCAGGTATTTTTGGAGGATTGACTTCGGCTTTGATTTTGGCGATAATCGGGGACGTGATTCCGGATTCCCGAAGGGGAAGAGCGATGGGATTGGTGATGGCGGCATTTTCTGTTGCCTCAGTTTTGGGCGTTCCGCTGGGGTTATTTCTTGCGAGTCTCTCGGATTGGCACACCCCATTTTTCATTCTCACTGGCTTATCTATTTTGAGCTTGGGCATGATTATCAAGTTTATCCCGAATATTACTGAACATCTCAAAAATGATATAAAAAGGCCAAGCCCTCTCGTAGTGATCCGTAGGGTGACCGGTGATTCCAATCAGATGAGGGCAATTACACTTTCTGTGATGATGATGTTTGGGCAGTTTATGATAATTCCATTTTTGAGTCCGTACACGGTTGCAAATGTCGGTTTTACTGAATTGCAACTTACCTATATTTATATGGCGGGCGGGGCATTTACGATTTTCACATCTCCGTGGGTTGGGAAGCTTTCAGATAAGTATGGGAAGCATAAGATTTTTATGATTTTTATGCTCCTCAATCTGATTCCCATCGCAATCATTACTCACTTGGGCGTGACTCCGATTCCATTTGTATTGATGGTGTCGACGATGTTTTTTGTGACTTCAAATGGTAGATATGTGCCGGCTGCCGCGATAGTTACGGGTACGGCAAAGCCGGAAAATAGAGGCAGCTTTCTGAGTTTCAACTCTGCGGTGCAGCAATTGGCAACTGGGGCTGCGTCATTACTGGCAGGGATAATAATCGGTGAGAATGCTGCGGGAGAGTTGACCAATTACAATGTGGTAGGATATATCGCAATTGCATGTAGCATACTATGTATTCCGCTGGCCAGAAGGATAAAGGTGGTAAGCTAAAAAAAAGCCCGACATTTCTGTCAGGCTTTGCGTTATTAAAACTCCGCATTTCCGGGAGTTCTCGGGAAAGCAATTACATCCCGGATATTTCCCATTCCTGTGACGAAGAGCACCATTCGCTCAAAGCCAAGTCCGAAGCCGGCATGCGGCGTAGCTCCAAATCTTCTGGTGTCCAAATACCACCACATTTCATCCTGTGGAATATTCATTTCTTCCATTCTTTTGGTGAGTACATCCATTCGCTCTTCCCGTTGGGAACCACCGACGATTTCACCTATACCTGGGAAAAGTATATCCATGGCGGCAACAGTCTTTCCATCATCATTTTGCCGCATATAGAAAGACTTGATATCCTTCGGATAATCAGTTAGGATTACCGGCTTCTTGAAGTGTTTTTCTACCAGAAAGCGTTCGTGCTCTGATTGCAAATCAGCACCCCATGCATCAATCAAATAAGAGAATTTCTTTTTCTTGTTAGGATTGGAGTTTCTTAGGATCTCTATAGCCTCGGTGTAGGTGATTCTCACAAAATCATTGTCCACAACAAATCTCAGCTTATCCATTAGAGTCATTTCGCTTCGTTGATCGGCAGGCTTTGCTTTTTCTTCCTCCTGAAGTCTTGAATCTAGGAAAGCCAAATCTTCAGCGCAATTGTCAAGCGCATATCGGATCACATATTTCAGAAAATCCTCTGCCAAGTCCGCATTGTCTTCCGCGTCGTAGAATGCCATCTCCGGTTCGATCATCCAGAACTCAGCCAAGTGACGGGTTGTGTTAGAATTCTCCGCACGGAAAGTGGGCCCAAACGTATAGATATCCGCTAGTGCCATAGCCGCCAATTCTCCTTCCAATTGACCTGATACCGTGAGGTTCGTTTCTCTTTCGAAGAAATCCTGCTTGTAATCAATCGCTCCTTCGCTTGTCTTTGGAGGGTTCTTCAAGTCAAGTGTAGTTACTTTGAATGTTTCTCCGGCTCCTTCTGCATCTGAAGCTGTGATGATAGGTGTCTGAATATAGAAAAACCCTTTTTCGTTGAAGTATTTATGAACTGCAAAAGCCAAAGCATGTCTTACTCTGAAAACTGCGCTGAACGTATTGGTTCGCATTCTAAGGTGTGCGTTTTCCCGAAGGAATTCCAGGGAATGCTTCTTCGGCTGCAATGGATATTTCTCAGGATCAGCCTCGCCTAATACTTCTATAGTGATAGCATTTAACTCAGAACTCTGCCCGGCACCTTGGGATTCTACCACATTTCCAGTCACTTTCAGGCATGCGCCTGTGGTGCATTTTTTCAGGATTTCTTCCGAAATCAGATTTGGGTCGGCCACCACTTGGTAATTGGTAATGATGGAGCCGTCATTTAGTGCGATGAATGAAACGTTTTTGTTTCCCCTCTTTGTACGTATCCAGCCCATGAGCGTCACTTCTGTCCCAATCGGATGTGTATCCAGGATGGTCTTGATTTTGACTCGTTTGTTAAATGCCATTTGGTGATTTGTTAATGCGGTATTTTTGAGCCCGCTTATAATTTAAAGGAATGCAAAAAAACGATTAAATAAGCTTTTTATCAAAAATTTGCTCCTTTTTCCTAACTTTGGCATAAGGCTTTTTCATAAGAAAAAGCCTTTTTTGAACCCAAACAGCAGGTTTTACCAAATCCCGAATGCAAAAGTTAAATCTTAGCCAATCACTTTCCCAGAAGCTTTCACCTCAGCAAATACAATTTATCAAATTGCTGCAGGTACCGACGGCCGAATTAGACACTCGAATCGAAGAAGAACTCGAGATTAATCCTGCGCTGGAAGAAGGCAAAACGGAAGAAAAAGAAAGTGCGGATGACGACTTTGATGATAATTACGAAGAGGAGTCTACGCAGGATGATCGTGATGTAAATATCGACGACTACTTGGATGATGAGTATGGAGGCTATAAAATGCAGGGTGACGGCAACTACAATGCAGATGAGGAAGACCGGGAAATACCTATTTCCAGTCAGACTTCACTTCATGAGCAGTTGGTTTCCCAATTGAGCTTCCTCAGACTAGATGATAGGGAAAAGATTATCGGGGAGCAGCTCATAGGAAGTATTGAGAACGATGGATACATCCGCAGAGATTTGGAGGCGATCATCAATGATCTGGCTTTCAGTCAAAATATAGAGACAGATATAGACGAGCTGGAAGAAATTTTGAGAAAGATCCAAAATTTTGATCCGGCGGGAATTGCTTCCAGAAATCTTCAGGAGTGTCTTACCATTCAGCTGGAGCGCAAGGAGCATCCGGATGATCCTACTGTTCAGAATGCGCTGAAGATTATGCAGGACTGCTTCGACGAATTTACCAAAAAGCACTATTCCAAGATCCAAAAACGCTGTGACCTTACGGATGAAGAAACTAAGGAAGCTGTCAATTTGATTACGAAACTCAATCCGAAGCCGGGAGGGGTGGCTGACGGCCTGGTGAGGACACAGTACATCATACCGGATTTTACACTCACAAATACTGCTGGGAAATTCGAAATCAGCCTAAACTCTAAAAATGCTCCGGAACTGAGGATCTCCAGATCATACTCTGAGATGTTTGATGCCTATGATAAAAGTGACAAAAAAGACAAAAAGCTAAAGGAAACAGTCTCTTTCGTGAAGCAGAAGTTGGATGCTGCCAAATGGTTTATTGATGCGATAAAGCAGAGACAGAATACACTTTTGAGAACTATGGAAGCAATCCTGCAGTATCAGAAGGAGTTTTTTATAGATGGGGATGAGACGAATCTCCGTCCTATGATCTTGAAGGATATTGCCGAGAGGATCGATATGGATATTTCCACTGTATCCAGAGTTGCCAACAGCAAAGCGATTCAGACGGAGTTTGGGGTGTATCCTTTGAAATATTTCTTCTCGGAAGGCATTGCCACTGATAGCGGTGAGGATGTAAGTAATCGGGAAGTGAAGTATATTCTCCAGGGAATGGTGGATGCTGAGGATAAAAAGAGGCCTCTCTCTGACGATAAACTTGTCAAAATGCTAAATGCCAAGGGGTATAACATCGCTCGAAGGACTGTAGCAAAATATCGTGAGCAGCTGCAAATCCCAGTTGCCAGACTTAGAAAAGAACTGTAGTGCGGAGAGGTTTTGCGTTAGTCGTTTCCGTTGTTTTGCAGCCGTTGGTTATTCCGAGTTTAGTCTTTGGATTAGCTTTATTTGTGGTGCCGGAGGCAACCAGTATTCCTGACACGTTCAAAAACCGGTTGTTTTCCCTTATTGCTTTGTCCACTTTTGTTATTCCGATGATCACAGTCCTTGGATTGAGATTAAGCGGAACCCTCAAAAGCATCCATATGGCCGAACTGAAGGATCGGGCCATTCCTTTTGCAGTGACGAGTATCTATTACATTCTTACGGTATATCTTTTGTATCAGCAGCGACAATTTGACCCTGTCTTATGGAAGATTTTGGGAGTGATCACGCTGTCGATTGTAATCCTGACACTGGTTACTTTTTTTTGGAAAATGTCAGCGCATATGACCGGAATGGGTGGTTTAATTGCGGCAGTTGTGGTTTTAGGGCTCAAATTCTCTACATTTCAGCCACTTTATCCATTGTTGGCAGCAGTGGTGCTGGCTGGATTGGTTGGCAGTGTGAGATTGTACCTGGAGTCCCACAGGCCTATAGAAATTTATGTGGGGCTGATTTTTGGGTTTATTCTTTGCTTTCTGGGATTTGGCTGGATTTGGGCATAAAAAAACCGAGCCTAAGCCCGGTTTATATTTTTTTAAAGAATGGTTTCTTTAGAAAACGTTTACAGCAATGCCAAAGTTGATTTGTGTAGCTTCGGTGCCGTTTGGTCCCATCCCCTTTTTAAAGACCTGGTTCAAACCAAAATAGCTCCAAGCATAAAACCCGGGAGAACCTGCCTTTAGGGATAAACCGTATCTGAATTTTTCAAAGCCATAATTCTGTGAGTCTTTGATTTTTCTTTTTAGTCCATCAGCATCTTCGTATTTTACTTTGGTGTGCGATTCGTACAGGTAGCCGACTTTGCCGCCAATGCTTATATTAAAGCCTTGTGAATAGTTTCTTTTATTGAAATGATAGGTAAAGTCTAGCGGAATATCAAAGTAGTTGGCAGCTACTACATTCTTTTTAATAGAAATATCGTCCCCCAAGACATCTGTAATATCTCTTAACCTACTTGATTCCGGTCCAACTGTAGGGTTATTGTACAATGTTTGATCGTCTTTGAAAGCATATTTGTCTGTTCCCACACCTATGCCTATATCCATAGTAAACCCGGAAGCATCACCGAAAATGGAAACAGGATATTGATAGTAGACATTGAATGTTCGTGAAGCGAAGAAACGCATACTCAAGTCTTCGGATTTATTGTTGAGTTGGTTGAAACCAAATTCAAATTTCAAATCACTGGGAATATTAGGTCTTCCTCCGATAGGAGTTTTTGACTTTTTGGCGACTTGCAGACTGTCCTGAGCAAATGCTCCTTGAATTAAAGCAAAGGCTAGTAGGAGGGTGTATATTTTTTTCATCAAATTGGTTTACTTAAAATGCATTCAATGCGGGCAAAAATAGGAAATCCTACAGGATTTACCCCTTTATTGATCTTAATTATTCTTAAGGATAAACGTGGACTAGCTTAGAAAATTATAAATTTCTTATGGGTGGGTGTTTGGATAAAATCGAATTTTGGATACCTTTGCATTTCAATTCGGCTTCGTAGCTCAACTGAATAGAGCACCTGATTACGGCTCAGGAGGTTTCAAGTTTGAATCTTGACGAGGTCACAAAGCCCAAAGCCCAGCTTTTCAGTTGGGCTTTTTTTACTTCATTTTTAGCAGGGATGGCGGTATCATTCCATGCTAATCTTCGAGGCTTAGAATCTGCTGTTACCCCAGTGGTGGCTCCCCTCATTAGGATTCGTGGCAGCCTGTCCCAATTCTTTTCGCAAATTCTTCAAACTGCGGGAAAATCAGTCGCTTTGAATATCCAGTCGTCCTATATATAGGTGAAGTTGAGAGCAAAAAGTGAAGCATGCCGAGTGATTTTGAGGCGATTTGAAGCCGTAGTAGATCTTCTAATGCATAATTCAGGTTAAGTGTCAGTTTGCGTAAGTCATCGATTGATTTAGTTGTTTTTGTGGGTTCCAACGCAAAAGCCGTATGGATTTCTATGAAACTTTTTGTTGCTTTCCCCGGTTTCTTTTGAGTCCACATTTTTTTAGAAAGAATTTATACTCATTTTAGTCCATGTATTCGGACTCTGGATTTTTTAGAATGAAAAAGTACCTTATCCCTTTTCTGCTGTTATCTGGCTGTAGCCTTTTTGAGGATACCAAGTTGGTAGATATTAAAGATATCGAAGGACCTTGCACTATCGTGCTCGCTGATGGCACGGGTATCGTAAGCAACGGGAATATTGAATTCAGCAAACGAACTCAGGCGATTACCTATCGGGATGAGGCAGGCAAGATTTGGTCTCTTTTTAAAGAGGACTATACAAGTTATTCCTGTGATTAATCGGTTGCTTGATATTAGATGTACCTGAGGGGGGATGGGCAAAAAAAAAGAGTCCCGCAGCTGATGCGGGACTCTTTTAAAGTTATTTTTTACGGGTGTTATCTGCTGCTTTCATTGCATCTTCCAGTTTCTGCTGGAACTTAGATTTCTTTTTGTTTACGTTTTTCGCTTTGCTTTCTTCCACTTTTGCCCGGATTTTATCATCATCCACAAACAACTTGATCAAAGCTTGCTGACCAAAAGTCACCATGTTCGATACAAAATAGTAAAAGCTCAAACCGGCTGGATATGAGTTTAGGATGAACATGAACATTACAGGCATGATGTAGCCCAAATTCTTCATTGGTCCTGTTGCCGTAGTGAGTTGGTTATTGAAGTGTGTATAAATAATTTGGGACACAGTCATCAGTAAAGTAAACATACTCACGTGTGATCCATAGAAAGGAATCGTAAATGGCAAATTGAAAAAGGTGTCGTAGGTAGAAAGATCAGTTGCCCACAAAAAAGATTCTTGGCGGAGTTCTATCGCATTTGGGAAGAAAAAGAACATCGCAAATAAGAATGGCATCTGAAGTACCATCGGAAGACATCCCGAGATTGGGCTTACACCCAATTTTGAGAAGAGCTTCATCTGCTCCTGTTGCATTTTGGTGGCATCGTCTCCGTATTTCTCTTTCAGCTCATCTATTTCCGGCTTGATTACTCTCATTTTGGCCATTCCTATGTATGACTTGTAAGTCAATGGGAAAAGGGCGAGTTTGATCAGGAATACGATGATGATAATGATGACACCGTAGTTGGTGAAAAATTTCTCCAGAAAGGCAAAAAGATTAACAATGATGTATTTGTTTACCCAGCTGACAAAGAAGTAACCCATGTCCACGTTATCCTCAAATCCATCTGTGACCTTCTTCAGTGTTTTGTATTTATCAGGGCCGAAATAGTAATTAAAGCCTGCTTTGCCATCCTGAAGTGGAATGGATAGGCTAGTGGCCATTGAGCGTACTACAGTGCTATCAGTCGGAGTGCTCTGGGTGATCGATACATTTTGGAAGTCAGTGTCTGCAATAATTGCCGCCGTGAAAAATCGCTGACTGAAGCCTACCCATTTTACAGATTCTCCAATAGTTTCTTGTTCTAAATCATTACCGGATCCTAGATTGTCGAAAGATCCTGAAATAGTATAATAGTTTAATCTAGCCTGTCTTCTGGATTCTGATAGATCCATTTCCTGAGCGATGACCTGGTCTTCCCAGTTGAATGCTAATTCACTTCCGGTGAATACACCTTGAAAACGATCTATTTCAAATGATTTCTGAACTTGATAGCTCCCGTCAGCTAAGGTGAACGATTGAATAATATGTCCGTTTTCCGTCTCTGCCTTTAGTAAGAGGGTTTGTGTATGTATGCCTTCATCGTTTTGGCTGCTCTCTATAGAAGGGCTGAAATAAATGTCATTTAGATCTAAAGGGCCATTTTTGCTTTCAAGCATGAAGCTCATTTTAGAGCTTTCCTCGTTCAAGAGCTCCAGGGGTTCCATTTTCCAGCTTTTGTATTCTTTGAGAACGACCTTCCTGATTTCTGCTCCCTTGGAGGAAATTTCTACCTGAATCAGGTCGTTTTCTAGGGTAATGGTTTCTTCTTCCCCTACAGTTATGCTTGCCAGTGCGCCATATTTTGCGAGCCTAGCTACATCCAGTGTGCTGTCGTTTTCAGCAATAGTGTCTGTGACTGCCTGTTGGCTTATTCCATTTGATTGAATCGATTCTGTTTGAGTGGTAGTTGCTGTTTCCACTTCAGGGATCTCCGGTGTACTCGCAAAGAAAAGTGAGTATACCAGGATGACCGCCGCAAAAAGAATCAAACCAGTTGCTTGATTTCTGTCCATAAAGAATAATTGTAAAACCCGATGAAGAATCTTCGGGGAAGTTTTATTTAATTTTTTTGTCCACTGCCGCTAGTATGAATTTCACGAAGAGGGGCTGTGGGGTAAGTACTGTGCTTTTGTATTCGGGGTGGAATTGAACTCCTACAAACCAAGGATGGCTTTTTATTTCAACGATTTCTACCAAACCTGTTTCAGGGTTTTTTCCTGTGGCGATCATACCATTGTCTTCCATTGCTTTCAGATACTCGTTGTTAAATTCGTATCGGTGACGATGTCTCTCCTGGATTTTGGATTTTCCATAGGCTTGATATGCCTTGCTTCCCTTTTTGAGATCACAAGCGTATGAGCCTAATCTCATTGTTCCGCCCATTTGATCAATGTTTTTTTGCTCTTCCATCAATCCTATAACTGGATTTGCGGTGTTGGGATCCATTTCAGTACTATTTGCATCCTTTAGATTGAGCACGTTTCTGGCATATTCTATCACTGCCACCTGCATGCCCAGACATATTCCCAAGAAGGGGATGTTGTTTTCCCGAGCGTATTTTACCGTGTCTATTTTCCCTTCAAAGCCTCTCTCACCAAACCCCGGAGCCACTACAATTCCGTCTAAATCGGTTAGTTTCTGAACAATATTATCGGGATTGATTTCTTCAGATGAAATTAATCTAAGGTTTACATCACACTCAATAGAAGCACCTGCATGGGTAAAGGACTCTATGATAGATTTATAGGAGTCAGGGAGTGAGACGTATTTCCCTACCAGTCCTATAGTCACCTCTTGTGTTGGATTTTTCAGCTTTCCGAGAAAGTCTTTCCAGTTTTCTAAATCAGTATTTTCTTTGGAGGTAAGTTTTAGCTTGGTCATTACACGCTCATCCAATTTCTCCTTTTTCATCAATAAAGGGACATCATAGATGGAATCGGCATCCATTGCCTCAATTACACTGTTTAATTGAACATTGCAGAAAAGCGCAAGTTTTTTCTTCACGTCGGAAGGCAAATGATGTTCTGTGCGGCATACAAGAATATCAGGTTGTATGCCTGCTTCGAGCAATTGCTTTACAGAGTGCTGGGTAGGTTTGGTTTTCAGCTCTTTGGCAGCGCGTAGGTAAGGGATCAGCGTAAGGTGGATCACCAAAAAGTTGTTTGCTCCCAAATCCCATTTCGCTTGACGGACTGCCTCAATAAATGGTAGGGATTCTATATCGCCTACACATCCGCCGATTTCGGTAATCACCACATCATACTTCCCCTCTTCACCCAGTTTGTAAAAATTCGCTTTGATTTCGTCTGTAATGTGGGGGATGACTTGAACAGTTTTGCCCAAAAATTCGCCTTTTCGCTCTCTGGTGATCACATTATTATATATCCTGCCGGTGGTAATGTTATTATCCTGAGAAGTAGGGATATTCAAAAAGCGCTCATAATGTCCCAAATCCAAATCTGTCTCTGCTCCGTCGTCAGTTACATAGCATTCGCCGTGTTCATAGGGATTAAGAGTGCCTGGATCGATATTCAGATAAGGATCAAATTTTTGGATGGTCACTTTGAAACCCCTGGCTTGGAGCAACTTGCCTAGTGAAGCTGCAATAATGCCCTTGCCGAGAGAGGAAGTGACTCCTCCGGTAATAAAGATGTATTTGGTGCTTGAAGCCATAAGAATGGGGGAGGATGGAAATTTGTTTGGATTCTTATGGGGCTCAAAATTATGGAAAAATTCCCGATTAATGGCTTTTTGAAGATTAAATAGATGACTTTTCTATAATTTCTTCTTCTCAAATGAGAAATATACATACGACAGTATGTGTCAATAGAATGGTTGATTGAAGGGGGGAGTTCAGTTCTGTAGAGGCCGATTGAGTTCAAGGTGGAGTATGCATTGCGTGTGTTTGTCGAACCGTCCCGATTGATAAACAGACTTCATAATATAGTGTAAGGGATGGAGCCCCAAGCAATTAAACTAACCATGGGGATGTGTTTCATTTCCTCTATGCATAACTGCATGATAAGGAGTTTTTTGTGGTCAATTTTGCTTTGGACTTAAACAAAGCAGGCTGAAAAGGGTTGCTATATAGTGATGATCTATTGGGCTTGCTGTGTGCATTCCCGGTAGACGGAATTGAAGGTGCTCATAAAACACCCATATGTTATGAGAGTGTGGTGATTTTTCCATTTGTTATAATTTAACACTACTAGTAGTACAGCGGTTAGGAGGACAGAACTACAGTCGTATGAAAAAAATCACCTTTATATAAAGCATAGAATGAACTTTCAGGATCCGATTGTTTATTGTAATCTTTCTTATGGCTACTGGGTAATTACAATCTAAGATGCAGCAACGAAGATCTTTTCATTTTTAGTATAAATGGGGATGAAAAGTCTCCCTATAGTTAGTATAAATTCATATTGCGATGGTTGGTAGCTGAGTGAATTCTGCCCTTTAAAGATAAATATTACAGCAGTGGTAACTCGTTTTTAAGTGTTTAGTGAAATAATTGTAGATGAAATTAAAATTATGAAATTTGACTTGTTTTTTTTAGCAAAAATAGTGTAAAATGACTGTGGAAGTATGGATTTGCAAAATTTTTATTTGTTGACTCATGTTCTAGCTGTAGATTTCTTGTACTTATTAAATCGAGAAAATTGTAGTTGATAGGCTTTTTGTTTGTTAAAAAAAGTTTTTTTATGGTTAATTATTAATTCAAACTTAATAATTATATATATTGCACGTGGTTTATAAAAAATAATTATCAACGTTAAAAAAAATATGAGAGATTTAATCAAAGAAGCTATTGCTGATCTTAAAAAAGGAGATGGTTTTATTTATGTTACTGCTGACGGTAACCAGATCGATTTGCATGATGCGGCTAAGCAAGGAATTTCTGTTACTCCGGTGAATCCTAAAGCACAGGTAATAAAAAAATTGGAGGAAGCTGGTCTTTCATTGAACGATGCAAGATTCCTTAATGAACTTAATGAATTGATTTCTTTGGTAACCGGCAACAGTGCCGCTCCCAAGGCTGCCAAAAGGAGATCATTCAGCGATGCTGAAAAAAGCAAAATTGTTGAAGAGTGGAAAAAAGTAGAGGCTGCAGGTAAGAAGACCAAAGCGGCATTTGCTAGAGAAATCGGTGTGGGTTACCAGACTTTTATCAACTGGTTGAGAGGATAAGATCGTCTCATGCACAGAAAAAAGGCAGCTGATCAGCTGCCTTTTTTATTTTGTTTGGATAAGCTAAGATATTTTTATTTTTTTAAGTGTAGTGATAGCAGATAGGCCTGCCAACAGAATAAATACTATCAAGGATTGGATGACAATCGGAGAGAGGTCTAGTTCAGGGATAGAAATTTTTGGCAGTGAAATAATTACTTGAGGAATATAAATCCCCGTGATTTGATCAGCCAAAGGAGTAGCTCCCCCACCGGGCAAGAATAGAATTACATATAAGACTAAGGCAACAATAGCGCTGCTTATTAATTTCCAGGCAAAGGATGAGACCACAGGTCTATAGGTAGATAGTGTTTGTTTTGGATTTAGCTTTTCTAATATAGATTTATGGAAGCCTACAGATGGCTTTTCGATTCCAAGTTCTGAGATGAACTGTCTGATGTATTCGTCTTCCTCTCGTAGATTTTTCATAGCAGATGAATTAATTCACTGTTTGTAATATTTCGTAATGCGTCCAGAAGATTTTTTCTTCCTCTATGCAAAAGGATCTTTACGTGCGAACTTGTTAAACCCACAATTTCTTCAATTTCTTTTATACTTTGCTCCTCAAGATAAAATAATGTAAGCACAGCCGATTCTGCCGGTTTGATAGCATCAAGTCCACGCCGAATAAGGTCTTTTCTCTCTGCGAGCTGAAGTGATTTCAATCCATCCAAATAGTCAGCAGAATCGCTTGCCAAGTCACCGATCTCATCCAGTTGGATAGCGTGGTTTTTTGATTTTCTTAATCTTCCCAATGCCTCATTATATGCTATTTTATAAAGCCATGTGGTAAACTTAGAATTTCTCTGAAAGGTTTTTAACGCATGGAACGCTTTCATAAATGCATCTTGAGCAGCTTCTTGGGCTTCTTCTCTGTTTTTCAGAATCCGTAAGGCGAGAGTAAATACGTGCTTTTCATGCTTTAGGATCAATTGCCCATAAGCATTCATATTACCTTGCAGTGTTTTTTCTATATAGTGGTGGTCTTCCTTGAATCGCATTTTCACATTGGATGCATATGCCCGAAAAAAAGTTACAGTTTTTTCTAATGAGTTGTAACCTTTGGGCCGAGTCGTTACATCCAAGAAGAAAAAACAAACAGAACATGGCAGAAACCATCTTAGTTACACTGATTATTTTCTCCAGTATTTTCGGAGTCATATTTACTTTCTTGACTACCCGAAACAAGGAGAGGCTTGCCCTTATAGAAAATGGTGCAGATGCAAAGCTCTTCAACTCGGGCAAGAAATACAGCTTTGGTCATTTTATTCTAAGTATCGCACTTCTTGCGATTGGTGTGGGTGCAGGGATTCTTTTTGGGGCTTTGCTAAGACAAAACGGAATGGAAGATGAGGTTGCCTTTAGCTCTTGTATCTTTATTTTCGGAGGAATTGGCCTTATGTTTAGTTTTTTCTTGACCAGAAAACTTGACAAAGAGGACAAGTAAGACGGATTCCAATACGTGCCAAAAGCCTTCTCTTCCCGGAGAAGGTTTTTTGGTTTTTGGACAAAAGAACTTGCTCTCGAAATTCTGATTATTTTTGTGAAAAAATAAACGTTTTGGATCACGCACAATTAGTATCAGCTTTTAGGGAAAAAGGGGTTTTGCACCTGAAGGAAGGAAATGGAAAAGTTGTCACCCTTATGAGGCCGGAGCTCTGGAAACCTGAGATGGGTGAGGATTGGACGTTTTTACTTTTTGATTTATTCCAAATACGTTCGATATGCGAGCCTTTTTCGGAAGTTTCGTTGGATATAGTAGAATACACCAACAAGCCTACTGTCTATCATAGCCCTGCAAATCGTATAATCAAAAACGGACCTATCGTGGATGGGGTTTTGAAGTTCAGCCTTATCCTGGAGCCTAACTGGAATAAATTGCTATTTCAGATTTCCCAGCCAGTGCTGTTGAAATTAGACTCGCAGAAAGCCACTTCGTTTCATACGTCAATCTTATTTCCGCTTTTGAGCCCAACTACGAAAGAAATGTTTTTGGGGCCTGAAGGGGAAGTGAAAATTATTAAGGGATGAATTTTAAATCACATATTGACGAATTCGAGGTTTTTGGAAAGGTGGCAAAAGCTGCTGCTAATTTGGGATTGGAAACCTACGTAGTGGGTGGCTATGTGAGGGATTTGATTCTGAAAAGAAAGAAAAGTGGGCAAAAGGATATAGACTTTACCTGCGTAGGAAGTGGAATAGAGCTTGCCAAGGAGGTTGCCGGACAATATGATGAACATGTCCCACTCTCAGTTTTTAAAAACTTTGGCACAGCTATGCTTAAATTGGATGAGTGGGAATTGGAGTTTGTGGGTGCCCGTAAGGAATCTTATCGTTCAGATTCCCGTAATCCTATCGTGGAGACAGGGACGTTGCAGGAAGATCTGGAGCGTAGGGATTTCACGATCAATGCCATGGCAATCTCCCTGAACGCGGCGAATTACGGCGATCTATTAGATCCCTTTGATGGACTTGGTGATATCAAAAGGAAGTTGATCCGAACTCCATTGGATCCTGATATTACCTTTTCGGATGATCCACTCCGTATGCTCCGTGCGGTCCGCTTTGCGGCGCAACTTGATTTTGATATTGATGGGGATACTTTTCACGCACTAAGTGAGAATGCAAATCGCCTGAAGATCATATCGGGTGAACGGGTGATTGTGGAATTGAATAAAATTATTCAGGTAAAAAAGCCTTCTTACGGTTTCAAATTACTGTTTGCGGGCAAATTACTCCATGAGTTCTTCCCTGAAATGGTTGATTTACAAGGAGTGGATTCTGTGGATGACAAGTCGCACAAGGATAATTTTTACCATACGCTGCAGGTTCTTGATAATGTTTGTCAGATGAGTGATAACTTGTGGCTCAGGTGGGCAGCGATCTTGCACGATATAGCTAAGCCTGCTACCAAGCGCTTCAACAAAAAAGTCGGCTGGACATTTCATGGCCATGAAGATAAAGGTGCCCGCATGACTCCTGGAATTTTCCGAAGACTGAAGCTTCCGATGGATGAGCGTATGAAATATGTACAGAAATTGGTGAAGCTGCACCTTCGACCAATAGCACTGGTCAAGGATGAAGTGACAGACTCGGCCATGAGGAGGTTGCTTTTCGAAGCTGGAGATGATATAGATGATCTGATGAAGCTTTGCCGTGCGGATGTGACTTCTAAAAACAACAAAAAAGTAAAGCGATACTTGGAGAATTTCGATAAAGTAACACAAAAGCTTATCGAAGTAGAGGAGAAAGATCAGGTCAGAAACTTCCAACCGCCAATTTCGGGAGAGGAAATCATGGGGATTTTTGGTTTGGAACCTTCAAAAATCGTCGGAGATATTAAAGAAGAAATTAAAGAAGCTATATTGGAGGGCAAAATTCATAATAATCAGGAGGAGGCCCGTGAGTTGATGCTGGAGATTGCCAAAATAAAAGGTCTGTCTCCTGTGTCGGAAGGCCCAAATCCATAAATCAATCAAAATTCAATTCAAATGAAGCGCGTACTATTCATGCTGCTTATGGCCTTTTGTGCCAGCACTGCCATTGCCCAGACTGCCGATTCTGTGTCCAGACTCGACCCGAAATTAAAAAGGACCTTGAATGCATCTGATCAGGCTGCGTATCAATTGGCTTTACGTTACAATGATGTAGCTTCTGCCAAGAGTTCGCTTTACCATTTGATAGCCAGAAACCCTGATGATATTCGTTATGTGGAGATGCTTGGTTCGCTGTATTATGAAGCAGGGCAAGCCATGTCCGCAGCACTGGTTTCCATGGACGTATTGAAAGTCAATGACAAAAACGTTGCCTCTTTAGAGATAGCGGCATACTCGTTGGAACAGGTGGGGGCGTTGGAGAAATCTCTGCCGTATTTCGAAAGTCTGTACTTGCTCAGCGGGGATAATTTCAGCCTTTACAAATCAGGCTTCATTCAGTACAGTTTAAAGAAGTATTCTGAGGCACTGAATTCCATGAATATCTTGGTGAAGAACTCTAAACCCGATGATAAGGTAGGCTTTCCAAAATCTCAAACAGAAACTCAGGAAATCAGTATGAAAGCTGCGGCATTGAATCTAAAAGGAATGATCTATTTGGATCAAGGTTCTAAAGTTGAAGCGAAAGCTGCCTTTGAAGAAGCTATTTCTCTAGATCCTGAATTTGATCTTGCAAAAGAAAATCTTGCAAAAACAAATTGATTAACCCAATTATCAATCATAAGACCGGCAGAAATTGCCGGTTTTTTTGTCTAAAAGCTAATAAATCCTTAATAAGGAATTGATCTGAATATCTGTTTTTCACTGTTCCTTTACTTATATGAAGTGGCTTGAGCATCAATGGGTAACTGTCGTTTTTTTGATTTTGGCACTGTTTATTCATTTCTCCCAATTGGGAGCATTGAGTATTTATATATTGGATGAAGCCAAAAATGCTACCGCCGGCTTTGAAATGTGGCAGTCATCGGATTGGATTTTGCCTACGTTCAATGGGTATCCCAGGTATGACAAGCCGCCACTGCACTATTATTTTTTTGGACTAGCCTATCAGTTTTTTGGGGTCACGCCTTTTGCTGCCAGATTTTTTCCGGCTTTGATGGGATGGCTTACGGTATGCTTGGTTTATTTTACGGTGGATAGACATTTTGGCAGACTTGCAGCATTGACCTCAGGAGTCATTTTGTTGGCGTCTGTTCATTGGGTTATTCAGTTTCATCTGGCTGTTCCCGACCCATTTTTGATTTTTTTTCTTACGGCTTCTTTATTGTTTTTTGTTAGGCACTGGGAGGGAAACCAGGAAAATAAATCCTATTTGAGGTGGATGGCACTAACGCTGGGCTTAGCTGTTTTGAGCAAAGGACCTGTTGCCTTGGCATTGATAGCAGGTACAATCTTGTTGTTTTTCCTCTTTCAGAAAAAAGGATTCTGGAAGAGATTCAAATCAGTATTAGACCCTATGGCGATAGTCATTTTTCTTGCTGTAGCTCTTCCTTGGTATTTTTTGATTGCTTGGAAAACAGATGGTGTCTGGGTTCAGGAGTTTTTTTTCAAGCATAACCTCAGTCGGTTTTCTGCGCCTATGGAAGGACACGGAGGAGGATTTTACCTTACCTTACTTTATGTTTTGCTAGGGATGATGCCTGGGTCTTTGGTCATAGTATCTTCTTTCAGATCCCTTGTTGTCTATTCCTCTGTGCCGGATTTAGTTAAAATTTCGCTGATTTTCTCCTTTCTTACGATCTGTTTTTTCATGATATCCGGAACTAAACTTCCCAATTATACTGCTCCGTCATATCCTTTTTTAGCCATTGTTATTGGCTGGCTGTTAAGGGATGGCAAAGAATGGGAGCGGGTGAAGTGGCCTGGATTAGTTGGGGTGATTTTTCTCTGTGTTTTGCCTTTTGGGATCTATTTTGGACTAAAAGCCAATATGGAATATGCTGAAAGTGCCTACGTAGGATTGTATTTTTTTACCGGTAGCTTAATTGGTATAGGGAGTGTCTTTTTCTGGTTTAAAGAGAGGTGGGTGCTTCATTGGGTCGTACTTTGTTTAGGGTTTGTTTCTGTAAGTCTTATGTTCTTATACTTGGCATTTCCTGTGTTGGATAGGAAAAATCCTGTTATTTCCTCGGGGGTGGAGCAATTTAGGGAGCTTGACTTTTACCATTTCAAGGAATTCAATCCATCATTTGCTTTTACTCTCCAAAAGGAGATAAAAGAGTTGGGAAGTAAGCATGTCGGCCAAGTGAGTGAAGGAATAGTCATCCTGAGGAAAAGAAATTTGGATGAGTTTAAGGAGTTGGGGTATTCTTACGAGTTGATTTTTGAAGGAAGGGATTTGTTTGAAAGTCCAACTACCGTTTTGCTGCGGATAAGAAAGCCTGATCAGAATTCTAAGCAGAGGCTTGAGGTTGTCCCAAATCCTGTAGAATGACTTTCCGCTTGGGATAAAGACTTCGTCTGTACTTTTTTGAAGAGAAAAAGCTAAGTGTAATCCATCTTGCGGCAAAAGCCGACCAGACACCGGCTAACGAACCTGCCAGTACATCCATGAAAAAATGCTGCATAAGGTAGACCCGGCTGAATCCAATTAGAATAGCGGTAAGTAAAAAAATGATTTGAGGCCATACTTTTTTGGAAAAAATCATGGAAAGTATACAAGCTAGCATAAAAGCAGAGGCTGTATGCCCGGAAGGAAAGCTGTTCCAGTGATGGAGAGATACTCCCGGAACAGTGTAGAAGGGAATGTCTGCTAAGTATTCCGCGGGTCGGGGAATACCATGGAAGAGGATTCTTTTGCATAACACTACCACCAGCATATGAATCAACGTGGCCCATGTAAGTAATATGGTGTAGCTATAGCGTACGAAAAGTAAAACTAAAATTGGGGCTATTAAAATAATCCCATCACCGAGGTGGGTGATGTTTTTGAAGAAAATATCCGAGGGGACGTTATGGTAGCTGTTGATCCATAACTCGAGTGTGCCTTTTTCTGTCCTCAAGAGCAAGACAAGCAAGACAATTAGGATTTGAAAATACAAATAGGCAAAAACCGGTGCGGAGTACTTTTTCTTTCTCATCGATCAGGATTCTGATCAAATGTAAAAGTCACGTAAAAACTCAGGTTTAAGCCATGGTCAATCTTCCTTGAAATCGCTGGCTAAAAAATGAAGATTAGTGTAAGTTTTACCCGCAGGGCAGGATTTGGAATGAGGTGAAGTTTAACCAAATGGCAACGTTGGCTTAATCGTTTTTATTCCGGATACGCTGAACTTGGCCCGTTATGAAGGGATTGGTTTTATTTACGTGTTCCGCGATCATTCTTTTTGCGTGGAGTATCCACTTCACACAGGCTCAAACACCTTATATAATTGACTCAAAACTGGATTCGGCAGAGCGATTGGCTAAGAGTAAGCCTGATAAGGCATTCTTGCTTGCCACAGAAATTTTGGGAAAAAGTAAGCTTATGACCCTGGATACTATGGTTGGGAAAGCTCAGTTACTACGGGGACAGATTCTATTGAGATTCGGTCTTTTTCAGCCCTCTGCAGAGGCATTCTACGAGGCTGAACATATTTTCCAAGATCATAGATTGCCGGCACTTTTGGCTCGGGTAAATAATGCTTTGGGAGAAGTCTATTATAAAATTAAAACACCTGAAGATGCACTTCTACGACATGAGGCTGCATTGGGTATTTATCATCAGCTTAAGGACTCAGAAGGTATAGCTGAGACAAAAAGTTTCATCGGTGGGATGTATGAGAAAATGGGTTTGTATCCCGAAGCCTTAGCAAATCAACAGGAAGCATTGAGGATTTTTGAGAAGCTAACCCTGAATTACCAGCTGGCTTTTGTCAGAGAAAATATCGGAAGTATTTATGAAGACTTGGAGCAATATGATTCTGCCTATGTCAATTTTCATAAGGCATATATCTTGAATACGTTCCTAGGAGATAGTCTTCGCATCATTGGGAATCTCAATAATCTTGGTGACGTGCTGCGTAAAACGGGAAAGCCGGAAGAAGGCTTACTCTATTCCGTAAGAGCTGCTGAGATGAGTGAAAGGCTTGGATATTTGTATCAGCAGAGAAGTGCTGTGGTGGATATATCGAAAGGATATGCTGAGATGCGGGATTATGAAAATGCCTATAATTTTTTGGAACAAAGCCGTAGATTAAGTGACTTGGTTTATTCTGAAGAATCCGCTAGGCAATTGGGAATTCAGGAAGCCCAAAACCGTCTATATGCTAAAAACCAACAGATCATTCAGCTAGAGCAAATGCATGATTTCGATGCCATAGTAAAATGGCTTCTTTTGTTTTTGGTGGGCTTGATGTGTGTGCTGGGTTGGGTGATTTTCACAAGGCAGAAGCTCAAAATCCGAAGTAACAAGGAATTACTGGAGCGTCATCAGGAAATACTTCAGGTGAAAGAGCAATTGATTGCTACGGAGCAACAGAATATGCAGCTGCTGGAATTGAAGATGGAAGCAGAAGAAAAATCCCATTCCAAAGCACTCACTGCGCAGACATTGCATGTCATCGATAAAAATCAAATGCTTGAAGACATACAGTCTAAGCTGAAGAATATTTTAGAAGAAGACTCAAAAGAGCAAAAGAAGAAGATCAGAAATCTCATCAAGCAAATTGATTTCAATTTTTCCCACGATACAGATTGGGAAGATTTCAAGCATAGTTTTGAGAAAGTGCACCAGGATTTTTTCAGGAATATTCAACAGCGTACAGGGGGATTGACTCCTGCCGAGATGAAATTGGCAAGCCTGATGCGATTGAATCTTAATTCAAAAGAGATCGCGTCCTCGCTTGGTATTTCCATGGATAGCTTGCGTATTTCACGGTATAGACTCCGCAAGAAATTGAACTTGGAAAAGGGGGATAGCTTACAGCAATTTATTCTTTGTATATGATTTACAATTTGTTAATCTCTTTTTAACATTTAGTAAGTAATTGAAAATCAATTTTTTGATTCCATTTTTTCAGATCCTGTTTAGGTTTTGTTAACGGTCACTTTTTCAATTGTTGCTCAATTGATAACAGCCATTCGTAGTCAGTAGCTGCTTCTCAAGCTAACATTGTAGCATCAAAACCATTCAAATCTTATGTCAAAAAGTAAACTGATTTATGGCTTGTCCGCACTGGGGATTTTAGCGGGTTCCTGCAGCAAGCCGGTCCAACAAAATGAGGTGTCTGCTGAGCAAAGCCTAGTCAAACCGATCTACATTACTGATTCGGTTATTCATGATACCGACGATCCTGCGATTTGGGTCAATCCCACGGATCCATCCAAAAGCCTAATCATCGGCACAGACAAAGATGCCGAAGGAGCCCTGTATGTATTTGACCTGAAAGGTAAAGCAATCGACTCGCTTATCGTGCGGGATATACAGCGTCCCAACAATGTAGATGTGGGATACGGATTGAATCTAGGAGATAGGATGGTTGATTTTGCTGTCACAGGAGAGCGAATGACTTCCAAGTTGAGGTTTTTCAGTCTTCCCGATATGAAAGAAATCAACACTGGAGGAATCGAGGTGTATCATGACGAAAAAGGCCCTGACTACAGAGACTTGATGGGGGTAGCACTTTTTCAGGATAAGACCACGGGGAAAACCTTTGTCATCGCAGGACGAAAAAATGGACCGACTGATGGCACCTACCTATGGCAATACGAGGTATTGGGTCAAGACGGTGAGCTCAAACTAAACCTTGTGAGAAAGTTTGGAGCCTATTCCGGGAAGAAGGAAATCGAGGCAATCGCCGTGGATAATGAGCTTGGTTACATCTATTACTCTGACGAAGGGGCGGGTGTGAGAAAGTATTATGCTGACCCGGAGAAGGGAAATGAAGAGCTAGCCTTTTTTGCACAGGAAGGTTTCTCGGATGATCACGAAGGGATTTCTATTTACAAACTGGACGATAGCACAGGTTACATCCTGGTGTCTGACCAAGGGGCAAATCTTTTCCACGTGTTCCCAAGAGAGGGGAGTGCTTCCAATCCGCATGAGCATGCATTGATCACCAAGATCTCCACCAGTACAAATTCAAGTGATGGATCAGAATCCATCAGTGTGCCTTTAGGGACGGATTTTCCACACGGACTTTTCGTAGCCATGTCGGATGACAGGACTTTCCAGATCTACCGCTGGGAGGACATAGCGGGCAGTATCTTAAAATCCAGAAACTAATCATTTATTCTTATACGTATTATGAAAAAGCAATTACTGAGCGTAATAACTTTGATCGCTGTTTTTTGCCTGAGTCACCAGGTGCTGGCGCAGGGTGTGTTGAAAGGTAGGGTGATAGACAAGCAAAACCTATCTATGCCTGGAGCCAATGTGGTGTTGAAAAACACCACATTGGGCACGATCACAAATCAATCGGGAGATTATGCTATCGTTGATCTTCCTGAGGGCTCTTATGAAGTTCAGGTTTCGTACTTGGGCTATGGCTCTATTGTTTATAAAGCGACGATAGAAAACGGAGAAACAACCACCGTGAATTTTAAATTGGATGAGACTACCATCGAAAGTCTGGAATTTGTAGTGATGGGTGACCGGTTGAAGGGGCAAGCTAAGGCACTCAACCAACAGAAAAACAATGCAAATATAACCAATGTGGTATCTTCCGACCAAATCGGGCGGTTTCCTGATGCCAATATTGGGGATGCATTGAAAAGAATCCCAGGAATCACCATGCAAAACGATCAGGGAGAAGCGCGAAATATTATTATCCGCGGTCTTGCTCCTCAGTTAAACTCTGTGACGCTAAATGGTGAAAGACTGCCTTCAGCCGAAGGAGACAACAGAAATGTGCAGATGGATTTGATTCCTTCGGATATGATTCAGACTATAGAAGTGAACAAGGCCGTACTCCCAAGTATGGACGCAGATGCCATCGGTGGTTCCGTAAACCTTGTGACACGTCAAGCGCCAAATTCACTTAGAGTTTCAGGGACGGCCGCTTCTGGGGTTAATTTACTGTCCAACAAACCCATCTGGACAGGAGGGGTGATCATTGGTGACCGCTTTTTCAATGATAAATTCGGTGTTATTTTTTCGGGGTCTTATAATAATCACCGCTTTGGTTCAGATAATATAGAGGCTGTTTGGAAAAACTATGAAAATGGAGCTGCACTAGAAGAATTTGATATCAGAAAGTATGATGTACAACGTGTGCGTCGATCAGCGTCTATAGCACTTGATTATGATATCAATGACAATCATACGCTATTCCTTTCAGGAATGTATAACCACCGGGATGATTGGGAAAACAGATTTAGAATGCGGGTAAGCCAGCTCGATGATTCTTTTGAAGAGAGAGACTTCACGGAAGTGAGCCCGGGCAAGTATCTTACTAAAGGCCGTGTAGAATATGAGACAAAAGGCGGTGTGGACAGTGATAGAAACAAGGCTGCAAGACTTGAAGACCAACGGGTGTATAATACTACATTGGGAGGTAGCCACTTGTTCAATAAACTAAAAATGGATTGGTCTCTAACCTCTGCTAAGGCATCAGAAGAAAGACCGTTTGAGCGCTACACGTCCTTCAGATCCTCCAATCAAGATGTCACCGTAGATGTGTCAAATCCTGATAAACCATATGCTTATTTGGCTAACCATGCAGATAATTATGCTATAGGATTCAACGGGCTGTCAGAGCAATACGGCTATACTTTTGACCGGGATCTGAATGGGAAGCTGGATTTTAAGCTGCCTTATAGCCCTAAAGGTATACTTCAGTTTGGAGCGAGATATCGTGGAAAGGATAAAGAGCGCGACAATAACTTCTATGAATATGAGCCAGTGGATGAGGAAGCTTTTGGAGAAACTCTCGGGAATGTGCCAAATGTCAACTACTCAGATCCTGATTTTCTGGCAGGATCCAACTATCAAGTCGGTCACTTTATGGATCCTAACTATTTGGGAGGATTGGACTTTAGAAATGCCGGGTCGTTTGAAGAAAGCGATATTCCGGAAGAATATGCTCCCGGCAATTACACTGCAAAAGAAACAATTACCGGAGGCTATGTAATGGCAGACCATCAGTTTTCGGATAAGTTCTCGGCGATTTTTGGTGTGAGGATGGAGCATACTTTCATAGATTACATAGGGAATATCTTTGACGTGGATAACGAAGAGATTTCATCGGCTGAAGGAGAACAGAGCTACACCAATTTCATGCCCGGTGTACATCTTAAGTACGCTGTGAATCCAAATAGTATCTTGAGATTTGCATGGACAAATACCATTGCGAGACCGAATTATTTCGACTTGGTTCCTTATGCTGAATTCAGTCCTGAGGACGAAGAATTGTCCAGGGGAAATCCTAATCTAAAGCCTGCTACGGCTATGAATTTTGATTTGATGGGAGAACAGTATTTTGATAACGTAGGACTTATTTCCCTTGGAGGGTTTTACAAGGATATTGACGATTTTGTTTATACCATTACCTCTCAAGGATATAATGATCCTCAGTTTGGTTCCGGACTACAATATTCCCGTCCTGAAAATGGAGGAACTGCAAAAATCTACGGGCTGGAAGCTTCGGTTCAGCGTCAGATTTGGAGAGGAATTGGCATTTATCTGAATTATACTTATACCCAATCTTCTACCACTGGCATTGAAGGCAGGGACAATGATGACATAGAGCTTCCGGGCACAGCAGACAATATGTTTAATGCTTCTTTGTCTTACGAAAACAAGCGGTTTGTAGCCCGGGTGTCCTTGAATTATGCTTCAGATTACTTGGATGAATTGGGAGGGGAAAGCTTTGAGGATCGCTATTACGACAAGCAGACATTTTTGGATGTGAATGCTTCTTATGCCCTATCACCTAAGTGGCGTGTGTTTTTCGAAGGAAATAACCTTACCAATCAGCCTTTGAGATACTATCAGGGGATTAAGTCAAGAACTATGCAGGCTGAATATTACAATGCAAGATTGAACTTCGGGTTGAAGTTCGATTTATTCGAATAGTTGATATGCTTTGAAATAGAAAAAGGCAGCCAAATCAGTTGGCTGCCTTTTTTCTATTGTAGAGGAAAGGTATTAACGGAGGAATAGATAGTATGCAATGAATGTGGTAAGAAGGGAGATTCCAAAGCTCAGCGAAATGATCTTGGGATAGTTAGTGACCCATTGGGCTTTTTTGTTTTGACCTTCTATAACCAATTTTCTGTTAGGTCTAATGATCTCTTGTATCAGTGCTAGACAACCCAAAAAATAAACTAGTAAAATAAGAATAAAGCTTGCGACAGTTTCCATAACATTCAATATTGAGTGCCAAATTTAGCAGCTATTTTAAAGGAAGAGTTTAGAAATGAGAAACTTAACAATTTGGTAATGGATGGAATAAAAAAACAGGCTGTCCCAGAAGTGAGCAGCCTGTTTTGTGTTCATAAAAATACTTGAATTATTTAGGCAGGAAAATCCCATAGACTTCATGTGAATTAGGGAAATCCTGCCGGTTGATTATTTAATAATCTGGGATTCTATCATTTTTCCTGTCCGTATTTTTCCTTGTAAAGTATTGGCGATTTCTACTCTGTCCAGTTTGGTTACTCTGGCCGAAGACGGTATTCCGGTGATTTCCTCTATGGCGGTTCTAAGCATTATTTCATTTACATCCCCCAATGCTCTCAGTCTCTCGCTGATTTCCAGTACAGTAATGTTTGGTTCAAAACCGGTACTGTAATCAGATTGATCTAAACTATTGAAACTTTGGGTTACGATAGGCAGTAATCCGTAGTTGTTTTCAGGATTCTCTTCATCTTCAATAGCAATGGATCCTACATTTTTTCCGTAAGTAACATCTCCAATTAAGAAGACATCCATATACGGCTTGAGGCCATTAATGATCAATTCAGATGCAGAAGCCGTTCCCTCAGAGGTTAGAACATACAGACGATTGCCTGCTAAGGTATTGCCTAGATTTTGAGATTTGGTCAAAAACGCAGTTTGTACATTACTAAGAGAAGGTATTGCTGACATTACTAAGCTATTATACTTAGTCTTTGAGAAAATATCTGAGCTTGTTACCGGGCCAATCAAACTGGCTAGATTGACTGCAGAGCTTACATATCCACCACCGTTATACCTCAGATCCAAAATCAGGTTGTTGATATTTTCAGCCTTCATTTTTTCAAATATGGCATCCATTTCTCTGTCATATTTGGTTTCATCTGAAGAAGTGCCAGGTGCGAAAAAGTTATAAACTAGATATCCGATCTTTTGATTGTTAATTGTGTATACCGTATCTAAGAAATTTGGATTTTCGGAAAGTTGTACAGGAGTAAGGGAAATATCATTTAGTGGTTCATATACCAGCGATTCTTCATTGTATCGTAGTGGGCTTATGGTGTGGGTTGTTGCAGTTTGACTTAAAATATTTCTGTAATTATTAATAGTAAGTATGGTTCCATTGATGGCTTCGATGACATCGCCACGCTTCAAGCCTGTAGACGATGCAGGGCTATTTTTCTTTACATAAATCACTTCAGCATAGACTAATTCATTGTCAGGCGTAAACAGTTTGAATTCATATCCTGCATCTAGTGAAATACCGCTTAGTGAATTGATTAGTTCTTGGTAGTCAGGATAGATTATGGAAAAACGATCCACTTCTCCCGGGAGGTAAAGCAAGGACTCAAAATAGTCAGTGGGATCGGAAGTAGCGGCTATGGGGGTGCCGAGATTATCTCTCCAATAGTAGACTTCGTCCATCACATCATAAATCCAATTGTTGATTTTTTCTTCTAGTGTAATGTCTGGGTCTACAACAGGGTCTTGATCATCGTTTTGGTCACAGCTCCAAAGTAATCCGCTCAGGATCAAAAAGAAGAAAGCTCTTGAAAGTAGGGTAGATTTCATACTAGAGAATTTTGGATGATTACAAAACGCATATATGTTGAAGATGTTCTTTTAATAAGAAGAACCGTAGGAAACGTCGTGTGTCTGACTATCCTGAAGTTCCCCATTTTCACACTTTAATACTCGATAAGGATACTTACGAAGTAAATCATAATTATGGGTTGCCATCAATATAGCAGTTCCTTTTTTATTTATTTCCTGAAAAAGCTTAAAAATTCCATCAGCCACATCCGGATCTAGGTTTCCGGTAGGTTCATCGGCCAATAAGATGGAGGGTTCATTGAGTAGTGCCCGGGCGATTACCACACGCTGTTGCTCTCCGCCGGATAATTGGTGAGGCATTTTGCTTGAGGCATTGTTCAGTCCTACCAAAAGTAAAACTTCAGCCATTCGGGCATTTATTTTTGATTTGTCTTTCCATCCGGTAGCTCTCATTACAAATGCTAAGTTTTCAGCTACCGACCGATCATTGAAGAGTTGGAAATCCTGAAAAATGATCCCGATTTTTCTTCTCAGAAAAGGGATGTCTTTTGTTTTGATGTTTTCCAGAGTAAACCCGGCTACTTCGGCACTTCCACTTCTCAGCTCAAGGTCTGCATAGAGGGTTTTCAATAAGGAGCTTTTTCCACTGCCTGTTCTACCTATAAGAAACACAAATTCATGCTGCTCCACGGAGAAATTCACATTGGTGAGAATAGGGTCAATTCCCTGGAAGATCGTCGCTTGGTTTACCTGAAGTACAGGCTGAGTACTGAAGTCCATTCTTATAATTCTAATTTTTGCAATTTCCCAAAAGGAAGATCCAGTATTAACGCTTCAAGTTCTTTTTCCTTTCCCTCCAAGCCAAATTTCTCGATTTTCTTTAGGGGCCTATCAGCTCTGAAGTAAGCTACCAGCACAAAGTTTTCATCTCTGATCTGAATGTAATCAGGGATTTTTGCTTTGCCTTTTACTTTGATAATATACATAGGAGAAGTTAAAAAAAGACCGACGTAGGCCGGTCTTTCGTTACTTATTTTCCAGCTGCCTTGGCATGGTCAGCCAAAAACGTTGCCAAACCGGAATCCGTAAGCGGATGGTTTAGCAAGCCGGTAATTACTTTCAGCGGACATGTCACCACATCGGCACCAACTTCAGCGCATTTCAACAGGTGCATGGTATGTCTTACAGATGCCGCAAGAACTTCTGTTTCAAAACCGTAATTGCCATAAATATGAACAATCTGTGCGATAAGGTCCATTCCGTCAAATGCGATATCATCCAGCCTTCCGATGAAAGGAGAAACATAAGATGCTCCTGCTTTTGCTGCCAAAAGTGCTTGGCCTGCAGAGAAAATCAGTGTACAGTTTGTACGGATACCTTCACTCTGGAAGTATTTAAGTGCTTTTAGGCCGTCTTTGACCATTGGGATCTTCACTACGATTTTGTCATCGATCTTAGCAAGTTCTTTCCCTTCTTTGACCATGCCTTCAAAATCTGTAGCGATTACTTCTGCACTTACTTTATCATCTACGATATCACATATCGCTTTATAGTGAGCTCTTACTTTTTCGTCTCCGCTGATGCCTTCTTTGGCCATCAAGGAAGGGTTGGTGGTTACGCCGTCTAAAACTCCAAGTTCGTAAGCTTCGCGAATGTCACTTAGATTGGCTGTGTCAATAAAGAATTTCATATTTTGAATTGTTTAATAGGTATGGAAACAGCTTTTGTCAGGCCTTTGTGCTCTTGACTAATCCGTAAAGAGGATAAAAGCCATTTAAAAGGATGGTTCCAAATGGATTTGATTGTAGGAAACAAAGTTAGAAGATAAATCAAGATTTGGAACTTGATTGGGGATGTCACAGAAAAAAATAGATCAAAAAAGAAGCGGCATCGCACCGCTCAACCACCTACCCTTGCTTCCTTCCGGACCTGGGGGATTTAGCAGGAGCTGGTCGTGCCGCCGGTGCAAAGGTAAGCAGAAAATGCTCCTTTTCAATAAGAGTATTCTGTTTTCCCTTTGAAATGGGGTTCGGGCCTGATTATGAGGCGGATTAATTTGAAATCTGAAATCGCAAAATTGAAATTAGCGTGTTTTGGCGAGATGCATCTGGAATTCCAGCACATTGCAATGAATGAATTCATCTTCGGCCAGATCGTCGAATATTTCCTCATCAAATTCCATTTCGGTTTTCTCAATTTTCCCGTCTGGATGTACGATAAGTTCTATTCCTGTGAATGTATCGGGATTTACCTGAACCAGAACTTGGTAGTCATCAAATATCCGCTTGAAATACTGTGGGAATGCTTGTGCCATTGTAAAATCTTTTTTACAAAACTACTCATTCGGGCCAATTGGACTATAGCTTGAGTAAAAACCATCAAATCTGAAGATGGCTTTGGGTCATTTTTATCTCAGGTTATATACTTGATACCAACGGGTTAAATGTGTTTTCGTTTCGGTTATGGAGCTTGCGGGTAGCTATTGTTTCGGTTTTTTGTTTTAGTGTGGTTTATTTTTTTTGATAAAAAAAACGGGTTGATGCTTTGTACTTCGCAATCCCTTTCTAAATTTGCTCTCATTCTTATGAAAACAATAGCAAACAAATACTGGTGGTGGCATTCTTACTCTTTCCAAAAGGAAGTTTAGAAAGCCCCTGCGTATAATTTTGCGTATCGACATAGTATAAAAGGCTTACTGGATTTCCGGTAAGCCTTTTTTCATGAAAAACCAACCAAGAATGACTCAAATAAAATTTCCTATACTGACTACTTACCAGAAGCGACTGGCCGACACAATCACTCCGGTAAGCATTTATTTGCAGATAAGGGATCGATTTGCCAATCCCATCCTACTGGAGAGTTCCGATTACCATGGTCAGGAAAACAGCTATTCGTATATCTGTTTTAATCCTCTGGCTACCTTTACCTTCAATGCCGGCAAAGTGTTGGAAAATCTTCCATCAGGCAAAAAGGAGAGTTATGAAGTGAATTCTGATCAGAAGTTGATGCAGTGTCTGCGGGCTTTCGGAAATAAGTTTGACGTGGCACCTGATAATTTCAAATTCAGTTCCAATGGACTCTTTGGATACATACAATACGATACTGTAGCCTATTTTGAGGATATCAAACTCCAAAATACAATCCCATCTGCAGTGCCTATGATGCAATATTCGGTTTATCAGAATGTGATTGTGGTGGATCATTATAAGAATGAATTGCACCTGCTAGAGCATCGAATAGCAGGGGCTGAAAACGATGCGAAAATGGAGGAAATCGTGCGCCTCCTTAATAATAAAAATATTCCGAGCTACGCTTTTCAGCGGGTGGGTGAAGAAGAGTCAAACTATACCGATGAGGAGTTTTTGAAAATTTTGAACCAAGGGCGTGAGCATTGCTTTAAGGGCGACGTGTTTCAAATAGTACTCTCACGTAGGTTTAGTACGGCGTTTAAGGGAGATGAATTCAACGTGTACCGGGCATTGCGCTCGGTGAATCCTTCGCCTTATTTATTCTATTTTGATTATGGTTCTTTTAAGGTCTTTGGAAGTTCTCCCGAAGCCCAAATCGTAGTAAAGGATAAAAAAGCGACCATTTATCCAATTGCAGGTACATTTCGTAGAACCGGAAATGATCAGGAAGATGCAGCTTTGGCACGCAAACTCTACGATGATCCCAAGGAAAACTCAGAACATGTGATGCTGGTCGATCTGGCGAGAAATGATTTGAGCAGATCTTCCGAGAAAGTAACGGTGGAGGTGTTTAAAGAAATACAATACTATTCACATGTGATTCACTTGGTATCCAAGGTGACAGGGGAGTTGCCGGAAAACACCAATCCCCTACAGTTGGTAGCGGATACGTTTCCCGCGGGGACACTTTCCGGAGCTCCCAAATATAGAGCTATGGAGTTGATCGATGAGTTGGAAAATGTTTCGAGAACCTTTTACGGAGGAGCAATCGGCTATTTGGGGTTCAATGGAGACTTTAACCATGCGATTTTGATCAGGTCTTTTGTCTCTGAAAACAATCAGCTTCGATTCCAAGCCGGTGCAGGCGTAGTCGCCAAATCCACAATACCTTCCGAACTCCAAGAAGTAGCCAATAAGTTGGAAGCGCTGAGGGTGGCGCTGAGAGCGGCGGAGGGGATTTGATTGGAAGATTTCAAAATTGAAAAATTATGGCAAAATATGAGCGATTTGAGGATTTACCGGTTTCTAAACTAATGAAAATACTAGTCCTAGATAATTACGATTCCTTTACCTACAACCTGGTCTATATCGTTAGACAGCTGGGATATGGGACACAGATGGATGTCTTTCGAAATGATAAGATCAGTTTGGAAGAGGTCTCTCAGTACGACAAAATACTCCTTTCCCCGGGACCGGGAGTTCCTGAAGATGCAGGGGTCATGCCCGAGCTTTTGAAGAAATATGCCGCCACCAAATCAATTCTGGGAGTTTGTCTGGGACATCAGGCAATTGGTGAAGCTTTCGGAGGAGATTTGATAAATTTGTCTGAAGTACTTCATGGTGTGGCTTCTACCGTGACGGTAGAGGAAGATTTGCTGTTCAAAGGAGTTCCGAGCACGTTCAGTATTGGCCGATACCACTCTTGGGTTGTAGATGAAAATACGCTTTCGCCGGATTTGGAGGTGATAGCACGTACGCCCGACAGTCAAATTATGGCAATAAGACATAAGGAGTATGATGTCAGAGGGGTACAGTTTCATCCGGAAAGCATTCTTACCGAAAACGGAGTACAGATTCTCAAAAATTGGTTGGAGCATTCAGTAGCAGTCCCGCCGAACAACACCTATTAATTATGGAATCGAGTATGATCCCAACGGGAATAAACACTGGGATGATTATAAACCCGGCGAGATTCCCAGTCCGACGACAGACGGGCATATGACCTTTAAGAAAAAATTATAATCATATGAAATCGAGCGTGATCCCGTACCTACGGGATCACACACTGGGATGATTATCCATTGCGAGATTCCATCTGACCATAAAAAATCAATTATAAACAGATGAAAGATATTTTGAATCACCTCATCGAGCACCGTACGCTTACCCGATCTGATGCAAAGGAGGTTTTGAAAAACATTACAGCAGGAAATTACAATACGAGTCAGATCGCTGCATTTATGACAGTGTATCTGATGCGTAGTATTACAGTAGAGGAGTTGTCAGGATTCCGTGAAGCTATGCTGGAGCGTTGTATTCCGGTGGATATTGAGGAATACGATGCTATGGATCTTTGCGGTACAGGCGGAGATGGCAAAGACACCTTCAATATCTCTACTTTATCTTCTTTTGTAGTGGCAGCTGCAGGACAAAATGTGGCAAAACATGGGAATAATGGAGTCTCCTCCATCTGTGGGTCTTCTAATTTGTTGGCATATTTTGGGTATGAATTCACCAGTGACGTGGATCAGATCAGGAGAAGTTTGGATGAAGTGGGGATTTGTTTTTTGCACGCGCCGCTCTTTCATCCCGCGATGAAGCATGTGGGGCCGATCAGAAAGGATCTTGGAGTTAAGACCTTTTTCAATATGCTCGGCCCCATGGTAAATCCAAGTTTTCCCAAGAAGCAATTGGTCGGTGTATTTAGTCTGGAGTTGGCTAGATTGTACGGATATCTTTACCAGGATATGGAAGGGAGATTCTCTATTCTTCATGCATTGGATGGTTATGATGAGATTTCGCTTACAGGCGATTTTAAGATGATCTCAAATGCAGGGGAAAAAGTCTATAGCCCCGAAACTATAGGTTTACCGAAATTGAAATCTGAGTCTATCAAAGGAGGCGAGACTATTCGGGAGTCTGCCGCTATATTTGAGAATATCCTGAAAGGGAAGGGAACGAAAAGCCAAAATTCGGTGGTGATTGCAAATTCCGCAGCGGCGCTTGTCACTGCACGCGAAGGACTTTCTTTTGTAGATGCAGTGGGTATAGCGGAGGAAGCACTTTTGAGCCAAAAAGCACTTCAGGTTTTTAACGGACTGGTCAATCCAAAAACAACAGTCTCTTTAGCATAAAACCTCATGAATTAGTCAAAGACTCCATCCCTTTCCTTCGTCACGGGACAGGTTATGGACTTTGGAATAAAATTGTAAACACATGAATATTTTAGATAAAATAATCGCCAGAAAGCACGTAGAAGTAGCCGAAAGACGGAGTCTGGTGCCGGTGAAACTTTTGGAACAAAGCATCTTTTTCGATGGGAAAGTAGTGTCCATGAAAAAGTATGTGACTGATCCCCAGAAATCAGGGATTATCTCTGAATTTAAGAGAAAGTCACCTTCCAAAGGATTGATCAATGGATCTGCTTCCGTAGAGGCGGTAAGCATAGGATACATGCAGGCGGGAGCTTCGGCATTGTCGATTTTGACAGATACTGATTTCTTCGGTGGGAGCAATGCTGATCTCAAGGAAGCCAGGAAGTTTAATTTCTGCCCGATTCTTCGTAAGGACTTCGTGGTCGATGAATATCAAATTCTCGAAGCCAAATCTATCGGAGCTGATTGTATTCTGCTGATTGCAGCAGCGCTGGAACCGGTTAGATTGAAGGAGCTGGCGGCATTTGCCAAAAGCTTGGGACTGGAAATTCTGATGGAAGTACACGATAGGGAAGAGCTGGATAAGAGCCTTTGCGACGACTTGGATCTGGTAGGGGTGAACAATAGGAATTTGAAGACTTTCGATGTGTCTTTGCAAACTTCTCTAGACTTAGTAGATAAGATTCCTGCTGATTTTATAAAGATATCTGAAAGTGGGATTTCTGACCCAAATACGTTGATCACTTTGAAAAGAGCTGGATTTGATGGCTTTTTAATAGGTGAAAACTTCATGAAATCCAGCCGCCCGGAGCAGGCAGCTTATAATTTCATGAAAGAGTATAGAAAACTTCTGTCCATGGAAACTGAAGTGAGTGCCAAATGAAGATCAAAGTCTGCGGGATGCGGGAACCGACAAATATCAAAGAGCTGCTCCGGGAGGTTAAACCTGACTGGATGGGTTTGATATTTTATTCCAAGTCCCCAAGATACGTTTCTGAAGATTATGCTGCGGAAATTCAGGTGGCAGAAGTGCCAAAAGTCGGGGTTTTTGTGAATGAATCCATTGCGTTTGTTTTATCCAAAATCGATGAATTCAAGTTGTCCGTAATTCAGCTTCATGGCAACGAAAGCCCGGAATATGTGCGGAAGCTGAAATTGGAAACAGACAAGAAGGTTTGGAAAGTCATCCCGGTAGGAGAGCGTATCGAGTGGGAGGCCTTAAGGGGTTATGTGGATTTGGTGGAATACTTTCTCTTCGATACTGCCACGGCCTCACACGGAGGATCAGGGAAGAAATTCAACTGGGAGGTGCTGAAAACGTATCCATTTCAAAAGGGATTCCTATTGAGCGGAGGGCTGGATGAAAAGAGCACGTCTGAAGTGATTTCTCTAGCGGAAAAATTACCGCAGCTGGTGGGGGTGGATTTGAATTCCAAGTTTGAAGATACACCGGCACTAAAAAATATTGAAAGGCTGAAAAGCTTTAAAGATAAATTATTGAGTTAGAAAATTGTTGGACAACCATAGTTCATGGGTATCAACTAATAACTGTAAAAATATGATCAAAGTAGATGAAAAGGGGTTTTATGGCAAGTTCGGAGGAGCTTACATTCCCGAAATGCTGCATCCGAATGTTGAAGAACTGAAAGAGAATTACGAGTCGATCATGGCTTCTAAGGAGTTTCAGGATGAATTCAGGGGATTGCTGAAAGATTATGTGGGCCGTCCGACTCCTCTCTATTTTGCTTCCCGCCTTTCCGAAAAGTACGGTGCTAAAATCTACCTTAAGCGCGAGGATCTCTGCCATACAGGGGCTCATAAGGTGAACAACACCATAGGTCAGATCATCTTGGCGAAGAAGCTCGGGAAGAAGCGAATTATAGCGGAGACAGGAGCAGGACAACATGGAGTGGCTACGGCGACAGTTTGCGCACTTATGGGGATGGAATGCACGGTGTATATGGGAGAAATAGACATCGCCCGCCAGCATCCCAACGTAGAGCGTATGAAGATTCTCGGAGCTACTGTAGTTCCGGCAACCTCAGGTTCCAAAACACTTAAAGATGCAACTAACGAAGCTATGCGGGCATGGATCAATAATCCGGTAGATACCCATTATATTATCGGTTCGGTGGTAGGACCGCATCCCTATCCTGAGATGGTAGCGAGATTTCAGTCCGTGATTTCGGAAGAAATCAAGTGGCAACTGAAAGAAAAGGAAGGCAGGGAAAACCCTGATATCGTCATTGCCTGTGTAGGAGGCGGGTCAAATGCAGCCGGTGCTTTTTATCACTACTACAATACACCTGAAGTTCGCTTGGTAGCTGCAGAAGCGGCAGGGCTGGGGATTTCTTCAGGAAAGTCAGCAGCGACAACGGTGCTTGGGACTCCCGGGATTTTGCATGGATCGAAGACGATTTTGATGCAAACTGAAGATGGGCAGGTAGTGGAACCGCACTCGATCTCCGCAGGATTGGATTATCCGGGAATAGGACCTGTCCATGCCCATTTGTTTGATGTGGGAAGAGGAGAGTTTGTGGCAGTGGAAGATAAAGATGCGATGGCGGCGGGAATTGAGTTGAGCAAGCTTGAAGGAATTATTCCCGCAATCGAATCTGCCCATGCGCTGTATGCTTTGAATATGATCGAGTATTCCAAAGATGATGTGATCGTGGTGAATCTTTCGGGAAGAGGGGACAAGGATCTGGATACTTATATTAAATGGGGAAAGTACTGATTTAGGATTTGCGATTTTTGATTTACGACATAAAGCTGAACCTCAATCGTAATTTGAACTTGGTGCTATTACCTGTCAAAAATGAGGAACGCTGAATGTCGAATTTTGAAGTGGAGGCTTCCTGGTAATATGAACCAATGCTGAAGTGCTTGCCCGCCATGGCGGAGATTGTATCCTAATTGACATGAGGGTCTGTGATGCTATCGGAACCTGTAGATATAACGTATGATCTTATTTGTATTAACCCTGAAGGGGTTAAACCTTTCAATAACCATGGGTGTAACCCATGGGAAAAATCATGGGGCCGCCTTAAATCAACCCTGAAGGGGTTGAATAAATTAATATATCAACAGTCTCATTACCAATTCTTCACAATCTTACCGCTTTTGTGCCTCATATATAATTTTCCAATTTTTGAGTTTTTCAATTAGAAATAATGAATGTCGAAATAGGAATGCTGAATAATGAAGTTTTCAAATCCGAATAATTACGAAAACCAGTAATCAAAATGAACCGAATACATAAACTATTTAAAGAAAAGGGCTCCCGTGCGCTCTCTATCTATTTCACAGCGGGTTTCCCGGAACTGGAAAGCACTATGGGAATCATGGAGGCAATCCAGCGGGGAGGTGCTGATATTATAGAGATTGGCATTCCCTATTCTGATCCTGTAGCTGATGGGCCGACTATCCAGGATAGCAATATGATTGCGCTTGAAAATGGGATTTCACTGAAGAAAATCTTTGAGCAACTTGAAGACTTTCGTGAGAAAATTTCCATTCCTGTGGTTATGATGGGGTATTTAAATCCGATTATACAATATGGCATGGAGGCTTTTTGCGAAAAATGCCAGGAGGTAGGAGTGGATGGACTCATTCTGCCGGACCTTCCTATGCAGCAGTATTTGGATGAATATAAGGTGCTTTTTGAACAATATGGTTTGGTAAACACATTTTTGATTTCTCCGCAGACCTCAGAAAAGCGTATTCGGGAAATCGATGAAAACACTAGCGGATTTATTTACATGGTTTCTTCCCATAGCATCACAGGAGCAAAAGCAGGAATTAGTGATGAGCAGATTTCTTATTTCGAGCGGGTCAAAGCTATGAATTTGAAAAATCCGAGACTGATCGGTTTTGGTATTTCAGATTCCGAGACTTTTTCCAAAGCTTCCGAATACAGTAATGGGGCCATTATAGGATCGGCCTTTATCAAGACGGTAAAGGATTCTAAAAATCTGAGTGAGGACATTCAGGGGTATATTCAATCATTAATCAATTAAGATTTTCCAATGATTTAGCTTTTCCAAAGTTTCGAACTTTGGAAAAGCTTATATAAAATCGACAAAACCATGATCATTCAGCTTCAACCCGATATTTCCGACAGTCAAAAAGAGAATTTGATCCAAAAAGTCAATGGCATTGGCTATAAAACCACTGAGGTGAAAACTCAGCTTGGTGACTATCTGATCGGTATCGGCAAAAAGGAATTTGATATCCGCCAAATCGGACAGATGGATGGGATAATCGATATCCACATTGTCTCTGACGAGTATAAGTTGGTGTCCAAAAAATGGAAAGCCAAGCCGACTTCTGTTGATTTGGGGGATGGCGTATTCATCAAAGAAGGGGAAATGGCAGTGATCACCGGACCATGCTCTATCGAATCCGAAGAGCAAATCCGTGCTGTCGTAGCCCATTGCGTAGAAAATGATATCAAGATGATGCGTGGAGGAGTGTTCAAACCAAGAAGCAGTCCTTATGCATTCCGTGGATTGGGACTGGAATGGCTGAAACTGTGGCACGATATCGCCAGTGAGGCTGGGATCAAGATTGTGACCGAGGTGATGCAGACTTCGCAGATCGAAGAAATGTATCCTTATGTGGATATTTATCAGGTAGGAGCCAGAAATTCCCAAAACTTCAATCTGCTGGATGAGTTGGGAAAAGTGGATAAAGCAGTGATGATCAAGCGGGGGATTTCCGGTACAATTGAAGAGCTTTTGCAGTCCGCGGAGTATGTGTTCTCTGGAGGAAATGAAAAACTGATTCTCTGCGAAAGAGGAATCCGGACTTACGAGCGGGCTAGTAGAAATACATTGGACTTGAATGCTATTCCGATTTTAAAAGCGAAATCCCACTTGCCTGTAATCGTGGATCCTTCACATGGAATCGGTATTCGGGCTTATGTGCCACAGATGGCACTTGCAGGAGTAATGTCCGGTGCGGATGGGATTATTTACGAATCGCATGAAGTTCCGGAGAAGGCCTATTCCGACGGACAGCAGACGCTTGACTTTGCGCAGAGCGCACGATTGGCAAGCTGGATCAGAGAGAGTTTTGCGATGCGGAAGGGATTTGAATTGTTGTAGGGATAGCACAACGTCAGTAGTGATACTGGCTTTGTGTTTATTGATTTAGTTAATTAAATAAGATGCATTAAACAGTGTTCAAAACAAATCTTTACAAGTATGACTGTTACTCTTGAATATATCCGCTACTCTGCTCGAAAGGAACGAGTTGACTTGAGGGGCATATTAGATCTTAATTGTTAGAGCAATCAAATCGTGCTAGATTGGGTTAACTATCTATAGTTGTTGCATAGATTGCTCTGTATTTTTATCAAAATGGATCCAGAAAACTGGATAATCCAATTGATTTTATTAGGAATATTTCCTGGATAATCAAATTCAAAGATTCTATTTAATCCAAACTATTTATTTTAATATAGGAGGTTTCCAGATGTCAACTTTAACTTAAAATAAGACAAGGTTGAGGCAATTGACACAGCTCATCAAGGAGCAGTATTGCGCAGTGTCGAGGAATCTTACAAAGTAAGAATCACATCTAGATGTCTCCAAATCTGCAAAAGTGTTTAATAATTTCTGTAACACTATTTTCGATATTATTTTGATTCCTAAACCAGTGTCCCTCATTCTTATAGCTAACTAATCGGACATTATTATTTGAAGCCGAATTAAGTTTCTTACTCGTTTCGACAAATTCAATTATAGGGTCATTTTCTCCCAAAATATATAAAGTAGGAACCATGGGAGATGGATTGTCAAATGCAGGTATACCAAACATTGAAACAGCGGCATCAACTTTTTCTTCGACCTTAGATAACACCTGTTCCATTAATATATTACCAGAACTTGAGGATAGACAGTAAAAAGGCATGTTTTTAAACCGATTTTTTAAATCATTAACCCATCTTTCCATATCATCTACAGCGTCTTTAAAAGAAGCATTATAATAAGTTTTTCCAAAGCCGCTTGACATTGGATAGTTAGGGCTAATTACTACATATCCGTTGTTTACAAGATTATTTAGAACAGGATCCCATCGTGGTGAAAAATCACTATGTAATCCAGGTCTAAAATGCAAAATGACTCCTTTAATGTCTTTCTTCGAATCAGGGAAATATTCGTAGGCGGAAGACTTTGCGGCATCCCCATTAATATATTGATAGGAGAGGTCTGCTATGACAGATTTTCCAGTTATATTATTCGTTGTTCGGTGTTTAGTATCATATACATATAATGATTTAGGAGTATTAAAATCTGAATAAATGTAATAAATGTATTGATCTTTATGTAGAGTGTAGTTGTAGACAACTCCTTTATTGGTAATATTTTGTATTTTAGATGTTTTTAGATTTTTTTTCTTAAGTAAATATTCTCCGTTTTTAACTTCGATAAAAAATAAATCATCCTCAAGAATTTTTGGCAACCTAACATCATTTTCAGAATAGTAAACCAGCTTAGGGCTAAAGGTTGTCTTCATGGCATCAATCGCATATATTCTAAAATACTCGGAATCGTGGTTGGAGGAAAAGTACACTGAATCCTTCCATATATATGGGTTTAATTTTTGGGATCCGCTAGTTGTTATTTTTAGATCGATACTATCTGTTTCAAGATCTACGCGAAATAACTTGTCATCAAAATTAATTATTATGAAGCGGTGTTCTTCCGAGTATTCCACATGATGCAAGGCATAAGTATTGTTGAACAACACTTTCTTAGTTTTTGTATTAGTATCAATGAGGTATATTTCACCTTTGTTTTTCAACTTGACGACCAGTAATTTTCCTTGTATGAAGGAAAATATTGATTGAATATAATCCCACTCCTCAAAATATCTATTAAGCTCCGTGCTTGTAGACTTCCATTTTTCATTCCCATTATAGTCTTGAAGACCAACTATTTTTTTATTATAAAGAAAAGGAGAGTGCTGGTTGCTTAATGTGTCAAAGGTGCCAACGGAAATCCCATCATATTGAAAAAATGAAAAAGAGTTTGACGGATTAGCAGAAAAAATGATATCTCCTGTCTCCAACAAAAAAAACTTACTTTCCATTTCCAAGCCAGATGAAAGAAAAGAAATCGAGAGATCGTCACAGTAATATCTTTTCTCACTAGTACAAGCTAGGGATAAACTGACTATGATTTGAAATATTGTACGTGTGATTTTTGACACAAACTTATCTTATTAGTATTTCATATATTGATTATCTGTATATCCGCTTTTCTACCAGTAAGGAAGCAAAAGCGACATAAGATATGGTAAACTTTATCGATGAGGCTACTTCGGTCATCCGTCATCGGTCTTCCAGCCAATAAAGCAAGGAAAATACGGTTACTGGTATCATTGCGGATAAACATATTGATTAAATACTCCTGAAAATTATTTCTGATTATTTTTGTTCCACCCAATTCACATAAAATTGATTCCATTCTTGAAGGTTGGTTTCCCAATCACAAAATATAGCTATTCCATCTACGAGTTTATTACTGGGGTCTATTTGAAAAGAACTGGTTTTAATTGTATTTAATGAATTAGGCACATTTTCTATTTCCATGTTACGGTATTTTTGCAGTTCTGGTCTGTTTACAAATGTCCCAATAGCCACAAGGTATTGAATATCATTTATTGCTTTTAGAGTCTTGATATCTTGAATTAGTGCTGTGCAATTCCGTTGAAATGTCTCTTGATCGTTTATTTGGGTATCGTAGTACAAAAAGGATAGCTGATCGATATATTGGGTTAGTTTTTGAAGCTCCTCGAGACTAAACTTTCTTTTCCAAGGACTTGACTCCGGAGAGGTGGCTACCATAACTGAAGAAATAAAGGCCTCGGGTAATTTACTACGCAGTTGTTTGTGAAAGTTATTGACATGTTCTCCATACATCTCACGATCTCCTATCTTTTCTTTTTTGATGTTTCGATCCAGAAATGAGTCTCCTGGAATAATATACTCAAAATCCACGTGCACTCCGGGGACAGAAAGCGTTTCCACTAGCAGCTTAGTGTCTTCTACTGCATTTTTCACCCAGGAAGAATCATTGATATACACAGTTTTGTTTTGTACCCCTCCTATCCAGGGTAATATTACTATTTCGGGGTAATGTTCTTTAAGTAGCTTTACAGACCGAATAGCTGTTTTGGAAAAAGGATATTCGGGTAGATGTCCATCTTCTTTGTAAGGCCCAGCAAAGAGATAGGCATACTTTACATGGTACTTTTTGAGTGTTTTGGCATATTTGATGATATGTAGGTCTGTAAGTTTTTCCCCAGTAGTGATATTTTCGCCTCTCAAATAAATGCCTTCAGTCCAAATGGCATTGTCTTGACCAAATAGAGCCTGAGGGGAATGCATCTCCAACAAATCCTTCATGTCTTGTTTGATTTCGTCTACTGCTTGGGAGGGGACCTTTGGCTCCTTATTTAAAAGGTATAAAGCAATACTTTCCATTTTTCCTTTTTCACCCATAAGGTCGTAAAGTTTTGCTAATAGGTATTTCGGATAAAGTCGGTCGGGAAGCATATCCGAAGCCATTTGATAGGCCATTTCAGCTTTTTCATACCTGAAGATAGCTTTATAGCTGTTTCCTAAAGTAGTTTGGACAATCGAATTGTTCAAATGTTTTGTTCCTTTTTCCAGTACATCAATAGCTTTTCCGTGCTCCTCAGCCATGGAAAGTGCCTTTCCATAATTCATCAAAAACTCTCCGTCATAGGAATAATGTGGATAGGCTTTATCGTAAGTCTCTATAGCTGACAAATAGGATCCCTTATGATAATAGGTAAGGGCTTCTTTCCAATGTAATGTAGCTTGATACTGTCGATATCCTTGCCACATGGTAGTCACAGATATTATGATAAGGAGTATGGGTATGATCCTGCGTACATCTTTTAGTAATTTTACTTGTCCTAAATTTGGAGCATGTTTAGCCAAAATCACCAGGTATAGTATCCCACATAACTTGATGGGTAAGATATTTGAAGGATAGGAAAACATCCCAAAGACAAGTAGAGCTATTAGACCTGCTTGTGCTGTCCATATTTCTGGTTTTTTCTGGCTCCCTCGTATTCGAAATGCCATAACCAATAAGATCAAAACTAAAGAAAGCCCAATTGTCCCTTGTTCGGTCCATATCAATAGTAACTCGTTGAAGGCGTATGTTGTATCATCGGCTAACGCAATTGCGGGGTCGTTTGGGAAACTTCTGAAATAATCTGCCTGCGATTCCATATAAACAGCCTCGAAGCGATCAAGCCCAACCCCAGTCAAAACATGTTTCTGGATAATTCCCATGGAAGCCTTCCAAATCAATAGTCTACCATCTACTGAATCCTTCCTCAACAGGTACATTCCCGACAGGGCTAGAAGTACTAGGATCAGAGCCAGAGCCGCCAATGTGATTTTTTTTGTCTGGGTAGTCAGATAGCTTTCAATGCTTTTGGATCTATAGCGGGTAGCGTATAAGAATATTGAAGAGAGAGCCACTGCCAGCCAAGCAGCCCGGGAACCTGTTACCGGCAGGACTATTATGATGCCTAGGCAAATAACCAGAAAACCATACTTAATCAAGAATGGGCTCAATGGAAATGGGGAGTTTCCTGGTTTGAAATAGAAGTATGCCCCCAGCGCTATAGGGAAAACAATAGCAAGATATCCTGCATATGGTCCCGGATTGAAAAAGCTGCCCGTCAGAGGAAATAGTGGGTGCAAAGAGGGGAAAACTCCTAACAGTTGCAGCTCTCCATATACAACTTGGACTAGACATCCAAAAACGGGAAAAACTAAAACAGGCCAAGGCGAAAGGTTACCGATACTTCTGACCAATATGTAGATTATAGTCAGTCCAAATAAGTCATATAGTCGGGAGGAGACGGTGGGATTTGTTTGTATGATAAAGCAGTTAATTAGGTAATATAAAATAACCAGAAGTAGGAGCAAATCTATGGAAGTTAACTTGATCAAGTAGGGGCTTCTATTGAGCAAGAGTAGGGATGATGCCACCCCAAATAATCCAGACAAAACAAGTAGATATGCGGTTTGGTCAGCTTGCAAAAAAGAGGGAAGATCACCAAATCCCCAAAAAGGAAGCACTGCGACCAATATCATACCCAGTAGTAACAAACTTAATCTTGTGTAATTTTTGTGAAGAATTGTTGTTGTCATTAACAAGGGTTTTAAATGGTTAATTATGATCTGTTGCTACTCTGAGTATAATCTGTCAACTTCTTTTAACTTTTCAACCAGAAGTAGATATTCCATGATCTCATATCTTTTGATGCTTCCCCCGCTAAAAAGCAAAAGCTGATCTTGGTATTTAATCAGCCCCTTCTTGAGCAATACCCTCTGCTCATCAAGATAGAGAGGGACAGGAGATTGCTCAAAAATGGCCGACATTCTAAGTGTTTTACTGTTTTTGGCAACTATGACTATCGCTCCTCCAGTTAGTTCTAGTTCGCTTAGCGTTTGGTACAGTTGATCCAGACACGTCCTACATCCTGCAGGATGGATCACCAATATCCAGTCATTTGCTTCCTCAACTCCCAGAACACGGTTTACTTCATCTTTACTTAAGGTTGTTTTACAACTTATTAAAAATAAAAGGAGCAAAGTTGAACAAGCCTTAATCCTCATATTCCAACTCGGAAAACTGTATAATGTCATAGCGAAGGATATTTTCGTTATAGTCGTCTCTGTTAGGATTGTTGGTGGAGATATAGAGCCCTTGGCGGCCCACGAAATAGTTCAAATTTTCAGCGTAATTATTTTCGAATACATACTCCCCGAGTGTCTCTAGGTTAGAACTCAGTAGCATCAAACCTATCTTGGGCCGGTAGCTGTAGAGTTCCCGGAGCCCGATTTCATAGTCCTCATGGTCCACGCCTATCAAGAAAAATCGGTAAAAAACGTCCCGGTAGGGGTCGTGGAGGATTAGGTCGTAACGGTCACCTGCTAGTGATTCGATGATTCCCTGATCTCCCATCAGGGGCCGGCCTTTGATAATGTGGTACTGCTTCACATAGGAGGAAGGGACTTCTTTACGCTCGAGCAGCTTTCCTTCCTTTTTGGAGATGACCCAGAGCCGATGGTCACTTACTGAAGACACCACAATGCTATCATAACGATCTGTCCATGTGAAATTTTGGAGTTTTTTTCCCTCCTTCCATATATCGGGAGGATTGGACACAGGTAACCAACTTACCTCCCCTGAGGTCAAGTCAACCCGGTACACGTGCACGTGATCTGAAATCTCTCCAACCCCCATGTCAAAAAAATTTCTGAAGTAAGGCTGTGCTCCAAAGAGAACCTTTCCGTCAAATAAGAAGGGAGTTTCAATGTTGGAAGCGAGGTACCGAACATAATTGTTGGGATCCTGAATCGGTATACTTGCCTTTAGGTTTCCTCTAATATCCATAATTCTGAGTTCAGGAGGGAGAGAGGCCACCAATAAAGTATCTGGAGAGAAGATCCTAAAGCCATTGGTGGTGCCTACCCCATTAGGCCCCTCATACTCCAGCTTGATCCGTCTAGTGGACTTTCCAGTATTTAGGTTAAATAGCTCCACACCATATACGGTTTTATTTAGAAGAGCCAGATACTCCCCCGAGTCAGTGTCCATGTACTGCAGGCTGCCCATTTCCGGGTTGATACTGGAGTCCAGAGGAATTATGAGAGTACTGGTAAGGTTAATGGCTGGCTTGGTGGAAGATTCCTTCGGGGAGGAGCAGCCGAGTATCAACAGTAAAAGAACCCAGGGGCTATAATTTTTCATGGAATAGTATTTAAAGGGGAAAGAGCCGTCCATGGACGGCTCTTAAATAGTGGAATTCTTCTCCAGATCTTTTCTGTCCATTATTCACAGCCACATGTATTGGTTTGCAAGGGGCTTTTGCAATTATTATTTTTCCATTCACACTGGAAGGATTCCTGTTGTGCATAGGCTTGGCCTCCTAATTCCGTCAAGGTTAGAGATGGTAAAATTTCATCTTTTTCAAATTCTAAACCTACCATCACGTTCAGTGTAAGCATTAGTCCAAATGCTCCTGCAGCTCCCCAACGGAGCCATTTTTTTGCTTGTGTTTTCATGTTTTTAGAAGTTTTAGTGTAAAATATTTTTCTAACTCCTATCAATATAGGGACATACTCCAAAAAAATCAAATAGGAGATATAATTTAGTTGGTGTTTTTTTAAAATATTTTCAGAGTCAAGGAAGGGGTGTGAATTTAAAATTTGGATCATCAAGAGGTGAAAATATATTTTGTTTACATAAGGGGAATCCGAAAGAAGATATGCCACGAACTCGTTGAAAGGGTGTAAGCGGGTAAGAAAAGTAAGTCCAAATGAACGTTTCAGTCCAGAAAAATAGTATGCTAATGATCCGTCAGAATGCACAGATGGCATTGGCAGGGGTGATGTCAGGAGCTGATGGGATTATTTACGAATCGCATGAAGTTCCTGAGAAAGCCTATTCCGATGGACAGCAGACACTTGATTTTGCCCAAAGTGCGAGATTGGCAAGCTGGATCAGAGAGAGTTTTGCGATGCGAAAGGGATTTGAATTGTTGTGAGGGAATTGATAAAGCCAGCGGTAACGCTGGTTTTTTTCTGTAAAGTTTTTTACCACGGGGAGCACAGCTTAGTTATAACAGTAAAAGAATCCAGTGGCTAAAGTTTTTTATGGGATAGTATTTAAAACTAAAAGAGCTGTCCGGGGACAGCTCCTACTAATTGGCATTCTTCACCGTGTCTTTCCTGTTGATTTAAAAGGAGGAATATTACAATTGAGAATTCCTTTTCAGGGAAATCGCTTTTCACCAATTGGATTTTTAAAGGCGATTTCCCTGACTGCCTTTCCCCTTACTCTACGATAAATTTGCCTTTCATCAGGCCATAGTGTCCCGGGAAGCTACAAATGAAATCATAGGTTCCTTTGGCAGGAGCTATAAATGTGATCGTATCGCTTTCACCGCCGCCGATAAGCTTGGTGTGTGCTAATACCACATCACCGGAAGGAATATAGCCAGTGTCTTTGGAGCGGGCAGCTTGGGAAGCAAAAGTTTCTACAGATGTGCCTTCTTTCAGTAGGACAAAATTATGTCCCATTACCTCCTTACCCATCGTGCCTACGTGAGTCAGAGTCAAGGTTACTTCCGAGCCGGCTTTGACTCTAAGTTCTTCCTTGTTGAAGCGCATCTGATCGTTGGACTCCAGGCTGAGCGTTTCTTGTGAAGTAGGAGCAGCTACCGGTTCCTCAACAGCATTTTCAGGCTGCGTGGCTTCCTGCTGAGCGGCGGGGGTACTTTGTTCGGTGCTTTCTGTCTTTTTTTCACCGCCGCAACTTGACAAAACAAGTCCGGTAACCGCTGCAATCATTAACTTTTTCATGGTTTGCTATTCTATTTGATTATTGTTTATTATTAAAGTGTTTAATGCTTAGTTTGTTTGATTCGTCAGAGTTTTTTTTCTGGCTTGGGATTGATTATGCTAAGGCGGCATTTTACTTCTCTTTGATGACTGGTAGCTTGGCGAAAGAGAGGAGAGCTTTACAATACTTGATTGATCTATTTAAAATCGATCTAAATTAAGTCAAAAAATCAAAATTCACAACCAAGTCCTGAGTTTTGGCTATCAGTTAGCCAAGATTGGCGGAGGTAGTTGTTGGTCAAACTAGCGAAATCAATCCCTGATGGATTTGTGATGGACTTCCATCATCATCAATCGATAGAAAATGAGCCAATTACGAAATTTGGGTTCTCATTAGTGGGCATCATTTGTATTCGTGATTTTTCAAATAGTCCGCTACCGCCCGTTTTTGCCCATTCACGAACATCGCATTTTTTACAAATAAGCTCTTAATTGCAATTGAATACCGTTTCAGAAGTGGCACGAATATTATTCCTACATTTAGATAATATATTGTTTGCTATGAAAGATTTTCAACTGGGAGAATTTGAAGAGATCGTAATCCTCACTGTGGGCATTCTGAATAATTCTGCTTATAGTGTTGCGATCAAAGATGAGATTGAGTCAAGGCTTACCCGAACAGTTAGCATGGGAGCCTTGCATACGGCTTTGAATAGGATGGAGGACAAGGGCTACTTGAAATCATTTTCTGGAGAAGCCACAGAAGAGCGGGCAGGTCGGCCGAGAAGATATTTTGAGATAACAGCACTGGGCAAAAAAGCCATTCTGCATGCCAAGGAGATAAGGGATGGTTTATGGAATGCCATTCCGAAAGCAATTTGGCAGTCAAGTTTAGCAGGAAGTTAAGCTATGGCTAAAGTTAAGAATTCACCTCCCAAGTTATTCCTTCACTTCTTCCGATGGTACTGCCATCCAAGAATGCTGGATTATATCGAGGGAGACCTCATGGAGGTGTATGAGAGAAACGTAAAAGTGTCTGGCAAGCGAAAGGCAGACCGGAAATTTATCCTCGATGTGCTGCTGCTTTTTCGCCCGGGAATCATCAGACCACGAAGGCCCTATCAAAATCTAAACACTTACAGTATGTACAAGAGTTATTTCAAAATAGGTTGGAGAACCCTCCTTCGTAACCAAGAATATGCGGTGATAAATATTGCGGGGCTAGCATTGAGTATCACTTGCTGTATCCTCATTTTCGCTTTAATCTCTCATCACCTTGGTTTTGATGACTTTCATCCTGAAAAGGCAGATACCTATCGTATCGTCACTGAAATGCAAAGTGAAACAGCATCGTATTCTTCGGGAGTACCTACCCCCCTGGGAGGGTTAATTCGAGAGAACCAGACTTTTTGGAAATATATTGCACGTACTTATAAGGCTCCGAATATCCTGGTGACACTTAAAAATGATCGAGAGAGTCTGAAATATAAAGAGCCCGAAGGCATCGTTTTTGTCGAACCTGACTTCTTTGGGATTTTTGATTTTCCATTGTCCAAAGGGAGCTTTGAATCAGTTCTAAAAGAACCAAATACAGCGGTGATCACCGAAAGGCTGTCTAAAAAATACTTCGGAGATGATGATCCGGTGGGAAAATCTCTATGGGTGGACAATACCTTGGCTTTGACGATCACCGGAGTTTTGAGAGATTTGCCTAGCAACACAGATTTCAGATCTGAGATAGTGGTATCTTATCCTGCATTTACTACCTACATGCCCTGGCTGGCAAGCGAGAATTTTTGGAGTGGGATCTCCGGTAACTTTCAGTGCTACACTGTCCTCAATCCGGGTGTTTCAGTAGGGCAAGTAGAAGAAGCTCTGGCCTATTATGCCAAAGAGTATCCTATCGGCAGCAACACGAAGAACATATACCATTTACAGGGATTATCAGATATCCACTTCAATGCCAAGTATGGGGGGGCGATGGATAAAAGTAGCCTATGGATCCTTTCTGCTGTCGGTCTATTCTTATTACTGACAGCCTGCGTGAATTTTGTAAATATGGCTACGGCAAAAGCACTAAGACGGTCTAAAGAAGTGGGTGTGAGGAAAGTGATGGGAGGACACCGGTGGCAACTGTTCTGGCAGTTTGTTTTTGAGACGGGAATCATTACTACTTTAAGTGTAGTCTTGGCGGTGATTTCTTCTTTACTCTTGCTGCCCGGTATCAATAATTTCTTTAATACCCAACTAAGTGCCCGGCTTTTTGCGGATATAGACGTAATTCTATTCATTCTTATTTTGGATGTAAGTATTACACTGCTGGCCGGATTCTATCCTGCCTTTATTTTGGGCGGATTCAAACCCATTGCGGCATTGAAGGGCAAAATCCCGCTACAACAGATAGGAGGCTTTAATACCAGACGTGCCCTGATTGTGTCCCAATTTGTGATTTCACAGGTCTTGGTTATCTCTTTACTTGTGGTGGTGAATCAAATGCGATTTGCCAAACAGTCAGATCTGGGATTTGACAAGGAATCGATTGTGATGGTGGAGATGGGAAGTGATTCCGTCAAAATGAATCATGCCTTGAAAAATGAATTTATGCGCATCCCTGGAGTGGAGAAAGTAGCACTTTGCTCCAATGCCCCTGCATCCAGTGATAATTGGAACACAGATCTTCAATTCGATAACCGGGAAGGGGAGCTGGATTTTCTTGTTAATATGAAGCTGGTGGACGAGGATTATGCCTCAGTGTTCAATTTGCAGCTCGTGTCTGGCAGAGATCTTTTACCCTCTGACACGGTGAGAGAGGTATTGGTCAATGAGGCACTACTTCACAAGTTAGGTATTGCCACTGCGGAAGAGGCAATTGGGAGGATGGTTACTGTCAACGCAGGCAGTATGAGTGGACCAATAGTAGGGGTGATCAAAAACTTCCATGACCAGTCTTTCCATCGGGAAATCAGCCCTACTGTTTTCACCACAAAAGCAGGCAACTACTCAAGTTTTGCGATAAAGCTTAATCCACATGTAGGCAAGAGTTCCTTAAAGCAAATACAGGGTATTTGGCTTACAAACTACCCTGATCAATTGTTTGAGTTCAGTTTTCTGGATGAGAGTATAGCAAGGTTTTATGAGACGGAGGAGACCTTGCTAAAAGGAGTAAAATTGTTTTCATTCATTGCCATATTCATCGGCTGTCTGGGATTATATGGCCTGATTTCTTTTATGGTAGCCCAAAAGACCAAAGAAGTAGGAATCAGAAAAGTAATGGGTGGAGGCGTTTCCCATATTGTCTGGTTATTCGGCCGGGAGTTCGTCCGCTTGATTTTGATTGCGTTCGTCATCGCTGCCCCTATCGGTTGGTACCTGATGAGCAACTGGCTTCAGGATTTTGAATTTAAAATTCAATTGGATCTGTGGACATTTGGCATAGCAATAGGCTGCTCCTTTGTCATCGCAGCAGTGACTGTGGGCTATCAGGTGATCCGTGCGGCAGTGGTCAATCCTGCGGTGAGTTTGAAGACGGAATAGGGAAATTGGGAGGAAGTGGAATGGGGTGATCCATTCGCTGTCTCCTTATTTTAGTATGCTAGATCAACTGTTTCTTTCACCATCCAACCATTCCTTAAACCGGTTTACCCGGTCACGGCTTACGATGATTTCCTCGCTGTAAGCGAAGTTAGGATTGATCTTCAGGCGACTATTGGAGTAAACCAATACATCTTTTATTGCTTCCAGATTGATCAAATAGCTTCTGTTCACCCTGAAAAAAAAAGAGGAATTAAGAATTTCCTCCAAAGCTTCCAATTTGTAATCGGTGATGAATGTGCGTCCATCAACCCGAATGATGTACGTATTTCTACCTTCGGCAAAAAACAGTTTGATGTTCTTTGTAGATATCGAATGGATGTGTTCCCCAATTTTCACCATGAACCGCTCCTTGTAGGCAGGTTTTGAAAGTGTCTTCCACAGGTTTCGGTTAGTAGGTTCACCACTTGTTGTCTCTTTCAGCTGGTGGAATTTGTCCAGACTGGCCGCAAAGGAAGCATAGCGGATCGGCTTGATCAGGTAGTCTATTCCATTGGCCTGAAAAGCCTCCAGCGCATATTGATTGTGTGCAGTAATGAAGATCACAGGTTTGAAAAAACCTACTTGGTCCAATGCCTGAAATGAAAGTCCGTCAGCCAGTTGTACATCCACGAGAAGCAAATCCGCATTTTTCCCCCGGGTAGCTAGTAGAGGAACCGCTTCACCGATGGATTGGGCTACGCCAATAATCTCTGCAGAAGAGTCGTACTGAAGCAGAAAATGGGTGATTTTTTCCAGTGCGGGAAGCTCGTCTTCTATTACGATTACTTTCATATGTTTATAATTTGATTTTTAATGGTCAGATGGAATCTTTGACGATTAAAATAATCATTGCTCTGTGAGTTTTAACGATGGTTTTAATCGTGTCGATTTCATATGATTATAATTGTTTATCAGCGGCCATATGGAATCTCGCATGGCTTATAATCATGCCCGTGTGTCGCCTTCGGCATGCTCGATTTCATCTAGTAAGAGTTGAATGGGTGAATACAGGATTAGGCGGATTTGTCTCGCTAGTAAAGGGGATTTCCATAGGGACAAAAATAGAAAAGGCAGAAGTGTCTGTCCAATGCAGGGTTTTATTCAGCCAGCCATAATGTTGCTTTACCAAGTTCAAGGTCTTGAGCAACTGATCTCCTGTAGTCAGGGAGAAATTACTTGGGAAGCTTATAGTCAATTGGTTTTTTCTGATTTCTAGCTTGATTTCCAATGGGAATTTGGAAGAAGATAGCTGGGAATAGGCGATGGCTTCCAGGATCTTGGTCAAGGTGCGGGGCACCAAAAGAAAATTTTTGGTAGTCTCTGGCATCGATAATTGGATGTGTTTAGAAATGAACTGATTTAAAAATGCCTGGACACTTTGCATCGCTGCCAATTCATCTGCTAAAGAAACGAGTTCTTCCTGAGTTCTCAGTGAATGCCTGTAAATATCTGAGAGCAAGGTGATCCCTTCGTCAGCAAGTGAAAAACGGTTTTCCTTGATACAAAGTAAAATTGATTCCAATCCGACCAAGAGGAATTCAGGGTTGAGCATATAATGAAAAAGATCTACACTTCTGTGCAGTTCCTCTTTTTCCAGCTGTTCTTTTTCCAGCTCTTGTTCGTATTTTTTATGGATAATAGAAAAACCCAAAAAGTGGCTTTGATACATCAGGGTGACGAAAAGGAATATACCATTGAATATCTTCAGCTCTGTCAGGTAGATCTGCACATCTACCATGTTTTCGAACCAGAAGAAATATCCTACCAGCAGGAAGCTAACGGTGAAAATTGAGGCAACGACAGAGGTGACAAGCAGCGTAATGGTGTGCCGTATGAAATTAAGTCCTTGACCCGGTTTTTTCTCGAAGAAGACCAAAAGCATCCGGTTGATTTCCAATAGTGCATAACTCGAAACGACACAGAACAACAGCTCACGGGTAAAGAAATCGGCTGTGATATTTCCCACTGTATCAAAGGCCAGAAGTATAGCCAGATATACCAGCGTACCTACCGGTAGGGGAAGTAAAAGTCTATATATAGGCTTGATTCCTGAGAGTGCAGTCATTGTTTTGCGGGGTTCTGGATGACATAAGGCAGGCAAACATAATAGAAGCCTTCTGACTGGTAAATGGATGGTGCCGAATTCCCGTGGTATTGGTAACGCTCTTTCAGGTTTTTGAGTCCGACTCCGGTGGATTCAACGGACTGAGGCTTTTCGGTAATGCTATTGGCTACGGCCACTTGCTCATGGTCGGCCGTGATTATTATTTTGACCGGACGGGCCATACTCGCCACATTGTGTTTTAAGGCGTTCTCAACCAATAACTGGATTCCAAGTGCAGGGATAAGTTTGGAAGTAAATTCGGGTTTGATCCTTTTCTCCAAAACCACCTTCTGGCCATACCTGACCTGCATCAGGTGCATGTAGTTGTCGATGATTTCTATTTCCCTTTTTAGCGTGTTGAGAGGCTGTATTCCATTATGGATTAGATTGGAGAAGTTGAAGGCCAGTTTTCTGATGAACTCCTCGGCTCTTTGAGGTTGATGCGTGATCAGGTTGGAGGCGCTGTTGAGCGAGTTGAACAAAAAGTGGGGGGTAAGTTGGGATCTGAGCAGTTTAAACTGAAGTTCTTCCTTGTTTCTGGAGTCCCTCATCTCTTGGATGGTTTCCTTTGAAAACCGGGCAAAGGAAAACCAGCTGTAGTCAATCCAAACAATGAGTAGAGAAAGGATCAATGAAACAACACTGCCTTTGATAGCCAAATTCCCGCTGATGTAGTCAAGGCTATCTCCAAAGCCTTTTTCAAACAGGCTTTCAAGCAAGTAAGAATAAAGCGTCAGGCTGCCCCAAATCAACAACATGATTAACACAGATCGGGTAGTGTGCCCTTTATCCCAAGGTTGCAGCTTTACAATGAAAAGATAACCAAGGGAAAGAACCAGGCTTACTGATATACCCATCAGTGCCAGCGACCACTGTGCGCGGCTAACAGAACCAAGCCAGTGCAACAACCCTCCATTGTAGAGTAGGTAGAGGGTTAGACTACTTGTCAGCACTAATGCCAGAAGAAAGGAAATAGTTTTTTCCATGGGGTAAATAAGACTTTATCCCAGTCCCGATTACGAACTGATTGGTTTAATTTACAAAACCATTTGAAGACGAGAGTATTTTCAAGAAGCGCATCTCATTACTTCACCAAAGAAATGGGAAGAATGAATTTCTGATTTAGCCGTTTCACGGATTTTGGCTTTTACTTTTTCGGATCCTTGTTTCTGACAGAGGTATTTCAGGATTTCGGCTTTGAAGTGATCGCTGTCGATGTCCTTCACACCTGAAAGGATTATCAATGATCTGTTTTCAGTCATATTTCCCTCGTTTATCGCGGTTTTCAGCAATTCATTTTTGAAATGATCTGAGTCAATAGAAGGAACAAGCTCGTCGACCATAAATTTCAATTCCTGATCAGACAGCTTTCCGAAATCAAGTGTGCGGGCAATTTCATTTTTGAAATGGTCGCTGTCTAACATGTTGATCAGTTCAATGGATTTCTGTCCTTCTCCTCCAACAGTATGTTCAGAAAAAATAGGTTTGAGCAGCTCTGCCCTGAAGTGATCGGATTGCAATGATTCAACGACTCTTCTAAGCTGATTGATATCGTTGAAATAGAAAGGCTTTATCTTTTTGTAAATTTCAGTCTGGTAGTGGTCAGAGCTCACCTGACTGATTGTTTTGTCAATAGTGGCTGTGATTTCGCTCGGTTTTAGGTTTTTCTGCAATAGTAACCCGAGGTAGTGGGTTTTGACATGGTCTCCCCCGAGATTTCCGATCATGTCCAAAACAGATTTTGCCCCGCCTTTTCTATACAAACGATCAACCCGTTCTTCCGATGCTATAGTGGTGGTATTCAATAATTCAGGCAGGATTTCGGCAAGCCAAGCACGTCCATCCGGATCAAAAGGTTTTTTAGTTCTTCCTTCCTTGTATTCATAATCCAGACCATTACCTGAATTGCTGATGAATATGGATCTGGTATTGCCGAAGGTCGTTTTCTCGATTTTGAGATAGCCTCCGCTGGAAATGGAACTGATCGATTTTTCGTCATTTCCGATAACAACCTTGCCGTTTGATTCAATATTTAATTTTTGATTGTTGCTATTGGAAGTATATCGACTGGTAGATCCATTGGTTGAACTACTAATAGAGCTGTTTCTTGATTGGGCATGCGTTGCGCTGAAAGCAAAAAGGCCGCAAAAGCAAAGAACTGCGAAAACAAGCTTAGGTGTAGATGTCCTGTTCATATTTGATAGCGAGTTATGATTGAATTTCTTTTCCCAAATATTGCATGGTTGAAATTTTTAATAAAACGGGAAGTAGTGAATAGCGGAATTGCTGTATTGAATCGTAGAAGAAATGGGGTGAGTGTTTTTACGGTCAAGAATTACTTTTGAGTTGTAGGCTTTTACCAATGGGGAAACTGGCCAAGTTTTTAGAAAAAAATCAGGGAAAAATATAGTCTATTAAAAATAATAGCATTGTGGTTCTGAACCTATGAAAATTTAGGGAACCGTGGTTTTATTGTAAATGTATAGACGTTATCAGCCAAAAAAATCAAATTTTCCCGCTTACCAAGTTTCCAACCGTCAAACTTTTCCTCCCAAATATTCCTTAAAATCCCTCATTTGTCAATATTTCCCTACCTTTGCAGTCCGTTCGGGTGAATGGAGTGTGTTTTGCTTGCTTAATGCGCTGATTTACAACTAAAAACGATAGCTTCCTGACCCGAGGGCTATTGCTAATCAGGGTTTTTACTATTATGTCTAACAAAGAAGATTTTAACTGGGACAACTTCGAAACCAAAGGTTTTGGCGAAGGCTATTCCAAAGAACAGCGTGAGCAAATGGCTGCGATGTACGAAGGTACATTAGGCGAGATCACTGAGAAAGAAGTAATCAAAGGCACTGTGGTAGGTGTGAATGACAAGGACGTAATCATCAACATCGGCTTCAAATCTGATGGATTGGTTCCTCTTTCTGAATTCAGAGATCTTGAATCTATCAAGCCAGGTGATACTGTAGAGGTATTCATCGAAGAGCAGGAAAACGCCCTTGGGCAGTTGATCCTTTCCCGTAAGAAAGCTAAGATCGTACGTGCATGGCAGGACATTGAAGATGCCCTTGAAAATGACAACGTGATCGAAGGTTTGGTGAAAAGAAGAACCAAGGGTGGTTTGATCGTAGATATTTACGGTGTAGAAGCATTCTTGCCGGGTTCTCAGATCGACGTGAAGCCTATCAGAGATTTCGATATCTATGTAGGTAAGAAAATGGAAGTGAAAGTGGTGAAAATCAACCACGCAAATGATAACGTAGTAGTATCTCACAAAGTGTTGATCGAGAAAGATCTTGAGAAGCAAAAAGCTGAGATCTTGAACAACCTTGAGAAAGGTCAGGTATTGGAAGGTGTGATCAAGAACATGACCAACTTCGGTGTATTCATCGATTTGGGTGGTGTGGATGGTCTTCTTCACATTACAGATATCTCTTGGGGACGTATCAATCATCCGGAAGAAGTATTGCAACTTGACCAGAAAGTTCAGATTGTGGTTCTTGACTTTGATGATGATAAGAAGAGAATTTCTTTGGGTATGAAGCAGCTTACTGCCCATCCTTGGGATTCTTTGGCGTCTAGCCTTGAAATCGGATCTAGAGTGAAAGGTAAGATCGTAAACGTAGCGGACTACGGTGCGTTCCTTGAGCTTGCTCCGGGTGTAGAAGGTTTGATCCACGTGTCTGAAATGAGCTGGTCCCAGCATTTGAGAAATCCTGCCGACTTCGTGAAAGTGGGTGACGAAATCGAAGCTGTGGTATTGACTCTTGACAAAGATGACAGAAAGATGTCTCTTGGCATCAAGCAATTGACTGAAGATCCTTGGACTAAGAACGATATGGGTACTAAGTACGCTGTAGGTTCTAAGCACAAAGGTGTGGTAAGAAACTTGACTAACTTCGGCCTATTCCTTGAATTGGAAGAAGGAATCGACGGTTTGGTTCACGTTTCTGATCTTTCTTGGACTAAGAAAATCAAGCATCCTTCTGAGTTTGTAAAAGTAGGCGATGAGCTGGAAGTAGCAGTTCTTGAGCTTGACGTAGACAACAGAAGATTGGCTCTTGGCCACAAGCAATTGGAAGAGAATCCATGGGATACATTCGAATCTGTATTCCCTATCGGATCAGTTCACAAGTGTACTGTAAACTCTAAAAATGACAAAGGTGCAGTTCTTGAATTGCCATACGGTCTTGAAGGGTTTGCTACAGTGAAAAACTTGGAGAAAGAAGACGGATCTCAAGTAGAGGTTGGTGAGTCTCTGGACTTCAAAGTGACTGAATTCTCTAAAGATGATAAGAGAATCGTTCTCTCTCACACTGCAATGTTCAGAGAAGAAGCGAAATCGGCTAAAAAAGAAGTGAAGAAGAAATCTGATTCAGGTTCTGCTTCTACTTCATCTTCTGCTCCGGCTGAGAAGTCAACTCTTGGTGACTTGGACGCTTTGACTCAATTGAAAGAGCAAATGGAAGGAAAGAAGTAAGAAGCTAGATTCTAGAACTTAGCATCAAGACTTACTTAATATTGGAAAACGCCGGCTGAGAAGTCGGCGTTTTTTATTTTTTAACCACAAAGGTCACGCAGAGGACGCAGCTGCTGTTTGTTATCCCGCTTCTCCAGAAGCTGGATTTTATGAAAACGCCGGTTGATTGGTGAAGTCACGCTGCTTTGTAGCAAATAAGCATTTGCTCTCGTCTTGGCTAAACTACTTTTGTCATTAACTTCGACCTTATGAAAAATGCACTTTTACTTTGCTTTATCCTGCTAGCAGGTTTTTCTGTGACAGCTCAATCAGCTTTGGAAGTGAAAGGGTATTTTGGAGTTTCTGGAGTAAGAGCGGATCCCAAAGTTGATCTGGATGGTGCAAGTTCAGTCACTATCAGAAATTTTAAAGAAGTAGGAGTGCTTTTGTCGCAAGGAATTGGAGAGAAACTCTCCCTGACAGGAGGAGTGGATTATTCCTTTGCTGATGTGAAATACAATCCTAATTTCCCTCCCTGCATCAATTGCCTCTATGGCTATTCGCATAACCCCAATTTCCAGATGCTTTCCATTCCTATCTATGCAGAGTATGCTTTAGGAAAAGTTTTTTATGCGGCAGCAGGTCCCATCATAGATTTTCAACTTTCCGAAGACAATAATATTACAGATCAAAGTGGAATTGGTTATTTGGCTGGTTTGGGAGCTAAATGGAATACGGGAAAATTCTCATTCTCTATTTTTCCCAATTACAAAAGGCATAGTGTCATTCCATTTGAAAAAACAGGCAACTACAAACATATCTTGCAGGAATTGGGCATTCAGCTCGGTGTGGGATACCTATTCTAATATGCCTTGAATGAATCTCTTTCTTAATTAAAGACGTAGAGATTTTAACCGAATGGTTATCCGCTTTTAGCAGTTGGGATTCAAAGACGCCATAAGAGAAGGTGAATTTAAGAATTGCGGCTACGTCGGCCATCCGTCTTCGGTTCCTCCCAAGCAAAGAAAATAACCTCACTGGCAGCATTAAGGGCAGTCATATAACTAAATCATCTTATGAAGAGCGTTTTACTCTTGTTTTCAATTCTAATTTTTTCATCCTGTGAAAATTTCGATGACCCCATTCCTGAAGGTAGCGTATTGGAGGCCCCTATGTTGTATTCAAAATTGATTGGGGCAGACAAGGTAGAGCTCACATGGAACTCAAATCAGTTATGTGCAGGATTTTGCCCCTCTGTTGTTCCGGCGACTTATTATGAGATCTGGACGAAGTCGCAGACAACCACTACCACCTATAAAGTAGCAGAAACTCAGGCGGGAGAGATGACTTTTCTTGTGGAGGGTTTGGAACCTGGCGTCAAGCAGGAGTTTTTCGTGATAGCTAAAAGAGCGAATATAAGCAATGAAACTAATCGCGTGATGGTGGTGCCGAATGAGCTCCCCGCAGGAGTGACTGTTTTCGAAAGAGACGGATTTGATTACATCACGCACCCCCAAGTGTCTCCTGATGGACAAATCCTAGTTTATTCAGTTTCGGAAGCTGTTTCAACTGTAAGTCCACAAAGGGTTTTTCTATATGATCTGAACAATAGGACTCACCGTCTGATTATAGAAAACGGGAAATATCCGTCCTGGTCTGCGGATGGAGTTAACTTGGCGTTTGTGGGTGGAGATGATAATTCGTCTTCAATCAACCAGTATAATCTTGCCTCACGTGAAGTAAAGGAATATGCAAGTGACTCATTCCAGAGTTATTTTCCCGTGTTTGGAATTGGAGACACTACGCTGTTGTATTTTTTGGATAGTTTGGTGCAAGGTCAGTCTGGAATTATTGAGTTTGAAATAACAAAAGATACATTGAGCCTGATAAGGGAAGAAGAAATTTTGGAAAATGCTCCAATCCATTTATCTGGAATGAATTATTCGGTTGAAGAAAACATGATCGCTTACAGCTTGGCTTTTCCAAAAGAGACATTTCTTGGCTTTTCTTATGATGTGGTAGGTTTTGACCAGGGAACGCCTTCTGTTTTGAGGAACTTTGAGGTGTCTGATTGGAACGATAGCCATCCATCCTTTTCTAGGGAAAATCCGGGGCTTTTAGCTTTTGTATCTGATCGATCCGGAGTAGAACAGGTTTGGATCAAGAATATGACTTCTGGGAGTTTTGTCCAGGTTACGGATTTTCAGGAAAGCAAGTGGATCAATGCCGGAATAGTGGGGTTGAGCTGGAGTGGGGAGAAGCTGTATGTAAATATTCAGGGTACTGAGGGCACCGCATTGTTGGAAATTGATGTGTCTTCTATATTAGGTGATTGATCTTTGTAGCGTATCTGATTTCAGATTCGTCTTTTATCCGGAATCAGATAACATACTATGACTATGAGATACTATTGGATTGCAATTATAGGGTTGCTATCTTTTTCATCTTGCGATAAAGAAGATGATGCGCCTTTTGAGCTAACTTCTGAAGGACTGCTAGGCAAGTGGGAGCTCTATCAGTATCAAGGGAACACGGGAGCTGAAGATTACAGAACTGCTTATGAGCCTACAGGCAAGACTATTACTTTTCTCCCTAATGGAAGTCTTCTTTCAGTTGAGTTTTTTGGATGTAATGAAGGTGAGTACGAAATAACAGACCATGTTATTGCAGTGCTTTTTGACTGTGAGGAAGAGGTGCCTGAGCGGACATATTTTATGAAGAGAGAAAGCGGAGATTTGGTTTTTTCTCCGCGTACGCCTTCCATGTGCATAGAAGGATGCTCTTACATCTTCAAGAAGATTGGCTGATTGACCGTGAATTAGCTTATTGAGTCCCAATCTATCTTTTCCGACTTGATTGGCAGATTCCTGACCCGACTTCCCGTGGCATCAAATACCGCATTGGCGATAGCTGCGGCAACCGGTCCCATAGCAGCTTCACCGGCACCCATAGGTTTTGTCTCCGGTCTATTAATAATGTGAACTTCCATTTCCGGCACATCCATCATTCGAATAATCGGGTAGGATACCCAATCCGTACTGATTATTCCTTTTTCGTCATAATTGACTTCTTCCATCATCGTCCAGCTGGCGGATTGGATCATGCCTCCTTCGGTCTGATTTTTCAGCCCGTCCGGATTGATTGTCAATCCAGAGTCAATCACCCCTGTGAGTTTTTTGAGTTTATAGTTCTTTGCTGCTTTATCGATTTCAACTTCAGCCATTACTGCAAAATAAGATGTGGCATTCTTGTATCTCGCATAGGCAACCCCCAGTCCGTTATTTGCACCTTTGCTTTTTGATTTCCAATTGGTCTTTGTAGCGAGTTCTTCCAAAACAGCTCTAGCCCGTGGATCTTCTAGGTTATGTATACGAAAAGCAATTGGATCATTCCCGGATTTATTGATCAGTTCATCCAGGAATGATTCCATTGCAAAAGTATTTGCATATGCTCCCAGTCCTCTAAGTGAAGAGGTTCGGAGTGGTCCGTCAAAATTGTAGAGATGGAGTTGCTTGGCTTGTATGCTATATTCCGGGATTCCATTTCTATAGGAACCGGCGGAAAATCCTCCTTTTTTAAATTCGAAAGGAGGGTCCAGCTGTCTTGCGGATATGAAACTCGCTGCCTGGCCATTAGGACGGGTGCTGTGAGAGTCTGACCATACAACGCTATCCCAACCCAGTAGCTTTCCCTCAGAATCAATACCCGCAGAAAGCTGAAATGCCATCGCAGTGCCGTATGGCTCCCATTTGTGCTCGTCTTCTCTCATCCACTGCAGTCGAACATGTTTTCCGGGTATTTCTCTGGCAATCAAAGCTGCCTCTCCGGACACGTCATCAGCACCATTATGTCCATAGCAGCCAGCCCCAGGGATGCCTATGCAGCGGATTTTTTCCTTGTCTATAGCGAAAAGATCGGATAAGGTGCTGCGCAAAGGGTAAACGCCCTGCGTGGCAGTCCAAACTGTCAGCCCATCATTTTCCCAAATCGCCAACGCACAGGAAGGCCCCATGGAGGCATGCATGTGATATGGGCGGAAATATTCTGCCTGATGCTTTATGTATGCATTTGAAATGGTGTCTGCTATTCCCGGAGAGGCTTTTACTTCCTCGGGTTTACCAGAAGTACTTTTCATTGAATCTTGAAGTTGATCAGCAAGAATTTCTATTGAAGTAGTCTTCCATTCAGCTATTGATCTTAATTTCTCGCATGCTTTTATGACTTGATATTCCCGCTCAGCGACTACTGCTAAAAAACTCCCATTTCTAATTACTTTCAAAACACCCGGCATGGATTCTACTTCAGACAAATCTACAGACAGTAACTGACTCAGGTAAGAAGGCGGGTGATGAACCCGGGCATGCACCATTCCGTGCATTTGCATGTCGTGCACAAAGTGGGATTCGCCATTAACAATTTTTCGTATATCATCCCGCTTCAAGGGTTGCCCCACGTACTTGTAATCTTTTGGGTTTTTAGGACTAACTTCTCCTGTGATTTTCTCTTCAATGAATTTTCCTTCCAATAGTTTCCAGTAGCTTATTTCTTCTCCGGAAGGGGACTTGATGTTTCCATTTTCCACTTGAAGTGAGCTAGGGTTTACATCCCATCTTTGTCCCGCCAGCTTTAATAAATATTGTCTGGCTTCCGCAGCTGCCTGACGTATGGAGTTTCCGCTTCCTTCTACTGAATTACTCCCGGCTGTAAACCCCTCATTTGCTGTTTGACCGGTATCTGAATTAATAATGTGACAGCGATCCGGATGGATATCCAACTCTTCCGCTGCGATTTGTATCAAGGCGGTTTTTATTCCCTGCCCAAGTTCCTGCTTTCCCGAGAGTACAGTCAAGTATCCTTCAGCATCAAGTTTAATCCATGAATCAATTAACTTACTATCGGTAATTGGGCGGAGGGGGACTCCTGCATAGGGCAAGATCTCATTCGGGACTCCCTTAGTTTGGCAAAAAGTGAGTGGAAAGAGATTAAATCCGACTAGAAGATGCCCGGTAGTTTTGAGAAATGAACGACGACTGGAATTGAGGCTCTGAATATCTTCCATGGACTAGGCGTTTGAGGTTTCAGAAGCCAGCTTTACAGCTTTGATAAATCTGGAATGAGTGCCACAGCGACAGATTACAGGATTCAGTGCTTTACGGATTTCTTGGTCGCTAGGATTGGGGGTATTTTCTAATAGTGCCACTGCGGATATGATCATGCCATTGACACAATAGCCACATTGAGCCGCTTGCACATCTATGAAAGCCTGTTGTACGGCGTGTAGCTTACCGTTTTGTTGCAATCCTTCAAGGGTGGTGATTTCCATATTTTCAAAACTCACGCATGGTCTTAGGCATGTAGGCTCCGCTTTCGAATCAACCAGCACCATGCATGCACCACATTGCTGTAGCCCACAGCCATATTTTGCACCTTTCAACCCAAAATCATCCCTTAGAATATAAAGAAGAGGCTCTTCTGGATTTGTGGAAACAGTCTTAGTCTTTCCATTTATATTTAATGTGATATTTTGAGGCATGATAATCAATGGTTTAAACTTTAAACTAAGGAATGTATGCCTGAATTGCAATGAAGGAAAAAGAATTAACTCATGAAATTCTTTAACATATAAAAAGTTTAGGGCTAAAAATCAACTGAATGATCGGCAACGATGGTCTGTGGCCATCCGCTAGATTTCATCGGGCTCTATATCCGTTTAAAGCTTTTAGGGGGGTAAGAGACGCTAAGTATAAAAACTAAAAAAGCACTCGCTTTGGCGAATGCTTTTGGATGAGGTCGAGAGCGGATTCGAACCGCTGTAGAAGGTTTTGCAGACCTCTGCCTAGCCACTCGGCCACTCGACCAATCAGAATTGGAATGCAAATGTAGTTAATATCTTTTTCTCTGCAATGAAGCACTTAATTATTTTAAATCTTTATCAACAAAACGGCTTCAGCGTTAATTTGAATTCAATAATTCTGTGCCTTGTATCGGGGGATTTTAACGTAGGTTTTAAAAGGTTGCAAAATACATTCTATTTATAAACATTCTAAATTGATTTTTGCCTCTTTATTACTTCTTAATATCCTGTTATACAGTAGTATATAAAATCAAACAGTGGATACCCTTATCGTCTACCATCCATCAAGACAAGTTTGAAAAATTGGCTTCGGGTAGTACCTTTGCAAGGGTTATAAAAAACCGCTTAAACTATTTAATTAGCTATAATATGTTATCCAAACGCTCGTTAGTAGGGGTTCGATTGAATTTCCACACACTGGCAGTGCTGTTTTTCATGCTGATCGGGACACAGGCTTTTGCCGCTGATCCGGCAGTACAAAGCAGCGACGAAGCAGTAGCAGCAGGCAAGGCTCTATTCAATACCAATTGTAAGACATGCCACAAATTAGATCAGAAGATGATTGGTCCAGCTTTGAGAGGAGCTACCGATAGACAACCTGCTGATCTTGTTAAGAGTTTTATCAAAAACTCTCAGGCTGTTATTGCATCCGGGAATTCGTATTACTCCAACCTCTTTAAGGAGTACAATAATACGGTGATGATCTCACATGAGTTCTTGTCAGACGAGGACCTAGATAACCTTCTTTCCTACATCGAGTTTGGTGATACCGTGGATCCGGCAGCTCCCGGCGGTGGCTCAGGAGCAGAAGGTGGTGAAGCTTCAGCAGGCGGAGGCATTCCCAATGAGTACCTTACAGTTATTTTGGGGGTTTTGGTAGTCGTTCTACTGTTGATTCTGGTAGTATTGGGATTGATTATCTCGGTTTTGACCAAATATCTTACCAAGCAGGATCTTGATGAGGACGACAAGGAATTTGTCAATCAGAAGACTAACCTAGGCAAGGTATTCAAAAGCGATATGTTTGTCGTTGTTGTGACGGCTCTGGTAGTCGCCCTGGTTGCCAAAACGGCACTTGACGGTCTTTATTCGGTAGGCATACAACAAGGCTATGCACCGACCCAGCCGATAGCTTATTCACACGCACTTCACGCCGGTACCTTAGAGATCGAATGTCAGTATTGTCATACGGGGGTAGAGATAGGAAGGTCCGCAAACATCCCTTCTGCTAACATTTGTATGAACTGTCACACACATGTACAGAATGTACAGGGTAAAGAAGGCGTCTCGCCTGAAATCCAGAAAATTTACAATGCAATAGATAACAATCAGCCTATTGAGTGGGTTAGAGTTCATAACCTTCCTGACTTGGCTTATTTCAATCATTCTCAGCATGTTATGGTAGGGGAGATTGAGTGTCAAACTTGTCATGGACCTATTCAGGAGATGGAAGTGGTAGGTCAGCATAGTGCGCTGACCATGGGCTGGTGTATTGATTGTCACAGACAGACAGAAATCACTACTGAAGGCAATGCCTATTATGATAAGTTGGTTCAGATTCACGCTGATTCCAAGGATGCTTTGAAAGTCAAAGACATCGGAGGTTTGGAGTGTGCTAAGTGCCACTATTAATTCATTATTCTTTTCGCAAATTCATTCTTATATCATAAAATGAAGGAAAATAAAAAAACGTACTGGAAAGGGCTTGAGCAGCTCAATAACGATCCAGAGTTTGTAAAGAACGCGGGCAGGGAATTTCCTGAGCTTCCTTCTACACTCAATGAAGAGGGTAGCGCTTCCAGAAGAGATTTTCTGAAAGTAATGGGATTCAGCTTGGCGGCAGCTTCGTTGGCGGCATGTGAGGCTCCTGTCAGAAAGATGATCCCCTACGTGAATAAACCGGTTGATATCAACCCGTCTATTCCCAATTATTACGCATCAAGTTATTTTTCCGGAGGAGAGTATGCTTCAGTGGTGGTGAAAACCCGCGAAGGCCGGCCAATTAAGGTCGATGGAAATACACTTTCTCCTGTTACCAAAGGGGGGACCAGTGCAATAGTAGAGGCTTCCGTCCTTTCCTTGTATGACAAAGAAAGGCTTTCCGGGCCATACGTGGCTGGTCAAAAATCTGATTGGGCTACACTGGACAAGGAAGTAGCGTCAAAATTAAAATCTGCGGGTACAGTTAAGCTAGTTACCAATACGATACTTTCTCCTTCTACAGAAAAAGCCATTCAGGCACTTTCCGATTCCTTGGGGGGCGTAGATATAGTGACTTACGATACTTCATCTGCTTATGGAATTACCAAAGCAAATGAAACTTACTATGGCAAATCGGTATTGCCAACGTACAAATTTGATCAGGCACAAACTATTGTCAGCTTTGGGGCTGATTTCTTGGGAACATGGATAGCTCCGATCGAATTCTCCAAACAGTATGTTGTGGGTAGAAAAGTGACGAAAGAAAAACCTGAAATGTCACGTCACTATCAGTTTGAGTCCAATTTGTCATTGACTGGAGCCAATGCGGATTACCGTACGCCTATCAAAGCTTCTCAAAGCGGATTGGCAGTTTTGGGACTCTATAATCTGCTGGCTAAAAAGGCCGGTGCAGCTTCAGTGTCTGCTCCTGCAGTAGAAGTTGCTAATCTTTCGAAAGCGGCTGAGGACCTTTGGGCTAAAAGAGGCAAATCACTTGTCATATCAGGATCCAATGATCCCAATATACAGATTGTGATCAATGCCATCAATGAATTATTGGGTAATACGGGGACTACTATTGATTTGGTAAAAACCAGTAACTACAAGAAAGGCGATGATCGGGCAATGAACCAATTCATTGCAGATTTGGCAGGAGGTAAAGTGGGAGGAGTGATATTCTACAACTGTAACCCTGTCTACGATCATCCTCAAGGTGAGGCTTTGGGACAAAATATTGCCAAGGCTAAAGTATCTGTAGCCACCGGCTTGACAATGGATGAAACGGCATCCTTGGTGCAATATGCGGCTCCGGATCATCATTACCTTGAATCATGGAATGATTTCAATCCTCAAGTAGGAGAATACAGCTTGTCTCAACCTGCTATTTCCCCACTTTTTGATACAAGACAGGCTCAGGAATCTTTCTTGAAATGGTCTGGCTCTTCTTCAAACTATTACGATTTCCTTCAGTCAAACTGGCAGGAATTTTTTGCCGGACAAACTGAAAGTGGAGATTTTCAGGAGTTTTGGGATAAGACTCTTTATAATGGGTTCTATTCTACTCCTGTAAATGCAGATGCACAGTTGACTGCAACAGGAGACATCAGTGCTGCAGCGACTGCAGTTAGCAAAAGTTATTCTGCTTCCGGTGAAGGAGCTGAGCTGGTTATTTATCAAAAGATCGGATTAGGAGACGGCACGTATGCCAACAACCCTTGGCTACAGGAAATGTCTGATCCTATCACCAAAGCTACTTGGGATAATTACCTTACCGTGTCACAAAAATGGGCTTCTGAAAACGGAGTCTCCATGAATGAGGAGAATACATCCAAAGCTTCAATCTCGGTAAACGGGAAATCTTTGATCGTGCCTATCCTAATACAGCCGGGACAAGCAGACGGGACATTTGGTCTGGCTGTAGGCTACGGTAGAACTAAAGCGGGCCGTGTAGGTAACGGTGTGGGCGTAAATGCATACAGCTTACTTGATATAACCAAGGGCTTTGTGAATGCAGACATTACTTCCGGCGTAGAAGTGCAGACTACCGGTGATTCGTATAAGATCGCCCGTACCCAGACTCACCAGACTTTCATGGGGCGTGAAAACGTCATCCAGGAAGCAACACTGGCGGACTATAAAGCAGATGCTTCTGCCGGACGATATCATCCCAAAATTTATAAAGACGGTGAATTTGTAAAACCTTCTAAAATATCTCTTTGGTCAGGGCACCAGTATTCCAATCATCACTGGGGACTTGCCATCGATATGAATTCATGCATCGGTTGTGGTGCCTGTACAGTAGCCTGTCAGGTAGAGAATAACGTAGCTGTAGTAGGTAAGCAGGAAGTGCTAAACAGAAGAGAAATGGCATGGATCAGAATAGATCGCTACTATTCTTCTGATGCCCCTGCAGATGACTTAAGTGGAATGGAAGTAGCTGCCCAGAACCCTGAGGTGACTTTCCAGCCGATGATGTGCCAGCAGTGTAACAATGCTCCTTGTGAGACAGTCTGCCCTGTAGCTGCTACTACCCACTCTTCTGAGGGACTTAACCAAATGACTTACAACAGATGTATTGGTACAAGATATTGTGCAAATAACTGTCCGTATAAAGTGCGTCGATTCAACTGGTTCAAATACCATGACAATAAAGACTTTGCAGGAGTAAACGTAGCTCAGAATGATGATTTGGGCAAAATGGTCTTGAATCCTGATGTGACTGTACGTGCTCGTGGGGTAATGGAAAAATGCTCTATGTGTGTGCAGAGAATACAAGCAGGTAAACTTGAAGCTAAGCGTGAAAAACGTAAAGTGAAGGATGGCGATATCAATGTGGCTTGTGCGGTAGCTTGTTCTACGGATGCATTGGTTTTTGGTGATTTGAACGATGCAAACAGCAAAGTTTCGAAAATGTTGAAAATCGAGGAGAACACTACTTCTGCCACTAAAGAAGTGAATGAAGAAAGAGCTTACCATGTACTGGAAGAGATCAATGTGAGTCCAAATATTTGGTATTTCACAAAAATCAGAAATAAAGACAAAAACGAAGCGTAATAAAAATTTATTAAACTATGCAGGTTACTTCATCCGTACGCGAGCCGTTAGTTACCGGGGGTAAATCCTACCATGATGTGACACATGATGTGTCACGCCATGTAGAAGCAAAACCAAATATCAGATGGTTTCTTGCTTTTCTTACTTCCGCCGGTGTTTTGGCTTTAGGATCTATAGCTGTTATTGCCACCGTTTGGGAAGGCATTGGTATGTGGGGTCTTAACAAAACCGTAGGCTGGGCTTGGGATATCACCAACTTCGTTTGGTGGGTAGGTATCGGCCACGCAGGTACACTTATCTCAGCTGTATTATTACTCTTCAGACAGAAATGGAGAACATCCATTAACAGGGCTGCAGAAGCGATGACTATTTTTGCTGTTATCTGTGCTGCGATGTTCCCTGTACTTCACATGGGGCGTCCATGGTTAGGAGCTTATTGGGCACTTCCACTTCCGAACGTTTTTGGATCTCTTTGGGTAAACTTTAATTCCCCACTTCTTTGGGATGTGTTTGCGATTTCGACTTACTTCTCTGTATCTCTAGTGTTCTGGTACATTGGTTTGATTCCCGATTTCGCTACCATCAGAGATAGAGCTACAGGTTTGAGGAAAATTATTTATGGTGCACTTTCATTTGGATGGGATGGCGCAGCAAAATCCTGGAGCAGATATGAATCCGTTTCTTTGATTTTAGCCGGTTTGGCTACCCCTCTCGTACTTTCTGTGCACACGATTGTATCCTTTGACTTTGCTACATCAGTAATACCAGGTTGGCATACCACAATTTTCCCACCATATTTTGTAGCCGGAGCGATTTTCTCTGGCTTTGCGATGGTGTTGACACTGATGATTATTACCAGAAAAGTGTATAAACTGGAAGATTACATTACTATGGGGCACATTGAGTTGATGAATATTGTAATTATCATCACCGGCTCTATCGTAGGCATCGCATACATTACTGAATTCTTTATCGCTTGGTATTCAGGTGTGGAGGCAGAGCAATATGCATTTATAAATCGTGCTACAGGCCCTTATTGGTGGGCATACTGGTCAATGATGACCTGTAATGTGATTTCTCCCCAGCTATTCTGGTTCAAGAAAATCCGTACTTCCGTCGTTGCTACCTTTGCTTTGTCCATCGTAGTGAACATTGGGATGTGGTTTGAACGATTTGTGATTATCGTGACGTCTCTTCATAGAGATTACCTTCCTTCCTCATGGGCGATGTTCTATCCGAGCTGGACTGATGTGGGAGTTTACCTATTTACCTTTGGTTTGTTCTTCACCCTATTCTTCTTGTTTGCCAAATTCTTCCCGGTAATCAACATGGCTGAAGTAAAATCTGTATTGAAGTCTTCATCTGATAAAGTGAATAAATAATCATGGAAAGAGATACACATTTTGTTACGGGAGTTTATGAAGATGAAGATGTACTGCTTGCTGCAATCACGCAGGTAAAATCTTCAGGAATTAAAATCCATGAAGTTTACTCACCGTACCCTGTTCACGGTATAGATGATTACCTAGGCTACAAAAGAAGTAAATTGCCGATTGCGGCCTTCTTGTTTGGCTTGCTTGGAACTACTTTGGCTTTGACCATGCAGTTTTATATGATGCGGTTTGACTGGCCAATGATCATTGGTGGTAAAGATTTTGCCGCTTTCCCTGATTTTATTCCCGTTACCTTCGAACTGACTGTTTTGTTGGCATCATTTGGAATGGTAGGAGTCTTTATGGTAAGCACTAATCTGAAGCCATGGGCTCAGCCTAGAATATTTGATTTGAGAATTACTGATGATAAGCACGTGATGGCAATAGATATAGCGAATAACTCGGCTATTGAGCTGGCGAAGATCGAAGAGATATTGAAATCTTCAGGAGCATCAGAGGTTAATAAAAAAAGTTTTGAATAGTAAATCCGGAAAAATGAAGATTGCTAAAACACTAAGTATTTTAGGGATTGCAGTGGCAGGGATTGCCCTAGCAGGCTGTAGAGCCGGAGGAGAGAATCAAGGCTTGGAATTTGCTCCTCAGATGTACCACTCGGTAGCCTATGAACCTTTGACTCAGATCGTGGATTCTGAAACAAAAGGTAACATAATCTCCACCAGAGAAGATGGAAAGGGTGAATATTTCAACAGTAATATCAACAACCCTCATAATATGAATATGAGAGAGCCTGTAGCAAATACGGTTCCTAGAAATAAGCAGGGCTATTTACCGTACAGATACAAAGCTTTCGAAGTAGAAGAAGCCGGAGCCGCGGTGAAAAATCCGATTGAACTCTCGGATGGAGTATTGGAAGAGGGTAAGAGACTTTTCGGTCTTTACTGTACTCCATGCCACGGATCAGGGGGAACAGGTGACGGTAAAGTGGGGGAAATTATCGGTGGTGTGGCCAACCTTACAGGCGGTGCATATACCGGTCTTTCTGAAGGACATATTTACCATGTGATCACTAAAGGTAAAGGAAGAATGGGAGCTCATGCTTCTCAAATCACTCCGGAAAACAGATGGAAGATTGTTCACTATGTGAAGCAGGATCTTCAAGGCGGTCAGAATGCTGATAATGCAGTAGCAGTGGCAGAAGCGGACCAAGATGTTACACAAGTAGAAACTCCAGCTAATTAATTATGGCTCACGACGTACAACACTATAATCTGGATCAAAAATTTGATTTCTCCGCAGCGACCAAAAAAGCCATTTTTATGGTTTTGGGAATCGGTGCAGCATTACTGGTTCTTGGTATTGTAATGGCTATCTTTGGTGGTGGTCATCATGAAGCTGCTGAGGCAGAAGGACACGCATTTCATTGGTACCAGCGCCTATACGCTAACCTCTGGATCAATAACGTGTATTTTACAGGTATTGCAATCATTGGAGTATTCTTCTTTGCTATTCAATATGCCGCTCAGGCAGGTTGGTCTTCAGCGATCATTCGTGTGATGCTTTCTTTAGGCAACTGGCTTCCAATTGCCGGTGTATTAATGATCGTTACATTCTTCGTAGCAAATCATAGTCTTTTCCATTGGACACATGCTTACTTGTTTGATACTGCTTCTCCGGAATATGACAGTATCATAGACGGCAAAGGAGCTTTCTTTTACTGGCCTATGGCTAAAGGAACTTTCCCTGTGTTTTACATCTTGAGGATGGTTTTGTTCTTTGGATTTTGGGTGTTCTTTTTCAAGAAATTCCAAAGCTTTACCTATAATGAAGACCTTATCGGCGGCACCTCTTCTTGGTATAAAATCAGAAGCTGGTCAGCGTTTTTCTTGATCTTCTTTGCAGTATCATCTTCCATCTCCGCATGGGATTGGGTAATGTCAATTGACACGCACTGGTTCTCCACGCTATTTGGATGGTATGTATTCTCTTCCTGGTTTGTTGCCGGTCTTTCCACCATTACCCTGATCACAATTTTCCTAAAGAGTCAAGGATTACTGGAAATGGTAAATGAGAATCATGTTCATGACTTGGGTAAGTTTATATTTGGTTTCACTATCTTCTGGACTTATTTATGGTTCTCCCAGTTTTTGTTGATTTATTACGCCAACATACCTGAAGAAACAGTATACTTCATCGAAAGATTGTCCAGTGATATCTATGGTCCGTTTATCTTTGTGAATCTGGGAATGAATTTCGTCTTGCCGTTCTTTTTGTTGATGACTAGAGATTCAAAGAGACATGGAGTATTCTTGAAACTAGTTTGTGCTTTGATCATTGCCGGTCATTGGGTGGATTTCTTCCTAATGGTTCAGCCCGGTACTTTGGGGCATAACGGAGGCGTTGGATTTATGGAAGTTGGGATGTTCTTAGTATATGGAGCAGCCTTTACATTTGTAGTTCTTTCCGGATTGGCAAAAGGGAACCTAGTTCCTAAAAATCATCCTATGCTTGAAGAAAGCTATCATCATCACATTTAATAACAGCCGAAATAATTAAGGTATGTACGGATTTCTGATTGGAGTAGGGGTTCTTTTGATATTTTCCATAATATGGATGGTATATAGAATCCAAACGTTGGTCTCTGTGGTAAAAGGATCTGATAAAAAGATCGCTTCAGGGAGTAATAAGGTAAATGCAATTTTGTTTATAGTTTTCTTGGTAGGTGCCAGCATATTGATGTTTTGGTATTCTATCAAAGAGTTTGACAATTATCAATTGCCGATTGCATCTGAGCACGGTGTGGTTACCGATTCTTTGTTTTGGTGGACAATGGCTATCACGGGGATAGTATTTTTGATTACTCATGTGTTACTATTCATATTCCCTTATAAGTATCAGTATAGTGAAAAGCGAAAGGCAGATTTCTATCCTGATAATAATAAACTTGAGATTATCTGGACTATAGTTCCTGCCGTAGTACTTGCAGGATTGGTAATTTCCGGATGGGTAGCTTGGTCGGATATCACCGCTCCGGCACCGGAGAATGCGCACACTGTGGAAATCATGGGGTACCAATTTGCATGGGAGATTAGATATCCAGGCAAAGACAAAGTATTGGGAGATTATGATTATAGACTGATCACCGCTACTAATGCCCAGGGAATAGATTTCACTGATAAAAATGCTCTTGATGATTTTTCATCTCCTGTTGTAGTAATCCCTAAAGGAGAGCCTGTTCTTTTCAAAATCAGAGCAAGAGATGTACTCCATTCTGTTTTTGCTCCGCACATGAGATTGAAAATGGATGCTGTTCCTGGAATGCCTACCCGTTTTTGGTTTGTACCTACTAAGACTACAGCTGAAATGAGAGAGGAGACAGGAAACCCTGAATTTAATTATGAGATCGCTTGTACAGAAATCTGTGGAAATGGACATTTCTCCATGCGACGAGTTATTGAAGTAGTAGAGCCTGAGGCGTATCAGAAGTGGTTTGCTGAGCAGAAGTCTTTTATTCAGATGAATCCGTCCCTAGCGGATGGTCTTTCTTCGGAGACTAAAGAGCTTGCGGAAATTCAATTAAGCGAAAAGTAACAAACAAAATTATAGATTATGTCTACAGCATCTGTCGCAAATCATGACGCAGCACACGATCATCATGACCATGAGCACCATGATAATTTTGTAACAAAATATATTTTCTCTCTAGATCACAAGATGATCGCAAAGCAGTATCTGGTTACGGGTATGTTTTGGGCTCTGCTTGGAGGCTTTCTTTCGATCCTTTTTAGATTGCAATTAGGCTTTCCTGAGATGGATATGTCTTTCCTCCGCCCAATTCTAGGTGGTTGGATCGATGAGACCGGACATTTAGATCCTACATTCTACCTTGCATTGGTTACCATGCACGGTACCATCATGGTATTCTTTGTATTGACTGCCGGACTGAGTGGTACCTTTTCCAATTTCCTTATTCCATTGCAAATCGGTGCAAGAGATATGGCATCGGGTTTTATGAACATGCTATCTTACTGGTTATTTTTCCTTTCCGGTGTTATCATGTTTATATCTCTGTTCCTTAAGACTGGCCCTGCTTCAGGTGGTTGGGTAGTGTATCCTCCTCTGTCGGCTTTGGAGCAGGCAATTCCCGGTTCCGGACTGGGGATGACCCTGTGGTTGATAGCGATGACCTTCTTTATCGCCTCATCTCTTATGGGAGGGATAAACTACATCACCACGGTAATCAACCTTAGAACAAAAGGGATGTCTTTCTCAAAGCTTCCTTTGACGATTTGGGCTTTCTTCTTGACAGCAGTAATCGGTTTATTGTCATTCCCTGTATTATTTGCGGCAGCATTACTATTGGTATTTGATAGAAGCTTCGGTACGTCCTTTTACCTTTCTGATATTTACATCGGTGGGGAAGCACTTCCGAATACAGGAGGTAGCCCAGTTCTCTATCAGCATTTATTCTGGTTCTTGGGACACCCTGAAGTGTATATTGTATTGCTTCCCGCATTGGGGATTACCTCTGAAGTAATAGCTACCAATTCGAGAAAACCGATTTTTGGATACAAAGCAATGATTATCTCATTGTTGGGTATTACTGTACTTTCCTTTGTTGTTTGGGCTCACCATATGTTCGTGTCAGGTATGAATCCATTCCTTGGATCGATATTCATGTTCTTGACCTTGATCATTGCAGTACCATCTGCGGTAAAAGTCTTTAATTATTTGACAACCCTGTGGAGAGGTAATTTGATTTTTACTCCCGGGATGTTGTTCTCCATAGGGTTGGTATCTTTCTTTATCTCAGGTGGATTGACAGGTATTTTCCTAGGGAATTCTGCTATTGATATTCAACTTCATGATACTTACTTTGTAGTAGCCCATTTTCACTTGGTGATGGGATCTGCTTCTTTCTTTGGTATGATTGCCGGTGTTTACCATTGGTTCCCTAAGATGTTTGGAAGAATGATGGATGCCAAGTTGGGTTATATTCACTTTTGGATCACCTTTGTAGGGGTATACATGGTGTTCTTCCCTATGCACTACATCGGTATCGCCGGCTTCCCTAGAAGATATTATACTTGGACAAACTTTGATTTTGCCAATATGTATACTGATTTGAACATGTTTGTATCGGTTGCTGCGATTGTCACCTTCTCTGCACAGTTCATCTTCTTGTTCAACTTCTTCTACTCTATGTATAGAGGCAGAAAGGCAACTCAGAATCCATGGAGATCTAACACGCTAGAGTGGACTACACCAATTGAACCAGGACATGGCAACTGGCCAGGCGAAATTCCTTCTGTTTACAGGTGGCCTTATGATTACTCTAAACCGGGTGCTGAAGAGGATTTCATTCCTCAGACAGTTCCTCTTTCCGCAACTCCTGAGTCTAATCTTCCACATGAACAAGAATTGGTGAAAGTGGAACTGGAAATCATGAAGGAAGAAGAGGAAGTCTTGGTTTCAAATGGAACAAGCCACTAACAACTCACTGAATAGCTTTCGCCGTGTGAGTTTAATCACGGTGATAGCTGTTTATTTGCTGATTCTTATCGGTGGGATAGTGAGAAGTTCCGGTTCTGGAATGGGCTGTCCTGATTGGCCGAAATGTTTTGGTGCGGTGATCCCTCCCACTAGTGTAGATCAGCTCCCCGCAAATTATCAGGAGATTTATCTAAATAAAAGATTGGCCAAGAACGAACGGTTCGTGGCAACACTTGAAAAACTGGGATTCTCAGAAAAGGCTGAGGAAATAGCGAATGACAAATCTATTCTTATTGAGGAAGAGTTTAATCCAGTGAAAACCTGGATAGAATACCTCAATCGATTGGCTGGCGTAGTGATTGGCCTGTTGATTGTTCTTACCGTTTGGAAATCATTTTCGCTCGGAAAGGCTGATCGATGGATACCTATCTTATCTGTTTTCAATCTTATTCTAGTCATTTTCATTGGATGGATTGGGTCTATTGTAGTATCTACTAATTTGCTGCACTGGATGATTACTTTCCATATGATGTTGGCTTTACTATTAGTTTCTCTTCTGATCTATGTCTATCACAGATCCGGTAGATTGATCAAAGGTAAAGGCCTGAAAATTGATGTCCCGAGACGAATAGAACTGATTTTGCTGATTGGTACTATTTTGATGTTAATTCAAATCGTTTTAGGAACACAAGTTCGTGAGCAAATTGATATTATTTCCTCTTCACTTGGAGATATGCTAAGGGATGAGTGGATAGGTCGTATAGGTATAGAATTCTTGATACACCGATCCTTTTCTATAGCTCTGCTGGGAATTCATGTAGTGTATTTCTTTTGGGCATTTAAGTATACCCTGAGAAAATCTCAAGTTAATCTTTGGTCTCAGGTCTTAATGATTTTGATTATACTGGAAATAGCGACAGGAATGGGTATGGCATACTTCGGTATTCCTGCATTTCTTCAGCCTATCCATCTCTTATTAGGTTCTTTGACTATCGGTGTGCAAGTCATTTTGCTGCTGGAGATTAGAGAGCAAATTCAGTTTCGATTAAATACAAATTGATCATGAGGACAGTTGAAGTAACTGACCATATTAGTAGTTTAGTAGTTGGCAAGATCAAAGCTTACGCTGAGTTGATAAAATTAAGGCTTTCTGCTTTAGTTACTTTCTCTGCCGTATTTGGCTATATTCTTGGCGATCGGGGAGTAAGTTTTGGTTGGTCTGGCTTTATTGGACTTGCTCTTGGCGGATTCTTAATCAGTGGTGCTTCCTGTGCGGCAAACGAAATCCTAGAGCGTGATTTGGATAAGCTGATGAAGCGTACCCAGAATCGTCCGCTTCCATTAAAACTTATTTCACTTCAGGAAGCACTTTGGGTTACTTCCCTTGTTTCTATTCTTGGTGTTGGCTTGCTTTGGTATTTTACCAATCCGATGACCACTTGGTTGGGGATTTTAAGCATGGTCCTCTATGTATTTGTCTATACTCCTTTGAAAAGAATAGGGCCAATAGCAGTATTTGTCGGTGCTATTCCCGGTGCTTTGCCTCCGCTTTTGGGTTGGACGGCTGCTACGGGTTCTATCAGCCATGAAGCCTTGATTATTTTCGGGATTCAATTCATCTGGCAGTTTCCCCACTTTTGGGCTATTGCTTGGGTGGGAGATGAAGATTATAAAGCAGCCGGGTTCAAACTATTACCAAGTGGTGGCGGCAAAGACCTAAACACTGCAATTCAAATAATGATTTATACACTATTCCTTTTGCCTCTGGGTTTGCTTCCAAGTTATTTTGGACTTACCGGAATGACATCAGGTGTTGTGGCTACAGTATGTGGAGTTTTATTTCTTGCCCAGACATTTTCATTGATGAAAGATTGTTCTCGCAAATCCGCATTACGAATTATGTTTGGATCATTTTTATACCTACCCATCGTACAGATTGCTTACTTATTGGATAAATTACCATAACGACCGATGGAAAAGGAATTAAAATATGTAGATATAGTAGATCAGCCGATTTCAATGCATCCTAAGAAGTTTGCGTTATGGTTGTTCTTAGTGACTGTTGTAATGATTTTTGCGGCGCTTACCAGTGCATATATCGTGAGGCAATCAGAAGGTAATTGGTTGGAGTATGATCTTCCGGCGATCTTTTGGTACACTTCAGGGATAGTAATTGTAAGTAGTATTTGTCTTCAGTATGCCTATTCAGCTGCTAAAAAAGATAATTTAGTAGGTGTGCGGGCTGGCCTTAGCCTAGCTGTGTTATTTGGGGTTGCATTCCTTGTGGGGCAGTGGTATAGCTGGGTTGCGCTGGTGGATGAAAATGTGTTTTTCGTAGGGAATCCTTCGGGATCGTTTCTCTATGTATTCACGGGATTGCATGCCGTTCACTTGATCAGCGGTGTGATATTTCTGATTATTGTATTAATTTCGACCTATACTTATAAAGTACATTCTAAGTCGCTTGATACACTTGAGATGGCTACTACTTATTGGCATTTTCTTGCTGCTCTGTGGTTATATCTCTTCATGTTTTTGCTTTTGAATCATTAAAATAAACCAAGTACAAATCAATATCTTATGTCTGCGCATTCTACTGCTATAGGAGTAAGCCCGAAAAGAGGCGTCTGGGGAGGTGGTAACGAACCTCTAAAAGCCAGTTATGGAAAACTCATGATGTGGTTTTTCCTTCTTTCGGATATCTTTACTTTTGCCGCTTTTTTGATTACCTACATCGCGATTCGTGTCAGTTATCCATCTTATGCCGGACCTGCCACCGATTTTGTGGGTTCTAACGAATATTGGCCTATACCTGAATTGGTATTTGATGCTATACCATTTGTTCACGGAGGCCATTTTCCGTTGATATTTGTTGGTATTATGACTTTTATCTTGATCGCCAGTTCTGTGACTATGGTGCTGGCTGTAGAAGCAGGACATAGAAATGATAGAAATGATGTGGTAAAATGGATGCTCTGGACACTTCTGGGTGGGATTACCTTCTTGAGCTGTCAGGCGTGGGAATGGAGTCACTTCATCCATGGTTCTGACACTGGTGTTGTTCTTACTTATATCAACAACCTAAACCAAAATGTGACAGAAACTGTGCATGGTGCCAATTTGTTGGTGAACGAATACGGTCCTGCGTCTTTTGCAAACCTGTTCTTCTTCATTACCGGATTTCATGGTTTCCATGTTACGATCGGTGTAGTACTTCTGTTTATGGTGTTTTACCAAGCAGCAGTTGGGGTTTACGATAGAAGAGGTCACTACGAAATGGTGGAAAAAGTCGGTTTGTATTGGCACTTTGTTGACCTGGTTTGGGTCTTTGTATTTACATTATTCTACCTGATCTAAGCTATAACTATTAGTATTATGGATATTCAAGAAAATAAATCAACACTTAACGTTGTACCTAGGAACAACGTTAAGATTAAGAAAATCTGGAAGACTGCGCTTATTTTGCTATTGATCACAGCAGCGGAATTTGCAATGGCCTTCACCATGCCTAGAGGAATACTTCTTTATGTATTGTTTATGGCTTTGACTATTTGGAAAGCTAAGTATATCATGATGGAATTCATGCACTTGGGTGATGAAGTGAAGCCATTGATCTATTCTATCCTAGTGCCGATTGTATTCTTGTTCTGGCTAATCATAGTGTTAGTTAAAGAAGGCTCAGATATATTTTCGCTACGCTGGTTTTAATCAGAAATTCTAAAAGTGTATGAAAAAAGAAGGTTGAAGTGAGACACTTTAACCTTCTTTTTTGTTAAACCGCTATTATGAGAAGTTTAAGAATATTGCAGGGGTTAGTGCTGGTCTGTATCCTGCTGGTGCCTATATTGATTTTCCTGTTTCTCAAAGGCTTTGGCAGCAACAGTTATGATATTCCTGTTTATTTTGAAAAAGGTGTTGACAACCCTTTCAAGGAATGCCCAATAGCGGACACCACCCAACATTACATTCCTGAGTTTTCTTTTACCAATCAGGTAGGAGAGAAGGTAGGCAGAGGGGATATGGAAGGTAAGATCACTATAGTGGACTTTTTCTTTACTTCATGCCCAAGTATCTGTCCCAAAATGTCTGCGGAAATGGAACGTGTAAACGACATGTTTAGGAGCTATGATCAAGTTCGGATTATGTCTATCAGCATTGATCCTACGTATGATACCCCGGAAATACTTAAGGAATACGCAGATAAACATAATGCCGAAGCCGGGAAGTGGGATTTCTTGACGGGTGGAATACAGGAAACTTATGATCTTGCCAAATGCGGTTTTATCATCCCTACTGTAGATGGTTTGGGAGTTCCTGATGATTTTGTTCACAGCGATAAGTTCATGCTTATTGATGAGCTGGGACGGATAAGAGGGTATTATAGTGGGACATCACGCGAAGATGTGGATTTATTGATGTTAGAGACAAAAGTGTTAATGCATGCAGGCGAAGAAAAATAGTTTGATGGAAAATGAGGGAAGGGTGAAGGGGTGGATTATTGCAATTTCTGTAATCATCCCGGTAGTAGTGGCTGTGCTTATATTCATGCCGTCTAAAATCGATTTGGGTGTAGAGTGGGTTTATTTTCTTCCTCATTTGAATGCCGTAATTAATTCTGCTGCCACTGTAGCTTTGATCATGGGGCTTCTTTTCATCAAAAGGGGAAACATTCCCTTACATCGAGCTTCGATGACAGTAGCGTTTGGTTTGGGATCCATATTCTTGATTTCTTATGTAGTATATCATGCAGCAGCTGATAGCACGTCTTTCGGTGGTGAAGGAATGATTCGGAGCATTTATTACTTCTTGTTGCTCACACATATCGTTTTGGCAGCTGTGGCGCTTTTTCCAATCCTGTTTGCATATTATTATGGATATACAGACCAGCGTGAGAAGCATAGAAAAGTTGTTAGATTTGCATACCCGATATGGCTTTATGTAACTGTCACTGGAGTGATAGTTTACCTGATGATCAGTCCTTATTATGTACATTAAAAACCTGCGTTCTGGATAAACCGTAGGAAATAGCATGAAATCGAGCAGGTGGTATACGAGCACACTGAGGAATGATTATCCGTAATGCGAGATTCTCCCGAGAATCGAGACGTGCTATCCTGTATCCTTCGTCACCGGACAGATAGTATCCTTTAAATCCAAATTGTAATCAGATGAAAAAAGCTTTCAAAATAGGGTTCTTGACTTTCTTATCTTTTGTGTTTCACACAGCATGCTTTGCTCAGTGTGCTATGTGCAGGGCATCCGTGGAAAACAATGTAAGCAATGGAGATACGAGTATTGGGGCAGGGTTGAATCTGGGGATTATGTATCTTTTTGTCATGCCCTATCTTATAGCTATGGTTCTTGGCTTTTTCTGGTATCGAAATGCTAAAAAAAGGAAGGCGAAAATAGCCTTTCATTAAAGGAATAGAAGAGCAAAGTTTGATCAACGACTTTGCTTTTTTTATTTTACATATAAATGAAGCATGATTCTCGTAGTCTGATCATTTTGATCAGTGTTTTCTCTCTTCTTGCGGTATTGGTTTTGAATTTCTTTTTTTTTCAGAAAAGTGATCAAGCGACCTATTTGCAAGCTTTGCAGGATCGTGTGCAAGCGGTGGATAAGGAATTTGATGAGGATTTCATTCAGGTTCTAATGGATGTCAGACCAGACGATACCTTGAGTTTTGGACAGATAAGTACCCCTGCCCACAAGCACCCTTTTTTTATATTAAATACGGAAAAGGAATTGCTGTTCTGGTCAGATTTTACCTTAACCCTTGATTTTTCTCAAGTTGATCTTGCTAAAGAATACCAACTACTGGAAGATCCCTATGGTACACTTTTGCTTAAGGTTCGTAAAATCAAAAGGAATGGGGCCGATTATGTAATGCTTCATGTACTTCGGCTGATTTGGCCCGGAAATATTGAAAACAATTACCTGATCACAGGACCAAATCCAACTGTATTTGGAAATGGACGATTTGAGCTTTTTTCAAATCCCGATGAAGCAACATCTGTTGTAAGAAATCCTGCTGGCATCCCGCTTTTTGGAATCAATTTCCTTTTTGGCTACAGTCCGGCAGGAAGGGTTGTTAATCCGGCTATTCTTATATTCTTTACCTCTGTTTTTCTGCTTTATTTTCTATTGAGCTCGGATTTCGTGTTGAGTAAGTGGAAAGCCGGAAGAAGGTGGCAGGCAATTGGCTATGCAATTTTTGTGCTTGGAGCATTTAGGATGATGATGTTGCTGCTGGATTTTCCGGGCAACTACCTTAATTTGGCATTATTTGACTCTGCCAATTATGCATCATCGTGGTTCAATCCGAGTTTGGGAGATTTGCTGATTAATACGTTGTGTGGTGTACTTCTCCTGGCAATGGTGATCTATCAGATGTCATCCAGGATCATGCATGAGAAAATCAAAGTTCTCAAATCACAAAATGAATTTTTGGTCTTTTTATTTTTCTCACTTGTGCTAAGCACTATTGGAGTCTATATGGTATGGTCTCTGCCGAGGGATTTGATGACTAATTCCCAGTGGGCCTTGGACATCAGTTCCATTCCTTCCTTCGATTGGTTTAAGGGGATAAGTTTTTTTCTGCTGTTTCTTTGGGGAGCAATTTATGTGCTGATCTCGCTGACAATGTTCAGTTTACTCTTGGAAATTAACCGAAGTAAAAAAGTTTATTACAAATGGATGGCAATTATTGGATTGCCCATAGGTGCTGTACTGTTCTTCTTATCAGTTTGGGATGGAGTGGCTTGGTTTGTTCATCTAGGTTTTCTGGTTACCATTGTCCGTCTCGAACTTTTCAAAAATGCCTTTAAACTTGGGCTGGATACGTTCTTAACCTTCTTTTTTGCCTGTTTGGTGACAGCAGTTATTGGAGGGATTAGCACTTTTCAGACAGAAAAAAGTGAATTGATTCAGTCCAAAATCCGCTTCGCTAACCAAAACCTCATCGAAAGTGATGTGATGACTGAGTTTTTTTTGGGGGAGATTTTTACTCGTATCAAAAGTGATTTGTTTATTCAAAATAGGATAGCTGACCCACTTTTCTCCAAAGAACCAATTGAAACAAAAATCAGGAGGATTTATTTGGATAATTACTTCGACCAATTTGAAGTTAAAGTCCGTATTTTCTCATCTTCAGGACAGCAGATATTGGGGTCTTCGGATTCGGAGAGTCTCAAGGATATCCAATTGGAGTACATCAAAAGTGATTATGCTACAAGTGTGAAGGATTTATATTTTATACGTGGCAATGAATCGAATAGCGGAAATCGATTTGTAGCTTTTGTGCCGATGAGCAGAGAAGGTTCATCATTGGGAACAGTTTTTCTTGAGCTTCGGCAGTTGAGGGTACAACCTACAAGCGTCTATCCCAAATTGCTGTTGGATAAAAAATATAACGACAAGCTGGATCCGGTACTTTATGATTATGCCATTTTCAAAGACTCAGAGTTTATTAGAAATTCTGGATCGTTTAATTATCTGAGTAAGGATTTCGAACAGGTTTTAACTCGAAAAGTATTGGTCACGGAGGGTGTTAGGCAAAGTGGTTATCACCATTTTGGGATAGAAAATGGTGATGAACTGATCATTGTGTCATCCAGAAATATATCGTTGGCTCACTTTTTAGGGAATATTTCCCTCTTCTTTGTGCTTTTTGTGATCATGACTTTCTTGACCATCCTGATCAATACCCTGATCACAGGAGTCAAGAATTTTGAATTCAATTATTCCACAAAGCTTCAGCTTTATCTGAATTTCGCTTTCTTCTTTCCTATTCTCATAATCAGTATTATCACAATAGGTCTACTTGCAAATAGCTACCGTGATGATCTTGACAGGCAATATATCCAAAAGGCTGCATTGATAAGAGGAAATCTGGGAAGCTTTCTCAATAATCAGAAACCCGAAGTCGTGGATAGTGATCAACTCAATGAAGAGGTGAATGAATTGGCCAATACTACTGCCAGTGATATCCATGTATATAGCTCTGAAGGCAAGTTAGAATCTACCAACCGCCCGAATATTTTTGACAAGAAAATTTTAGCCCCTCTGATCAATCCCAAGGCGATTGCTGAGATTCAGGAGATGGGACAAAGTCAGTATTTAGCTGATGAGCAAATCGGGAAGTTAAGGTATAAGACAGTTTATCTGTCCATTCCAGCCGTAGCAAAACAGGAAAATCTGGGGATTTTGGCCGTGCCGTTTTTCGAGTCAGAGACGGAATTGAATACACTGATTGCCGATGTGTTGAGCAATATTTTCAACACATTTGTGGTGATTTTTATCCTCTTTTTGTTTGTTTCTTATTTTGTGTCAACCAATCTTACTTTTCCGTTCAAATTGCTTACGCAAAAGTTAAAAGTTACAAATCTGGAAAATAATGAACCTATGCACTGGGGGTCCAAGGATGAAATTGGCCTGTTGGTAAATGAGTACAACAACATGCTTTTCAAGCTGGAAAATAGTAAAAAAGTGCTGGCTTCTACTGAGAAGGAATCTGCATGGCGTGAAATGGCAAAGCAAGTAGCGCATGAAATCAAGAATCCGCTAACACCAATGAAGCTGACGCTACAGCATCTGATCCGACTGCAAGATGCAGGCGGGTTAGACGATGCCGAGAAGTTGAAAAGATCACTGGAAACCCTGATTCATCAAGTAGATGCCTTAAGCGGGATTGCTTCCTCTTTTTCCACATTTGCGAAAATGCCTCTTCCAAATAATGAGCTGATCAATTTCAAATCAGTGCTGAACAAAGTTTTGGAGTTGTTCAGTGGTGATCCACAGGTGGAATTGATTTTTCAGGACGATTCTTTTACCCATAATATCCCAATTATGGGAGATGATAAGCTTTTCGGCAGAGTGATCTCAAACCTGATCATCAATGGAGTCCAAGCTGTGGAGCCCGGAGTGAAACCTAAGATCAGGATATGGCTTTGGATGACGGATCAAGCAGTTTTTCTTGAGATTACGGATAATGGCAAAGGCATATCAGATGAATTGAAGGATAAGATTTTCATTCCTAATTTCTCAACCAAATCTACCGGATCGGGCTTAGGATTGGCCATTGCAAAAAGTGGTGTAGAGACTGCTGGAGGCAAGATCTGGTTTGAAACTAAACTGGGGAAAGGCACCACATTCTATCTTACCTTTCCATTGATAGCTTAATTCATCTTTTTAGTACCTTCAACTCAAAAGGTATTTCGGAGTGAACATGCGTATTTGGCTACTTTTCTGGATTTTAGTACTGGGATTTTTTACTTCGGTAAGGGCTCAGGAAAAATGTCGGTGGGTAGAAATGGAAGTATTCTCCAATCCTATGGTTCCGGATTCACTCTCTTTACAGGAAGAAACTATCAGAATCACGGATAGAAGTGGGAAAACCTATAATTTCAACTATTACTTAAGTTCTAATACGCTTGAGGTGTTTTTTGAAAATGATGTCAAGCCAGACTCACTTTTAGTATGTTATCAAACTTTTTCTATTCGCTTTGATAAGCCGGTCGCCCGTAGAACGTTGCTGACGGATTATGATTCTACAGCCCGTTTTAAAGACGGAAGAACGGCTGAATTGCCAGGGTTTGATTTTCGTGAGGAGCTTTTCCCGACTACAAATCTGTACAGATCCGGAAGTCTTACACGGGGGATATCCTTTGGGAATACACAGAATGTATTTGTAAACTCGTCACTAAACCTACAACTAGAAGGTGATATTTCGGATAATCTCAAGATCAGGGCAAGTATAACAGATCAAAATGTGCCTTTTCAGCCAGAAGGAAATACCCAACAGATCCAAGACTTTGACAATGTATTGATCGAACTTTACAACAATGATTTCAGCTTGGCTGCGGGAGATGTAGTCTTGCAGCAAAGGCGGTCTGAGTTTTTGCGCTACTATAAGAATGTGCAGGGACTGCAGTTTACATCCAATTACAAACCGTACGAAAATTGGACGGCAAGTTCACAGGCTTTTGCTTCCATTGCCAAGGGGAAATTTGCATCCATTCAACTCCCGATTATGGAAGGTGTTTTGGGCCCGTATCGAATTAATGGCCCGAATAATGAGCGATTTGTGATCATTATGGCGAATTCAGAGCGTGTGTTTTTGGACGGAAAGCAACTTAAGCGCGGATTTAATGAAGATTACGTGATTGATTATAACCAAGCAGAAATCACGTTTACGCCTAAAGTTCTGATCACTCAATATTCTCGGGTTCGTGTGGATTTTGAATATGCAGAGCGGAATTATTCCCGATCCATCATCGGTGCAAACCACACCCAGACCAATGGTAAAGTGGATGTGTATTTGAATTATTACCAAGAGAAGGATAATAGAAACAGACCCTTGTTTACAGATTTTTCACAGGAAGAGTTAGGGCTTTTGGCTTCCGTGGGCGATAGTTCGGAGTTGGCAAGAATTCCCAGGATAGATAGCGTTGCTTTCGATCAGAATAGAATTTTATATGAAAAAATTCTTGGGTTTGACGAGTTTGGAAATCAATTGATTTACTATCAATATTCCACTGACCCTGAGAAAGCTCATTATGAGTTGGGGTTTTCTCAAGTTGGAGCAGGACAAGGTGATTACCGTCGATCCAACCAGTTATCCAATGGGACGCTTTACGAATATATTCCGCGATTGGATGGACAGCCGCAAGGCAGCTATTCGATTTTATCCCAGCTTCCTCTTCCCGACAGTAAACGGATGGTCACGGCGGGGACTAGAGTCAAACTTAATGATTACGAGAATATTTATTCTGAACTGGCGCTTTCTGCAGTAGACAATAATCTCTTCTCGGAGTTGGGTGATGATGACAATCAGGGGATGGGGATGAAGGTAGGATTGCAAAGCGAGGGGCGTGGATCTTCGCTTTTCAAAGGCTATACCATGAAGGGGCTGACAGAATATGAATACAACTCTACTAATTTCAATTTCATAGATCGATTCAGATATGTGGAATTTGACAGAGATTGGGGGGTGGGTCAGACAGCTTTGCAAAATCCGGCTGCTGAGCAATTTTTTCGTGCCGGAGTTGGTTTGGACAAGGACGCACTCAATCGCTTTGACTATCTTTTTTACTTAAGAAACAGAGAAAATGTGCTCAATGGCACGCAGCATTCCGCCAATTGGAACTTACAGTTGGGATCCAAAATCCGTCTACGGCAGGAGTTTTTTAGACTGAATTCCAAGCAAGATTCGCTCACTTCAGACTGGACACGGTACTTGGGTGATGTGAGTTTTGCTTCTAAAATAGTTGTTCCCGGTTATCAATTCTCCGTGGATCAAAATGCCTTTCGAATTGCCGAAACGGATTCTGTTCTTAGCACTGCCATGAATTTCAAACAGCATTTACTTTATTTGCGCAGCAGCGATTCCCTGAGGTATTCCTTTTTGGTAGATGCAGCTTGGCGGGAAGATAAAGCTCCCTTTGCAGGGCAATTGCTAAAGGATACCCGTGCATTTACTTCCAATTTCACCTTTCGAAAGCAATGGACGCAACACAGTCTGAGTAGTACCTTCACTTATCGGGAGCTGGAATATTTGCAGCGGGATTTACCTTCTGAACTTACCGTCATGGGAAAACTTGATTATCACGGAAGTTTGGGCAAAAATCTCATCCGGAATGAAGTCTCTTATGCAATCGGAAATGGTCGTGAGTTGCAGCGTGAGTTTGTCTTTTTGCCTGCTCCGAATGGAGACGGCACACACACGTGGCGTGATGATAACGGCGATGGTATACAGCAGCTCAATGAATTTTATCTGGCGATCAATCCAGAGGAAAAGCAGTACATTAAGATTTTTGTTCCCACTGACACCTATATCCAGGCATACACGAGTATTTTGAATTATCGAATTCAGGCGAAATTTCCTGAATCTTGGAAAGAAATTTCTGGCTTCCGATCCTTTTTACACAAATTTTCCAATACGACCAGTTTGAGCGTAGAGAAAAAAATAACTTCTGATGATTTTGGAGATCGAATCAATCCTTTTGTTGGCGGAGGGGATAGGGAAGATATTTTGTCACTTCGCCAAGTGATTCGGTCTAGTTTCTTTTTTAACCGGGCATCTGCGAAATACGGATTTGATCTAACTTTCTTTGATTCTCAGTTTAAGCAATTGCTGTCAGGCGGCTTTGAGGATTTGATTCAAAAAGATTGGAAGTTGAATACGCGCTATAATTTCAGCGGACAGACGACACTTAGGGTTTTGGCCGGTACAGGTGATAGACTTTCTGCTTCAGATTTTCTGGACAACAGGAATTACACAATCTCTCAGAATCAAATTGGACCGGAATTTTCTTGGCAGCCCACGCCTTATTTCAGGGCCACGGCGATGTATAATTTTACAGGCAAAATAAATACTGCAAATGTGGAATATAAAGAAAAAGCCCACTTACATCAGGTGGGGATGGATCTTCGGTTTGCTAGGGCAGTGAAAACTACGTTGACGGGTAATCTCAAACTGATTCAAATCGACTACAATGGAGTTGACAACTCTCCTGTGGGCTATGAAATGCTTCAGGCACTGACTAGTGGGACTAATGTGACTTGGAACGTAAACTGGCTTCAAAAAATAGGAGAAGGCTTACAGCTTAATCTGGTATATGAAGGAAGGAATTCTCAGGGGTTGGACCGTATTGTCCATGTGGGGAGAATGCAAGTTTCGGCACTGTTTTGATAAATTAATGTAACTTTGCGAAAGCTAGATAGTTGTCATACTAACTATTAAACTACGAATCAAATGAGCAAAAGCATCCTCGTCACAGGAGGTACAAAAGGAATAGGAAGAGCTATCATAGAACGCTTTGCGGAAGAAGGGTTTGATATCTTTACCTGCGCAAGAAATGGAGCTGAGTTGGCGGGTCTAAAGGCTTCTCTGAAAGAGAAGTATCGAACTATCGCAGTGAATGCAATTCAGGCAGATCTTTCTAAAAAGGCAGATGTCGCAAGGTTTGTGACTGAAATCAAGGCTGTGGGGATTCCGGATGTGCTGGTGAATAATACAGGTGTATTTATCCCGGGAGCTATTCATAATGAGCCGGAGGGGAATTTTGAGCTGATGATGGAGACAAATTTGTATTCTGCGTATTATCTAACCCGTGGGTTTGTCAAAGAAATGATTGAAAGGGCATCAGGACATATTTTCTCTATGGGCTCAGTGGCCGGACTTACTGCGTACCCCAACGGGGGGACCTATGCTGTCTCCAAATGGGCTATGCTGGGTATGACCAAGTGCCTTCGGGAAGAATTAAAACCGCATCAAATAAAAGTGACTTCCATACTTGCGGGAGCCACCTATACATCAAGCTGGGAAGGGGTAGATTTGCCTGTAGAAAGATTTATGAAAGCTGCAGATGTCGCAGAAAGTGTTTGGTCAGCTTATAACCTTTCGCCCCAGTCTGTTGTTGAAGAAATAGTAATCCGTCCTCAATTAGGAGATATATAAACCCCATGGATCCAATTATCAAATCATTAGATCAGCTGTATTGCGATAGCTTGACGAGTTATTCGAGGAGAAAAACTATCCCTGTAAAAATCGGGGATGTCATCGTAGGAGGTGACAATCCTATCGTGGTACAGTCCATGACCACCATCGATACGATGGATACTGAAGGCTCTATAGCGCAAAGTATCCGCATGATTGAAGCAGGCTGCGAACTGGTAAGAATCACTGCTCCTAGCATAAAGGAAGCGGAAAATCTTCAGCATATTAAAGATGGGCTTCGCAAAAGAGGCTATACTACACCGCTGGTAGCAGATATCCATTTTACTCCGAATGCAGCAGAAGTAGCAGCAAGAATTGTGGAAAAAGTACGTGTGAATCCGGGCAATTATGCGGACAAAAAGAAATTTGAAGTCATAGAATATACTGACGTAACCTATCAGGAAGAATTGGACCGTATCCGTGAGCGGTTTTTGCCGTTGGTGAAGATTTGTAAGGAAAACGGGACAGCCATGAGAATCGGGACTAATCACGGATCGCTTTCTGACCGGATCATGAGTAGGTACGGCGATACTCCGCTGGGAATGGTGGAGTCGGCACTGGAGTTTTTAAGGATCTGTGAGGACGAAAATTACTTCGATATCGTGATTTCTATGAAATCTTCCAATACGCAGGTCATGGTACAAGCGTATCGATTACTTGTGGAGAAATTGGATCAGGGAGGATTCAAGCCCTATCCATTACATCTTGGAGTAACTGAAGCGGGAGAAGCGGAAGACGGAAGGATCAAATCAGCTGTAGGGATTGGCACGCTGTTGGAAGATGGATTGGGAGATACGGTGCGGGTTTCGCTGACCGAAGATCCGGAGTTTGAGGCACCGGTCGCTAAGGCTTTGATTGAACGATATGCCAACCGCCCGGGACACATAGAAATCAGTCCTATCCAAGACTATCCTGTAAATCCTTACGAGCATTTCAAGCGGCATAGTTCTGAGATCTATAATTTCGGAGGACACAATGTGCCTAGGGTGATTACTGATATTTCAACGATTGAAAAAATAACGGAGAAGGAAATGAAATCAGTTGGTCATTTCTATTTGCCGGAACTGGACAAATGGAAAATGAATGATCAGGGTTGTGATTTTGTCTATTCAGGATCTAATTCAATTCCTTTTATGCTTCCTAATGGCATGAAAGAAATCCAGAATGCCGCTAGCTGGATTACCTGCTCAGATCAGCACAATAAATTTCCACTTTTCGATTTGGCAGGTTTTTCATCTGCCGGGAAGTTTCATCCGGAATTGAATTTTCTGGAAGTTTATGATACGCAAATTGAAGAAGCTATTACTTTGGCCTCAGAGAGGAATGATACGGTCTTGATTTTAAAGACTGAGAATAAGCATGCTATGCCTGCGCTGAGAAGAGCATTTGTGAGTTTGCTGAAAGTCAAGTCCGAGATTCCTGTGATCGTGAAAGTGAGCTATCCTGATCAGTCCCAGGATGAAACAATGCTCTATGCTGCGACGGATGTGGGAGGCTTACTGATTGATGGATTAGGGGATGGCATCTTTATTTCATTAGAGAAGGAAAAGGAACATACCCGCGAAGAAATTCTGGATCAGATCAAACTTCATAACTCTGTTGGGTTTGGCGTGCTTCAGGCAGCGCGGACAAGAATGTCAAAGACGGAATATATTTCCTGTCCTTCCTGCGGTAGAACGCTCTTTGATCTTCAGGAAACTACAGCAATGATCCGTAAGCGAACTGATCATTTGAAGGGTGTGAAAATCGGAATCATGGGCTGCATCGTAAATGGCCCCGGAGAGATGGCTGATGCGGATTATGGTTATGTAGGTTCGGGTAAAGGGAAGATTACGCTGTACAAGGGCAAGGAAGTAATGAAGCGATCTGTTCCTTCGGAAAAAGCAGTAGACAAACTCATAGAAATCATCAAAGAAGACGGCATGTGGAATGAGCAGGAAACTCTTTAACCAGAAAGTTATCCTGCTTCTCCTGAAGCAGGATTAACGAGACTAAGTAAACCAATAACCAATCCTATCTGTTTATCCAATAAAACCAAGCTATGTCCGAAAACAACAAAGTAAAAGGATTTTTCAATTTGGGTGAATTTGGAAGTTATTTCACCCGGGTGTTTCAAAAGCCTGATCCTAATCAAAAATCCAATATTAACCTACGCATGATGCATGGGATCAATAAGATTTCGATTGTAGTGTTTTTGTTGGCTTTGATATTTTGGATTGTAAAGCGATTAGCCTGATCTTTTTACTGCCGAGTATGAGCAGGCAAAGTTTTTTGCGGAGAGCACAGCTGTTGTTGTCGGATTTTAATCCAAGGATGGTTATAATTCTTGTTTTAGGTTAAGCTCTCTGGATTGATTTTCGATAAACCTTAATAAAGAAATGAAAAAGGGATCCGAATTAATCCGGATCCCTTTTACTAAGAACACGTTGTTTTTATCTTCTATCCAATGCGCCGCCGCCACTTTGCTGTGGTCCGAGGAATTGCTCCATCCTAAGCTTCAGCTCCTGGGCTTTTTCCTGATATCCCCTTTCTTCCAACAACGGAATGAAATAACGGATCATCTCAATAGATATCATCATCTCTCTGTCGTAATCTCTGTTTTCTCTGGTGTAAAACTCAATCATATCCAATGATTTCTTAGAGACTTTGTCGATGATATCCAACGCTTTTTCGTCTTCACCAACTTCAAAGAACAATGGAACCGATTGCCCGCTGGAGAGATCGTAAGGGATTGCCTCATTTGGCATTACCTCCAATCCGTAGTTGAGAAGTGTGGATGCTTTTTCAAGATCACCTTCATCTAGCAAAGCTATCACGATGCTATTCAGTGCACTACGGTGATTTGAGGCAAATCTTCTGTATTCCTCGTCCAAATAGGCATCAGGATTATCCATGCCGCGGAAAGCAAATTTGGTCATGTAGTTTTCATACGCCAAATCAGCATTTACAAGCTCTTCCCGAACATAGTCAGGCCTTCTTACAGGAAGCAGCCGGTAAGTTAAACCTTCCATTACTACATGATCCTGTATGTTGATTCCAATGGTCGCAAGAGAGGTATTATTGAAGTAAATCGGTCTGTCCCAATTATTGGAAGCGATCAAATCAATCAGCATTAAAGTTCCTTTGGTGACATAATTCCCTTTCACCTGAAGGTTCATTTGTGGAGCAAAAAGTGGAGCGAATTCTTCAGGAATGATATCTTTATTGGCAACGGCGGAGCTGTCAACTTCCAATATCAAGTTTCTGGAAGGAACCATGTTGGCAACTGACTTACCGCCGGTTTCCATTTTCAGAAGATCAGATCCTGAGTTCAGCAGTTTCAGATATTCCTTCACGGAGATTGCATTCATGCCTTCTCTTTCCATTACATAGAGCACATCGTTTGTCCCTTTTTGATAGCGATTTGCGTCTAGGCTGAATGGCAAAGCTTCTGATTCATTGACAGGTCTGGTCATTTGATTCACATACCAATCCGTGTCAAAGTAACTCAAGACAATCACTCTGACGTCCGTACGGAAGTTTTCCACTTCCTGTACATACCAAAGCGGGAAAGTATCATTATCTCCACCCGTGAACAAGATGGCATTTGGTGCGCAGGAGGCTAGGAAATTTCTGGCAGAATCCACTGAGAAATATCTTCCTTTTCTGTTATGGTCATTCCAGTTTTGTCCAGCCATCAGCCCTGCAACAGGAAGCGTAAGTAGCGTTGCAATAATCCCGGCTGCAGCAAGATTTTTGGTAGCTCTGCCTATCATATGGGCGATTGCCATCACACCGATGCCGACCCAGATCGCAAATGCATAGAAACTACCAACATAGATGTAATCTCTCTCCCGTGGCTCTACCGGGGGGGAATTCAGATAAAGTACCAGCACTACACCCATCATTAGGAATAGCATAAGGTTCACGTAGAAAGATTTTGGATCAACTTTGGCCTGAAAGAACAGTCCGATTATTCCCAGCAATAGCGGGAGCATGAGGTAATTATTGTGACCTTTGTTCTCGGTGATGTAATCAGGATAGTCTTTGAACGCATCCGTGATGCCTGTCCATGGCGCATCACTAAAATCGGATTCCCGGCCGGAGAAATTCCACATAAAGTAACGCCAGTACATGTGCCCCAACTGATGTGAAAACATAAAATAGATGTTGTCACCAAAGGAGGGATCCTGCCCTTCTCGCAGTCCCAGTTTTTGACGGTAAAGCCTCTTGTGACTTTCTTGGGTAGAATAAATTCTTGGCAGAATAGTCGTTTTGGTGGGATCGTAGGTGTTTACCAAAGAATAGTCCACAATCTCGTACTTGTCCTTGCCTTTCATATAGACAGGAGCTCCCTCTTCTTGAGACACCAATTGTGCGGTGAAATACTGCCCATGCATCAATGGTCTATAGCCATATTGCTCCCGCTTTAGATAGGACACGTAGCTGATAATATCCTTTGGTGCATTTTCGTTGATGATAGGATCCTGATTGGCACGCACTACTATCAGTGCATAGCTTGAGTATCCAATAAGGATAAAGATGAAAGAAAGCAATGCGGTGTTTAGAATTGCATTTCCCTTTTTTCGGGAATATTTATACGCATAGAATACGGCGGCAAAAAACAAGATCATGAATACCACGATCCCTGAGCCAAATGGTAAGCCTATGCTGTTGACAAAGAAAATCTCCATGGATCCTGCCAAGCTGGGAAGTCCGGGGATGATAAAATTGTTGATGATGATCAGTGCTACTCCACCTAGGAACATGGCAAAAAGAGCTCCTTTGAAATTTGGCTTGTCGTATTTTTTGAAATAATAGATCAATGCCAAAGCTGGTAAAGTCACCAAGTTCAACAAGTGAACGCCGATAGAAAGCCCAACCAAATAGGCGATGAAGATCATCCATTTATTTTCTTCACGTGGATCCTTGATCACATCCCACTTCAAGAATGCCCAAATCACAATCGCCGTGAAAAAGGAAGACATGGCATAAACTTCCGACTCTACAGCCGAGAACCAGAAACTGTCGGAGAATGTGTAAACCAACGAGCCTACAATTCCGGCGCCCATCAAGGTGATGGTTTCTCCTTTGCTTTCCTGAGCTTCTATTACGTTGAAAAGTTTTTTCCCAAATAAGGTGATCGACCAAAAAAGGAATAGGATTGTGAAGCCTGAGAAGAATGCACTTCCAATATTCATCCAATAGGCCACTTGCAAAGGATCTCCAAAAGCGAAGAAACTGAACATGCGATAGACCAGCAGAAAGAATGGTGCTCCGGGAGGGTGGGGTACTTGTAGCTTATATGCTACGGCTATAAACTCTCCCGGATCCCAGAAACTAGCAGTTTGTTCGACAGAAAGAATGTAAACTAGTGTAGCTACTGCAAAAACGACCCAACCGGTCAGATTGTTGATTTGCTTATAATTGAGCATTTAATAAGTGGAATTTGACTGGCGAAAATAAAAAAAATAAATGCCAATTAGGGCGATTTTAGGTATTTTAAAACATCAACCTACCCGCTGGTTCCTGTAGTGTGATAAAAATTACCGTGTTGAACTGATTTTGCTTCTACTTTTGTTGTGTCAAAAAATCAGAAATCATGCCTGCAAAAACTAAAACATTCCAAGAATTGATAGATGGGGACCAAGCGGTTTTGGTGGATTTCTTTGCCACTTGGTGCGGCCCGTGTAAAATGATGCAGCCAATTCTGGAAGATACCGCCAAACAGCTAGGGGATAAAGTGAAGATCCTAAAAGTCGACGTGGATAAAAATCAATTGGCCGCCGGCAAATTTCAAGTGCGTGGTGTTCCCACTTTGATTCTTTTCCGGAAAGGTAAAATTCTCTGGAGAGAGTCTGGCGTAGTTCCGACTCATCAATTAGTGAAAATACTCGCTAGCCATATCAAAGAACCTGTTTGAGTGCTATGTGACAAAAGTCATTCTACTCCAAAGGCTAATGTTCTACTTTTGAGTATCCTTTAGAATAAAAAATAACATACATATGAAAATCGAACAAATATACACAGGATGCCTAGCTCAGGGAGCCTATTACATTGAATCAGAGGGAGAGGCAGCGGTCATTGATCCGCTTAGGGAGGTCCAGCCTTACATTGAGAAAGCAGAGCGGAGAAATGCAAAAATCAAGTACGTGTTCGAAACGCATTTTCATGCGGACTTTGTCTCTGGTCATCAAGACTTGTCCGCAAAGACAGGCGCTTCGATTGTGTACGGCCCTACGACTATGAAGATGGGGTTTGATGCTATTGTGGCTGAGGATGGACAGGAATTCAAGATTGGTAAGGCCAAAGTAAAAGTACTTCACACTCCGGGGCATACGATGGAAAGCTCCTGTTATTTGCTTTTCAATGAAGAGGGAAAAGCTGAAGCAATCTTTACAGGAGATACCTTGTTTATCGGAGATGTGGGAAGACCTGATTTGGCACAGAAAGTAGTGGCAGAGTTAACTCAAGATAAGTTAGCGGGGCATTTGTATGATTCGCTTCGCAATAAAATCATGCCTTTGCCGGATGAGCTGATTGTCTATCCTGCTCACGGTGCCGGATCAGCCTGCGGCAAGAATATGAGTAAAGAGACCTCCGATACATTGGGAAATCAGAAGAAAACTAATTATGCCCTTCAGGAGATGACCAAAGAAGAATTTACCAAGAAGCTGATCACAGGATTAACTCCACCGCCTGCTTATTTTCCGCAGAATGTCATGATGAATATCGAAGGATATGACAGCATTGACACTGTGTTGGAAAGGGGCGTGAAGCCACTTATACCTAAGGAATTTGAGGCAGCAGCCAATGAAACAGGGGCTTTGATCTTGGATACCAGAGCACCGCAGGTTTTTGCCAAAGGATTTGTACCAAACTCTATTAATATTGGAATTGACGGAAGCTTTGCTGTTTGGGTAGGAGCGATGATCCCAGACTTGAAGCAGCCGATTCTTCTAGTAGCAGATGAGGGAAGGGAAGAGGAAGTGGTTACCAGACTAGCCAGGGTAGGGTATGATTATGCTATTGGCTATTTGAAAGGTGGATTTGAAGCATGGGAAAAATCAGGAGAGGAGATCGATCAGATCACTTCAATTTCTGCCGGAGAACTTGCGAAGATTAAGAAAGAAAATAATTCGGTGAATATTCTGGATGTGAGGAAGGAGTCCGAATACCAGTCTGAACATGTATTGAATGCTGAAAACGCACCGCTTGATTACATCAATGAAAGCATGCTGAAAATAGATAAGGATAAAACCTACTACGTGCACTGTGCAGGTGGCTACCGCTCCATGGTCTTCAATTCTATTCTGAGAGCCAGAGGCTATGACAATCTGATCGATGTCAAAGGAGGCTTCAAAGACCTGAAAGAGTCAGGGGAATTTGAGATTTCTGAATTCGTATGTCCCACTACATTATTATGAGTATCAGGTAGCTAGTATCAAGGTTTTAGATGCCTAGATACAAGACCCAAGAAACTAGATGGTAGAGCAAAGATTTTAGAGCGGTGGTCTTTGTTCACAGGCCACTTGCTCTGATTATCTAGCATTGGATTTCCGCTTTTATAAAGCGCAAAAGCATCACAGAATAAGCACAACTCTTGAATTGAGATGCTTTGGTCACCTGTCTTCGGTCTTCGAGCTGATCAAGCAAGGAAAATTAGGTTTCTATCCTCTATTTAAATCACTAACTGGGAAAATCACCCAAATACAATACTTATGAATCATCTTATTGACTGGATATCCCAGCCATGGCCGTGGTATGTGGCCGGTCCACTGATCGGCTTTACCGTTCCCGCGTTGCTGATTTTGGGAAACAAGAGTTTTGGGATTTCATCTTCTCTCCGACATGTCTGTGCGATGTGTATTCCGGCGAAAATTCCCTTTTTTCAATACAACTGGCGAAAAGAGACTTGGAATCTGGTATTTGTATCTGGAGTTTTAATCGGAGGTTTTATCGCGACCGAATTTATGTCAAATCCCGGGGAGATAGTCATTGCCACGCAGACACAAGCTGATTTGGCTGCTTTGGGAATAACGGACTTTTCCGGCTTGATGCCCTCGGATATTTTCTCTTGGGAAAATCTGTTCACTGCCAAGGGATTAATATTCTTTGTTTTAGGAGGGTTTCTGGTTGGCTTTGGAACTCGTTATGCAGGAGGTTGTACTTCGGGACATGCGATTATGGGTATCAGTTCCCTGCAATGGCCATCCTTGGTCGCTACAACTTTCTTTATGGTTGGTGGCTTTCTGATGACTCAGGTGTTCTTGGCTCCTTTAATGAAGTTGGTAGGATTTTAATCCCTAAGAAAATGGAAAAAGTAGAAAGAACTATACCTGAAGTAATTTGTGACGCACCCAATTCTCAGGAGACAGGGGAGCAGGGATGGGCTTTGATGAAGTATTTGATTCTCGGGATTTTGTTTGGGATTGTTTTTGTGAAAGCTGAAATTATCTCCTGGTTTAGAATCCAGGAAATGTTTCGATTGGATTCATTTCATATGTATGGGGTAATCGGTTCAGCGATAGTGACCGGGATTATCTCCATCCAATTGATCAAGCGATTCCGGATCAAATCCATAGCAGGAGAGGAAATTAAAATTCCTAAAAAGGAATTTCGAAAGGGGCAGATCATTGGGGGATTTATCTTCGGTCTGGGTTGGGCAATTACAGGGGCTTGCCCCGGACCGCTTTTCGCACAGATTGGGAGTGGCTTTACGGTTGTAATTGTGACTTTACTTTCAGCTATTGCCGGAACTTGGGTCTATGGTAAGTTCTCAGATAGACTCCCGAATTGAAGGGAAGAATTTGAAAATTGATTGGTGAAAGCCACTTTCTGAGAAGGAAGTGGTTTTTTTAGTCAAAAACTTTTTTGATAATAAAGCGCACGATAAAAATTGCGGTAACGATTACGGCTCCTGCTATGACCAGTTCCATGTTGCTTGGATAAGATGAGTTGGACTAAGGTAACTAGTTTTCAGAAGCAATGTTGTAGAGCCCGCATGATTTTGAGGGAATGTTCTGTACTTTTGTGAGCCTCTTAAATCTAGCTATTTCATGAATATACTTTCCAAAAGACGATTTGCCCTAGGGGCTTTTTTCTTTTTTGTAGGACTTTGCTTTGCTTCTTGGGCAGCAAGGATTCCCGATATTCAAGCCAAGTTTGATCTCTCAGAAGGGCAATTAGGAACTTTGTTGTTGTTTCTGCCAATGGGATCGGTCATTGGCTTGCCCATAGCAGGCTGGGCAGTACACCAGTACGGTAGCCGTAAAGTGATTATGTTGGGTAGCTTTGCTTATGCAACCACGCTTCCGTTGATTGGATTGGCACCAACGACCTGGCTGCTTATTCCCGTGCTTATTCTGTACGGAATGCTCGGGAATGTAATGAATATCTCACTTAATACGCAGGCACTTGATTTGGAGGATCAGATGGGGAAAAGCATTTTAGCTTCTTTCCATGGACTCTGGAGTTTGGCGGGGTTTTCAGGAGCAGGATTGGGGGCATTGATGATATTTCTAGGTGCTTCTCCCGCGCTGCATTATGCGGTAGTGATGCTGGTTTCTATTATTATCATACTTTCTGCCCAAAAATACATTTTCAAGGAAAAAGTACTTACTGAAGGTGGAGGATTGGTGATGAAGAAGCCTGATGCGCTTTTGCTTCGGATTAGCCTGATCGCTTTTCTAGGTATGATGGCTGAAGGCTGTATGTTTGATTGGAGTGGTGTTTATTTCAAAAAAGTCGTCCAATCAGACCCGTCTTTAATCGCTCTCGGTTATGTTGCCTTCATGGGAGCCATGGCTTCAGGGAGATTTATTACGGATAAGATAGCTGCGAGATTTACCAAAGTTGCGGTGATTCAGGTAAGCGGCGTTTTGATTTTCTCAGGATTGAGTTTAGCCGTATTATTCCCCACTGTGGCAGTATCAACAGCAGGTTTTCTATTGGTAGGACTTGGTGTAGCTTCCATTATTCCGCTCTCTTACAGTATAGCAGGACGGTCTAAATTGTATACTCCCAGTGTGGCTCTGGCCTTGGTTTCTACCATTTCATTCTTTGGATTTTTACTTGGCCCCCCTTTGATTGGATTTATTGCAGAATTATTTAATTTAAAATTCTCTTTTGCGCTAATCGCCATTGCGGGACTGGGAATTACCCTATTGTCAAGCGTAAGAAAAGCTGTATTTCTTATTCCAATTAAGCAATCACCTAACCGTGCTAAATGAGTTCAGAACTTGTTTTTCAGTTTCAAAAGGGTTTTGAGATCCGTTCTTACCAGGTAGATCCCGATGGGAAGCTGAGCTTGACGGCATTGTCTAATTTGTTTCAGGAAATAGCGTGGCGGCATGCTGATTCCGCCGATTTTGGCAGAAATCTACAAGAGCAGAATTTATCTTGGATTCTGGCCCGTATGGAAATCACTTGCAAGAATCTGCCTTCATGGGGAGATTCGATTTTGGTTTATACTGCCGGAAGAGGAGTGGATAAGCTTTTCGCTTTCCGTGAGTTTCTGGTGACCAATCCCGAAGGAGATCCTCTTGCCAGAGGGATGAGCTCTTGGGTTTTGATGAATGTGCAGCGCAAAAGAATATTAAGACCTGAAAATGCACTGCCCCCAGAATTGTTCGATCCTAATGAAAAACCAGAGTGGAACCCTAAAAAGATAATTCCTCGGGGGAAGCTAGTGAAAAGTGAAAAGCTCAAGGTAAGGTACTCGGATCTTGATCTGAACAACCATGTGAACAATACCAGTTATGTACGTTGGGTCGAAAATATTCTTCGGGAAAGTGGTTGCCATACCTTACCGTTTTTGATCAATTACCTAGCGGAATGTGTGCTGGGAGATGAGCTGGACATTCAGCTGTATAAGCATGCCGGTCATTTTATAGTAGAGGGCAAAGTAGAGGGTAAGCAGGTTTTTTTGGCAGAAGCCAAATAAGAAGTCCGGCATAGGGCGCATTTTTTTTTGGCAAGGTGATCTTGATCACGTTTTTAAGTGGGGATTTCGATCATTTTTGTAGCTTAATCCTGTACTTATGAACCAGATACCAAAATCCCTCTTAGATCTATTCGCCCTTATCATCGGGCTTTTGGTGACAGTAAGCGTTCTTGTTGGTCTGGTGGGAGTGATATTGTACATTGATTCTGATGGGTGGAAGTTTTCTCAGGAGAAATTAGCCTATGCTCCTATTCAGCTTAATGAACCAAAATCAATTGCTTTGATGGATCCTACAGGGATGTGGACTGTTCCTGACTGGGATTTGGTGGCTAAAGAGGCAAATGCCGATGAGATAAATTATGGACGTGAGCTTATAGCGAATACAGCTGAATACCTCGGGCCGCAGGGTAAAGTGATGAGGATTTCGAACGGGCTGAACTGTCAAAACTGCCACTTGGATGCCGGAACAGTTCCGTTCGGAAACAATTATTCTGCGGTGAGCAGCACATATCCCAAGGTGCGGGGAAGATCGGGCAAATCAGAAGATATCCAGATGAGGATCAATGACTGTTTTCAGCGTAGCTTGAACGGAGAGGCTCTGGCAAATGAGAGCAAAGAAATGAAAGCCGTCGTAGCCTATATGGATTGGCTTGGTCAGAATGTGCCGAAAGGAGAAAAGCCGAAAGGTTCCGGAATTTACGAAGTGCCCTTACTTGATAGAGCAGCTGATCCGGTTTTAGGGAGAACTATTTATGAAAGGCAGTGTATGGTTTGTCATATGAGTGATGGGCAGGGAGTGATGAAAGTAGATGAAAGCGGCTATATATACCCGCCTCTTTGGGGTGAGCATAGCTATAATCAGGGAGCTGGATTGTTTCGTATGTCGCGATTTGCAGGTTATGTGAAAGCCAATATGCCTTTTGGTGCGACCTACGAAAGACCCGTCCTCACAGATGAGGAAGCTTGGGACGTGGCTGCCTATGTCAATAGTATGGATAGACCGAAGCGGGATTTTCCGGAGGATTGGCCCGACATATCAAAAAAGCCAATGGATCATCCTTTTGGGCCATATTCCGATGGATTTTCTGAAGAACAGCACAAATTTGGTCCTTTTCAGGCAATTAAAGCAGCTACACTCAAATGATAAGATCTGTAATTGGACTTATTTTTTTAATCCCTTTTGCGGTACTTGCGCAGCAACCTGAAGGAAAACTTCAAATTTCTCCGGATGTTCATTACCGAGTGTTCTGGATGAATACGAATTATTGGGATGCCTACAAGAGTGACTATGCTTTGGGTACAAGTTTGAATCTGGGAGCAAAACTCAACTATATAAAGCACTGGGAGTTTCGGGTTGGTTACAGAGTTTATGCAAATCTTTGGAGTAGTGATCTGACTGCGTCTGACCCCAAGAGTGGCGGTAGAAATAGATATGAAGTTGGGCTATTTGATCTTTTAAATGAGGGCGACAGGATTTTCGGCAAGCTGGAAAATTTATCAGTAACTTATTCGAGAGCCAATTGGGGGATTTCTGCGGGGAGAATGCACATAAATGAAGATTGGATGAATGCTCAAGATGGCAGACTTTCTCCTACAGGAATAGAAGGAATAAAAGCATGGCTTACCGTATATGACGAGGTGAAGTTCTCTGTTTGGGGAGTTGGAAGGGTGAGCGTGCGTGGAACAGGTGAATGGCTTTCTGTTGGCGAAAGCATTGGTGTTTTTCCTGTTGGTCGAAATTTAACAGGAGGCACTTCATTATATGCCGGGAATACCCATAGTGATTGGATTGGGATTGCTGAAGTTACGAAAGGAGGTGTAGGTACGAGCTGGAGTCTTTCCACTACCTTGGTACAGAATATTTCAAATACACTATGGGCAAAAGCTGAGAGACGTTGGGAAAAAGAACGATCTGGGATTGTATGGTTCTGGGGGATTCAGACAGGATTTCAGTCTGGATTGGGGAATGGAGGGAATGAAGATCCTCTTTTCAGATACAAGAATCCAAAAGACAGGAATTGGATCGTATCCACGAGATTTGGATACAATAAGTCGGTCTGGAATCTTTATTTAGCTTATACTAAATTGGGGGGAAACGGTGTTTGGCTAAGCCCAAGAGAGTGGGGGAAGGATGCTTGGTATACCTTTATCCCAAGAGAAAGAAATGAAGGGAATAGTGCTTTGGATGCATTTACTGCTTTTGCTGAATATACTTTTCCGAATACCAACCTGAGAGCATTTGCCCATTTTGGATTTCATTGGCTTCCCTCCTTGGACACGCCTAAGAGGAATAAATACAACATGCCGTCATATAGGCAAATCAACATGGGGATGAAGTATTCCCCGAAGTCAATACCAAAACTTGATTTTCAATTATTGGCCATGAACAAAGAAGCATTTCGGGGGCAGAATTTGAAACCCAACCAAAAATATAACAAGGTTGGTTTGATTCATGTAAATGGAATTGTAAATTGGAGATGGGATTAGAAATCCAGTTAACTGACATATTTGATTTTCGACGGAAAATAGGTTTAGAGGTTCTTTAGTAAGAGTATTTTGGTAAATTCTCCATAATGTCTTGGTTCAATGGATACTTTTGAGGAAGTTTCGTTTAGCATGAATTAGGATATTCGGAATCTTCTCCTCACCTTTGTAAATATAAAGGCGCTGCCCGCAAGGCAACCTTTTTACTTGAAATAAAGTATGCGTTGATTATCAACCTGCTTAAGTAGCAAATTCAAGAGTTTCCCCTCGCAAGGTTTTAATTCTTCATCTTTCTACTTTTTTAATTCGCAAGATTTGGTCAAGTCCAATCTTCAAATTAAAACCTGCAGAGAAAATCCCACGGGAAACATTAGTATTTATAATTTAATTACAGTAGTATTAAGACAGTAAGGTTCTCAGAATCAGAATTATCTGAATTCTCCCAAACATTAAGAAAGAGAGTTTATGGGCATTTCAAGTCCGCAAACAAATCCAAGTATGGAAATACTGGGATGGTTATTAAATCCGTCCTTTTAGTTTCCTTGTATATTGTACCGTTCACTTTAGTGATTACGGGTGTAGCTAGTACCACGCTTCAATTATTTGCTTGTTATTTGCTTTCTGCTTTTGGAATGGCGGGTGTAGGCATGGGGGTTATGCATGATGCAATTCATGGGTCTTATTCCAAAAATAAAAAAGTGAACACCTGGATAGGATACACCCTTGATATGGTGGGGGCTAGTTCTATGGTTTGGCATCTTCAGCACAATGTGCTGCATCATAGCTACACGAATATCGATGAGCATGATGACGATATCAATGCGCCGTTTTTTTTGAGGTTCTCTCCGAATGCAGAGAAAAACGGATTACATAAATACCAACATTTATATGCTTGGTTCTTCTATTCACTTTCTACCCTTTCATGGGTGACTGCCAAAGACTTTATCAGATTCACTAGATATTATAACAGAGGGCTTGTCAAGGGCGGGGAGAAGGCATACAGAAGAGGAATAGTGAAATTGATTTTCCTTAAGCTTGCGTATTTCTCTGTTGTATTGGGTTTGCCGATTATCTTCGCTCCATTTTCAGTGGGGATGATTTTGCTAGCGTTTGTAATGATGCATTTTGTGACAGGATTTGTAATCACGATGGTATTCCAAATCGCACACATTGTTGAGGAGGTTAACTTTCCCAAAGCTGACTCGGATGGTGTAGTGGAAGGAGAAAGAATACTTCATCAGTTGGCTACTACTTGTAATTTTGCACCTAAATCAAAAGCATTGTTTTGGTTTGTGGGAGGATTGAATTTTCAAGTAGAGCATCATTTGTTTCCTGATATTTGCCATGTGCATTATAGAGAAATAGCACCTATTGTGAAGGCCACGGCTGAAGAATTCAACGTGCCTTATTATTCAAAACCTCTTTTTTTGATGGCTGTGCTGGACCATTTTAAAATGCTCTATGAGCTGGGTAACTCTCCCAAAATGGAGCCGGCAAAAGCCTAATTATATCATGAATAGTAATAGAAACAGTAATACAAGGCCTGTAGTGGCTGCTAATCCTAGACGAAATTCACGTCCTGCTGGAAGACCTGTCCAAAATAAAAAGAAGGAGTCTAAATTAGATCCCAACTTGTTGGTGAAATTGGCTCAGCCCAGCGGGCAAGAAGGATTTCGTTCAGAGACTCCATTCTCAAGCGTTAATCTGAACGCTGTTTTGTTGAGAAATATCGAAGCAAAAGGGTATGAAAGCATGACCAATATTCAGGAGCAAGCCATTCCTTCCTTGATGGATCGAAGAGATTTGCTCGGGATATCAAATACAGGTTCGGGTAAGACCGGAGCTTTTTTGATTCCGATTATTGAGCATGCGAAATTGGATTCCCAGAATTTTACCGCTCTGATAGTAACGCCTACTCGTGAGCTGGCTTTGCAGATCGAAGAAGAATTTAAAAGTCTTAGCAAAGGCATGAATTTGTATTCCAACACCTTCATAGGTGGGACGAATATCAACTCTGACGTTAAGGCGTTGGGTAGAAAACTTCATGTGATCGTTGGTACTCCGGGCAGATTGTTGGATCTTTCCAACCGTAAATTGCTGCATCTCAACAGGGTAAACACACTTGTTTTGGATGAATTTGACCGTATGCTTGATATGGGGTTCGTACATGATGTGAAAAAACTCGTAAATTCAATGACAAAGAGAAGCCAGACAATGCTTTTCTCCGCCACATTGGAACCCAGCCAAAAGGCTCTTATTGACGGATTGCTAAATAATCCTGTAGAAATAAAAGTAAATACCGGTGGTACTACCAGTGAGAATGTAAATCAAGAAATTATCCGTGTGCCGGAAGGCAAAGATAAGTTTGATATACTTGCTGATTTATTCAGTGGGAACGATTTAGAGAAGGTGATTATCTTCACTGAAACTAAACGTCTTGCGGATAAGTTGAGTAAGAAATTAAATCAGTCCGGCATCAAGTCTGGGTTGATTCATGGAAATAAGTCCCAAAATTTCCGGAACAGAACTATAGATGAGTTCAAGACCGGGATGACTCGAGTCCTGGTCGCTACTGATGTAGCAGCCAGAGGTATAGACGTAGCTGATGTGACCCATGTGATCAATTACCAGCTTCCCATGTCTATGGATAGTTATATCCACAGAATTGGCCGGACAGGTCGTGCAGGAAAAACCGGCAGGGCTATAACATTTGTCAATTAAAATCGTCGCAATGTCAAAAAACCAAAACACATTCATTAAAAAGCAAAAAGCAGAACTTAAAAAGAGAAAAAAGAGAGAAAAGCAAGAAAAAATGGCTGCTCGTAAGGATCAGCCCAAAAGCGGAGATCTGGACGATATGATTGCGTACGTGGATGAGTTTGGTAACATCTCAGACACTCCGCCAGAACCAGAACCACCGAAAAAAGAAAATGCTCCTAGGCCACAGAATTCACCTAGAGCACAGAATACACAACATCAAAAATTTAATAGAAACACCAATTTAAAAAGTTAGTAATCATGAATGAAGGAACAGTAAAATTCTTTAACACAACCAAAGGTTTTGGTTTTATTACACCAGCAGACAACAGTGAAGATGTATTTGTACACCACTCAGGTCTAGTGCACGAAATCCGTGAAAACGATCACGTTACTTATGACGTAGTTCAAGGTAAAAAAGGCGTTAACGCAGTGAACGTGAAAGTAGCTAAGTAATTCCAACGGGCTTTGCCCGGTTAAGAAATACAAAAGGTCGATGCCTGCAAGTCTATGATTTGCAGGCATTTTTTTAAGTCTATAGTCCCTGTGGACGCGGCATCTTTCAGACAGGAGGCCACAGGTTTATTGTTCCTCTGGATTAATTTTTCTATTGTGTGCTGTCCCGATTCTTCCGAAAGTCGGATCAAGTCTACACTTTCATATCCGTTTGCCCATGTTACACTTCATGACTATTGGGTTTAATTATCGGGCTTCTTGGATGGAAGGCAAATGTGTCTAGGCTGAGTTTGGCGTGATGGGCTAGGCCTATTTGTTCTTCTTTACTTCGTTTGTCAGCTCAGCTCCAGCTTCTAATTCTTCAAGATTTCGAAAAGTTGTCGCTGAGATTTGTGAGAGGGCTTCTTTGGTTAGGAAAGCCTGGTGGCCTGTTATCAGGACATTGGGAAATGTCATCAGTCGGGCGATATCCTCATCCTGGAGAATTTCTTCTGACCTGTTTTGGAAAAATAGATCCTCTTCCTGTTCATACACATCGATTCCCAAATTTCCCACTTTTTTGGTTTTCAGTGCCTGAATCACCGCTTTGGATTCTATCAATGCCCCTCTGCTTGTATTGATCAGTACTACCCCTCCTTTCATCTGCGCTAACCTTTGTTTGTTTATTAGATGGTAGGTGTCAGAATTTAAAGGACAATGAAGGGATATGATATCGCTTTGGGTCAACAATTCATCAAGAGGAAGATATCGCACACCCAGTTCTTTAAGTTCCTCATTTTCTTTGATATCATAGGCTATCACTTCGCACCCTATGCCAAGCATGATTTTGCAGAAGGCCTTGCCTATCGCCCCAGTACCTATTACTCCGGTTGTTTTTCCGTTGATGTTAAATCCTGTGAGGCCTTCCAGAGAATAGTTATTTTCCCTAACCCGGTTATAAGCTTTGTGGGTTTTGCGGGCAAGAGTCATGATTAGTGCCAAAGCATGCTCGGCCACTGCTTCAGGACTATAGGCCGGCACTCTGCATATTTTGAAGCCCAATTCCTCAGCCTTTTCTAAGTCCACTTGATTATAACCGGCGCATCTTAGCACAACGTTTTTTACGCCCATTTCTGAGAGTTTGGTTAGAACTCTTTCGTCCAAATGATCATTTACAAAGGAGCAAATAGCATCGTGTCCTTCGGCAAGCGCTGCAGTGTTGCTGTCAAGTTTTGGCTCGAAGTAAGTGAATTCATGGTTGTGGTCAGGTAAAAACTCATTGAAACTTTGCTTGTCGTAAGATTTGGTACTGAAAAATGCCACTTTCATGCTTAGTTGGTTTGAAGTTGATATATGGAAAAGCGAGTAAACTCTTCCTCAAGGTCAGAATTTTCGGGCTCTTGAACTAATATCTTGCTGTCTGGAAGTGAAATGATTAAGCTTCCGACTATGCCTGAAAGTTCATGGGGAATCTGCTTGCCATTTTTGAAAATCAATATGCGCTGTTCATTTGTATCAAACCGACCGATATAAGGGGCTTCTTCAGAATTTCTACTATCATATTCTGCTTGGGATACACCGGTGAAGTATTGAAGTAAATAAGTTTTGTCTCCAAGATTCAAGAGCTTTTGATTTCGTGCAGACAGCCTGTTTAGTGCTATTGTTCTTTCATCCGAAAAAGAAGTGCCAATCGGGAGAGGGGGATAGGTAAGGAACTCTGAATGTACAATCGGAATCGATCTACTGAGAGTCAATCCAGGTAAGTCGTAAATCAAAATCTCAGTGTCCAAATTATGAACCACAGCAAATTCATTGCTTGCGCGATCTGCAAAGAATGATTTCCCCATTAGTTCCTGATAGATGTTTTCTGTGGAATTGTAGATCGAATTGTCTTCATAAGGAATAACTGATTTGACTGATCCGGTTTGCATATTCAGTTGATAGAAATTTTGGAGAGTATCTTTTCCCTCTTGATTGTGGATAAGAAGTGTGGCTGTGAGATAATTACTTGGACCAACCAAGAGATATGTGGTGTCGGCCAGTTGATAAAACGGTGGTCTTCCTAAAGGTGCATTGGCACGAATAGGGAGCGGAGACATGATTCTATGCTCGTTTATTACTTCATAATTTTTGTCATAGCTGAACACCGCAAATGGCAATTCGACAATCCGTTGTTCGGTAGGTCCAAAACCCAAGCCTATGGGATTCCAATTTCCATAATTTCCAGGCCCATCTCCTTTCTTATGTACCCGCTTGAGAATTTGTCCTTTTTCTGAAATTTCCAAGATATCATCTTCATTGATAGCGTAACCCAAGTATATTTTTTCCTCAGGACTGTAATCGAGGATACTAATTCTGGTGAAATTGTCTACCTGAAAGGAGTCAATTTTGGTGAGTTTAAATTTTTCTTCGTCCAATATAGTGCTTTCGCTTTTTTTTGTCGAACAGCTAGTGTAAATACCAAGAACAAGAAGGTATACCGCGAGTTGATAGAGAGGATATTTCATTTTACTTTTAATTCGTAGATCTACTAAATTTTCGTTAAATATAGTTTTAATATTAATAAAACCACGAGGTCCTAATATTTTTGGGAATGGGGTCCTACATTCTTGGTGAGATTTAGAATATTTCTTCGAATCTCCCTAGATTGGTAAAAAATCTAATACCTATGAGGAAACTACTTTATTTTCTTCCTTTGGCATTGGCGCTTGCCTGCGCTCAAAAAGAAGAAAAACAAATCGAAAAAGAAATTACAGAAATTCGCGAAAGTCCTATGGCATCACAACCCGATTCAGTATTAAGACACAGTGTTTTTTTTAGCTTCAAAGAGACCTCTTCTCCCGAAGATATTCAATCCGTAGTGGATGCTTTTAGAAATCTTCAGAATGAGATAGACGGGATTGAGGGTTTCGAATGGGGAACCAATTCCAGTCCTGAGAACTTGAATCAGGGCTTGACACATGCCTTCACGCTGACATTCCATTCTGATGAAGCTAGAGACGCCTATTTACCTCACCCTGCTCATAAGGCTTTTGGAGCTATTCTGGGGCCTCACTTGGACAAGGTAACTGTGGTGGATTATTGGACCCGTCCTTAATTATTGATCAAAGGGCAAAGCTGATCCTTCAGTTTTGCCCGAATTATTAACTGTCAGCACTTCTGTGACTACGAAGTTGCTGGTTCCTCTCCAAGGTAGCATTCCATTATATTCTTTGTAGCGAAGTTCTACGAACTTGCCTGAAGCTCTTTCCAATTGTTCTGCAATAGCATTGTCTACCACACTGAACCGAAACTCGTTGCTTTGAAGTCCGCCTGCTGTAGGGCTTTGAAAACCTTCTTGGACAACCCGCCCCTCATAGGTTTTGAACATCACGCCTTTTTTCACGAAGTAGTTTAAGCTTCCTGCTTTCACTCCTTCCCCAAACACGAAGTAGAATTTGTACCAAAATATCCCGGCCAAAACCCCGATTATAACAATGCCGGCAATCCAAGCGAATTTTTTCATGATGAGAACAAGTTAGACTTAAAGATAGAAATCGGGATGAGTTTTTATTGAAAAGGTCATCAAAAAATCTTTTATCGCCTTTGGTCAATAGAATAGACTACCCGAAAGTAGCCTGTTCTCTTTAAATCAATTAACCAACCACAGGTATTCTCCATACCCGGCAGCTTCCATTTCTTCTTTTGGGATGAATTTCATAGCTGCGGAGTTCATGCAATAGCGAAGATTGGTAGGTTCCGGCCCATCATAGAACACATGGCCGAGGTGGCTTTTTCCAAACTTACTTCTAACTTCCACCCTAAGCATTCCAAGATCATCGTCGGTTGGCTTCTCCAATGCTCTCGCATCAATAGGCTTAGTGAAACTGGGCCATCCTGAGCCTGACTCATACTTGTCTCTGGAACTGAAAAGCGGAGCGCCTGAGACGATGTCCACATAGATTCCATCCTTTTTGTTGCCATTGTATTCATTTTGGAAGGAAAGCTCCGTCGCGTCTTCCATCGTGACTTCATACTGCAACTTTGTCAAGGTCTTCTTCAGCTCAGATTTGGAAGGGGATTTATAGTTGTTTTCACTTAGTTCAGGCCAATGCGTTTTGATGAATTTGTCCCGCCCTGACCCGTTTCTATAAGAATAATAGTCTTGCGGATTTTTTTTGTAATAATCCTGGTGATAGTCCTCAGCCGGGTAGAAGTTAGTGTATTTAATCACTGGGGTAGCAACCTGTTTTTCAAATTTTCCCGACTTGTCCAATAATTTTTTGGATTCTTCGGCCACTTTTTTTTGAGTGGGGTCATGATAGAAAATAGCCGATTCATATTGAGACCCTCTGTCGTAGAAGGAACCTCCTACATCGGTAGGGTCATAAGTTTGCCAGAAAACATCTACCAATTCTGAGTAACTGATTACTTCTGGGTCGAATGTGATCTGTACGGATTCTCTATGAGAAGTTTTGCCGTTGGATACTTCACTGTATGTCGGATTTTTTTCTTTGCCTCCCGAATATCCGGAAATCACGGTAATTACTCCGTCTATTCCTTCAAATGGTGCTTCCACACACCAAAAGCACCCGCCTGCAAAAGTGGCCAGTTCGGTTTTTCCTTTGTAGTCTGCAAGCTTAGCGGCATCTTGGGATTCTTCACTGCTTTGGACCGATGTATTGCCACAGGCAAACATCAGTGCTATGATTAGGGATAGCATTGGCGTTATAAGTTTATTTGAGCTAAACATTATCTTTGGTCTTTTTTGATTTGGATGATAAAGGGATCACAATACTCTAAACTCAATTTGAACAATCCTGTTTAAAGCGCATGTTCAATATTCTGACAAGTAGAAGTACGTGATGAATCGGTGCTTGGTTTGTCTTTTGGATTACCTATTGGCAGAATTTATTCGCCCTGTGGATATGAAAAATCTAGTTGCCTTGGTTTTACTTCTAATAGGAGGCAGCGTTGAATGATCAAAGATTGATCTTAATTCCACTGCTCAAGCCTTTGACTTTTTCAGATCAGCTGTTTTGTACGCATAGCTCAAAATTACTTCAAGAAGGGAGTGAAAATTTCCTTCCAGAGTTCATAGCCTGTTTCGTTCATGTGGAGATTGTCCTCAAGGAAAATATCCGCTCTTGGATTTCCGGTGTCATCAAGCATGATGTCCCATACATTGACAATATGTACGCCTTCATGGGTGGTAGCATACTGTCGGATAAGATCGTTCAATGCCAAGTAAGATTTTTTTTTGTCCCATCGGGAAGGACTTGGCTTTGCGGCGATGAGATTGATGATTGTGTCCGGATATTTCGCATGGACTTGAGAGACAATCTTATCCAGATTTTCCATGATTTCAGCTACTTCTTTACCGGCGTTTATGTCATTGTCTCCTTCGTAAACAAAAACTTTTGATGGGGCATAGCGCAGTACGGTTTTATCTAAATGTATCAAAAGGTCATTTGCCTGAGACCCGCCAAATGCTGAATTTATTATGACTATATCAGGGAATTGATCTTGCAGATTGTCCCACATTCTCACGCTTGAGCTTCCGGTAAACACCACACTTCCTTTTTCCCATCCACTATCGTCAATTTCTTCCGCACGTCTATCCACTTCCTCTTGGAAGGGAATGTCTTGAGCATAGACGAATTGTAGCGTAAATAACAAGAGCAACGCAGGGGAGATGTAGTTCTTCATTCTTTAAATATAGCAAAGTGGTTGCCGGAATGCCATGATTGCTTTTTCTCCCCCTCAAATTCTTATACAAATGAACAAAATCGATCAGTTAAAGTACATGTGCGGACAGTTCGAACATTTTTCAGCTCTTGTGCGGAAAATGGGAACATGGTTTTCGTCACATGCTTTCCTCGAAATTTTGATGTATAGCATGTTTTTGGAGATTTTCGTCCCATTTCAATAGAGTGGATTCTGGAGTTGATCTTTTTTGGAGGAGTTTTAGCGTTGATTAATAAGATCAACCTTACCCTCCAATGAAACACATTACCCGTTTTTTCTGGTTTTGCAGCGGTGCTAACTTCTCGTTGCTCAAGCGGTCGCCTACAGAATCGAATAAATATCTAGGAATCGGAGCGACTGTTTTTTTTACAGGAGTATTGGCAGCGTTGGCTGCAGGATATGCTTTGTTTACCGTGTTTCAATCTATATGGCCAGCCGTTTTTTTTGGATTGCTTTGGGGATTGATGATCTTCAATCTGGATCGGTTTATAGTATCCAGTATGCGTAAGAAGGAAAATGCTTGGGCTGAGTGGAAGCTTGCAATTCCCAGATTGGTATTGGCGGTATTGCTTGCTTTGGTGATTTCAAAGCCGCTGGAATTGAAAATGTTTGAACGGGAAATTGATCGTAAAATTGATGAGAAACGGACAGAATTTATTACTCAATCCAAACTGGATCTAGCTAAGGGCTTTCCCGAAATCCAGGAACTGGAATCAAAAATAGATACCTTAAAAGCTGAGGTCGCAAATTTCGAAGCGTATCGTGATCAACTTCAAAAAGAGTATGATGCAGAGCGGTTTGGAGAGAAAACCGCCGGTACCAGCGGAATAGTAGGACTGGGTACAAATGCCAAGAAGAAGGAGCAGCAACTTGATGCGGCACAGAATTCTTTGGATGACATGAGGAAAAGAAACCAAATTAGAGTAGATACTCTCGAAGCACAAATTCGTGGATTTATGGCATTGCGACAGGAGGAATTTGAAAAACAGCAGCCGGGAATCGAAGGGTTTGACGGGCTTGCGGCTAGAATGGAGGCACTTGATGCGCTGACAAAAGAAAGTTCTGCTATGGCTATGGCAAATGTATTTATCATGTTGCTTTTCATAGCTATCGAAACTGCACCGATCTTTGTGAAATTGATCTCTCCCCGTGGTCCTTATGATGAGTATTTGGAATTGCATGAAGATAAGGTTAGGCTTTTCAAAGGGGAAAAATGGACTTTTGCCAAAGGCGAATCTGAGGCGAGAATTGGGTACTTCCAAGACACTCATTTCTATGCTACCGATCTCCAAAAAGATAAAACCAATCGAAAAAACAAGGCTCAGACGGAGGCGGAAATAGCCAGGATTAAATCAGAGTTTTAGGTTTAAGCCGTCCTTGCAGATTATTTGGTAAAACCTGACTTGAAGCGTATTGTGAAAAAAAATATTCAAAACAGTATGTAATACGTATGATAAATAATATTTTTACGTATATAAAATCAGGTGTTATGGATGCGAAAGTCACATTATCATTCAATAAAGATGTAATTGATCGGGCAAAGTCATTTGCTGAAGAAAATAACATCAGTCTTTCTAGACTGACTGAATATCTCTATTCTCAGATTACCTCCAAAAACTATAAGTCCTTAGAAGATTTACCGGTGTCTGACTGGGTAGATTTTGTAGCTGAAGGACGTATTGAGTACCGAAAATCACCAAGTAGAAAAGACGTAAAGGATGAATTCTTTTCTTCTAAGAAATGAGGGTTTTTCTTGATGCAAATGTTTTGATATCAGTACTTAACAAAGAATATCCACTATTTCCTATTTCTTCTCGGGTACTTAGTTTAGCAGATCGGCAGGGGACTCAGCTTTTCACTTCGCCTATATGTTTGGCGATTGCTTTTTACTTTTCAGAAAAGAAAAGCGGTGCAGAAATGGCGAAGTTGAAGATAGAAATGTTGTCCAAGAAGATTTTGATGACCTCAGTAGACCAGACGATCTGCAGTCAAACTTTATCTGATCGTCAAGTTTATGATTTTGAAGATGGATTGGAATATTATTCTGCTTTGGGAAGTGATTGTGAAGTGATCGTGACGGAAGACCCGGAGGGCTTTTATTATTCTAAAATTCCTGTGTTGGGATGTGAGGATTTTCTTAAGAAGTATATTTTTTGATTTTTGTCCAAGTATGCGAGAATTGGTTTTTATGGCTAAATAGTCTGCGCTTCCTTCACCACCATATCCAATTGATCCATTGTACGGCTGACGGATTTCCATTCTGCCAAGCTGACTATTTTCACTATAAACAGCAAGAATTTGCCTGGGTTTATCAGTTTATTTGCCAGTTTAGCGATAGTCATATCACGCTCGAAGACCGAGGCGGGACGATCTTCGCATGCATAGTATTCTCCGGCATATTTCCATGCGCCGTCTCTTGCCAGCCGGATGGAGAAATTGAGCAGCATTTCATCACGTCCTTTTGCCAGAGGGACTAACCACCCAAAAATCGGTGATACTGTGCTGATGTTAGCCTTGACTCCGTCGACCAATTCCGCCAGTACAGCATTGATTTTATTGAAGTCATTTTGAATTTCGGCAATGGGCTCTGCTCCCATAGTGTCGGCAGCGGAAATGCCCAGATCCAAATTGATGTGTGCATTGATGCCAAGAAATAAATGCTGGAGAACTAGATGGCTACTAGCTTTACTCGCTTCAAAAGCCATAAGCCAGCTTTCTGTTGGGCGCATACCGCTCTTCCAGGAGGCGTATGCATCTATGAACCTACCCGCAAAAAGCACATCAAGCTTTTCCATTCGTGGATTGTCTTCAAATTCTCTCGCTAAAATCCCATCGCGGATTCTACGGGTCACCTGTCTATAAAGAATTGCAAAATAGCCAATGCGTGATTGATTGTTTCTGCATTCATCTACGATTTGATCCATTCGAACCAGTACTTCGTCTATAGTTTCCATGCTATTGTTTTATGAAAAAGTTTTGAAGAATATCACCCACATAATAAGCTACCACGGCTGCAAGAAGCCCCAAAGCGACTGTCTCTGCAATACTTTTAATAACCGAAGTCTGATTTACTAAAGATTTCAAAGCCCCAATCACTACAAAAGCAAGCCCTGTAAGAAAACTGGTCCAAAAGAAAATATCAATAGAGGAAGGGTAGAAAAATGTCCAGAGATAAATCAGAAGTGGGATGAAACCGATTATAATAAAAGAGAAAAACGTAGCCAGACCGATTTTAAATGGACTTTTTGTTTCTTCCATTAGGCTGAGCTCGTCTTTCATCATCTCGGCCACCCAGAGGTCTTTATTGGAAGTGATTTGATCTACTACTTGCTCCAATAACTCTCCCTTGAACCCCTTCGCCTTGTATATGTCCACAATCTCCTGACGCTCTGTCTCAGCTAGATTTTCTACTTCCCAGTACTCAATTGATTCATGTTTTTTAAAATTTTCTTTGTCACTTTTGGCTGATAAATATGCCCCTACAGACATAGAGAAGCCATCTGCAAGTAAATTGGCAAAGCCCAAAATTATAATAACACCGGAATCAAGATCGGCACCGAATCCACCGGCGACTACAGCAAATGTGGTGATAGCTCCGTCAATTCCCCCATACACAAACTCCCGGAGATATTCTTGAAGTTTTTTGAAATACTTACTATCTTGGTGAATGCGTGTTTCGTTCATTAGTTGAGGTTTTGAAGGAAAAATCTCTTCACGTTTTCTCCCATTACAGCTTTGATTTCCGGTTCGCTAAAGTCTGCATTCATCATTCCTTCTACCAAAAGAGACAATCCTGTAATGTCAAAAGGCACAGTGACAGCTCCGTCATAATCCGAGCCCAATGCTATGTGCTCTACGCCTACCAAATCCCGAACGTGCTTTATGGAAGCGATAATATTTGGCAACTCAGGTACGCCGACTGCTTCATCAAAGAAGGCGATGCCGATAATGCCTCCGTTAGCGGCTATTTTCTGAATTTGAAGATCACTTAGGTTTCTTTGAGAATCCAATACAGATTTGACGCCTGTATGGGAAACCATCACCGGTTTGTCTGTCATAGCCAGTACATCCTCTACAATCGCAGGTGAGCAGTGTGCCAGGTCAACCAAAATCCCTAACTTATTCATTCGATGGACTACAGATTTACCAAAATCAGTAAGCCCCTCTTGACTCAGCCCGTGAGCTGAGCCACCAAGTTTATTGTCAAAAAAGTGGGTTAGTCCAATCATTCTCACTCCCGCTTCGTAGACTCGGTCAAGATTATTCAGATCCCTTTCCAGCGCATGTGCTCCTTCGATTCCCAGCATGGCTCCTATAAGAGCTTTATTATTTTTTCTGTCAGTGATAAGCTTGTTTAGATCTGATTTACTTTTGATAAAGATTGCCCTATCCTCCTCGTCTTCTATGAAGCCGGCCAATTTTTCAGATTGGGAAAGCGTGCGGTTGATCAGGCTAAACCAATTGGCGGGAGATTCGCCTTTGGCGATAGTGAGCGGAGTGATATTGTCAAAGGCATCGGAGCTGTTGCTTTGCATGTTTTGCCCGGCAGGTGACTTGGATACTATGGTAAACATCTGTAAGGCTACGTTAGCTTCCCGCATACGCGGAAAATCAACATGTCCCCGATTGCCTCTTTTGTTCAAGTCTCTTCCCCAAAGCAAGGCATCGCAATGTAGGTCTGCAATGAAATCCAGCCGGTCATAGACGGTTTGCGCTTCGGCGGATACAGAATAGGGTGGAGGTGATTTGACAGGATTTCGTTGGGATTCTATATAAGGGGGGACAATTAGTGTGGCGGCAAAATAAAGCAGCACTACAGTTCCCAAAACAATGATTGTTTTCTTCATAACAAGTGATTACACTTTTGAAGATAATGAAAAATACAACGGAATCGTAACAGGTATATCCTGCTTAAATCTCTCCTAGTTTTTCTTCTCCTGTCATTATTGGGCTTAGATTTTTCAGTTCTTCCGAAGTGAAAAGTTTGGATCGGATCATAAACCTGATTCCCATCGGAATCTCTATGGAAAAGCTGCTTCCTCTTCCCGGGACGACATCCAAAGTGAGTTGTGTATGCTTCCAGTATTCAAATTGATCTGCACTTATGAAAAAATCGCAGCTATACACTTCACCTAACCATATGTCCTGACTTCCTACTTTGAAATCTCCTTTTTCAAAGCACATAGGAGAGGAACCGTCACAGCATCCGCCGCTTTGATGAAACATCAATTCGGAATTGAAACGCTTTCTGAGTGTGTCTATTACCTCTTTTGCGGCATCCGTGATGAGGACTCTTTTGATTGATCCCATGGTTTAGTTGGTTTGGTGAAACTAAAGAAAGGCAGAAGAGAGTTCTCCTGCCTTTACCGGTTTTAGAAATTGACAATTTAAAAGAATCCTAGTTTCTCTTTGTTGTAGGAGATGAGCATATTTTTGGTTTGTCTGTAATGGTCGAGCATCATAAGGTGATTTTCTCTCCCGAAGCCTGATTTCTTGTAACCGCCAAATGGAGCATGTGCAGGATATGCATGATAGCAGTTTACCCACACCCTTCCTGCTTGGATAGCACGGGGGACTTGGTAAAGCTCATGAGCGTCTCTTGACCACAATCCTGCTCCAAGACCGTACATTGTGTCATTGGCGATCGCTATGGCTTCCTCTGTGGTCTTGAAGGTAGTCACGCACGTAACCGGACCAAAGATCTCTTCTTGGAAAATGCGCATTTTATTGTTGCCTTTGAAAATAGTTGGTTTGATGTAGTACCCTGTTTCCAGTCCGGAATTCAGGCCTGCACTCTCTCCTCCGCACAGTGTCACAGCACCTTCCTGTTTGCCTATGTCCAGATAGGAAAGAATTTTCTGATATTGATCATTGGAGGCTTGGGCTCCCATCATGGTGTCTTCCGCCAATGGATGTCCCATTTTGATTGCTTTGGTCCTCTCTATGACGCGCTCCATGAATACATCGTAAATATCTTCATGAACTAGGATTCTGGAAGGGCAGGTACATACTTCTCCTTGATTCAAGGCAAACATCACAGCTCCTTCTATAGCTTTGTCAAAGAACTCATCGTCTGCATCTGCTACAGATTTCATGAAAATATTCGGTGATTTTCCGCCCAGTTCCATGGTGACGGGAATTAGGTTTTCGGATGCGTACTGCATGATGAGGCGTCCTGTGGTGGTTTCCCCAGTAAATGAAACCTTGGACACTCTATTGGATGAAGCGAGCGGCTTGCCTGCCTCTACCCCAAAGCCTGTGACTACATTGAGTACTCCCGGAGGAACGACGTCGCCAATAAGTTCCATGAGTACCATTATGCTGGCAGGAGTCTGCTCAGCAGGTTTTACCACTGTACAGCATCCCGCCGCCAGAGCAGGGGCAATTTTCCATGTAGCCATGAGCAGGGGGAAATTCCATGGGATAATCTGCCCGACGACCCCAAGAGGTTCGTGCAAAGCAATACTTACGGTGTGCTCATCATGTTCAGATATAGTGCTCTCATCGGCTCTGATGACTCCTGCGAAGTATCTGAAATGGTCTATGCAAAGTGGGAGATCAGCTGCTCTTGTTTCTCGAAGTGCCTTACCGTTATCGACTGTTTCCAGTCTAGCCAGCATTTCAAGATTTTCTTCCATGATGTCGGCGATTTTGTTCAGTACTCGACTTCTTTCTGCAGCAGAGGTTTTAGACCAAGTCTTGAAAGCAACATGAGCGGCATCGATTGCTTTTTCTATGTCTTCCTTGTTACCTCTCGCGGCCTTTGTGAATGGCTTTCCATCGATAGGGGAAATATTGTCAAAGTATTCTCCTGAACTGGGGGCTACCCATTTTCCGCCAATAAAATGATCGTATTTGTCCTTTACAGAAGGACGGTCTACAGGTTTGGATTGGGATAATGTTAACGTTGTCATATCACACGGTTATTTTGGTTATGATCAAATTTCCAAATTTCCCGTTATTAAAAATTACACTGGAACAACATCCCATCCACCTGAGTTGATTAATTGGGTAGTGCTTGCTTAGGGTTAAATGATTTAGGGGACACTATCCGATTTCAGAAAGCATTTAATTATTAGTATTTTAAAGGCATGACCCAAAATGATTTTATTGCCGGTGTTCCTTGGAGGAATGCCAGGGACTTGAAAACGCTGGTAGAGAACAGAACTACTTACACATTGGATAACTGTGAGTTGAATATCTTCGAGACTCACCAGCAGGCCGATGATGTCAATTTGGTCTTTGGAGATCTGGTGCTGACTACTATGCTAAAAGGCAAGAAGGTAATGCACCTGTTTGATCGGCCGGGCTTTGAGTATTTGCCGGGTGAATCGGTGATCGTCCCGCCCAATGAAGTGATGAAAATTGATTTTCCTGAAGCTCGCATCAACAATCCCACGCAATGCATAGCCCTTTCGATATCAAAAGAGATGATTGAAGCCACTTTTAACTTATTGAATGAGAAGTTCCCTGATAAAATGATTAAAAAAGACTGGGGCTTGGATCTCAATTATTTTCATTTAATCAATACTCAGGATCTCTCCGAAATCATCAACCGCTTTATTAGAATAGGAGTGAAGGACGGTTCTAGAGAAAAAGACCTAATCGCTTCGTTAGCACTCAAGGAACTTCTGATTAGGCTGACCCAGACTCAGGCTCGGGATATGATGGAGAAGTTTTATAAAGAATTGGCTGCGGGAAACAGAATGGCACATGTCGTCGATTATATTAAAAAGAATATTCGGGAATTAATTTCTCTGGAGGAGTTGGCTTCCCAGGCATGTATGAGCAAAGCTCATTTTATTCGCACGTTTAAGTTGGATATGGGACTGACTCCGATGGGATTTGTACTTCAAGAACGATTGAAGCTTTCAAAACAGTACTTGATTTTAGGTGGATTTCAGATTCAGGAAGTTTGCTATATGTCGGGATTTCGCAATATCACGTATTTTATCCGCGCTTTTAAGGAGGAATTTGGCGTGACACCAAAAGTATTTCAGTCCAATAAAACTTAGTTATCGTGAAAATTTGCATAAAATAATTATTTGTTTTTGGGCGGTTTGAAACATTTTCACTATGTTTAACAAAATATAAAGATCAAAAAAACAAATACACAGCAAGGATTACGAAAGTATATTTGGTTTTAGATGATTGACAATAGACCCACTCTAGGGGGCTTTTACTAAAAAGGCTCCCTTTTTTTATGCTTATTTTTTTTAACATTATGTTAATATGAAAAAATTTGGTTTAAAAAACCTTTGATTTAGATCAAAAATGTGTTGAAGTCTGGAAATTCGGTTAAAAATAGTTAAAGAGTCGTTGTTTGGTGTTTTAGACTGAAAATTTGGCGTAGCTGGAAAAGCCTTCTCTAAAATTCTGAAAAGGTAGTTTTTGAGCTTTAAAATACTGGAAAGGTTTGACGGTTAATTGTACCCGGTCGATTTGGGGTTTTGTCTTTTGCAGTTTGAAACCTATGCATACTACTAAACTTCTTGTCTTGAGTGCCAGATTCTGTCGTCAGGATACATTTTACTGTGGAATAGCTACAATATTACAGAAATTAGGTAGTTGGTTTACCTTGCTCAACGAACCTCTAAGCCCTACTTTCGAAAAGGAATAATTGAAAGGCTTCAGAAGTGTCAAAATATCCTCAGGCAGATACCCTCCGGCTATGCAGGCATCCTTGTTTATTTCCAGAAGAATAACGGGACGGTTTTGTTTCAATGTATTCAGAGCGCCTTTTAGTACCTGAAGTTCGGCTCCTTCTACGTCAATCTTCAAAAAATCCACTTTATTGATTTTCAGTGATTTTAGCTGCTCATCCAGTGTGTCAAGCTGGATTTTTCCGGATTCGATACTGAATTTTTCCGTATTGTAAATGGTGTTTGTCCCTTCGTTGGAATCGGCACTGGAATAGAGAATGACTTCTCCTTTTTGATCTGATAATCCTAGTTTTATAGGCGTAATGGTTTTGTGGAATGATTTATTGAGCCGGATGTTTTCAGCCAATTGATCAAAAAGTTGCTGCATAGGTTCGAAAGCAACGACTCTTCCTTTTGCACCAACTTTTCTGGCTGCCCAAAGTGAGTATTCACCCTGATTGGCACCCACATCAATGAATGTATCTCCCTTTTTCAGGGCCTTTTCCAAAACAAAAATGGGGGCCCAGTCATGGGCACCGCGCCAATAAATCGCATTGCCCATTTGCTTTGCAATATCCACTTTCATCACTACGCTCCTAAATTTGAAATTTCTCCAGTTTTCACCTTGACTCGAAGATTTGAAGAATTTTCGAAACAATTTTGTGACAAAAAAGCCGCCCGGAATCACATATAAATTTCTCGAAATTTTACTTAATAAGTGCTCCATTAGTTGGTGTATGACTGACCTGTAAATTGTTCCAAGGACTCAATTAATTTCTGCTCTCTAAGCTGTAGAGAATAATTGGCTTGGATATGAAGTCGTGAATTTAGGGAAAGTAAGTCTTTGTTGACACTGTTGAGGGCTTTATCCATAATCGGAATAGCAGCTTTCAGTGATTTTTCGGTAATGATAAAGCCTGAGTTCCCTACAATTTTTGGTATGTGATTCGTGCCGGAACCTATTGGAATTGCTCCACAAAGCATGGCTTCGCATAGAGCGCAGCCGAATCCTTCAAAACTGGAAAGCTGAAAGTAAAACTCACTTTTCTGATACCAACTGAGCAATTCCTCCGAGGTGAGAAATCCTAGGAAATGCACATTGTCAGTCTTTTTATGTGTTATTTCTAAGGTTTTAATCCCTGCAAAATAGAAGTTGCTAGTTGGATACTTCTTGGCAATCTCAAGAATCAGATCCCCTCCCTTAAGCTTAAACTGAGAAGGAGACATTACTGCCAAAAAGCTGTTTGCTATTCTTTTTGGCTTGTCGGGCAGGAGCCACTGAGTATCATCGAGTCCATTGTAAATTGTTTTTAGCGGAACGGTAAGCTTGGGGAAATGATACAAAAGACCCTGTTTTCTCGAAGTGATCGCCGGATCAAAAAGCAGTTCCGTTTCTATCAAAGATTCGCTTACCGGGAATATTGCATCAGCTTTGTGGTAGCTGAATTTGCATATTCGCTTCAGTAGACTGATGCGAAGGCTGCCGTAATTTATTTCGGGAATACTAGCACAATCAGTTCCATGGGTGACAATAAAGACTTTCTTTCTAAATACCTTGCCAAAGACAATCCCCCAAAATGCCCAATATCCCCCAAAATTGACGATAATTAATTTAGCCCCGAATATGTTTGTGAGCATGGAGAAAAATTGGGCTATGAAATTAAGTGGAGCAAGTTTTTTATTGCTCCAAGGCTGGTTGATGACCCGAACATCAAAATAGTTGCGCAGAATCCTTATGTCACTTTTTACAAATGACTGCGTGGATGGTGTTACATACACTAGTTTGGTTCGGCTCATTTAGTTTTATTGGACTTTGCGTGATTTGAGTGGCCTGATTCGTCACGAATTATCTAGAAGAGTTTTAACTTCCTTTTTTAAAATCGGAAAATATTGACTGATAATTTTCAGAATAATTTCATAGGATATGTTTCCATATTCATGTGCTATGATGTTTCTAGCATTAATAATTTTGTCTCTTCCACCTCCTCTTTGAAATATGGATTGCGAATTGCTTCGCGTTCTATGAGATCGATATTACGGTTAAAAAGATCTTCCAATGCAAATTTGAATTCGAAAAAAATTGTAGCAAAATCCTTAATATTCAACTTGTCAAAATCGATCAAAAAATCCAGATCGCTTTCATCATTGAAAGAAGTAGTCATCACAGAGCCAAAGACAAAGAGCTGCTTTACTTTGTGTGTTTTACAAAGTAAGTTTAGTGCTTCCCTATTTTTCTCTATGAGATCCATATGTCAAAGATAAGCTGAAACAAATTAACACGAAAAAAGCTCAACCTGTTATAGCTTGAGCTTTATCTATTGATTTTAAGATTTTTAAACCACCAAATTCACGATTTTTCCCGGAACGATGATGATCTTTTTAGGGGCTTTTCCTTCCAGCCATTTCTGTACCGTCTCGTCACCCAAGGCCGCTTCTTGGATTTGATCTTTGGTGAGGGAAAGGTCTAGGTTGATCTTCGCTCTCATTTTTCCATTGATCATTACCGGATATTCGAATGCACTTTCTTTCAGATGACTTTCATCAAATGTAGGAAATGCAGATTCGGTGATAGATTTTTCATTCCCTAAAAGGCTCCACAATTCCTCAGCGATGTGAGGAGCATAAGGCGAAACCAAGAGGGCTAGAGGTTCGAGAATTTTGCGCTTATTGGATTTAAGTGCGCTTAGTTCGTTTACACAGATCATAAAGCTGGATACTGAAGTATTGAAGGAGAAGTTAGCCATGTCTTCCTCCATTTTTTTCAGTGCCTTGTGAAGGGCTTTGTATTCTTCCTTGCTTGGTTCGGCATCCGATACCTGGAACTCACCTGAATTGCTGTGATAAAGATTCCAAAGCTTACGGAGAAACTTGAATACTCCGTCGATTCCGTTGGTGTTCCAAGGTTTGAATTGCTCCAAGGGGCCCAAAAACATCTCATACAGCCTCAAGGTATCCGCGCCATATCGTTCGATGATATCATCCGGATTGACCACGTTGTATTTTGACTTGGACATTTTTTCCACTTCAGATCCGCAGATGTATTTGCCGTCTTCCAGGATGAATTCGGCATCTGCCAGATCAGGTCTCCAGGCTTTGAATTTATCCAGGTTCAACTGATCGTTGTGGACGATGTTGACATCCACATGCATCGCAAATGAGTCGTATTGGTCCCGTAGTCCGTAGCTCACAAATTTGTTGGTGCCTTTGACTCTATATACAAAATTTGATCTTCCCTGGATCATGCCTTGGTTGATCATCTTCTGGAAGGGCTCATCTACGCTCACTACTCCAAGATCGTAAAGGAACTTGGTCCAGAATCTGGAATACAATAAGTGACCGGTAGCATGCTCAGATCCCCCGATGTATAAATCTACAGCTCCCCAGTAATCTGTTTTCGCTTTGTCGGCAAATTCAGTTTCATTTTTAGGATCAGTATATCTGAAGAAATACCAGCTTGATCCTGCCCAGCCAGGCATAGTGCTTCTTTCAAGAGGGAATTCACCATCCGGAGTTTTGTAGTTCCAGTCTTTCGCTCTTGCAAGTGGAGGTTCTCCATCTTCGGTAGGCAGGTATTTGTCTACCTCCGGCAATACCAAAGGCAAATCTTTTTCTTCAATCAAATAGGGTAATCCTTCCTTGAAATAAACCGGAAGCGGCTCACCCCAATAACGTTGTCGGGTGAAAATCGCATCCCGCATCCGGTATTGGATCTTACCTTTTCCTATGCCTTTTTCCTCTAAAAATTCTATGGCTTTGTCCATAGCATCCTTCATGTACAGATCTGAGATAAAGCCGGAGTTGATGATCAAGCCACCTTTCCCCGGAAAAGAGCCTTCTTCCATGGAGCCGTCGATCACTTGTCTGATCTCAAGTCCGAAGTGCTTGGCAAAGTTGTAATCCCGCTCGTCATGTGCAGGTACAGCCATCACGGCACCGGTACCATAACCTGCCAAAACATAATCGGCTACCCAAACTTGGATTTCTTCACCGTTGAATGGATTGATCGCATAGGATCCTGTAAATGCACCTGAGATGGTTTTGACATCACTCATACGCTCGCGTTCCGAACGGTTTTTGGCTACTTCAATGTACGCTTCCGCTTTTTCGCGTTGATCTTCAGTGATCAGAGCCGCTGCCAGATCGCTTTCCGGTGCCAAAGCCAAATAGGTGACACCATATATAGTATCCACACGGGTAGTAAATACCTTGATGGTTTGTTCTGAGTCTTTTACTTGGAAAACCACATCAGCTCCGATGGATTTACCAATCCAGTTGCGCTGCATTTCTTTGATCGGTTCAGACCAATCGACTTTTTCCAAGCCTTGCAATAATCTATCTGCGTAGGCGGTGATCCGCATAGACCACTGCATCATCTTTTTACGCTCCACCGGATGGCCGCCACGCTCGGAGAAGCCTTCTTTTACTTCATCATTGGAAAGTACTGTTCCCAGTGCCGCACACCAGTTGACTGTGGTTTCGGCTAGAAATGTCAGTCTGTATTTTAGAAGTGTTTCCTGCTTTTCTTTTTCGGAGAAAGCATTCCACTCTGCAGCGCTGAACTTTTGAGTATCTTCATCACAAACAGCCTTCACGTTGGCATTTCCTTCTTTTTCAAATCGTGCAACCAAAGACTCAATGGAAAGTGCTTTGTCCGCATCCTGATCATAGTAGCTATTGAAAAGCTGCATAAAGATCCACTGCGTCCACTTATAGTAGTCTGGATTAGAGGTTCTTACCTCTTTGCTCCAGTCGAAAGCAAAGCCTATGTTTTTCAGTTGTTCAGTATAACGGGCAATGTTTTCTTCCGTAGTGATCGCAGGATGTTGACCTGTTTGAATCGCATATTGCTCCGCAGGTAGTCCAAAGCTGTCATAACCCATCGGATGAAGAACGTTGAATCCCTTCAACTTCTTAAATCTACTGACGATATCCGATGCGATATATCCCAGCGGATGCCCTACATGGAGTCCGGCACCTGAGGGATAGGGGAACATGTCGAGAGAATAGAATTTAGGTTTGTCCGGGTTTACCTTGGCAAGGAAAGTTTGGTTGTTTTCCCAGTATGCCTGCCATTTTTTCTCGATTTCTCTAAAATTGTACTCCGCCATGATTGAATTATTCGTTATTTTTTAGCTGAACGCCTGCAAAAATAGAAAAATTGCCGGGCTTTGGAATTCAAATTCATAATTCCTCCCAACATCCATTTTTTCCTTTGGTCATTTTTGTCAGAATTGATGAAACATTTTTAATATTTTACATCTCAACCTAGCCACTAATCCTATGAAATCGAGCAGGACTAAAAAGTCACACAGATGCATGATTATGCGCCCTGCGAGATTCTCCCGATGAAAAATCGGGACATGCTATATGGCCACTGAAAAACAATTATAAACATATGAAATCGAGCATGTCGAAGACGACACACAGAGGGATGGTTATTCGCCGTGCGAGATTCCATCTGACCATTAAAAATCAAAATATAAACAGATGAAATCAACTTTACTATGCCGCTATATTGGGTTATTCTTTTTTATGATACTCCTGACTCCGCACTCTTTTGCTCAAAAGAGAATGACCCCAAAGAGAATCACCGAACTCAAGCAAGAAGCCGTACTTCTGGTAGATCAGAAAGCTAAAATGAGTCAGGTGATGGTGGATAAAATCTTCAGCTTTGCTGAATTGGGCTTTCAGGAAATTGAATCATCCAAGTACTTGACCGAAATACTCCGTGAAAGTGGTTTTGAGATAGAAATGGGTGTCTCCGGTATTCCTACGGCCTGGTTTGCTACCTGGAAAAACGGGGAGGGACCGACCATTGCACTGGGTTCTGACGTGGATAACATTCCCAAGGCCTCCCAATATCCGGGCGTAGCTTATCATAAACCGATTGTGGAGGGAGCTCCGGGACATGGAGAGGGGCACAATGCAGGGATTCCTTTGAATATTACGGCGGCTTTGGCGGTGAAGGAGATTATGGAGCGTGAGAATATAGGCGGTACGCTTGTGCTCTGGCCGGGAATTGCGGAGGAGCTGGTGGCAGCCAAAGCTTGGTACACTAGGGACGGTTTATTTGATGGGGTGGATATTTGTATTTTCACCCATGTTGCAAATAATCTTGGGGTGAGCTATGGACAAACTTCGGGTACCGGACTGATCTCTGTGGAATATACGTTCTCAGGCGAGGCGGCTCATTCTGCCGGAGCTCCCTGGAGGGGGAAAAGTGCGTTGGATGCTGCTGAGTTAATGAATGTAGGCTGGAATTATAGAAGAGAGCATTTAGATCCTCTGAAGCGTTCACATTCGATTTTTACAGACGGGGGTGATCAGCCCAATGTGGTTCCTTCCAAAGCTTCCATTTGGTATTATTTCCGGGATGTGAACTATGAAGGAATAATGGAAATGTATGAGATGGCCAATAAAATGGCGGAGGGGGCAGCACTGATGACCGATACTGAAGTGACTTCAAAAATTCTCGGGACAGCTTGGCCGCGACATTTCAATAAAACCATTGCTGAGAAAATGTATGCAAATATTCTTGAAGTGGGCTTGCCTGAATGGTCTGAGGCAGATCAGCAATTGGCCAAAGCAGTGCAAACTGAATTGGGGGTTAAAAAAGTGGAAGGTTTACCCACCAAATTGGATACGCTTGGATTGCCTGTCAAGGAACCGAGGTCAGGAGGCTCGGATGATATAGGAGATGTTTCTTGGGTAGTTCCTACGGTTACGTTGAGATTTCCGTCCAATATTCCCGGACTTCCGGGACATCACTGGAGCAATGCGATTGCGATGGCAACTCCTATTGCACATAAAGGAGTGACTGCAGGAGCCAAAGCTGAGGCGATGACAATTTTGGATTTCTTGCTTCAGCCGGAATTGGTGGACGAAGCCTGGGATTATTTCAAAAATGTGCAGACAAAGGAGACAGTATACAAGCCTATGATTTCTGCGGATGATGAAGCTCCTATTTACCTGAATAAAAGGATTATGGACCAATTCCGTCCGGAAATGGAAAAGTTCTATTACGATGAGGCTAAGTTTGACACTTATTTGGAGCAATTGGGAGTGGTTTATCCAACACTTAAAAAAGATTGATGTTGAAAGCACAGTAGAAGTTTACAGTGCTATGATTTTCCGGTTTTTAAGTTTTCAACGTAATGAAAAGTGATTTATCAGAAGTAATAGTTCGTAAAGCTTCGCTTGAAGAGCTTCTTTGGGTGCATGAACGCATCCCGGAGTTTGGAGGCATGGGAGACTTGGATCTTTATAGAAAAAGATTGGAGGGCAAGAGACATTTGTCCCTGGTAGCTGAAATAGAAGGTGAATTGACGGGATTTAAGGTTGGGTATCAAAGTGACAAACCCAAGGTCTTTTATTCTTGGATGGGCGGTATTATTGCTGGGTTTAGAAGGAATAATGTAGCGACCGCTCTGGCAGAGTATCAGGAAAATTGGGCAAGAAATAATGGATTCGAAGAAATATTCTTTAAAACCAGAAATCGACTTCCTCCAATGATCAACTTCGGGTTACAAAGAGGGTTTAAGATTATGGAAGTAATCCGAAAAGGGGGCGTGGATGATTATCGGATTGTAATGATGAAAAGATTGTAGAATTTGAAGAGTGAAAATGGCGGAGTTAATCTTTCAACCTGCATTATGCATTAGCATTTCTATTGCGACCAATAATTGCTTCAAAATCAGTCACTGCGTTGCAATTTTCGACTTCACCATAGCGGTGCTATGCCTCAGTCTCCAAACAGCCTGATTTTATTGCAATTAATGGTCTCTTAACGAAACCTAATGCAAAATCCGGGTTCAATTTTCCGATTTTTAAATATTCCAATTCAAAGCCCTACCTTTGAGGCTTAATTCACCCAGCGGTTCAATTGCCCGCTTTACCAAAAATTCAGATGAATATAGAAGAATCAATAGCGCAAGGAGTTCAGCTTCCGGTAATGGAGGCTTTTTATACCATACAGGGAGAGGGGAGATTTTCGGGATATCCTGCTTATTTTATCCGGCTGGGAGGCTGTGATGTAGGATGTGTCTGGTGTGATGTCAAGGAATCATGGGATTCAGGCAAGTGGCCTATCTTTTCCATCGAAACAATTGTTGAAGAAGCTATGGCTTATCCGGGAAGGTTGGTTGTGGTTACAGGAGGAGAACCTTTGATGTATGATCTGGGACCATTGACAGCACTTTTGAAAGAAAAGGGGTTTACTACCAACATTGAAACTTCGGGTGCTTATCCGTTTTCAGGTGATTTTGATTGGGTTTGTTTTTCTCCGAAGAAATTCAAAAAGCCCCATCCCTCGATCTATGCTGAGGCAGATGAATTGAAAGTGGTGGTTTTTCACCAAAGTGATTTTTCCTTTGCCGAAGAGCATGCTTTGTTGGTGAAGACTACGTGCGAATTGCGCCTTCAGCCCGAGTGGAGCAGAGCTGTGAAGTTCACTCCTGCCATTGTTGATTTTGCAAAAAAATACCCAAAATGGAAAGTTTCGCTCCAAACTCATAAATTTATGGACATTCCATAAGTCCATGCGTCCTGCTTTAGTCATAACCCTTCTTTTCCTATCCTTTTCTTTTGTGAAAGCACAAGGATATTCGATCATTGATGGCAAGGCGATCAAGATGTATCAGGAGGCTGGGGAGCTGACATTGACAAGACAATACGATGCGGCTATTGACAAATATAAAGATGCGATTAAGAGGGAAGCATCATTTTTGGAAGCTTATGTGAAATTGACGCAGCTCCAAATTACCAAAGGGGAGTTTGATGATGCGGAGGCTACTGCCCTGGTAGGAAAGTCTCGTTTGTCGGGTAAGAATGCAACTCAGAAACATCGGGCAGATATGGGCTGGGTACTTACTCATGTTTATTTGAAGCAGGGTAGATTTAAAGAAGCATACAATGAATTTCTTACTGTCGATCCGCTGTTTGATTCATCATTCCGTAAGTTGCCCAATTATTTAGAAATGCAGGAACAGATGTTTTTTTTGGCAGGGCAGCTGGAAAATTACAGTCAGATCGAGAAGGAAATATTACCATCTCCGCTCAATGAATTTCAGCTTCAGTATTTTCCTGTATTGACGGCAGATGGTCAGCAGATCCTTTTTACCAAAAGAGATGGTACCGGCAATAATGACAAAGAGGATATTTTTATGGCCTTTGTGTCTCCTGAAGGTAATTGGTCAAAGCCTCAAAGTATAGCGCAGACTATCAATTCACCCTACAATGAGGGGACTTGTACTGTGACCGCAGATGGTAATATCTTAATCTTTACTTCCTGTGATGCGCCAGACTCTGAAGGGAGTTGTGATTTGTACATAGCTTACAAACTAAATGGAATGTGGCAACGGCCCAAGAATATGGGGAAGAATGTCAATTCCAGGTCATGGGATTCTCAGCCTTCTCTTTCTGCTGACGGCAGGATATTGTTTTTCTCTTCAAATAGGAAAGGTGGGTATGGAGGAAATGATATTTGGTATAGTGTCATGCAAAATGATGCAACTTGGTCTGAGGCTAAAAACCTCGGGGATGTAGTGAATACACCAAAGGATGAGATTTCACCGTTTATGTTTTTCAATAACGAAATACTTTTCTTTTCGTCTAATGGCCACCCGGGATTTGGCGGGATGGATATTCACCTTTCAAAAGTAGTGGAGGGGCAATTCACAAAGCCTGAAAATCTCGGTTTACCTATCAATGATCAATTGGATCAAGTTGCTTTATTTATAACAGCACAGAAAGACTACGCCTATTTTACAGAGTTGACTACTTCTGAAGGAGCAAACGATCGCTCTTTACTATACAGATTCAAATTTCCTTCTGAAATATCGTTGGGGGAGAATTTGACCGTTACAGAAGGAGGTGTATTTAATTCAAAAACCGGCGAACCTATTGATGCTACCTTGTCTCTGGTGTCGCTGACAAATGACAGCACATTATACAAGTTCAAAGCTGATGGCAAAACAGGTGCATTCACTATGATTTATCCCGATAAAGCCATCTCTGGATTATATGTTGAGAAAAAAGGGTTTATACCCAAAATATATAATGTGGAGCGGGATAAGATCAAGAATGTTAAAGATTTAAAGGTGGAGTTGGTGCCTGTGGCTCCGGGAGAGGAATTCGTGTTTGAAAATGTGTTTTTCGAATTTGATGAGTATAGTTTGAAACCTGAGTCTATTTCATCGCTGAAAAGACTGGTTAAATTTTTATCTGAGAATCCAAATGTGAATATTTTGATCACAGGGCATACTGATAATGTAGGTAGTGCAAGCTATAATCAGAATCTCAGTTTGCAGCGGGCCAAGAGTGTACAAAAGTATTTGGTGGGTAGTGGTTTTCATCATGGGCGCGTGTTGGTAGAGGGGAAAGGAGACAAGGAGCCAATGGTACCAAACAGCAATCCGAAAAATCAGGCATTGAATAGAAGGATTACTATCAAGGTGTTATAGGGGACTTTTGAGGTATTGCCTGTTCACATAGCATGTCTATTACTATTCATAAAGTTTTTTGCTTACTTAAATAGTTTTTTCTGTATGGACATGGGAGGTTTTAGGTTTTTATTCTTTATTTTCATGTGTTTACCCATGTAAACTATATTTTTTTATGTTTAACGTACAATAAAATTTTGCAAATATACTCTATTGTGAAATTAAAGTTGTTTCGGTATGATTCTGTCTCATTTACAGTGTATTATGTGATTTATGTAATAAAAAATTAACTTTTGTTAACAATTGATTAACGAAATTTAAATCTATCCTTTTGAAAAAAAACAGGAATAACAGTTGATTGTTTTGGGAGTAAGAAAAAATATAGACTTGTTCAACACTTTATTTGAATTGTAGACCTCTCAAATAACATGCTGATTATTGTGTTTTTCTCCGAAAACTTTATAATAGGGAATTAATATAAACCAAATCATACAATTTATGAGGAAAATTTTACTTCTAGGACTCATGCTGTTTTTGGGAAATACGATTGTTTTCGCCCAAAGCCGCGTGATCACTGGTACGGTTACTTCCACGGAAGATAATCTTGGAGTACCGGGTGCAACAGTTCTGGTGAAGGGAACCACAATCGGTACAGCCACAGATATTGATGGTAAGTACTCGATCAGCGTGCCCGCCGGAAACAATGTGTTGGTCTTCACCTTTATAGGGTTGAAGCCACAGGAGGTCACAATTGGTAATCGCACATCAATAGATGTTGCAATGGAGTCGGATGTGCAGTCTCTTTCAGAATTTGTAGTTACCTCTTATGGGGATCAGTCCCGACGGGAAATTACAGGTGCCATTTCCGCAGTTAAAGGTGAGGTGTTTCAAGATCTGCCTGTTCAGTCATTTGACCGTGCGATGCAAGGTAGAATTGCCGGTGTACAGGTGACTTCTTCCACAGGCCAGCCGGGTGGAGCACTTAATGTACGTATACGCGGGGTAGGTTCTATCAATGCCGGAAATGATCCACTGTATATTGTGGATGGGGTTCAGATAGCTGTGGGTGGAGTCGGAGATAATGGTAGTTTATCCAACCAGGGATCTCAAAATGCACTGGCCTCTATTAACCCGAATGACATTGAATCAATAGAAGTGCTAAAAGATGCAGCTGCTGCAGCGATTTATGGTGCTCAGGCTGCAAACGGCGTGGTATTGATTAATACAAAAAGAGGTAAAAAAGGCAAGACAAATGTTCGGCTTTCTGTTCAGGAGGGTATTGTAAAGCCAATGAATCTTTATAATGTGATGGATGCGTCACAATTGGCAGCAATCAAACGTGATGCATATATCAACGCGGGGCTAAATCCTGCAAATGCGGCGGCTACGTACGGTAATCCTGAAGATCCGAATCTTGAGTCATACAGCTGGGTGGATGAATTGTATCGTGATGGACGATTGAGCGTTTATGACCTTTCTATTTCAGGTGGTGATGAAAAGACCACGTTTTTCCTTTCGGGTTCGTACACCGCTCAAGAAGCCCAGATTATCAAGTCTGATTATGAACGTGCTACAGGGCGCCTTAATTTGACACATAGGCCTAATCAAAAGTTTACTGTGTCTGCAGCCTTATCGTTAGCATACCAAAACACAAATGGAAGTATTGATCGGGGTAATTTTGTAAACGGGCCATTTATGGCAGGCTATTCCGCCAGACCTAATGTCCCTATTTATGATGAAGAAGGCGAGTTCTCTCCTTATCCATCCAATCACCTGTTTGGGTATAATATCATTCAAGGAGTGAACGAAGAGACCAGAAACGCCAAGACGGTACAGACGGTTTCAAATTTGAGTTTGACTTATCAGTTTGCACCTTGGTTAAGTTTCACTTCCTACTTTGGTGTCGATTTTTCTGACGTTCAAGAAATCAACAATCGTCCTTCTACGATTCCCGCATTTTCATCTTATGGTGGATCTTCCGTATTTAATGCAAGAAGGAATATGAACTTCAACACCAATCACAACTTCAACTTCAATAAGAAGTTCAATGATGTTCATACCGTGTCAGGTATCTTAGGCTTTGAATTTAAGAGTGCCAATGGGGATGTGCAATCAGCTACGGGTAGAGGTTTTCCTAATCCCGCATTGATTTATCTGCAAAATGCAGCTACTCCTTTTGCTGTAAACAGTAATTATACGGAATACAAAAGAGGTGGTTTTTTTGGCCAGGCAAAGTATGATTATGATGATCGCTATACGGCAGACGTAACACTTAGAAGAGATGGTAATTCCAGATTTGGGTCAGAGTATAGATGGGGCACGTTTGGGGCGGTATCCGTAGGATGGAGGCTCTCTTCTGAGACTTTTCTTCAGGATGTCAACTGGCTGGATAACTTGCGGGTTAGGGGATCTTATGGTATTACAGGGAATTCTGATATAGAGGATTTTGCATCAAGAACCTTGGTGGGGTCAAGCGGACAATATCTTGGTGGAGGAGGCTTAAGCATTAGTCAGTTAGGCAACGATCTTTTGACTTGGGAGGAAGCTGAAACATTTAATATTGGAGTGGACGGAACCATGTTCAATGGTAGAATCATTGCTACAGTTGATTTCTGGAGAAAAAATTCTAAATCTCTCCTGTTTGATACCCCGCTTCCCGTGGATTCGGGATTTGGCGAAATCAACCGTAATACAGGGGAAGTAAGAAACCAAGGTATTGATATTGACTTGCAGACCACAAATATAGTTGCAGGTAAATTTCAGTGGAGTACGGCATTCAATATTACCTTTTTGCAAAATGAGCTGCTCTCTCTTTACGATGGACTGGAGAGAGTTGGAAACGACCTGATCGTTGGGAGACCAATTGAATTCTGGTATACAAATGAATACCTAGGCGTGAATCCAGCGAATGGTCTTGCGATGTATGCTGATGGAAATGGAGGTTATACCTACTTAGTAGGAGAATCTACACTGGATTATAGAGGTAGCGCACTTCCGAGCAGCTACGGCGGTTTTGCCAATAGTTTTACTTATGGGCCTATTTCATTGGAATTGTTTTTCCAAGGGCAATTTGGAAATAAGGTATGGAACTCAGATATCTACAATCTAGGAGCTTGGGGGTCTGGACCTGACAATCAGTTTGTAAGTCAGGAAGATTATTGGAAGCAGCCTGGGGATGTGACCACGGTAGGTAAGCCCTACGAAGGGGGGCAAGCTCCGGGAACCTCAAATATTGGAACAGCATCTACAAGACTATTGAGTGATGGTGGATATGTAAGATTGAAACAAGTGACGCTGAAGTATACCTTAGGGACAGCCACTGCCCAAAAAATAGGAATGAGCAGTGCAACTATCTATGTGCAAGGAATGAACTTGGCCACTTTCACTAAATACAATGGGATAGATCCAGAGGTTAACTCGGTAGGTGAAACTACTTACGGTTCCTTTCCAAATGGGAAGCAGATCACGGCTGGTATCAATCTTAACTTCTAATCGGAACTAAGGATGAAAAATTTTATAAAAATATTTATAGTAGGAAGTGTGCTATTCTTTGGTGCGTGTGATAGCATGCTGGAGACCGAACCAAGGCAAGACTTAACTCCTGAGACAGCCTTTACGGATGTAGAGAGCTTTGAATCCTTATTGTTATCTATTTATGGAAAAGTAAGAAGCTTTGACTATTATGGGCAGACGATGATGGTCGCTCCCGAAATCATGGCAGATAACCTAAGAATCATTGCCAACACCGGTAGATATATAGGACAGGAAGTTAACGCAGATAGAGCTCATATCAACCTTTGGGATTTTGACGAGGATACAAATGAATTCAGAGGCATTTACGCTGGAATCAATGAAGCCAATATTCTTCTTACCGAAATAGAGGAGGTAGAAGGGGATGAGGGGCTTCGCACCCAACTTAAAGGAGAGGCTTATTTTCTTCGGGCATTGTTTTACTTTGATTTAGCGAGAGTGTATGGTTATGAACCCGGTCAGGAAGTAAACGGATGGTCAACATCGGTTATTTTGAGGACTACCCCGACATTGGGCTTTTCAAATGCCGATTTTAGAGCCAGAAGCACAAATAGAGAAGTTTATGATCAGATTGAGTCCGATCTAAGCAATGCTGTTTCAAGCCTTGGGACTGAGGCAATAGGTACTGAAGGGATTTACCGAGCCTCTAAGGGGGCTGCTGAGTTGTTATTGGCTAGAGTTTACCTTTACGAAGGAAAAGACTCAGAAGCAGCGTCGATGGCTACACAAGCTATGGCTACTTTCGGGCTGGATAACACCGGGGAGGGGTTGTTGGAAGCTGCCGGGTATGAAGCTGCTTTTAATACCTTTCCAAATCCTGAATCGGTTTTCGAAATTGAAATCAGATCGGTGGATTGGTCAAGTGTGGATGGTGTAAACAACTCTATGAGTTCATTGACTGCAGATGTCTATACAGGCGCTCAGTTTATTGTAACAGCTACAGATGAGCTTCTTGATTCATATAGTGCAGGTGACGTGAGAAGAAATATGTGGGAGGAAACTACCCGAAGCGGCGCAGATGGGGTGGTGTATGAATCAAAAAAATGGCTGGGAGCTAAGGGTGACTTCTTGGAAAATCTTCCCATTTTACGTGCTTCTGAGTTATACTTGATCAGAGCAGAGGCTAGACAGAAAACCGGAGATGCTACAGGAGCCCTTGCTGATTTGAATGCATTAAGAAGCAAGAGGGGAGTAAGTTCATTGGCGGGACTGTCGGGCAATGCTCTTTTCCAGGCAATTCTAACTGAACGAAGAATTGAATTTGCGCTAGAGGGACATCGATGGTTTGACTTAAAACGGAATGGGCTAACCATCTCTAAGGCTGGATCAATTGAACCTGTTCCTTACAGTGATTATCGTATCCTTGCACCCATTCCTCAGGATGAAATTATTCTGAATGATCTGTTGGAAAATAATCCTGGTTATAACTAAAAATCAGAAAATTATGAAATTGAATAAGTTATATATATTCTTAGCAGTGATTTTGACATCTATGTCAATGACTGCTTGCTTTGACGATCAGGGTGCTGATGCTATTTTTGACGGAGGGTTCGTTGAATTTGAGGATGGAAGATTGCCTAATGGACGGACGGCTTCATTTGTAAGACTAAATGATGACCAGATCGATGTAGTAGATCTTCAACTAAATAGAGTTTCTACAGTTAGTAGTAATCCGATCAATGTAAATATAGAAGTAGATCCAAGTTCGACAGCAATAGCTGGAGTACACTATACATTTGAAGCTACTTCTACGACTATTAGTGCAAACGAGTTTGTTGAAACTATTCCCATTACGGTTTTGACAGGAAACATTGATCCTTCAGAATCACCTAATCTTGTCTTGAATATTACAAGTGCAGACGGAGCTCAGGTTTCCACAAACTATGGTTCGGTTACTTTGGCAATCAGGGTGATTTGTCAATCAGAACTAGAAGGAACATATTCTGTGTTTTACGAAACGCTTAAGATTGGGGACGGTACTGGAGGTGCAGATCAGACTTTAACCAACTATTCCTTGGATGATGAGGTTAATTTTGAAGTTTCAGGCACTGGAGCGTATCTGGTGGATGATATCAGCTTTGGGATATTTCCTGGGATGTATGGTGATGCAGCACCAAGTGGTACTGTCTACGATGTCTGTAGCGTCATCACTGGTGAACCTTCGAATACAGACCAATATGGTGATTCATATACCATCAATGGGATTGTTAACGAGGATGGGACAATATCAATCACTTGGGTGAATACCTGGGGAGATGGTGGCGATGTCGTACTGACAAAAAAGTAGTCTGTTATTTCTTTAGATACAAAAAGAGGGCTGAGGATAGCCCTCTTTTTTTTAAACTTTGATTAATTTATAGCGGTTTATAGAATTGGTAACGTAATCAAGAGATATGAGGAAAATTATATTAACTCTTACACTGCTTGTAGTTGCTGCTGCAGTACTCTTTGGGCAAAGCCATAGTTCTGTCAAAAGTGAGTTAAGCAGTGCCAGGACTCAGATCAATTCTTCATTTGATCAGGATTATCAGCATCTATTTATGCCAAAGCATTTGCTTATACAAAAGGCGAATGCCAGGGAAATTCCGTTAAGACTTACTTTGAGTAATGGTGAAATAGCAGAATTGCAATACTTTGATCAGACGGAAAATCCGGTCTATTATAAAACAATGAATGTAAATGCTGCAAATACTACAGGTACTGTAGCTTTACAACCAAATGGAAATCTGGGAGTCAATCTCACTGGAAAAGACATGGTTGTGGGTATTTATGATCAAACTAGACCAAAGATTGACCATGTAGAATACAAAGGCAGGCTTACTCAAGTGGATGGTTCTACGGAAACTATTTCCAACCACTCTACCCACGTTTCAGGGACGATACTTGCATCCGGGATTAGGGAAAACGCAAAAGGAATGGCTTCTGAGGCTACTGGGTGGGCATTCAATTGGGAAAGTGATCTCTCAAAAATGAATAACAATGCGTATGATCCAATCACAAAACCCGGTGGGCACCTTGTTTCCAACCATTCCTATGGGGTGGTTTTGGGTTGGTACACTAATTCCAGCAACAATTGGGCATGGGCTGGAAACGCTAGTATAGATCCTGACGAAGACTATAGATTCGGGTTTTACTCTTCCAAAAGTAAGGGATTGGATGATTTGATTTTTTCCAAACCTTATTATACGGTGGTCTGGGCTGCCGGAAATGACCGGAGTGATTCCGGTGATGGCAGTAGAGATCCCGATGGACCTGATGATACCATAGGCCCGGAAGGTGTGGCGAAAAATGTAATTACAGTAGGAGCAGTGAGTAATGTGCCAAATTATTCCAGGCCTTCGGATGTCTCGATGAGTAACTTTTCAAGTTGGGGACCTACAGATGACGGGAGAATAAAACCGGATTTGGTAGGTATGGGAGTGGGTGTTTTTAGTTCTGCTATTGCCAATGGAGGATCCTCAGATGCATATGCGACACTAAGTGGAACATCCATGGCATCTCCAAATGTAACCGGGTCACTCTTGTTGCTTCAACAATTGTATAGTAAACGAAACAACGGACGTTTTATGTGGGCTTCTACTTTGAAAGCTCTGGTACTCAATACCACCAAAGAAGCCGGTCAAAATACAGGACCTGATTATGTATACGGTTGGGGACTGCTTGATACGGAAGCCGCTGCCAATATCATTCTGAATGAAAATGGTTCTTCTGAAATTATACGAGAGGTTAATCTTGCTAATAAAGAAATATATGAATACGAATTTATTTCTGATGGTGTCAACGCTATCCGAATTACCATTGCATGGACTGATCCTTCCGGTACACCGGCAGCTGCCTCTTTGAATCCAAAGAATCTTATGCTTGTAAATGACCTTGACATCCGTGTAGTAGATGAACAAGGGAAATCCTACTTCCCCTGGACTCTGAATCCGGATGCAGGGCCCACAGCTAGTGCAGCTCAAGATAAAGATAACTTTAGGGATAATGTAGAGCAGATTTTAATTTCTTCTCCCATATCCCAAAAATATAGAGTTAAAATTTCACATAAAGGTGAATTGGTAAATGGTTCCCAAGATTTTTCGCTTGTGATGAAAGCGGGGACTCTTGATGGTGCAGATGAAACCCTTTATTGGATTGGAGGATCCGGTGGCAATTGGAATAATGAAAAGAATTGGTCCGCTTCATCAAATGGCCCTCCGATCAACAAAGTCCCTACACTCAGTTCAAGAGTAGTATTTGATGGGATTGCCGGCAGTTCTACAGTTGACTTTCCTGCCAATGCATATGCATTCAGTGTAAATCTCTTTGGCGATCAACCAGTGAATTTTGATTTGAACAGTAATACGCTTGAGGTTTCCAATGGACTACGGATAAGCAATCAAGTTACTACTGTCGAAAATGGAGAGATTGTTTTATCCAATGATGGTGTTAACAAACAAATCGTAGAGTTGGGGCAGGCTACTTTTGATGATGTAAACCTCCATTTCTTAAAAGGCAACTGGGAAGTCATTGAAGCCGAGCGTCTGGATGATGTTACAATTGGTCAAGCAAATTTGGAATATAAGACTGAGGAAATCCGTCTATCTACGTTGTTACTGTCTTCAGATGGATCATTACAGGGGGATTTTGATGAAATATTTTTTAGTGAGCAATTGGTGATAGCATCGGGAGCATCATTGAAGGAAACAGTGGGATTAGTGTTTGAGGGAACAAGCGGGACTTTTGAGAACAATGCTGCGGAATCCTCATATTTGCTGTCTATCACTTCAGGTTCATTGAATTTATTGAGCGATGGGATAACTTCTTTAGCTATAGACAATGGAGAAGCGGTTGTGCGAACTCCCCTGATTAATATTTCCAAGCTTTCCATAGGGCAAGCAGCTATCTTGAATCTTGGACAAAATGCTCAGGTTGTTATTTCAGAGGAAATTATTTCATCTGCCACACCTGGAAATCCTGCACATATCACAGCAAACTCTAAGGGAAAACTAATTCATGATCAATATAGAAAGTATTGTTTTGAAAATATCTCCATCACCAATGTCGACTTGGAAGGGGAGGCAATTATAAATCTAGGAAACTCTGGTACAATCACCAATTCAAGCGGTTGGCTTGAACAGAACTGTGAAGATGTACTTTTTGCAAATTTCGAAGCCCTCTATTCATGCGCGGGAGCGGCGGTCACTTTTGAGAATTTAAGTGAAGGGGCTATAACAACCTATGCTTGGGATTTTGCAGGAATGGGGTCTTCTGACTTGGAAAACCCATTTTTTGTCTTTGAAATTCCAGGTACATATATGGTTACATTGAGGATTAGTAACGCTGAAGGGTTTACGGATATTGAGCAATCCATCGTTGTTGAAGAAAATGCCTTGCAACAGCCCAGTATCGTGGTGAATGGCAGTGTACTGACCTCCCAGCAACCTGGAAGTGCCTATCAATGGTACCAAAATGGCGAACTTATTCTGGGTGCAACCTTGAGAAGTTTTGAGGTTACAGAAGATGGATTGTACCGGGTGGCAATTTTCAACGATGTGTGCAACAGCATTTCTGACCCTGTAGTAATCTCAGCATTACCCGATCAAGAAATAGAATTAGGCAAATTTGGCATATTCATCGGCCCTAACCCGACTGAAAAATCATTGAATATTGTCGTCAGCAACGATTATCAAGGACCTGTTACATTCCAGGTAGTGGATATGGCTGGAAGAGTGTGTTTTCTGAAAAAAATCACTAAGAACATTTCTGAACTGGAAGTGCAGCTTGATTTGAACGGGTCTAGAGGGGTATATATATTACAGATTCAAACTAATAATTTAACGTTTCACAAAAGAATTATTAAACAATAATGAAGAAGCTATTTTTAATAGCAACCACCATTCTGATTTCGCAATTGGTGGTAGCGCAAATTTCGAATATTAACATGAACGGAGCTCCAGCCAGACTCTCTAGCTATACAGGAGTGGATGGTTCCCCCTATCTTTTCACAGACTGGTCAAAGGCAGATATCGAAACTTTGAACGCAGGGCTGAAAGAGGATGTAGCCTACCGGCTAAATATACACGACAATGAGCTGGAAGTTGTAAACGAGGCGGGCAATAAAATCTACCTCAACAAAGATTTCATAGAATATGCTGTTCTTCATCGGCCCTCTGTATTAGTCGCTACAAGTGAAGAAGGTATCCTGCCCAGCCTTCTTTTCAAGAAGGGCTTTGATATCGTTAAAGGAGTAGAACCTGACGAGTTGGTTAATGTGATTTCAGAGGGTGAAAAATATACCTTGATTAGAAAGTTCTACTCAGATTTGGTGACCCAGCCTAAAAACAGCTATTCCCCTTCTCAAGGTCAGATATTTGTGTTTGAAGAGAGTTTTTACCTGATTGACTCAAATAAAAATGTAACCTCCGTGCGTAACAAAACAAACAGTATCATAAAATCTTTGAATAAGAAAGATCAGTCACTGGCTAAAGATATTGTTAAGGAGAATAACTTGAATTTAAGTAGAGAGGATCACCTGATGGTGTTTTTCCAAAAACTCAATGAAACCTAATCGGACCGGAACATAATAACTGACTTTTGCCGATTATTTGATCAAGTCCTCTATTCGGCTAAAAAGAGGATCTTGTCCATTAAGACCTTCGCATTTCAATATGTAGCGGTTTTCTGAAAATTGTCGGCTATTTCGAAGAAAATTCTTATCAATTCGGCTGCTTGGCCTGTCTTACTGCCACCCTCCTCCCAAACTTCTGTATAGATCAATATTGGCTAGTAGGATGCGCATTTTAAGATCGATCAGATTTAATTCGCTTTCCAGCGCATCACCTTGTGCGGTGTTGACTTCTAGGTAATTTGCAAAGCCGGTGCGGAACAACAGAGCAGCATCCATTATTCCTTTCTTGGTAGTTTGAATTCTCTCTTCTGCAAGCACGTACTCCTCTTCTAAGTTTTCGATAGTCACCAGCGCATCAGAAACTTCCTTAACCGCAATGATCAATTTGTCTTTGAAGTCCAGCTGAGCTATCTCTCTGAAGGCCAAAGCTCTTTTATGGTTGTTTTTCAATTTTCCGTTCATAAAAACAGGTTGAAAAATAGCTCCATTCAGAAGTGCAAAGGCAGATTCTACAGGATTTGCAAGTTTGCTCAACTGAAAAGCATCCACACCCAACCCTGCACTGATGCTGATAGAAGGGTACTTCATTGCCTGGGCTATTCCTACCTGGGCATTGCTTTCAATCAGGGCGTATTCAGCGGAAGCGATGTCAGGCCTGTTGGAAATCAGCTCTATCGGTACGCCAGTACTATATGTGTTCTGAAAGTCAGTGTTTTGCAACTCACTGGTGATCTCAATTTCTTGCGGCGATCTACCTAAAAGATAATTGAGACGATTTTCCTGAATACTATAGTTTCTTTTGATCTGGGGAATCAGCGACTGAAATTTTAGTTTCTGGGATTCAGTTTGCTGAATTGCAAGAGAAGTAGCTTCTCCGGCTTCAAATTGCAGCTTCACTATCCTCAAGGTGTTTTCATTCAGTTTCAAGTTTCTGTCCGCCACTTCCAGTTCTGCTTTAAGTTTTAGAAGTGTATAATAGGTTGCCGCAACTTCAGCGACCAGAGCTGTTTGAACAGCTTTTTTGAACTCTTCACTCTGCATATAAGAGGCCAGAGCGGCGTCTTTCTGCCAGCGGTATTTTCCCCATAGATCTATCTCCCAGCTGGATGAAATCCGTGTATAGTAGGAAAGTCGCTCAGTATATAATGTGGAGGGAGGATTTCCATCATGTACATTTCTGGATCGATTTGATCCGAAATTCGCAAAATTTTCCGATGCATACTCCCTGTCCAAAGCTAAGGGTGTTATACCTAAAGAAGGGGACATGTTAGCTTTGGATTGTTTGAAGTTCAACATGTTGATCTCAATATTCTGGATAGCTCGTTGCATGTCGAGATTGTTTGACAGTGCAGTGTCTATCAGACTAACCAGATTGGGATCATCAAAAAACGCTGACCATCTAATTTCAGTTAATGCCCGGGAGTCATATGAACTGGTATCTTGGTTAGATGTGCCTCCATAGAATTCTTCTGAAATGTCAAAATTAGGTCTTGAGTAAGGCTCTCCCACTTTACAGCCCGTAGCGGCCAGAAGAAGAAATACCAATAATCTTATTGACTGTAATCTATTCATGGGGATGTGGTTGTTCAACGGTTTCCAAATTAAATCTGTCGTGTAGTGATTGGAATAAGTATGCCAGCACAGGTATGATGAATATTCCAAGTATAATTCCTGACAGCATTCCTCCTGCAGTGCCTATACTGACAGATTTGTTGCCTTGTGCGGCAGATCCAACAGAAAACATCAAGGGGATCAAACCTACAGTGAAGGCCAGTGAAGTCATGATAATTGCACGGACACGCAGAGCACTTGCTTCTAGGACAGCATCCAGAACACTGGCACCTGCACGTCTTTTCTGTGACGCAAATTCTACAATCAAAATAGCGTTTTTAGCCAGTAGCCCGATGAGCATGAGTATCCCCACCTGCACATAGATGTTATTGTTGATTCCTGCCAGATTTATGGCTAGAAAAACACCAAATATTCCAGTGGGTAGAGACAGCATCACAGCAAATGGGAGCCAGAAGCTGTTGTATTGTGCGGCTAGTATAAAATAAACCAGAACAATACTTATAATAAAGACCATGGTAGCATCTGAGCCTGAGTTTTTTTCCTCCAGACTCATGCCTGTCCATTCATAGCTGTAGTTTGCAGGTAATTTGGCCGCTATTTCTTCCACTGCTTTCATTGCATCGTTTGTACTATATCCTTCGGCCGGAAGAGCACTGATTTTTACTGCGGTATATAAATTATACCTTCTCACCAGCTCTGGGCCAAAACCCTGCTCCAGGCTAATCAGCGTATTTAAAGGAACCATACCCCCTTCGTTGTTTTTTACAAATACCGAGTTAATCGCCTTCGTATCCTCCCGATACTGAACATCGGATTGAGCAAATACCTGATATTGTCTGCCAAATCGATTGAAATCCCCTACACGTCTCCTTCCAAAATACCCTTGTATGGTCTTCATCATCTCACTGACACTCACTCCAAGTTTTTTGGCTTTTTCGTAATCTATATTAATATTGTATTGAGGGTAGTTTACGTCGAAGGAAGAAAAAGCATTCTCAATTTCTTTACGGCCCATCACTTCATTGATAAAATCGTTTGCAGCAAGGTTGAAATCACTAAGATCTCCTCCTTCCCTGTCCTGCATTACAAATTCCAGACCGCTGAAGTCACCAAATCCCTGTACTGTAGGTTTTGGATACACTCTGATCTTGGCATCGATGATATGAGAAGAAAGCTTTGAAGTGATGTCTGCAATAACTTCTTCCAATTCCATGATTTCGCCCCGCTCGGAAATGTCTTTGAGTTTGATGTAGGCCATGCCATAGGATGTACTGGCGGCATTATCTACGATATTGTTGCCGGCGACGGTATTGATTCCTGCAACCGCAGGGTGCTTTTTTAAGATAGAGTCAGCTTGGAGCAAAGCTTCTGAAGTCCTATGGAGCGAAGATGCCGGCGGCATAGCCAATGATAAAGTAAGGAAACTGTCATCCTCTGTGGGAATAAATGCTTTCGGTGCTAAACCTGAGAGAAAAACAGTTCCCGCAGTAATTAGAACCAGCCCCGTAAGAGAAAGCCATTTATGCATAATAGCCCATTTTGCCATAACTACATATTTTGCTACAAATCTGTCAAATACGGTATCGAACTTCTTGAGCCCGGTATCCCTCCATGTTTTTGCTTTGATGACAAACCTGGAGCCACTTATGCTCTGTGAGAATCTCCCTCTTTTTCTTGGCTGCGTTTGCTCTTTGAAAAATAATATGATAAGTACCGGTCCAAGGGTTAGTGATATTACAGCCGAAATCACTACTGCAATGATAATTGTGTAGGCAAACTCCTGATAAAACACCCCGACTGGACCACTTAGAAATCCTACAGGAAGAAACACTGCTGAAATGACGACAGTAATGGATATAATGGCACCGGTAATCTCATTCATTGCCTCATCCACCGCTTGTCGTGCCCTCATGCCATGCTTATGCATTTTCTCATAGATAGCCTCTATTACCACTATCCCATTATCTACTACTATTCCTATGGATAATACCATTGAAAACATACTGAGTACATTCATCGTACTGCCGATTAGCTGAAGGAAAAAGAAAGTTCCCAGTAAAGAAATCGGAATGGTGATGGCGGTGATAAACGTGACTCTAAAATTTTGCAAAAAGATAAATACGACAAGAAAAACTAGCACGAAAGCTTCAATCAGCGTTTTGACTACCTGACTCATTGATTCATCGATCTGTTTTCTTACACTGTATGAAATATCATATTTCATACCTTCAGGAAAGAATTTTGAACGCTCCTCTAATACTGTCCTTACCCGCTCATCAATTTCCTTGGCGTTGGATCCACTCATCTGGACGATGTCCATGGTCACCCCGGGCATGCCGTCGACCTTGTTGTCACTTGCGTAATTAGAAGCTCCGAATTCTAATCTGGCCACATCTTTTAAGCGAAGTATAGAGCCATCATTGGCAGCTTTTATGACAAGATTCTCGTAACGCTCAGGTAAACTGAATCTTCCTTCATGACGAATGACTGTTTCAAATACTCCTTCCGAATCTTCTCCAAATTTACCTGGGGCAGCTTCAAAGCTCTGATCTCTAATCTGCTTGATCACATCATCAGGGGTAAGTGCATACAAAGCCATTTTTTCAGGCATAAGCCAAACCCGCATGGCATAATCCCTCTGCCTTAGAATAGTCGCTTCCGCTATTCCTTCCACACGTTTAAGTTCCCTTCGAATATCCCGTCTGATGTAAGCTTGTAGAAAAGTTTCGTCATAGGACGGGTTTTCGCTGTAGAAATTAATGGTCATGATACTGCCTTTTAGCCTCTTCATAACCGATATTCCTGCTTCCACCACTTCTGGAGGAAGAAATTCAGTGACTTCAGAAACCCTGTTTTGGATATTTACAGCGGCGATGTCTGGGTTAGTGCCTGGTTTGAAATATACATTGATAGTCCCTGTGCCCGCATTAGTGGCAGAGGAACTGATATAGGTCATACCTTCTACCCCGTTGATGGCTTCCTCTAAGGGAAGTAGTACTGAACCTGCGATAGTCTCTGCATTTCCTCCAGGATATTTGATACTTACATTTACGCTGGGAGGAGCTATTTCAGGGAATCGCTCGACAGGAAGACTTCTTATCCCCATTACCCCGGCCAGAACCAAGAGGATAGAAATTACCATGGCCACCACTGGCTGATCTATGATTTTTTTTATCATTTTTGGAAAATTCTAATGCTGAGTTTAATTAAATGGGTCCTAAAAATATCCTAGTTAGGGACTCTGTTTCGGGTTATTGGATTGACCTTGACACCATTGGCCAATTTGTCTAGCCCTGAGGTGATGATTCTATCGTTTGCTGACAGCGTTTTTTCTTTTACGATATAATTGTTTCCGGATATTCCCTCAATTTCAATTTCTCTTCTTTCTGCAGTATCGTCCTCTTTCAAGACGAATACAAATTTCTTGTCCTGGATAGAAACTGTCGCTCCCTGAGGGATCATCACTGCCTTGGGGTAGATCTGCTCCATCAAAATCTTACCTGTATTTCCAAGTCTGAGTAGTGTGTCAGGATTGCTGAATTTTGCCCGTAGTGAAATGGATCCTGTAGCTCTATCAATCTGTCCAGAGGTAGCATCTACAATACCCGGATGATCATAAATAGACCCGTCAGCAAGTACAAGCTTTACGTTAGGGTTCATTTTCATCGATTGGGAGGTTGTATCCATTTTCATTCGTTGATATAAGAGGTAATCCGATTCACTCATCGAAAAGTACACGTATACATCATTTACATTGGAGAGTACTGTCAATGGCTCTGAATCTGTCTGTTTGACCACATTGCCTACTGATTTGGGAAATCTCCCTACAAATCCACTAACTGGGGCCTTAATGGTAGTAAACTCCAATTTGATCCTCATATTAGCCTCTGCAGCTTTAGCCTTTTCCAAGGAGGCTTGGGCAACCTCATAATCAGCCTGGGATGTTTTTTGCTGCACTTCAGAGATTACCGCATTTTCTATTAAGGGCTGAAGACGGTCCAACTCCGTTTTGGCTTTTCTGAGCTTGGCTTCTTCAAGTTGAACATTCGCACTGGCATTTCTTAAATCTTCCAAGTAGGGTTGCTGGTTGATGTCCATCAATGGTTGTCCTTTCTTTACATATTGCCCTTCATCCACATGGAATTTTTCTATGATGCCATCCACTTGAGGACGAATTTCCACATCTTCTGTTCCTTCAATGGATCCAAGATATTGGAATGGAACTGCAGCTTTTTCTTCCTTTAGGGTAATGTATGGAAGAGTCAATCCTTGATCTTCCACCTCTTTTTCTTTGCAAAAGCTCATCGATAAAGTCAGCAAAAGAAATGCAGGCAAGCGCATTGTTCCAAAGCTGGGTATTCTGTCAGAAATTAATTTCATAGAGTTAATTATCATAAATTGAATAATTTAAAAAACTATAGAAGGGCTTTCTTGTCAATAAAATTCATACTCGTTTCCCGTCTCTCTTATTGGTATTATAGACTTAGATGATAAACCATTAAGTAAGGATCTTTGTTAATTTTAGTATTCATGTCCTAATTGATCAATAAGAACTAAATGATTGATTTTAACTAGGTATCTGTGGAGCATTTCTCCTAATATGGTGCCACCTAAAGCGACTGTATTCGAACTGGGAGGGTTTTTAGCTTCATTTTTCTCCAATTGGAAGGTGGTATACCCAATTCTAGGTAGATTATCGGATAATGGTGTTTTAAGATAAAGCGGAAATCAGTGATAAAGCATCTCCCTTAGCTATAAAAATAAGGTTTATAAGACTGAAATAAAGATTATGTTCTCTTTTGTGGATTTGGTCAAGGTATAGCGTAGTAGCAATAAAGAAACGGATTTCTACGTCTGTGATGATTTTCCAAATTTATGTTAATGGCAGGAAGGCAATTTTGACCTTCTACAGGCAATTAAAGAACTTTCGGGAAGTAGTTGGGACATATTGATGACAATTTGGGCAATCTATCGTCTTGTAGCTTTCCATGCTTATCTCCTATCTTTGGACTGATTACTTGACACTAAATCAAATTCTAGAGGAAGTAATCCGCTTACGATTGATGCCTGGGGATATGCCGTTGAATAGCCAGTTTGAATTGCTTTAGATCTTAAGGGACATGCGAATTCCATATTCCGCATCTTCTGGTTAACTTTGTTGCCAATTACTATAGGAGATGATTTACGTTTGTAGAAAAGAACACTTCAATGCCGCGCACAAGCTGTGGAATCCGAAGTGGTCAGATGAGCAGAACATAGAAGTCTTTGGCCCTTGCGCCAATATGAACTGGCATGGGCACAATTTTGAGTTAATCGTGACGGTAAAGGGTTTGCCCGATCCTGAAACAGGATTCGTAGTGGATCTCAAAAAACTCAGCACCATCATCCGTGATTTAGTGATAGAGAAAGTGGATCATAAAAACCTGAACGTAGATGTGGACTTTATGGAAGGGAAATTGGCCAGCTGCGAAAATCTAATCATGGAATTTTGGAAGATTCTAGAACCGGCAGTGAATGCAATTACTTCCCATGGAGGGCTGCACAAGCTTACATTGTACGAGACTCCAAGGAATTTTGTGGAGTACTTTGGGGAGTGATTTTTTTAATTTGAAATTTGAAATCTAAAATTTGAAATCTCACAAACTCTACATCATCTCCGGCGAACGATCAGGAGATCTGCATGCTTCTAATCTGGTGCGATCACTTCTGGATCAAGATTCCAGCCTAAACATTCGGGGAATGGGCGGGTCTTATTCCAGAGAAGCGGGGGTCGAACTAGCGGTAGATTATGCGGAAGTTGCTCTTATGGGATTTTTGGAGGTAATGCTGGGTTTCCGCAAAGTGCTGAAATACCTTAAGCGGGTAAAGAAGGATATTATTTCTTATCAACCAGACGCAATTATTCTGGTAGATTATGGCGGATTCAATATGAAAATTGCCGCTTTTGCGAAAAAAAATAATATTCCTGTCCATTACTACATTCCGCCGAAAGTATGGGCTTGGAATCAGAAAAGGGCTTTAAAGCTCAAGGCTTTTACAGATCAGATTTACTCTATATTGCCTTTTGAACCGTTTTTTTTCAATAAATATGACCTTCATGTCCATTATGTAGGGAATCCTCTCTTGGATGAGATTTCTAGGTTTGTTCCTCATGAGTTTTTCTTCCAAAAGAATGAGCTTAATTACCAGCCAATAATTGCATTACTGCCTGGCAGCCGGGCGCAGGAAATTAATGCAATGCTTGATCAAATGATCGCTTTAATTAAAGAATTTCCAAATGCGCAGTTTGTGATTGCAGGAGTGGCTGATCTCGGCACTGGGATATATCAAAGAGGGATTGATGCGGGTATTCGCGTGATTTTTGACCAGACTTACGATCTGCTTTCACATGCGATAGCCGCAGTCGTTACCTCGGGTACAGCTACTTTAGAGGCGGCCCTGTTTAGAGTTCCTCAGGTAGTGGTGTATCGAACGAGTCGTATTTCTTATGCGATAGCCAAAAGCTTGATTCGAGTGCAGTATATCTCCTTAGTCAACTTAATCGCAGATAAAGAAGTAGTAAAAGAGCTTATCCAGCATGATTTTTCTATTCCTAATCTGAAAGCTGAGCTGCGGCAGATTCTCGGTAATCCAGTATATAGGGGGCAGATGTTGCAGGGGTACGATATCATAAAGGAGCAAATCGGCGAGAGTAGTGCTTCAGACGCTGCCGCAGAGCTTATTTTGCAAAGTCTTGGAAAAAAATAAACCCTGCTTCATGGAAACAGGGTTTTATTATTAGGCAACCTGTAGTCGCTTAAACTTGGATTTGTCGAACTTTTCATGTGCGTATTTAGCATCTATGACCAGTTCTTTGATTGAATCATCTGACGGAATGTCATACATCGCATCTGTGATGATTGCTTCGCAGATTGATCTCAAACCTCTTGCCCCAAGATTGAACTCCACGGCTTTTTCTACGATAAAGTCAATTCCACTTTCTTCGAATGTGACCTTTACGCCTTCATAATTGAGGAGCTTAGAATATTGCTTTACTAATGCGTTTTTTGGTTCTGTCAGGATTCTTTTCAATGCATCAGCATGGAGAGGATCCAAGTGAGTCAATACGGGAAGTCGTCCGATTAATTCCGGAATCAAGCCAAAAGCTTTCAGATCCTGTGCCGTCACATATTGAAGCAAATTTTCACGGTCAGCCACTGCATCGGCTGCAGCTTTACTGAATCCCATCGGTTGCGTATTAAGGCGTTTACCGATGTGTCTTGCAATTCCGTCAAAAGCTCCTCCGCAGATAAAGAGAATGTTCTCCGTGTTGACAGCGATCATTTTCTGATCAGGATGCTTTCTGCCTCCCTGAGGCGGTACATTTACAACAGTACCTTCCAAGAGCTTTAGCATTGCCTGCTGCACACCTTCTCCACTCACATCTCTGGTGATAGAAGGATTGTCAGACTTTCTCGCAATTTTATCCAACTCATCTATATAAACTATTCCGCGTTCAGCTGCCTCCACATTGTAATCTGCTGCCTGCAGCAATCGGGTCAGAATACTTTCCACATCTTCCCCCACATATCCGGCTTCAGTCAGTACCGTAGCATCAGCTATACAGAATGGAACTTCCAGTGTCTTGGCCAAGGTTTTAGCCAGATAGGTTTTACCTGTTCCGGTATCACCTACCATGATAATGTTGGACTTTTCAATCTTCACATCATCGTTTTCATCTTTTTGGAATAGGCGCTTGTAGTGGTTGTAGACAGCCACCGTCAAAACTTTTTTGGCATCTTCTTGACCAATTACATATTGATCCAGATAGCTGGTAAGTTCCTTAGGTTTTTTGAGTTTGATTTTTGGTTTGGAATCGCCTGTTTTCTTGGCTTTGTCCTCTTCGCCAAGAATCATGTGAGCCTGATCAATGCAGAAATTACAAATGTGTGCAGAGATTCCCGACACCATTAGATCTACATCTTTCTTATTTCTACCGCAAAAGGAGCAGGTAATTTGAGCCATTATTTTGGTTTTTTAACTAGTACTTCATCGATAAGTCCGTAAGCTTTCGCTTCTTCTGCCTTAAGCCAATAATCTCTTTCTGAATCCTTCTCTATCACTTCCGGGGTTTTGCCGGTATGTTGAGCAAGAATACCATACAATTCCTCACGCATAGATAGTATAAGCTTCAAGGATATTTCCATATCTGTGGATTTTCCCTGCATACCGCCTGATGGCTGGTGAATCATCACTCTGGAATGTTTCAGAGCGGATCTTTTTCCCGCTGCTCCGCCCGCAAGCAATACCGCTCCCATAGAAGCAGCGATCCCAGTGCAGATAGTTGCCACATCAGGGCTTATAAACTGCATGGTGTCATAAATCCCAAGACCGGCGGTTACCGATCCTCCAGGACTGTTGACATAAAGCAACACGTCTTTCTTCGAATCTACGGACTCTAGGAAAAGCAACTGTGCTACAATAATGTTGGCAATGTGATCATCTACTCCTGTTCCAAGGAAAATGATACGGTCCATGATCAACCTTGAGAATACGTCAATCTCTCTGAAATTTTGAGGTCGCTCTTCAATTACAGAACGAGTCATGTTTTCAATATGTTGAGTGTACTGGTCAAAAGCAGTACCACTTACGCCTTGATTATGGATGGCGTATTTACGGAATTCTTCTTTGTTAATCATCTGTTGAGTTTGTTGTGGTAAGCAAAAATAAAAAAAGCCCTTGAATAAGGACTTTTTTATGATGATTTAAGCGATTTACTTCTCTAAAAGTTCCTTAAACTCATCGATGCTTATATCCTTTTCTTTCAAACTTATCTTTTCCATTGCAAAAGCAAGTACTTTTTCGTTCTGGATTGAAGTAAGCATATTCATATAGTTCTGACCTTCTTCACCTTTCAGGTAATTGTCCACGAACATGTCCATGCTGTCTTCCATCTGTGCGCCAAGACCTGAAGCTGCGAATTGCTCACGAACCATTTGCTTAGTTTTCTCAATTACTTCTTCGTGCTCAGCTTTGATTTCATTTTTGGTAGCAATCTCGTTAGAGATTAAAGACCATGTTAATTGTCGTGCGTAAATTGGGAATTCCTTTTCAATGTCTTCTTCAGTTACTTTGCCTTCATTGGCAATCGTCAGCCATTCTTTCAAAAATGCTTCAGGAAGATCAACTTTAGCAGCTTCTGTCAATACTTTCTTTAATTCTTCCTCAGTGAACACTTTGGATTCTTTGTCGTAATTCGTTTGAAGTGTTTCGCGTACTTTTGCGGTAAACTCCTCTTCGGACTTTACTACATCAGGACCGAAGATCTTATCGAAGAACTCTTGGTTCATTTCGGCAGCCTCTGTCCTGTTGATGTTTTTTACTGTCAAAGTCAACACTCCGTCAAGACCCTTCGACTCTTCTTCGCTTAGGCCGAAAGCCTCTTCCCACTGACCTTTCTTCACATCTTTGGCTTCAAATTCTACAACAGCTTCTTTACCAACACCGATGAATTTTCCAGCAAGTTTCTTGGTGATTTTAGTCAAATCCAAAGAAACTGTCTGCTCGAAGTCACCCTCAGCAGCTTTTAAGTCCCCATAGATACGGTCACCTTCTTCGCTTACTTCCGGATTAGTACTGTTGCCATACTGAGACTTTAAATTGTCAAGAGTTTCATTGATCAGCTTATCGTCTACTTTGATGGAGTATTTTGTTGCTTTGATCTTAGGGTCAAGCGTAAGATCTACCGATTCGACAAACCCGATTTTATAGTCAAATTCGAAATCTTTCTGAGTTTTCCAGTCGATAGACCCGTTTTGGTCTTGCGGAAGAGGATCTCCCAAGATTTTGAAAGTTTGCTCTTTCAGATAAGTATTCAGTGATTCGCTAAGTATAGTGTTGATTTCTTCCACAAGTACAGATGTGCCATACATGCTCTTCACCATAGAAATAGGTGCTTTGCCAGGTCTGAATCCCTTGATATTTGATTTTTTGGCAAAGTCCTTAAGTTTTGCGTCAACCTTAGGTTGGTAATCTGCTTCGTTTAATTTAATTTTAATTGAAGCTTGATTTGCTGAATGCTTGTCTTGTGTGATTTCCAAAGCTCAAAATTTAATAATGAAGATTAACTAAAAACCCCCAATCCCTTTCCTGTGGTTGAAGACAGTTGAGTGATTGAGGGTTCGGTATTTCGTGCGGATAGAGGGACTCGAACCCCCATGCCTCGCGGCGCTAGATCCTAAGTCTAGTGCGTCTACCAATTTCGCCACATCCGCAATACGTACAATTAAAATGTGAAACAATGATTCCAAATCCAATTGTGGATGCAAATGTAGGTACTAATAGATAAAATACAATAGTATATGAAAAAAAATATTCAACATTTGAAGTAAGATAAGCCTATAGCCCCATTTTTGTGTTAAATTTCTCCAGTATGATTGAAGTGGACATAGAAGAAGAAAGAAAAGAAATACTCAAACGCTACAGAAGGCTACTGAGACAGGCAAAACCAATTCTTAAAGATGGAGACGCCAAACTGATCAAAAGAGCTTTCAATGTATCACTTGAAGCGCATAAGGACATGCGTCGAAAGTCAGGGGAGCCCTATATTTATCATCCGTTGGAAGTAGCTCTAGTCTGTGTGGAAGAAATCGGCCTAGGAACTACCTCCATTGTAGCTGCTTTACTGCACGATGTAGTGGAAGATACGGAATGGGAGCTTGAGGATATAGAGCGGGAGTTTGGCTATAAGGTAATGACTATTATAGATGGTCTCACCAAAATCGCAGGAGTCTTCGAATACGGAAGCTCTCAACAAGCAGAGAACTTCCGCAAGATGCTTCTTACGCTTTCTGACGATGTGCGGGTGATTTTGATCAAGCTTGCCGATAGGCTTAATAATATGAGAACGCTGGGCAGCATGCCGAGACATAAGCAACTCAAAATTGCATCCGAGACCATGTATCTGTATGCGCCTTTGGCGCACAGGTTAGGACTATACGCAATTAAGTCTGAGCTCGAGGATCTTTATCTGAAATTTACCGATACGGCCACTTACAAGGATATTGTTTTCAAAATAAACGAATCAAAGTCCTACAGGAATAAATTCATCCGAAGTTTTATTCTTCCAATAGAGGAGGAACTGAAAAGAACCGGGTTGGATTTCACGATTAAGGGTAGACCCAAATCTGTTTTCTCTATCTATAATAAGATGAAGAAGCAGGGGATTCCTTTCGAGGAGGTCTATGATTTATTTGCAATCCGAATTATCCTGAACAGTGATCTTGATAGTGAAAAGGCAGATTGTTGGCAAGTGTATTCTATTGTCACGGATTTTTATCGGCCGAATCCTGACAGGCTTAGAGATTGGATAAGTACGCCTAGGTCTAATGGCTATGAATCTCTACATACTACAGTAATGAGTGGGACCGGTCAATGGGTAGAAGTACAGATTCGTACCGAGCGTATGGACGAGATAGCTGAGCGGGGATATGCTGCCCACTGGAAATACAAGGATAAAGAAAACTCTAAAGGGAATTCCGGATTGGATGACTGGATCACGCAAGTCAGGGGATTGCTGGAGTCTAATGATGGGAATGCGATTGAGTTTATGGATGATTTCAGGGGGAATCTATTCCATGATGAGGTGTTTGTTTTTACCCCAAAAGGAGATCTGAAAGTATTGCCGTTTGGTTCTACTGCTTTGGATTTTGCATTTGAGATCCATACAGAAGTAGGAGCCAAATGCATCGGTGCAAAAGTTAACCAGCGGCTAGTACCAATTTCCCATAAACTGAAAAATGGTGATCAGGTAGAAATTCTTACTTCCAATAAGCAAAAGCCTAGCGAAGATTGGCTCAATAATGTTGTTACTTCCAGAGCAAAAGCCAAGATCAAGGATGCCCTTCGCGAGGACAAAAAGTCTGCGATCCTAGACGGAAGGGAGATTGTGCAGCGCAAGATGAAGCAGATGAAGATGGAATTCAACTCTGAATCCGTAGAAAAGCTTCGGGCATTTTTTGAACTCAAGACGGCAAATGAATTTTATTTTCGAGTGGGAATAGGGGCTATAGACCCTACATCCATCAAATCCTTCAAGGATTTTAAAGCAACACAAAAGCTCCAAAATAAATCGAGTCAGGAAAAAGTAAGGGATGAATCGACGTTTACCAAAGAGATAAAAAGCCTTAAAGGACCCGATCACGATCAGCTACTTATAGGTGAGGACATGGATGTAGTGGATTATATTTTGGCAAAATGCTGTAATCCTATTCCCGGAGATGACGTTTTTGGTTTTGTGACCGTTAATGAAGGAATCAAGATTCACCGTACTTCCTGTCCGAATGCATTGGAACTGCTTTCTAATCATGGTAATCGGGTAATCAAGGCAAGATGGACCAGCCAAAAAGAAATAGCATTCTTGGCCGGGTTACGGATTATAGGCACAGATCGTGTGGGACTCATCAATGATGTGACCAAAGTTATTTCCAATGAATTAAAAGTAAATATGCGATCGATCACAGTAGACTCAGATGCAGGTATATTTGAAGGGACGATTAAGCTCTATGTGCATAGTACTGAGCATCTTGATAATTTGATTGAAAACTTAGTGGAGGTTGACGGAATATTGAAGGTTTCAAGGTTTGATTGACCCAATGAATCTTTTCTTACTTACAAAAGTTATATTTAAAAAAACACCCAGCAAATGCCTTTGAATACTACTCACTTCGAAGAGGTAAAAAAGATATTTACAGCTTATCTTGAGACAAAGAAGCTCCGAAAAACTCCTGAGCGCTATGCTATCCTCGAAGAAATTTATACCCGGACGGGTCATTTTGATGTAGAGTCACTGTACATCAGTATGAAGAACAAGAACTACCGTGTAAGCAGGGCGACGGTTTATAATACGTTGGATCTATTGGTAGAATGTGATTTGGTGACCAAGCATCAGTTTGGCAAAAATCTAGCTCAATTTGAAAAGTCTTACGGCTTCAAGCAGCACGATCACCTGATCTGCACAGATTGTAGTCAAGTACTTGAATTTTGTGATCCTCGAATCCAGAATATACAAAATACTGTAGGAGAAATTTTGAATTTCAAAGTGCTACACCACTCCTTGATATTGTATGGTAATTGTACCAAAGAGAATTGTGATAACCGAAAAGAAGATACTCCATGAAGTTGACTTATAATACGAGTAAAGATGAGTTGGCTCATTATCTATTTATTCAGGGTGATTTGATAGGGGATGAGATGGGGCCAAAATTGGTCGAGGTTGTTTCTGATGCAGTGGAAGAAGGAGGCAAAAAATTTGTGGTTGATCTTAGTGAAGTGAGATACATCAGTTCTAGTGGAATTGGCCTTTTGATCACGATGCTTACAAAGATGAGAAATAAAGACGGTGAGGTTTACTTGACAGCTCCTTCCGAGCATGTGAAGAAATTGCTTATAATAACCAAGCTGAATAATATTTTTACGGTTTTTGATTCAGTGGATGAATTTAAGAAGAAGATGTAGTTTCTTTTACCCTTGCTTAAGGGTAAGAAGGGGCTGATTAGACCTGTTTTATGGAAATGTTTGATGAGAGTTTTCAAATACCTGTGGAGATTAGCCTTACAGAATCGTATTCCGGTTTTTTAACCTAATTACATGAAAACCAAGTATGGTTCGGTGTTTTGGGGCAAAGCTCAACAGGGGGAGGATGCAATGTGTCATTACTGTGTCAATCCGGGCAAAAAGAAATAATTACCCCCATTCTCTTGGTTTTCTATAGGCTTATCGCAAATTTCACGCTTCAAAAAGTCAAGTGTAACAGATAAGACCGCACATCAAATGAAGATGGATGTACTTCTAGGTCTCCAGTGGGGAGATGAAGGAAAAGGAAAAATAGTAGACGTATTAGCGCCAGAGTATGAAATTGTAGCCCGTTTTCAAGGAGGTCCAAATGCCGGGCATACCTTGGAGTTTGACGGAATAAAGCACGTTTTGCATCAGATCCCTTCGGGGATATTTCGCTCACAGATACTTAATATAGTAGGCAATGGTGTCGTACTTGACCCGATTGTCCTGAAGAGGGAAATAGATGGATTGGGTAAATTCTCTATCGATTATATGAAAAACCTGGTAATCTCTAAGAAAGCCACAATTATCATCCCAACACATAAATTACTTGATGCCGCATTGGAGCAATCCAAAGGAGATAAGAAAATCGGATCAACGTTAAAAGGAATCGGGCCAACCTATCAGGATAAAGTTGGAAGAACAGCGCTTCGGGTAGGGGATATTCTAAGTCCTGACTTTAAGGAAAAATATGAAGCACTTGTAACTAAGCATAAAACTACTCTTTCTTTCTATAAGCATCCATTGGATGAATTGTCTGGAATGGAAGAGCAATTCTTCGCTGCAGTTGAATTTTTCAAGACCTTAAATCTAATCGACAGCGAATATGTAGTAAATGAAGCGTTGGATGCCAATAAAAAGATTTTGGCTGAAGGGGCTCAAGGATCGTTGTTGGATGTGGATTTTGGCAGTTACCCGTTTGTGACGAGTAGTAGCACGATGACTGCCGGTGCCTGTACAGGATTGGGAGTTGCTCCTTCCAAAATCGGTGAGGTTTTCGGCATATTCAAGGCATACTGTACCAGGGTGGGCAGTGGCCCTTTTCCTACCGAGCTATTTGATCAGGATGGCGAAGATATGAGAAAAGAGGGGAATGAATTTGGGAGTACTACCGGTAGGCCGAGAAGATGTGGCTGGTTGGATTTGCCTGCTCTTCGTTATTCTATCATGATTAATGGAGTGACTCAATTGTTTATGATGAAAGGTGATGTTCTGAATATTTTCAAGGAAATCAAAGTATGTACTCATTACGAATTACCTGATGGAGAGAAAATTGACAAATTGAGCTTTGAGATTACTGAGCAGGAGGTTACCCCGATTTATAAAACGCTGAAAGGTTGGAATTGCTCTTTGGAAAATATCCATTCATATGACGATTTTCCTGCTGAATTGAAAGGCTATGTGGAATATCTCGAAAGCGAATTAAAAGTTCCTATCAAGTTGGTTTCTGTAGGTCCGGATCGTACTCAAACGATTCTACGCTAACTATACCCAACTTACTTGAAGCCCTTGATTTAATATCAAGGGCTTTTTTTATATCTACGCATTTAAATAAAGTGTATTTTGGCTGTGCCATTATAAACCATGTGTAGAATTGAGATTTTTGCTTTTAGCCCTACTGTCTTTTGTTGTGTCGTTCAGGGCATATTCGCAGGTCGGGTTTCCCTATTGTGAAACTTTTGCGGAAAAGGAGTCTGCGGGTTTAGTAACTGTTTTTGGGGGTAGTGCAAGATTGGTGGATGTAGCACTTCGCTTGACAGATGCTGACAGAGATCAAAATGGATTTATATACATAGATATACCGTTTTCTTCGGCTTACGGTATCAAAGCATCATTCGAATATTTCATGTATGGAGGAACTGGAGCAGATGGTCTTTCAGTATTTTTGTTTGATGGAGATACCCCGAATTTTAGCCCCGGAGGATTTGGGGGATCTTTGGGATATGCTCAGAAAGATAACTTACCTGGATTGACGGGGGCGTATATGGGATTGGGTTTTGACGGTTTTGGTAATTTTAGTAATTCTTCGGAAAATAAAAGTGGAGGATTCTTGGGAGGAAATGCCGGTTTCTTTCCCAACAGTATAGTATTACGAAGTGGAGGGAATGGATTGAATGGCTACGACTTTGTAAATGGTAAAATAACGTACAACCCTCCTCCGGGGAATGCCGATCTAGCACTGGATGTGGAGTATCAGTTTCCCTTGAGTTCAGGTGGTTTTGGAACTAGCCGGGTAGAAGATTTGAATCAGCCGGGGTATAGGAAGGTTTTTCTTGAGCTTGAGCCACACCCGAATGGTGTTGGTTATATTGTCAATCTTGAGATGGTCGTGACTACTGTTTCAAACGAGCCCAGAACAATAACCATATTCCCAGCCACGGCTTTTACATATGAAGCACCCCAGAACCTGAAAATCGGATTTGCTGCATCTACAGGCGGTGAGACAAATATTCACGAGATTCGAAATTTGATTGTAGAAGTTTCCGATGATAAGGGATTGATGAATCCGGATGGAGTAGATTTTGGGGAATTTACAGCTTGTGAAGGGCAGGAGAATCGGTACTACATCACAGATGAAAAAGTAGTCCTTCCCAATGAAAACAGCGAGATTAGATGTCTACAATTTTATAAGTCACTGGCGGATATTGAAGAAAACGGGGATATATGTGCTCAGGGAAAATGTATTGAGGAAAATGGTACTTTAGAATTGGCTCAAGGTACATTCAAGGCTGGAGTAAATGGAGGGGATTTTAGCTTTATTCCAAATGTCGGGTTCACAGGCCAAACCGTGACTGCTTATTATAGGATTACTGACAATTACGGAAAAAGCTCCTCGGGCAATGCCATAACATTGAAAATTGAGGAATCCCCTGTTCCGGTGAATATTATCTTAAACGATAGCGATGATTTGATTGAAGGTGTGAGGTTGTGCGAAGGGGAGAGTGTGGCTTTGAGGGCTCAAGGTGATGAAGTATATGATCGCTTTGAGTGGTATCAAGATAATAAGCTCATCGAAGGGGCTGTCTCGTCACAATACACAGCGAATGCCGAAGGGGAGTATTGGGTAAAAGCGTATAACCAATTGAATTGTCCGGCAATCTCTCCTCGGGTTTTAGTGAATTTTCCCGGATTTCCTGATTTTGATTTTCCTTCTCCTGTGGTGGAATGCATCCCGGGAAAGGGGATAGATGTAACAAGTATTATTTCAAACTATGATCCTTTCGCTTATACGTATAAGCTAATAGGTGGAGGGAAAATTTATCTGAATGATGAAATGAAGGAGGTTTCACTTTCCGGTGAATATGAACTTCAGGTTAAGCATGCTGATTTAGCATGTTATTCCTCCCCGCAGCCACTTCAACTTATAATTCTTGAAGAGGAGCTTTTGGCAGATTTCGAATTTGAAATACAAGAAACAGGAGTAAAAGGTGAGGAAGATGGAGGATTCTTTCCTCATGATGTCTTCCAGTTTACAGATGAGTCTAGTCTGGATGCTGAAAATTGGAGTTGGGATTTTGGCGATGGTACTGTTTCTTCTGAGCAACACCCTACCCATAGTTATGGTAAAAAAGGACTTTTTGATGTGAGACTTACCGTTACGAATCAGTGGGGATGCGAATCAACAGAGATTAAAAGAGTCTCAATTTTGCGAAGCTACAGGATAATGTTTCCTACCGGGTTTACTCCTTTAGACAGTGAAAATCAATTTTTTGCCCCAAAATCCAAAGGATTGGTTTCAGGGGAGCTATTGATTTTTAATATCTGGGGGGATCTCATTTTTCAAACCGATGATTTAATGACCCCGGGATGGGACGGTACGTTGGAAGGAAAGCTGCTGGATGCGGGCATTTATGTATATCGATACAATGGGGTCGCTACTGATGGGGAAAAAGTGACTAAGACAGGTAAATTCAAGCTGATCAGATGATGCGGGTTTATCTAATTTTTGTTCTTGTTTTACTTTCAGCTTCAGAGGCTTTCAGCCAAGACATTCAGTATTCACAGTTCTATGCCAATCCCTTTTATTTGAACCCAGCGCTGGCGGGAAGTACAGGTCTTACTAGAGTGGGAGTCAACTTTCGGAATCAATGGCCTGCCTTAGATCAAAGTTTTATCGCATATACTGCTTATGCAGATCATTTTTCCGAAAAGTATAATTCCGGAATTGGGATAGTAGTATCCGGAGCGAGAGAATCTTTCACCCAAAGTAGGACTGACGAAGTTGGTTTGGTGTACAGCTATAGATTACAGTTGGGTGAAAAACGGTTTGTTCACGTGGGAGCCCAAGGAAGTTTTTTGTCGAGGGATGTGCTTTTTGACCGGGTTATTTTAGGTACCCAACTAGATATAGAAAAAGGAGTGATAGTGGGGAATCCGGGAATGGGATTTTCCGGTGACAGTCAGTTGAGGGCAGCGGATCTGAATGCGGGGCTATTATATTATGAAGATAAGTTTTGGTTTGGTTTTTCTGCTTTTCATTTATTGAAACCTCAGATTAGTTATTTGGAAATAAATTCAAACAGGCTTCCGGTCAAATATTCTTTGCACGGGGGAGTAAGGTTTAGTCTTGCTCCGGGGAATATCAATGATTATTTCAACAATACGGATCAGGAAAGGTCGCTGGCATTTGCATTTAATTATAAGTCTCAGGGCGTTTTTGATCAATTAGACATTGGAGCGGAGTTTTATTTCGAACCTTTGATTCTTGGATTTTGGTATCGGGGTCTGCCTACCAAGTATAATTTACCAAATAATGAATCCTTAATTGGGTTGATTGGGATTGAATTAGACTCGGGGCTGGATTTTGGATATAGTTTTGATTACTCTATTTCAAAGTTGGGTCAGCGTATGACAGGCGGAGCCCACGAAGTTTCTGTCAGGTATGTTTTCTCGTCCCAGGATCCTCGTAAAAAGTATCATCCGCCTCTCCCCACATTCCGATATTGAGCTGAATTCTATATAGAACAGAAGAAACTATTTGAAAATATAATAGTGGCAGAATTTCCTCTTGTACGGATGGGATTAGAGGCTAAGAAACAGGAAAAGATACTTTAGCAATTTTTCTCTGTCTCTATCAGCGGGTTATGATAAATGAGCGTTAAAGTCTCAGAAATCTATTGCCGGTAAAATAAAAAGGGAGATATTTGCACTCCCAAACGGCGCATACGGAGCCGGGGAAAGAGAGGAAAGGCTCTGAAGAAGCATTGAAAAAATTAATTTTGCGAGGGTGTTTGGAAGTCAGAAAAGACCACTTACCTTTGCAGACCCTTCGGCAGGGAAGGGGACAAAGCGGGGAGGGAGAAGCCTCCGAAAAACTTTAAAAATTAATTTTGGCAGAGCGTATTGCAGATTAAAAAATCTCTCTTACCTTTGCACTCCCTTCGGCAGGGAAGGGGAAAAAACGGAACGGAAACCGAAAGGTTGAAGCCTCTGACAGAGACCGCAAATGCGCGGTACCAAGTTCTTTGAAGTAATGTAAGACGAAAAAAAAATTAACCTGGTAACAGACAGGGAGACGTTTGTGGGACTTGCTTCGTGCGGTTTCACGGACAGTGTATATAATGATAATTTACAATGGAGAGTTTGATCCTGGCTCAGGATGAACGCTAGCGGCAGGCCTAATACATGCAAGTCGTACGGTAGACTGCTTTCGGGTAGTTGAGAGTGGCGAACGGGTGCGTAACGCGTATGCAACCTACCCCATACAGGGAGATAGCCCGGAGAAATCTGGATTAATACCCCATGGCACTGTGAAGAGGCATTTCTTTACAGTTAAAGATTTATCGGTATGGGATGGGCATGCGTCTGATTAGCTTGTTGGGGGTGTAACGGACCACCAAGGCGACGATCAGTAGGGGTTCTGAGAGGAAGGTCCCCCACACTGGCACTGAGATACGGGCCAGACTCCTACGGGAGGCAGCAGTAGGGAATATTGGGCAATGGACGAGAGTCTGACCCAGCCATGCCGCGTGCAGGAAGACGGCGTTCTGCGTTGTAAACTGCTTTTATCTGGGAAGAAAATGCCCCTGCGGGGGAAATTGCCGGTACCAGATGAATAAGCACCGGCTAACTCCGTGCCAGCAGCCGCGGTAATACGGAGGGTGCAAGCGTTGTCCGGATTTATTGGGTTTAAAGGGTGCGTAGGCGGCTGTTTAAGTCAGTGGTGAAAGACTCCGGCTCAACCGGGGCAGTGCCATTGATACTGGACAGCTTGAGTGTTGGAGGGGTACATGGAATTGACGGTGTAGCGGTGAAATGCATAGATACCGTCAGGAACACCGATAGCGAAGGCATTGTACTGGCCAACAACTGACGCTGATGCACGAAAGCATGGGTAGCGAACAGGATTAGATACCCTGGTAGTCCATGCCGTAAACGATGATTACTCGCTGTTATGTCTATATGATGTAGCGGCCAAGCGAAAGCGTTAAGTAATCCACCTGGGGAGTACGCCCGCAAGGGTGAAACTCAAAGGAATTGACGGGGGTCCGCACAAGCGGTGGAGCATGTGGTTTAATTCGATGATACGCGAGGAACCTTACCTGGGCTAGAATGTGAGGGAATGCACTGGAGACAGTGCAGTCAGCAATGACCCGAAACAAGGTGCTGCATGGCCGTCGTCAGCTCGTGCCGTGAGGTGTTGGGTTAAGTCCCGCAACGAGCGCAACCCCTATGTTCAGTTGCCAGCGCGTAATGGCGGGGACTCTGGACAGACTGCCTGCGCAAGCAGAGAGGAAGGAGGGGACGACGTCAGGTCATCATGGCCCTTACGCCCAGGGCGACACACGTGCTACAATGGCGCATACAGCGGGTAGCTACTTAGCAATAAGATGCCAACCTCTAAAAGTGCGTCTCAGTTCGGATCGGGGTCTGCAACTCGACCCCGTGAAGCTGGAATCGCTAGTAATCGCGCATCAGCCATGGCGCGGTGAATACGTTCCCGGACCTTGTACACACCGCCCGTCAAGCCATGGAAGTCGGGTAGACCTGAAGGCAGTAACCGCGAGGAGCTGTTTAGGGTAGAACCGGTAACTGGGGCTAAGTCGTAACAAGGTAGCCGTACCGGAAGGTGCGGCTGGAACACCTCCTTTCTGGAAAAGTCCCTGTCACCAGGAGTCTTGCATTGCTTCAAACACGTTCCCCCGAAGGGGGGAGACAAAGTTCATTGACATGTTTAGCAGAAATTGTAACAGAGGCGGTGCGCGAGCGCCGCACGAGTAGAGTAAGTGAATAAGGGCGCACGGGGGATGCCTAGGCTCTCAGAGGCGAAGAAGGACGTGATAAGCTGCGAAAAGCCACGGGGACCGGCCAATGCGGTTTGATCCGTGGATATCCGAATGGGGCAACCCCCCCGATTTATCGGGGATCCCGCAAGGGAAGCGAACGTGGGGAACTGAAACATCTAAGTACCCATAGGAGGAGAAAATAACAATGATTCCGTGAGTAGTGGCGAGCGAAAGCGGAAGAGCCCAAACCGTCCATGTCACGGCATGGGCGGGGTTGTAGGACCTGTACAATCAAGAACGACGAGACGGGAACAGCGTGGGAAAGCTGACCGCAGGGGGTGATAGTCCCGTACCGGAATCGTTGTTTTTGAGACGGGTATCCTGAGTAGGTCGGGACCGGAGAAATCCCGATTGAAACTGCCGGCACCATCCGGTAAGGCTAAATACTCCTGAGAGACCGATAGTGGACTAGTACCGTGAGGGAAAGGTGAAAAGTACCGTGAATAACGGGGTGAAATAGAACCTGAAACCGTGCGCTTACAAGCGGTCGGAGCCACTGTGTGTGGTGACGGCGTGCCTTTTGCATAATGAGCCTACGAGTTACTCCTCACCGGCAAGGGTAAGGCATTCAGTGCCGCACCCGGAGCGAAAGCGAGTCTGAAAGGGCGAATTAGTCGGTGGGGGTAGACGCGAAACCTAGTGATCTACCCATGGCCAGGTTGAAGTTGTGGTAACACACAATGGAGGACCGAACCGATAAACGTTGAAAAGTTTCCGGATGAGCTGTGGGTAGGGGTGAAAGGCTAATCAAACTGGGAAATAGCTCGTACTCCCCGAAATGTTTTTAGGAACAGCGTCGGGAATTGTATGGCGGAGGTAGAGCTACCGATAGGACTAGGGGGAGTCAAATCCTACCAAATCCTGACGAACTCCGAATGCCGTCATACAGAACCGGCAGTGAGGGCTTGGGTGCTAAGGTCCAAGTCCGAGAGGGAAAGAACCCGGACCTTCCGCTAAGGTCCCCAAATCCGTGTTAAGTTGAACAAAGGTGGTCCAGCTGCAGAGACAGCCAGGAGGTTAGCTTGGAAGCAGCTATTCCTTTAAAGAGTGCGTAACAGCTCACTGGTCGAGCGGCAGGGCGTCGATAATAATCGGGCATCAAACACGGTACCGAAGCGAAGGATTCGACTCCGATTTATCGGAGCGAGTGGTAGGGGAGCATTCCAACGGCGGTGAAGGTATGGCGTCAGCCGTGCTGGAGCTTTTGGAAAAGCAAATGTAGGCATGAGTAACGATAATGCGGGCGGGAAACCCGCACACCGCAAGACCCAGGTTTCCTGATCAACGCTAATCGGATCAGGGTTAGTCGGGACCTAACGCGAACCCGAGAGGGGTAGTGGATGGACAATGGATTAATATTTCCATACTAATTATACAGGTGATGGAGTGACGGAGTGATGAAAGATCCGCGCGGTGACGGAATACCGCGTTAAAGGCAGTAGGTATTGGACCCATAGTAAAATGCGTGGGTTTAGCCGAAGCTGACAGTACCGTGCGTCTTCGGACAGGCGGATAGTGATCCTAAGGGCTTCCAAGAAAAACTTCTAGCGCTAAGCGTATAATTACCCGTACCGCAAACCGACACAGGTGGTCGAGGAGAGTATCCTAAGGTGCTCGAGTGAATCATGGCTAAGGAACTCGGCAAAATGGCCCTGTAACTTCGGGAGAAGGGGCGCCCCCGGCGACGGGGGCCGCAGTGAAGAGGCCCAGGCGACTGTTTAACAAAAACACATGGCTTTGCAAAGTTTCAAGACTAAGTATAAGGCCTGACACCTGCCCGGTGCCGGAAGGTTAAGAGGGGATGTTACCGCAAGGGACGCATTGAATCGAAGCCCCGGTAAACGGCGGCCGTAACTATAACGGTCCTAAGGTAGCGAAATTCCTTGTCGGGTAAGTTCCGACCTGCACGAATGGTGTAACGATCTGGGCACTGTCTCAGCCATGAGCTCGGTGAAATTGTAGTCGCGGTGAAGATGCCGCGTACCCGCAACGGGACGGAAAGACCCCATGCACCTTTACTGCAACTTAGTATTGGTACTGGACAAATGATGTGTAGGATAGGTGGGAGACGTTGAAGCGGGTTCGCCAGGATCCGTGGAGTCACTGTTGAAATACCACCCTTTGTTTGTCTGGTATCTAACCCCTGTATAGGGGGACATTGCTTGGTGGGTAGTTTGACTGGGGTGGTCGCCTCCAAAAGGATAACGGAGGCTTCCAAAGGTTCCCTCAGTACGCTTGGTAACCGTACGTGGAGTGCAATAGCATAAGGGAGCTTGACTGTAAGGCCGACAAGCCGAGCAGGGTGGAAACACGGGTATAGTGATCCGGCGGTTTTGAATGGAAGAGCCGTCGCTCAAAGGATAAAAGGTACGCTGGGGATAACAGGCTGATCTCCCCCAAGAGCTCATATCGACGGGGAGGTTTGGCACCTCGATGTCGGCTCGTCACATCCTGGGGCTGAAGAAGGTCCCAAGGGTTGGGCTGTTCGCCCATTAAAGTGGCACGCGAGCTGGGTTCAGAACGTCGTGAGACAGTTCGGTCCCTATCTGTTGCGGGCGTGGGAAGTTTGCGAGGACCTGACCTTAGTACGAGAGGACCGGGTTGGACTGACCGCTGGTGTACCGGTTGTGATGCCAATTGCATTGCCGGGTAGCTACGTCGGGAAGAGATAAGCGCTGAAAGCATCTAAGTGCGAAACTCCCCTCAAGATGAGACTTCCAACTAGGGCCGTCAGAGACGATGACGTCGATAGGCTACAGGTGTAAAGGCAGCAATGCCATAGCCGAGTAGTACTAATTGCCCAAAAACTTACGCGCTGTTTGTTACAGTTTCTGCCAAGACATGTTGTTTTCCCAGGTACGGGGTATCTGGAAAGAACTTAAGATATTATGTGATGTATAGCCACAAAGATTTAGGCGGCCTGGCGCAGGGGTCCCACCTCTTCCCATCCCGAACAGAGAAGTTAAGCCCTGCAGCGCCGATGGTACTGGGGTTACACCCGGGAGAGTAGGCCGCCGCCTCATTTATTCAAAAGCCAGCACTATGCTGGCTTTTTTGCGTTTGGGGGCTACCGCTTCTTTAGTTAAACCCGTGTTTATTGTGATGAAGGGTTGGTGGTTAGGGCTTTAATTTTAGCATCGATAGCTTTCGCCATACTATTTTTGATTCCATTTTTCATTTTTGGAATATTATTGCAGTTTTGCATCAAATTAAATTTGAATGTCCGTTCTATTTAAAGGTCTCTGTATTATACATCCTGATGGTTTGGGAGAACCTGAGGATTACGTTTTTGAAAAGGGAGAGTTTACACCTATAGCTTCAAGCAACACTTCACATTATGATCAGGAAATTGATGCTACCGGCTGGCTTTTGTCGCATGGTTGGATAGATCTTCGATGTGGGGTGGGAGAGCCTGGACACGAGTATAAAGAATCGATAGAAAGTCTTGCGGAATGTCTAGTTACCAGTGGTTTTTCTGCGGCTGTCATTCTCCCAAATACAGAGCCGGTTATTCAGTCAAAAGGAGATGTAGATTTTGTGTTGAATAGGGCAAAAAGATATACTCCGGAATTTTTGATTCAGGGGGCTGTAACCAAGGATACCGAAGGAGAGAATTTCACTGAGATCCTTGATATGCACCACCAATCAGGAGTCTTTGTTTTTGGTGAAGGAAGGAAGCCTTTAGCAAATGGGGACCGATACATGAAGGCACTTCAATACCTGCAGAAGTTTAATGGCGTGTTGTTTGATCATGCCTACGATCCTTTATTAGCAATCTTTGGGCATATGCACGAAGGGGATAATTCCACAATGCTTGGAGTGAAAGGAATGCCTAACCTTGCAGAAGATGTTGCAATTCAAAGAAATTTAGAAATTGTTCGCTATACAGGAGGGCGGATTCATTTTCAGACAATCAACACCGCTAAGGGAGTTAGCCTCATAAGGGGTGCAAAAGCTGAAGGATTAAATGTGACAGCGGATATTTCTATATATCAGCTGCTGTTTAGTGACTCCGATTTGATGGAGTTTGATCCAAATCTTAAAGTATTACCGCCGTTCAGGGGAGATACTGACCGAGAAGCTTTGATTGAAGGTATTAAGGATGGTACAATAGACGCATTGGTGAGCAACCATCAGCCGGAAGACAGAGATTCTAAGTTTATGGAATTTGATCTTGCTCATTTCGGGATGGTTGGTTTGCAGACGTTTCTTCCTGCTATGGCTTTGCTTAAAAATGAACTTGGATGGCCATTATTAATCGAAAAGATTACAAGTGGTCCCAAAGAAATATTGCCTCATGAACTAACTCAGTCCTGGACAATTTTTGATCCTGAAGCTGATTGGACGTATGATGAAAAATCTAATAAATCACTTTCATCCAATTCACCTTGGTTTGGAAGTGATCTTAAAGGAAAAGTGAAGTACGTGATTCAAAAGGGTCAGCTAATAGAAGTGGATGTATAAGTACTTTAGTTCATCATATAGGTTTGGAGGTTTTGCTGGTGCTTTGAGTATCCTTGCTTTTATCACGTTGTCATTCCTTTATCCCGATCCCACCAATCTTACGCTGATTTTTGGCTATATTATTACTCCGATTGCCATATTTTTGGCTATTAAATTCTTCAAAGAATATAGCAACGAGGGCTATTTGTCTTTTGCAGAGGGCATGTCTGTAGGTTTTGTGGCTTATATGTTGGAAGCAGTTATTTCTTTGGGAGGAATATGGATAGTACTGATAATACACCCGGAGCTATTTGTTCAGGTTAAAGATTCAAAGCTTGCTGTATTGGAAAGTAGCAAGGAATCAATAATCACGCAGGTGGGGGAAAGTTCTTTTGACTTGACCATGGAAAGCATCAAAAACATGGTGCCATTTGATATCGCTTTAAATGATGCGCTGTGGAAAATCATTCCCGGACTGTTTTTTACTATTATTATATCTATTATTTTAAGGAAAAATCCTAACTAACGAGCAAATCATGGAAAATTCGGCACCAATATCTGAGACAGTTAAAAAATGGGGATTAATCTACGGGTTAATTGGAATTATATACACCTATATAACGGCTATGCTAGGTCTACAAGGCAATTCTTCCAGTATTGCCTCAGGTATTATCTCATTTCTTTTAACCGTTGGCATCGCTTTTACAATTTATTTTTTAGCTACAAAAGAATACAGAACTGAGAATTCAGGCCTGTTGGCTTTCGGTAAGGCATTTGTGATATGCCTTCTAGTTGGTTTATTAGGAGGTGTTTTACGTAGTGTTGGATTTTATTTATATATGAAATTCATAGATCCTACATATGTGGATTCTATTATTGAAGCTCAAATGCAGGCTCAGGAACAAATGGGAGGAACTGCTCCCGATCCTGATAGTTTGCCAGCTTTTATGAAATTTATGCAAACACCTGAATTCTTTGCAGTATCAACATTTATTTCAGCAATTTTTGGTGCAATAATCCTTGGGCTGATAGTGGCAGCTATAAACCAGAAAAAGGAAGATTTCTCGTATTAATATGCCACAAATTTCAGTTGTAGTTCCCGTATTTAACGAGGAGGAGTCTCTGCCTGAATTAACTCAATGGATTAGCCGTGTCATGCATGATCACGGCTTTTCTTATGAGTTGATTTTCATAAACGATGGCAGTACAGATAGTTCCTGGGGAATTATCAATTCTCTTTCGCACGACTCTACGGTGGTGAAAGGTGTTAATTTTACCAGAAACTACGGCAAATCAGCTGCACTGGATGCGGGGTTTAAGAAAGCATGTGGAGATGTAGTGATTACCATGGATGCTGATCTGCAAGATAGTCCGGACGAGATCCCTGGACTGTACGTGATGATTATGGAAGGAAAGTTTGATGTGGTGTCCGGCTGGAAAAAGGAGCGTCATGACCCGTTAGGTAAAACTATTCCTTCCCGGTTTTTTAACGGAGTAACAAGGTGGATCTCCGGAATCAAACTTCATGATTTCAATTGTGGATTAAAGGCGTACCGCCTTAAGGTTGTAAAAAATATTCAGATCTATGGGGAGATGCATAGATACATTCCACTGCTTGCCAAATGGAATGGATTTGGCAAAATAGGAGAGAAAGTTGTTCAACATCAGGCTAGAAAATATGGGTATTCCAAGTTTGGCTTAGAGCGGTTTTTAAATGGTTTTCTGGATTTGATTTCTGTGTCTTTTGTGCATCGATATAAAAAGAAGCCCATGCATTTTTTTGGTTTCTTGGGGAGCTTTTCATTTTTGGCTGGATTTATAATTACCTGTTGGTTGATCTTTGAAAAAGTCTATGGATTAAGCAAAGGGCATAAAGTCAGGGAAATAACCGACCAACCCCTATTCTTTTTAGCATTGGTGGCTTTGATTATAGGGGTCCAGCTCTTTGTGACAGGATTCATTGCGGAGTTGATGACTTCCAATCAATCCAAGGAAACGGAATATAAAATTGACGAGGAGATAAACTTCGACTTTTGATGAAGTTCTCGGTAATCATACCGGTCTACAATCGTCCCGAAGAGTTACGCGAATTAGTACTTAGCCTTACAGAGCAGACTTTCGCTGATTTTGAGGTAATCGTGATTGAAGACGGCTCCACGCAGGATTCGAAAAATGTTGTCAATGATTTTGATGTAAAGCTGTGTATCCATTATTTGTCACAGTCCAATACAGGACAGGGATTTGCCAGAAACAATGGGATGAAAATTGCCTCCGGTGATTTTTTTGTTATCCTCGACTCTGATGTGATTTTGCCCTCCGATTATTTAGAAAAGCTTTCGAATGCCATTCAGGATAGAGGTCTTGATGCTTTTGGAGGACCTGATGCAGCGAAGGATGATTTTTCGGAATTACAAAAAGCGATGGATTTTGCTATGACTTCTATTTGGACGACCGGTGGAATCCGTGGTAAAATAAAAGATCCGTCCAAGTACCAGGCCCGCGGATTCAATATGGGGGTTTCCCGAAGGGTTTTTGAAACGATAGGAGGTTTTTTGGATCCTAATCGTGGCGAAGATATAGAGTGGAGTATAAGGATTAAAAAGGCGGGCTTCAGGCTGGAATTGATTCAGGAAGCGTATGTGTACCATAAGCGCAAAAACACATTGCTTTCATTTGTCAGACAGGCTTTTTCTTTTGGGAGAAATCGGGTGAATGTTTCTAGATTTCAACCTGGAGCCATTGCCATTGTTCATTGGTTACCAACGGCATTTCTGTTGTTTAGTCTTTCAATTCCCCTTTTGTATTTAGTGTATAAACCGCTCTTCCATCTCAATTTATACATGTTCCTAATCTGGAGCGTCGGTGTGATCCTTTCATCCACCTTTCATAATCGTTCTGTAAAAGTAGGTCTATTGAGTTATGTTACTTCAATTTTACAACTCTGGTCTTACGGGCTTGGGCTGCCTTATGAGCTCTTGAATAAGTCCGTAAAAGGTTAATTCCCTTTTCTACATACAAAGATAACTTCTTCTGAGGGAAGTGCATTTTGCGTTACCAATTCAGGAGAGATCTCTTTTACAAACAAATTTTCTTCAATTTGTAGTCCTGATTTCCTAAGGCGTTTGGCATAATCCTTTCCAAACTTCCGCACATGGTCTCTCTGTCCAAATATGCGTTCGCGTTCGGCGGGTTCCGTTATGGTTTTGTCCTCTAAGGTCTTTTCGATAGGGTATACAGGAGATTGGATTATGCCCCATCCGTCTGGCTTTAATACACGGTTAAACTCAGTACAAGCTTTTAAATCGTCTTCTACATGCTCCAAAACATGGTTGCAGAAGACGACATCAAAGCTGTTTTCGGGAAATGGAATATCGTGAACATCCATTTTGACTTTAGCCAGTGGGGATTCTATATCGGCGGTGATATAATCTAAGTTTGTCAGCGCTTCAAACCGCTCAATAAAGCAATGTTCGGGAGCAACATGAAGCACCCGGAGTGGAGCTGTGAAAAAGTTTGTTTCCTCTTTGAGGAAAAGCCACATCAATCGATGACGCTCCAGAGATAGGCAATTGGGGCAAAGTGCATTTGCTCTTGCAATTCGGCCATAAGGTAGAAATGTTTTGTAGCTTTGACCGCAAACTGGGCATGTGACAGCCTTCCCTGAATTTAGCTTTGCAAAAACTTGCATGACGAAAGGGCTTACCCGTTGCAATAATGGTCTAGGGACGTATCGTATAACGAAACTGATGATGGACTTCATGATAAATTTTGATCAGACTGCAAGTTACGCAAAGGGGTAAAAGGAGTGGTATTTAAATGGATGTTTTGCTTTTTTTAGGTTTTTTAGGATTTCAAATGCAATAAGATTCTTGTTTGTGGTGAATCAATCAGTATTTTAGTTGATGTGAATAGTTAGCCTTTTTCAAATTAAGATAGCGCCTTTATGAAAATCAAAAGATCACTTTTTTTACCATGCTTTACTATACTGCTTATTAGTGGATCATCAATTAATGTTGTGACGGCGCAGGACACGCCAACCTTTACTTTGAGGGAGCTGGTTCAGCAGGCAAAGGATAATTCTCCTGCTTCACTCCGGGCCAAGACAATTAAAGAGAATAGATATTGGGAGTTTCGCCAATTTAGGGCAGATTACAACCCCCAGCTTAGATTCAATGGAACTATTCCTTCTTATACCCGATCCTATAGTGGTGTTACTCAGCCTGACGGATCAATAGGATATCGGGAGGTTAATCAGAACTTGGTTGATCTTGGTCTGGGGCTACAGCAAGTAATCGCACCTACAGGAGGAGTGATTTCAGTTAACACATCCAGCAGTCGTTTTGATAATTTTAGAAACGACCTGAACGAGCCAAGAACCCAGTTTTTAGGCACTCCGGTTAATATCAGTTTGCAACAGCCGATTTTTGCATACAATCCATTTAAGTGGAATAAGAAAATTTCACCTTTACTTTTCGAAGAAAGCAAGCGGGAATATGTTGAGGAAATGGAAAGCGTTTCCATGCAGGTGACATCATTGTTCTTTGATTTCTTGATTGCGCAAGTGAATGTTGAAATCGCCACAAAAAATCTTGAAAATTCGGAAGGGATTTACTCAATCGAAAAGAAGCGGTATGAAAAAGGGATGACTTATGAGGATGACTTACTTCAAATAGAACTTCAGGCCTTGCAGGCACAACAGGATTTAGCACAGGCCAAGCTTTCTTTGGAAAGTTCTTTGTTCGCTGTGAATTCTTATATTGGACTTAACCAGAATACTGAGATTAAATTGTTTTCGCCTACAGAAATCCCCGACTTTCATGTGGATGTGGAGCAGGCGATAGATTTGGCATTTCAAAATAGGTCAGAATCCTTGGGGTTTGATCGAAGGAGACTTGAAGCTGAAGCTGAGGTAGCTCAGGCGAGGGGGCAGCGATTCGAAGCTACATTAAACGCCAGCTATGGTACAAATAACACTGCGTACTCTTGGGGAGATGTTTATCAAAACCCAAACACTCAGGCCTTGGTGAATTTAGGAGTCTCAGTGCCTATTCTGGACTGGGGTAGAAGTAAGGCCCGAATGGCACAATCCATGGCAAATCAACGGTTAGTTGATTATACAGTCCAGCAGGATATGGTGAATTTTGAAGAGGAAATCTTCACTAAGGTTAAAAATTTCTTGATGATAAAGGAGCGGTTGAATGTCACGAAAGTAGCCGATGATGTGGCTCAGCGAAGGTATGATATAGCATTACGAAGATATCAGACAGGCAATGTTACTATTACGAATCTCAATATTGCCCAAAATGAAAAAGACTCTAATAAAAGAGCCTTTTATGAATCCTTACGTGATTATTGGATGGCCTACTATGAGTTAAGAGCCCTTACTTTATACGATTTCGAAAATGGGGAGTTGCTTTATGCTCCTGAGCTAGATTAAATTTGGAAACAGATTTATGAGTTCTCGCTGATATAAACTTCTAACTTTTTCATCTTTTTCTCCAGTTTTTCTATTGATTTGGAGTGCTTGTCAATTTTCTTGGTGATTTTTGCTACATCATTAGGAGAAAGCTTGCCCGCAGAATTTTTTTTCTCAAAGTCTGTTCTAAGATCTATGCGCTTTTCAACGGCTTTTTCGTGCTGCCCTTTATATTTTTCAAGTTGCGCTATGGACTTTTTTACTTTTTCTTGAACCTTGGCATCTACCGCTGCAGAGCTTACCTCTTGAGCTGTAGCCTCCGATGGGGATAGGTAAACAACCCCAACTAAAAGGAACAATACAAATATTAGTTTTTTCATAATTTTTAGTGATTTATTCTAGAAATATACTCAAAATTATTCTATAGTGCAGTTTTATATTTTAATCTAGATTTGGATTGCTTGATTCATGCTTTGGTAAGCGACCTGATTTTTTTAAAGATTCCCGCACTATCCATTCAAGTTGGCCATTGGTACTACGGAACTCATCAGCAGCCCATTTTTCGAGTGCTTTCATCATATTCTCGTCCAGCCGTAGTGCAAATGCTTTCTTCTTTGGCATTATTACTGATTTAATGTTCCTACATTGAGTACCGGACTCGCACTTTTGTCAGAGCAGAGTACCACCATTAGATTAGAGACCATTACAGCTTTTTTCTCCTCGTCAAAATCTACAATTTCTTTGAGTTTAAGATCTGCCAATGCCATCTCTACCATTCCCACAGCCCCCTCTACTATTTTTTGTCTAGCAGCTACTATCGCTGTGGCCTGTTGTCTTTGGAGCATGGCGGAAGCAATTTCCGAGGAGTAGGCTAGATGTGATATTCTAGCTTCAATCACCTTGATTCCGGCATGGTGGAGCCGCTCACTGATTTCTTGTTCTAGAGAGTGATTTACATCTTCCACCCCTGATCTCAACGTGATTTCAGCTTCTTCCGACTCAAAATTATCATAGGGATAGAGACCGGCCATTTTCCTTATAGCTGCATCAGATTGTAAATGGACAAAGTTTTCATAGTCATTTACATCAAATGTAGCCTTGAATGTGTCTTCCACTTGCCATACAACTATGGTTCCAATCATTACGGGGTTGCCGATCTTGTCGTTAACTTTTACCGGTTTGTTTTCGAAATTCCGTACCCGCAATGAGATTTTCTTTTTTGTCATAAATGGAATTACCCAATAGAAGCCATTGGCTTTTACACTTCCTTTATATTCACCGAAAAGTAGGAGGACCATAGATTTGTTTGGTTCGACAATGAAGAAGCCAGGGGAAGTTGCCGCAGCCAAAATACTAATGAAAATTAGCCCTTGATGACTGGTAAGTAAGAGAGCTAAAATGAATAGGACAATAATGAGCAAGATCATCGCGTATCCTGAAATGGGTTTAGTTATTTTTTCCATGTTAATATGATGTTAAAATGATATCATTTTGAATTACGGTAAAAATAAAATAAAGTTCCATTTCATGAAAAAAAATGCTCCGAGAGTGATCGGAGCATCAGATTAAGATTGGTTGGGTTATCCGCTTTTCTGCCACTAAAGAGATTTAAGCATTAGATGGAATTTATCATTTAGTCACTTTGGCCTGCCTAGATGTGGTGATGCATCGGTAGTTTTGCCAATAAAATAAGGGAAATATGGTAGTTGGCATCACCGCAGAATCTATTGCTTATTTACTTCTTTTTAAAGAGTGAGTCGACAAATTCCTTTCGATTGAAAATTTGGAGGTCGGTCATTTTTTCGCCAACGCCAATATACTTCACAGGGATTTTAAATTGATCTGAGATGCCGATTACTACCCCCCCCTTGGCGGTACCGTCTAATTTGGTAATGGCAAGAGCAGTGATTTCTGTTACTTTCGTAAATTCTTTTGCCTGGATAAAGGCGTTTTGTCCCGTGGACCCATCCAATACGAGTAGAATCTCATGAGGAGCATCAGGGATAAATTTCTGCATAACCCGTTTGATTTTTCCCAACTCATTCATTAGATTCACTTTGGTATGAAGTCGACCGGCTGTATCGATGATGACCACGTCGGCATTAGAGTCTACTCCTTGTTTTACGGCATCAAATGCCACAGAAGCAGGATCTGTATTCATCCCATGAGAAACCACGGGCACACCTACTCGCTGACCCCATAGAATCAACTGGTCTACGGCTGCGGCTCTAAATGTATCGGCGGCGCCTAAAATCACAGATTTTCCTGCTGAATGGAATAGATTGGCAAGTTTTCCGATAGTGGTAGTTTTGCCCACACCGTTCACACCTACTACCATGATTACATAAGGTTTTTTACCTTCGGGTAGATCAAAGTCCAGTAGATCCTGAGAGTTGTTCTCTTTGAGAAGATTTTCGATTTCTTCTTTGAGAATAATGTCAAGCTCGGCAGTGTTGACATATTTATCTCTAGCGACCCGCTCTTCAATCCTTCTGATGACTTTGATGGTGGTATCTACACCCACATCCGAAGTGATTAGAATTTCTTCCAATTCATCCAAAACCTCATCGTCCACTTTGGACTTGCCGACGACGGCTTTACTGAGTTTTGTAAAAATATTTTCGCTTGATTTCTGAAGGCCTTGATCGAGGCTTTCTTTCTTGTCTTTTGAAAAGAAACCAAAGATACCCATACATGTGCGTTTTAAAAGTGGAATATAACGAAAAAGTCCCTGCTGACCGATGGACAGAGGGACTAGAATGCCTTATGTTGCGATTGCAACTTATTTTTTCAAGGTTTCCTGTACCAGAGGGGAAGGAACCATTTCTTCTCTGAAGGTATAAGCGCCAGTCTTCTCAGATCTTACTGCTTTGATTACTTTGGCGTAAGACACGCCACCTTCTTTTTTAAGGGTTGCTACTACTTTCTTAGCCATGGTCTTGTCGTTTTTAACGGAATTGCTTCCGAGCTAGATTACTTAATTTCTTTATGAACAGTTACTTTCTTCATGATTGGGTTGAATTTTTTCAATTCCAATCTTTCAGTAGTGTTTTTTCTATTCTTGGTAGTGATATATCTTGAAGTACCTGGCAGACCGGAAGCTTTGTGCTCCGTGCATTCCATAATCACTTGTACTCTGTTGCCTTTCTTAGCCATCTTTGTATTGATTTAAGGGTCGTGACCTTGATTATCTGATTACAATCATCCCGTTATCCTGAGCCTCTTTCAAAACCGCAGTGATACCTTTCTTATTGATAGTCTTCAATGCCTTAGTACAAACTTTCAAAGTGATCCATGCATCTTCTTCTGGAACGTAGAACGTCTTCTTGTGAAGATTAGGGGAGAATCTACGCTTAGTTTTGTTGTTTGCATGGGAGACGTTGTTACCTACTCGAGGTCTTTTTCCGGTAATGTCACAAACTTTTGCCATGGTAATGTATAGTAAATTGTATCCGTTTCTGTAATGAGTCTGCAAATATCGGAACTTTTCGGGGATTTGCAACAATGCATTTCAAAAATATTTCCTTTTACCTCAGGCTTTTGGATAGGGACAATGTTTGCAGCCACTTCCACAGCAATAGCCCCGTTTTAGGTGGTACTTTTTGGTGAAAACCATCAATCCCTGAGCATTGAAATAAAAGTCTTCCGAACTTAATGCTGGGGTTGGGAGGGGCTTCTTGGGATCTTTCATGGTTAGGGTAAAGGCAATTGCTATATTTGGCCTTGGAGGACTCCTTATTAGTATAGTACACAAAATTACGAAAAACATGCAGACTATTAGTTCAAGCAAACAAGCAATAGCATTAGAAGATAAGTACGGTGCCCATAATTATCATCCATTGCCGGTCGTGTTGGCGAAGGGGGAGGGTGTTTTTCTCTGGGATGTAGAAGGAAAGCGGTACTATGATTTTTTGTCAGCCTACTCAGCGGTTAATCAGGGACATTGTCATCCCCGTATCAAAGATGCATTGATAGATCAGGCTGGTACGCTCACTTTGACTTCTAGGGCTTTTCATAATGATGTGCTTGGTCCTTTCGAAAAATACCTCTCTGACTATTTTGGTTTTGACAAAGTGCTCCCAATGAACACGGGGGCTGAGGCAGTGGAGACAGCTATCAAAATAGCAAGAAAATGGGGATACGAGAAAAAGGGTGTGGATGAAAACCATGCTAAAATTGTCGTTGCGGAAAATAACTTTCATGGAAGAACAACGACAATAATTTCTTTTTCCAACGATGAAAATGCACGGAAGAATTTCGGTCCTTACACTGCAGGATTTGTAAAGATACCTTATGATGATCTTTATGCGCTGAAAACAGTTGTGGATGATCCGGATGTGGTTGCGTTTTTGGTGGAGCCTATTCAGGGCGAGGCGGGCGTGTATGTGCCGGGAGAAAATTATCTAAAGGAGGCAAAAGCTGCATGTGAAGCCAAAAATGTTCTTTTTATCGCCGATGAGATTCAGACGGGAATAGCCCGCACGGGAAAATTGCTTGCAGTAGATCATGAAAATGTTAGACCCGATATCCTGATTTTGGGGAAAGCTGTTTCAGGTGGGTTTTATCCTGTTTCCCTTGTGTTGGCTGACGATGCCGTGATGAATGTCATCAAGCCGGGACAACATGGGTCTACTTTTGGAGGGAACCCGCTGGGGGCGCGGATCGCAATGACAGCTTTGGAAGTGGTGAAAGACGAAAGACTGGCCGAAAATTCCGAGAAGCTAGGCAATGTATTTCGGTTGAGAATGCAGAAGCTGGTTGAGAAATCAGATCTCGTGAAGTTGGTCAGGGGAAAAGGTCTTCTCAATGCCATAGTGATCAATGATTCTGAAGAAAGCAGTACCGCTTGGAATATTTGTATTGCTTTGAAAGACAATGGATTGTTGGCAAAACCCACCCATGGCAATATCATTCGATTTGCTCCGCCTTTGGTGATGACTGAAGAGCAGATCCATGAGTGCTGTGATATAATTGAGTCTACCATAGTGAATTTTGAAGGATGATGACCTGGGGTGCCTAAAGGATTTGTGGAATAAGTAAGGTTTTGACCTTCGATTGACCTCCCGTGTTTCTGGAACCAGGGAGGTTTTTTAATTGTCTTATGCTTAGTTTTGCATCATTAATAAAACTGAACCAACACATGTTAAAAGCTGTCATTTTTGATATGGATGGGGTGATTTGCCATACCAATCCGTTTCATTCCATTGCTTTCCAGCGTTTTTTCGCGAAAAGGAATCTTAACCCCACTGAAGCTGAGTATGCAGAGCATATGTATGGCAAGAATAATGGGTATATCCTGAGTCATTTCCTTGGGAGGAAAATAGAGGGAGAGGAGTTGGCGTTGCTCGAAGAGGAGAAAGAGGGGTTGTTTAGAGAAATTTATAAAGCTGAAGTTGATCCTATTTCAGGCTTTATAGAGTTTTTTTCCGAGTTAAAATCAACAGGTCTACCCACTGCGGTTGCGACTTCTGCACCTCGCGCTAACTTGGATCTAATCATAGGTGCGCTGGGGATAGGAGGGCAGATGCAGTCACAGCTCGCTTCGGAAGATGTGTCTATGCACAAACCAGATCCGGAGGTGTATCTACAAACTGCGTCCAAGCTTGGTGTAAGGCCTGAAAACTGCTTAGTGTTTGAGGATTCTTTCTCGGGGGTTAGTGCAGGATTAAATGCAGGGATGAAAGTAGTCGGAGTATTGTCCAGCCATACTAAAGGAGAGTTGCCGAAGTGCAGTAGTTATATTCATGATTACAGAGAATTGTCAATAGATCAGATTAAGAACCTTTTCAAATAAATTATGCTACGCAGACCCCGAAGAAATCGAAAATCCGAAGCCGTAAGAAACCTTGTAGAAGAAACTAACCTTTCAGTAAAAGATCTGATTTTTCCGATGTTTCTTGTGAATGGTCTTAATAAGCGGGAGGGGATAGACTCTATGCCTGGGATTTATCGTTTTTCCATCGATACGATGCTAGGTGAAATCGAAAGTTGCTTGAAACTTGGAATACAGGCATTTGATGTGTTTCCCGCTTATCCTGATGACTTGAAGGATACTGTGGCTTCCGAAAGTTATAACCCTGAGACTTTTTATTTAAAGGGGTTGCGGGAAATTAAGAAGCAGTTTCCTGAAGTTTGTCTGATGTCTGATGTGGCAATGGACCCATACAGTAGCGATGGTCACGATGGATTAGTGAAGGGCGGAAAAATTTTAAATGATGAGACGTTGGAAATTTTGGCTAGGATGTCCCTCGCCCAAGCAGATGCAGGGGTCGATATTATTGGTCCCTCGGATATGATGGATGGGCGAGTTGGATACATTCGTGAAATATTGGATGAAAGCGGATTTACAGATACATCTATTATGGCTTATACAGCCAAGTATGCAAGCGCATTCTATGGGCCTTTTAGAGATGCATTGGACTCTGCCCCCAAGTTTGGTGATAAGAAGACCTATCAGATGAATCCGGCAAACTCTCAGGAGGCCTTGATCGAAGGTGGCTTGGATACGGAAGAAGGTGCGGATTTTCTAATGGTGAAGCCTGCTCTCTCTTATCTGGATATTATTAGGCTGCTAAAAGAAAACTTCCCTTTGCCAATAGCGGCTTACAATGTGTCAGGTGAGTATAGTATGGTGAAGGCCTCCGCGGAAAGAGGCTGGATTGACAGCGACCGGGCTATGCTTGAGATCTTACTGAGTATTAAACGTGCCGGGGCGAAGGTGATTCTTACATATTTTGCCAAAGAATATGCAAGTTTTGTGAGATAGTGAACAGTACTTCTTTTTTTTACATGAAAAACCGGATTACTCCGGTTTTTTTATGTCAGTAGGTTTATATTTTGATCCATTTTATGTGCTTCATTGTAATTTTTTAAGGTAGTGACGTGAAAAAAAATCGATTTTCCAAAAATTTATATTTTTCGTAAAACACATAAGCTGACTTAAAAAACTGTTATTTTTCATTTATCAAAATATTATCTCAAATACATAGGTTATTTTTCGATAAAGTTCTGATAAGGGGGCATGGTAGCCATCCTTGAAGAATATTATAGATTTTATCCAAATAATATTTTTAATATAGTTAGGTTCTCAAAATGACCTATATCATGTATTTTTTTGCAAAAAATGTAAAAAATGGATATAAAATGACATTTAAAATTATGTTTTTATGCTGAAAATGTAAAAATGGATTTGTTTTTTTACCAATAATATAATTACATTCGATTCAAGTAATGCGTCGTAAACCTATCGTAAATTCTGAAAATTGTTCTTTTAACTATATCTAACCTATGAAGTATTTCACAACACTGTTGGCCCAAGATGTGGCCGCAACAATGGACTTGTCTGCTGAGATTTCACAAAACCTCCTTACGACAAACAATGTTTGGATGATGCTTTCCACTGCCCTCGTGTTTATTATGCACTTGGGATTTGCGGGAGTGGAGGCAGGGTTTGGCCAAGCCAAAAACACAGTAAACATCCTATTTAAAAACACGATTACTCCCATTATCGGTATTTTGTCCTATGCCCTAGTGGGATTTTACCTGATGTATCCTGGGTTTGAAACGCCGGGATGGTTTGGTTTTGATGCATCGGGATGGAGCATGTTCTGGTTTTCTCCCGGAGATGCAGATGTGGGCACTGGATACGCTGACGGAGGTTATACCTACTGGACTGACTTCTTGTTTCAGGCGATGTTCGCTGCTACAGCGGCTACGATAGTTTCGGGAGCTATTGCGGAACGGGTAAAACTTTGGGCTTACTTGGTTTTTACCTTATTGTATGTAGGGATTGTCTATCCATTAATCGGCAGCTGGAAATGGGGCGGTGGAGCATTGGATGCGATGGGCTTCTATGACTTCGCAGGAAGTACTTTGGTTCACTCAGTAGGCGGATGGGGAGCACTGGCAGGTGTAATATTAGTTGGTCCTAGAATCGGGAAATATGTCAACGGTAAGACTGTGGACAAGCCTGGGTCAAGTGTTCCTTTGGCAGTAATAGGTGTGTTCTTGCTGTGGTTGGGCTGGTTCGGGTTTAACGGAGGCTCAGTATTATCCGCAGATCCTGCGTTGGTTTCATTTGTGTTGGTAACTACCTGTCTGGCTGCATGTGCCGGTGGGCTGGGAGGATTCCTTGCCGGGAACTTAGTCTTTAAACGCTTGGATCTGGGTATGGTGCTTAACGGCATACTGGCCGGCCTTGTAGGTATTACAGCCGGAGCTGATGTGATCAATCCTTTGGCTGCGGTATTTGTAGGTTTTGTTGCAGGGATATTGGTAGTGTATTCAGCGGTGCTGTTGGATAAGTTTAGGCTTGATGATGTGGTTGGTGCGGTTTCTGTCCATCTGACTTGCGGTATATGGGGGACTCTGGCCGTTGGTATTTTTTCTACCAATCCTGATCACACTTTCTTGACACAATTAACAGGCGTGGCTATATGTGGAGTTGTTGCTTTCTCTGCTGCTTTCCTAATATTCTTTGTCCTGAAAAAGACGGTAGGTATCCGTGTCTCCGAAGAGCATGAACGTAACGGCTTGGACTCGCACGAACATGGAATCCGCGGCTATACTATTGTTTACGACGAATAGTCTATAGAAAACATTGCTCTGCCAGGGGAGGAGCTCTTCCCTTGGTGGGCTTTATTTGATCAATCCTATTTTAAACCATTACCAATTTGTAACATGAAAAAATTTCAACTATCCATAGTTGCGTTGCTGCTTTCAGTTTCTTCCATGAGCTTTGCTCAGGAAGTCACCATTGTCGAGGAAGAAAGCGAGCCGTCTAAATTGACTTTCTCCGGTTCTGTCGATGCGTATTTTAGAACAAATTTTAATGGCCCTAACAAGGGCGAAAATATTCAAGCTCCAGCTTCCTCATTTGCCAATCTTCCAGGCTTTTCTTTGGGCATGGCAAATATAATTGCGACTTACCAAGGCGAGAAAGTGGGAGCTGTAGCGGATTTGGTGTTTGGACCAAGAGGAGAAGATGCTGTTTTTGGCTCTCCTATGTATGCAGGAGGAATGGCCGGTAGTTCTCAGATTGTGAATCAACTCTATGTGTACTGGAATGTGAACGATGTGGTGACTTTAACCATGGGGAACTTCAATACCTTTCTTGGGTACGAGGTGATTTCCCCAACCGCTAACTTCAATTATTCCACTTCATATATGTTCTCCTATGGCCCATTCTCTCACACCGGTTTGAAAGCGGACTTTGCACTTTCTGATAAGTGGTCTTTGGCAGCGGCCGTGATGAATCCTACAGATATGACGGAATTTAATCTTTTGGGAACATATACACTCGGAGCTCAATTGGGTTATTCTGCTGATGCAGGAAGCGCGTATTTAAACTTTGTATATGGTGATCAAGACGGCAAGCTTGACACAGATAGTCAGTCATTGGTTTCTGGGCAGTCCTCTATGGGAAGTTTGTTTCAGGTGGATTTGACAGCCGGAATCGATTTGTCCGAGACGATCTATCTAGGATTAAACACTACCTATAATACCACTTCTGCGGGAGAAATTTATAACGGATCGAGCATAGATGATCTGGACGGTGATGGTGCAGGATTCTTTGGTGTTGCGGGTTATTTGCAGGCAAAGACTTCTGATATGTTTTCCATCGGTCTTCGAGGAGAATATTTCAGCGTGTTTAATGGAGGGCTTGACGGAGTGGTTGGTCTGGATAGACCTGCTGTAGATGGAGGTGAAGGAAGTGTTTTTGCTACTACGCTTTCAGGTAACGTAAGAATAAACAAAAACCTAACACTTATTCCCGAATTAAGATTGGACTCTATGAGTGAGGACTTCTTTAAAGATAATGATTTGAATGATTCAAAGAGCTTAGCGTCATTTATGTTGGCTGCAGTATTTGCTTTCTAAAAATATAAACAGGGTCTATTGTTAATCTTTAAAGCCGGGATGAATTTCATCCCGGTTTTTTATTTTCCCCGGGTTAAACTTTAAAGTGGGTTTTTCCCGAAGCTTATTTTCCCGAAAATGCTGTTGTAAATTGAGTTGTTAGGTTATTTTGAAGCTAAATAAAATAAGTGTATTTAAAATTTAAAGAATATAATTTTACGATTTATCGAAAAACATCTAAATAATACTGATTTTACGTAACCTTTTCTTGACGTATAAGTATAGATAAGTGAGTGTAACTTAAACAATACATGTTATGAAGAGATCGGTATTATTGCTTGCAATTATGATGGTATCGGCAGTGGGATTTTCGCAATCTACCTTGAAAGGTCCAAAAGCTAAGAACGCAACTGCTGCTGAACGTGCAGCAAATGCTTCGCCATTAAAGTTTAAAATAGAGCCATTGGAACTCAAGGGGCCTGCGGCCAAAAATGAGAAGGTGTGGAAACGGGAAGACGTGCAAACTGAAACGGTATTTGTTCGAAGAGAACAACCACTAAAAGGACCGAAAGCTAAAAACAAAAAAGTCTGGGAGGATTAAACTTCCTTTTGATAAATGTTAAATAGGTTAATTGAAAAAGCCCGGTAAATGCCGGGCTTTTTGTATTTCGCTCATAAATCCTGTTCTCTTTCTAGCATAAGCACTGCTGCTTGGGAGACTATATAGTATTTTTCTCCTTCGTAAATAACTTCATGTGCTCCCGTAAGCAGAAATATCGCCAAATCCCCCTCTTTGGCTTGAAGAGGAACATATTTCACCTTTTCTTCACTGTCCATCCAGGGTTCATGATCATCGGTAGCCACCGGGATTGGATATCCGGGACCGGCCTTGATAATGTAGCCTTGTTGTACTTTTTCTTTTTCCTGAATCCCGGGTGGGAGGTATAAACCTGACCCTGTTTTTTCATTGGGTTTTTTTAGTCGGATCAACACCCGATCTCCCACTACAATCAATTTTTTAAGTTTATTCTCTGCTGTCAATTGCATGGCTTATGGTTTCTACTGATCAAATTTATATAAGAGTCAAAATTCTTAATCAATGGCTCTGTAACTAAAAAGGCATCTGTTTTTACACAGATGCCCTTTGAGTTGGTCTAGCTTAGGGTGCTATTATTTTTTCTCTTCTTCGCTTACTTCTTCGTAATCCACATCAGAGACTCCATCACCGGCATCAGTAGATCCTGCACCGGCATTTGTGTCATTTCCCGCTGCTCCCGCTCCTTCAGCTCCCGCGGCATTATACATTTCCGTAGAGGCAGCTTCCCAAGCTTTGTTCAATCCTTCCATTGCGGAATCAATTCCTGCGAGGTTTTGAGATTGATGTGCAGCTTTAAGAGTTTCAAGTGCTCCTGAAATTGCAGTTTTGTTGCCTTCGGAAAGCTTGTCTCCATATTCTTTCAACTGCTTCTCCGTTTGGAATACTAGGCTGTCGGCTTGGTTCAATTTATCGATTTTCTCTTTTTCAGCTTTATCAGATGCAGCATTTGCTTCTGCTTCGGATTTCATTCTGTCGATTTCTTCCTGAGAGAGCCCTGAAGAAGCCTCGATTTTGATCTTCTGCTCTTTGCCTGTTCCCTTGTCTTTTGCAGATACATTTAGAATACCGTTAGCATCAATGTCAAAAGTCACTTCGATCTGAGGAACACCTCTTTGTGCCGGTGGAATGTCGGAAAGCTGGAATCTACCAATTGTTCTGTTGTCCTTGGCCATGGCACGCTCTCCTTGAAGTACGTGAATATCCACAGCAGGCTGATTATCAGCAGCAGTTGAGAATGTCTCTGACTTTTTGGTAGGGATAGTGGTATTAGACTCGATCAATTTGGTGAATACACCCCCCATTGTTTCAATGCCGAGAGAAAGCGGAGTCACATCCAAGAGAAGAACGTCTTTCACTTCACCTGTCAATACTCCACCCTGGATTGCTGCTCCTATAGCTACTACCTCATCAGGGTTAACTCCTTTGGAAGGCTTCTTGCCGAAGAATTTCTCAACTTCTTCTTGGATTTTTGGGATTCTCGTCGAACCTCCCACCAAGATCACTTCATCAATATCGGAAGGGGTCAAGCCGGCATCTGCTAAAGCTTTCTTACAAGGCTCCATAGATCTTCTCACCAAATCTTCGGATAGTTGTTCGAATTTAGCTCGACTCAAAGTTCTTACCAAGTGCTTAGGTCCGGTTTGAGTTGCGGTGATATAAGGAAGATTGATTTCAGTAGAAGCAGAGCTCGAAAGTTCGATTTTTGCTTTTTCGGCAGCCTCTTTCAGTCTCTGAAGCGCCATAGGATCCTGTCTCAGATCGATTTGCTCTTCTGATTTAAATTCTTCAGCTAGCCAGTTCATGATCACTTGATCAAAGTCATCACCACCGAGGTGAACATCACCGTTGGTAGATTTTACTTCGAATACTCCGTCACCAAGTTCTAATACAGAGATGTCAAAGGTGCCACCGCCAAGATCATACACGGCGATCTTCATATCCTGATGCTTTTTGTCCATACCATATGCCAATGCCGCAGCAGTTGGCTCGTTGATGATACGTTTAACCTCAAGACCTGCGATCTGACCGGCTTCTTTGGTAGCCTGACGCTCGGAATCGTTGAAATATGCCGGAACTGTAATAACTGCTTCGGTCACTGTTTGACCCAAGAAGTCTTCGGCAGTGCTCTTCATTTTCTGAAGGATCATAGCAGAAAGCTCCTGTGGAGTATAAGAACGGTCACCTATCTTTACGGCTACCGTGTCGTTAGATCCTTTTTCCACTTTATATGAAGCATGTTTTTTCTCCTCGGAAATCTCGGAGAATTTTTTGCCCATGAATCTTTTCACTGAAGAAATCGTATTCTGAGGGTTAGTGATAGCTTGGCGTTTGGCAGGATCTCCCACTTTACGCTCACCGTTTCCGTTGTCAAGGAAAGCCACAATTGAAGGTGTGGTTCTTCTTCCCTCACTGTTTTGGATGACTACAGGTTCATTACCTTCCATCACTGCTACGCAGGAGTTGGTGGTTCCTAAGTCAATGCCTATGATTTTTCCCATGATTATATGTTTTTAAGTTATTTCAAATTGATATAACTCCCTTTCTTCAATGGATGTGCCATCTGAGAATTCACAGCATTTTGTGTCACATTGGCAGAAAAGTTGACATGTGGAAGGGAAGAAAAACACTGAATTGTCATTTATTTCTTCATACTAAATGTCCAAGCTGACAGTTTTAAAGAAAAATCAATCTGGGTTTGCAACCAATTAGCCTTCACTTGCATCTACTAGTTATAATGAAACCATTTTTTAGGGGAAATATGAACGAGAAATGTCGCTGGTGTCTGGTGATTTTGCTGGGAGTAGGCATACTTACCGCCAATAGAGAATTGGAAATAGTGGCTTCGGTGTGGAGTTATTTGAAAGAATTTGCTTCTTTCGCTAAAAATTTTTTCATCTGAAGAAGGCATTTTCTAGCATAGAGACTTATTTTTAGGTTATGCCAGAATCGTTACTTATCCAAGACATATATGTTTATCCAATTAAATCCCTTGCCGGAATAAGGCTCTCCGAAGCTAAGGTTGAAGAAAGGGGATTTGAATTAGACCGGCGATGGATGCTGGTGGATGAAACGGGTAAATTCATCTCTCAGCGTAAATTCCCGCTTATGGCGGCGATAAAGGTCGAAATCGGAGATGATTCACTCACTGTATATCACCTTTCCAACCCTAGTAAATTGATTCGTATTCCCTTTGACGCCGCAGGGGAAGAAATATCTTCGGTAGAGGTTTGGGATGATAAGATGGCTGCCCGGTTGGTCGCAAAGGAATTTGACGATTGGTTTAGTGACGTGTTGGGTATGGGGGTGCGTTTGGTGAAAATGCCAAGTACCACGGAGCGAAAAGTGGATCCAAGGTATGCTGTAAATGGAGAATCGGTAAGTTTTGCCGATGGAATGCCTTATTTGCTTATAGGACAAAAATCCCTGACTGATCTCAATTTCCGCTTGCGAGCTCCTGTGTCAATGAATCGCTTTCGCCCCAATATTGTCTTTTCGGGCGGAGAACCTTTTATAGAGGATTCCTGGGGGAAAATGCAAATAGGTGATGTCAATTTTCAGGTAGTAAAACCATGTGCCCGCTGTGTGTTGATAACTGTGGAGCAAGAGACGGGGATAAAAGGTGCGGAGCCATTGAAAACCTTGGCTACCTATAGAAAAGTCGGCAACAAAATTCTTTTTGGGCAAAATATGGTTGCTTTGTCAACAGGAGTTATCAAGGTTGGAGACGAACTTAAGTTGATGTAATTACGGGTAAATATACATCAATGAAGCTAGGATATTTAAACAGAGAAATCCTGCTTCTGGAGAAGCAGGATGACTTTTTGGGGTCCGCATATAACTTTGTTGCCCTCGGTTAATTCTTTTTGCTTATTTAAACTCTTTCACCGTTTCAATAAAGACTTTGACCATTTCAGGATTAATATCCGGATATACGCCATGGCCAAGATTGGCAATGTGTCTCGTGCCCCGGAATTGCGCCATCATTTCTATAGTCGCTTCACGCACTTGGTCGGCGGTACCGTAAAGTGCGGCAGGATCTAGATTTCCCTGCAATGTTTTATCTGACCCGATCAATTTTCTTGATTCGGCTATTCCCATATTCCAGTCCAAACCTATCGTTTCGCAAGTTAATTTGCCCATTTCTTCTCTGGCAAAGAATGCACCTTTGGCAAACACAGTTTTCGGAACTGAGGTAATGGCGTCACAGATTTGGGCGATATAAGGCAAAGAAAATTCCGAGTATTGTTTTGGCCCCAATATTCCCGCCCAACTATCAAAGAGTTGCACCAATTGTGCTCCTGCTTCGATCTGGGCTTTCAGGTAATTGATCGTGCTATCAGTTATCATCTGAAGCAGTTTATGGGAAAATGCCGGTTGAGTATAAAGCATTTCTCTGGCCGTAGAGAATGTTTTGCTGCCATGCCCTTCCACCATGTAGGAAAAGATAGTCCACGGCGCACCCGCAAAACCAATTAATGGTACACGGCCATTCAAGGCTATTTTGGTGATGGAAATGGCGTCCGTCACGTATCGAAGTTCTGAACCATCCGAGATATGCAGCTTCTTAAGATCAGCTTCAGATCGTACTGTATTAGGGAATAACGGACCTCTTTTTTCTACCATTTCATAAGGCAAGCCCATCGCTTCAGGAATCACCAAAATGTCTGAAAAAATAATAGCAGCATCCACTCCCAGTAAATCCACCGGTTGTATCGTCACTTCGGCAGCAAGTTCGGGAGTTTGTGCAAGTTCAATGAATCCACTGACACTTTCTCTTACTTTTCTGTATTCAGGCAAAATCCGTCCTGCCTGGCGCATCAGCCAGACGGGAGTTCGTTCTGTAGGTTCGCCTTTAGCGGCTCGGAGTAAGAGGTCGTTTTTCAAATGCATGGTACAAAGATAAGAGCCAATTTAATTTTGGTAGGTAAAATGAGGACATAAAAAAACTGGACCTATGTAAGACATCGATCCAGCTTGCGGTAATCAGTTGGTTTAGGGTAATGTTTTAAGGTGTTATTTCTATTCTATTCGTTTAAAATCTTCATCGGTTAGTCCAAGAAGTTGAGTCACAGCATTATAGTCAGTTAAATCAATTCTGGCATTTGCGGAAGCGAAATCACCGGGCACAACAACTATACGGAACAGTTGGTTTTCTGTATAGGATGCGTCAAGTGAAGCAAAGTCCACGTCACCATCTAAGAACAGTCTAAAATCACTGCTGGTGAAATCGTAATTATATACTAAAATAGCTCCTCCTTGAAAATATGTTGTCTGGGGCATTGCTCTCCAGATAGGAGTTGCTCCGTCCGCTTCCCACATTACAAAAGCAAGTACTACATCACTTTCTATGATCGGCGGTTCAAAAAATCTAGTGTCCATGTAATCATTGTCAGCAGTAAAATCCACTTCTACTTCAAAAACTTCCGATACAATGTTAACGCCCGGTTCACCATCAGCACCACGCGGTCCCTGCGGCCCTTCGCATCCTTGGAATACAAACATCCCAAATAGAGCCAAAATTAATAAGTTTATATTTTTCATACAGTAGTTTGTTAAGGTTAGTAAGATGCTTTCACGAATTGTGCCATTAAATGGTTGGTTAAAAATCCTTAACTTCTTTTTACCTGATTGGTGCAATGACCTGAACTTCGTTTTCAGAGATGATTTTGTCTATATAAACGCCACTGAGTTCCAACTTATTCTCTTTTGCGTAATTATTCAGTTTTTTCTTAACACTCTCCGGGTTCGGCATTACCCATTTATTACTTTTTATTGTGGCAAGTAGGTAACTCTTATTGTCAAAGGAACGAAACTCTAAATCCGGAATTGGCAACGTTTGATTGATGGCGACAAATACAACCATGGTGTCATGCTTTCCTGCAGGCTCTACTTCATAAATGGTATGAAGGAGGCTTCCGGGATGCAGCTCTTTTTGAGTCTCGATCTTTAGGAAAACCTCCCCCAAATCCTTGTTACCCGGAGTTCCTCTGTAGGTTATACCAGCAAGATTCTCGGGTTTGGTTTTGATCAGTTGTACTTCAATAGGGGTGTTCCCGCCTAATTTGCCAAAGCCCCAATATCCTACGATCGTAAGAATGCTCAGTACCGCAATGGCTAAAACCAATATTTTTTTCATTTTTAGAAAAGGTAACGAACTCCGATTGCTCCCTGGCCTTTGACATGGCCTATGCGGTCAATCAATTCTAGAAAAAAACCGGCTTCACCAAACACAGAGATCGGCACATCATCAAAATAGTACTCTGCACCAATAAATGCTTCGGGTCCAAAATCAACATTTGTACGGCTGTCTTTTTTCACTAGGGAAGAAGTAAGTCCATCTACATAAGAATAAGTGACTTTGGTGGTTCTTAACTGAATGCCTGCGCCCCCGTAGGCAAGTAGGTATCCTTGAGTGATGCCAAAAATATCTGTAATGTCCTCATGATATGCAGAACGTACATTGAAAGAAAGCCCTTTACTGGCACTGTGGGAAACGTAAAATGCGTTTGGCTCAGGAAGTTTTTTTTCAAAATTTCGTTGATAATAGTTTGCACCGTTTATGCCTGCACTTCCTATCATTCCTTCAATGGAAATGTAATCACTGATGAAATCTTTGTAAGTAATGGAAAGCGGCTCTCCCAGACGGATTCCAACTCCTCGTTCTTGCGCAAAACTCATGAATGGTAGTAATACTAACAGGGTAATTAATCTGTATTTCACTTGATCGATGTTTTTTAAATTGAATCCAATAATCAGGCTAAATCGCCATGGTTTTGAGTTGCATCTGATGCAATTGGGTGTAATAGCCTCCCAATTCCAATAGAGAATCATGTGTCCCCGTTTCTACTATTTTCCCTTTGTGCAGAACTATGATTTTATCCGCTTTTTGGATAGTGGATAGCCTATGCGCGATTACAATGGATGTTCTTCCTGTCATCATCGTTTCTATGGATTCCTGAATCAATTCCTCTGTTTCTGTATCAACAGAGGAGGTGGCTTCATCCAGAATGATTATTTCCGGATTATAAACCATAGCTCTTACAAAAGATATCAATTGGCGCTGGCCGACAGAAAGTGTAGATCCACGTTCCATCACATTGTAATCAAGCCCGCCCGGAAGCCTTTCTATAAAGCGTTTTGCACCGGCAAGTTCGGCAGCATGCATCACTTGTTCTCGGGTGATGTCGGGATTACCTAACGTGATATTGTAGAAAATTGTATTGGAAAACAGGAAAACATCCTGAAGGACTACTCCGATGTGCTTGCGTAAAGTGTCAAGTTCAAATTCACGTATATCATGCCCATCGATTGTAATATCTCCTTTATTGATTTCGTAGAATCTGGAAATCAAATTTATAATGGATGATTTGCCCGCTCCTGTCGCTCCCACGAGTGCGACTGTCTGGCCTGATTCTACCTCGAAACTGATGTCTTTTAGCACGTAGTCTTCATCTACATAGGCAAACCAGACATTTTCCAATTTGATATTTCCCCTGACTTTGGAGGGGCTGTAACTTCCTTCGTTTGCGATGTGCTCGTCGCTTTCAAGCAGCTTGAAAATGCGGGAGGAACTTACCACACCCATCTGAAGTGTGTTGAATCTGTCTGCAATCATCCGAATAGGCCGGAAGAAAAGCTGCAGATACATAATGAAGGATATCAAAACCCCAATTTCGATTTGCATTCCCAAGACTCCTACTGCTCCGTACCAGACCACAAGACCTATTCCAATCGCCTGGATAATTTCAGCCACCGGGAAATAAATTGAATAATAGAGAACCGAGCGTATATGTGCTCTTCTGTGTTCTTTGTTTATTTCTTTGAATTTTTCGAACTCCCGGTCTTCACGGTTGAAAATCTGTACGATATTCATACCTGTGATATGTTCCTGCAAGAAAGAATTCAAATTGGAAACGGCATTTCTTACATCATTGAAAGTTACCTTGATTTTTTCCTTAAACACATAGGTGGAAATAATCATCAGTGGCAAGGTGGATAGACTTACCAGCGTAAGCTTCCAGTCGATAAAAAACATGACACCGAGGATAGTCACCAGCTGTAAAAGGTCTCCGATAATTGCCGCCAATCCTTCGGAGAATACATCCGCAAGCGTTTCTATATCAGAGATATTTCTAGTGACCAGTCTTCCGATTGGAGTGTTGTCGAAGAATTTTAGGCGAAGCTTTAGGAGGTGTTTATAGAGCTTAACACGAATGTCCCGGATGATCACTTGGCCGATCCAGCCGGAGTAATAAGTGTGAGCCCATTGCACCAAGGCCTGCACGATCATTAACCCTATGAGCAAATAGATAATGCGCAAAAGTCCTGCACTGTCGCCTACAGCCACATAGTCATCTATTGCTATCTGGATAAAATAGGGGCGGGTAGGAGCCAAAATAGCCAGAGCGACGGTAAGAAAGATCAGAAAGTAGAACTGAACTTTGTATGGTTTCACAAAGCCGTATAACTGCTTGAGTACTTTCGAATCGACGATTTCGCCGGAGGAGGTTTTTTCTTGTTCTAAGCTCAAGGTAAACTAGTCTAAATAAATGTCTTCTGAATATTCAATGTGGCTTAAAAATAGCCCGCATGCAGGTGCTGATTTTCCTGCCTTCTTTCGATTTCGTGATTCAATGATTTGATGCATTTCCGCAGATTCTATTTTGCCAAGCCCTATATCCACGAGAGTTCCCACGATTGCCCTTACCATTCCACGCAAAAATCGGTTCGCAGTTATATGAAATTGCAATTCACCATCTTTTTGTTCCCAATGAGCCGATTTTATTTCACAGCGAAAATGTTTAACTGCTGTATGCACCTTGCTGAAACACTCAAAATCCTGATGTTCCAAAAGGATTTTGGCCGCCTCATTCATTCGGTGTATATCCGGATTGAAATAATGTCTCCAGACATAGTCTTCTATAAACGGACTTTTTTGTAAAATCATCCGATAGATATATGATCTGCTTTTGGCACTGAATCTTGCATGAGCATCCTCTTTGACCTCACGGATAGCATTGATCGAAATGTCCTTAGGCAATATGCCATTAATAGCCCGGAGAAATTTGCTTCTATCTATTTCTTGTTCGGTATCAAAATGGCAAACCTGCATGCTTGCATGCACACCTGTATCTGTGCGTCCGCTTCCCATCACAGAGATAGGATTTCGAAAGTAAGTAGAAAGTCCTGCTTCCAAGGCCTCTTGGACAGTAAATGCGTTTTCTTGGATTTGCCATCCATGATAGCGTGTGCCTTTATAGCTTAAGTCCAAGAAATATCTTTTGCGCTCACTCATACGGCTGCAAAGATACTATTCCCAAGCAAATCACGGCGAGAAACCTGCTTTCCTTGGTAATGAAGTCATAAGGCCTTTTCTTTGCCAAAAAATCAGAAAGAAATGATCCAGCGCTTACAATCAGTTTTCCTTTTCCTCGTGGCTGTTGCCATGGGATTGACTTTGGGCTTAGACCTTTGGGTACAAGAAGTAGCAGATTCCGGAGAAATATGGGATCTCAATGCTTTGTTTTTGGAGCAGAGAAGTGCTGCCGGGGAGGTGCTTCAGACGTCCTCTAATTGGTATATTGCTGCGCTGGCATCATTCGTAGGGCTTTTGGCTATTATTTCTATCTTCCAATATAGAAATCGGGGTAGACAGATGATGATCAATATGATGAATTCTTTGTTAATGGTAGGCCTGGTCGCAATTGTTTTTTTAATCACGAATAGTCAGAATACAGAACTGGCTGCTACTGATAACGGTGAGTACCAAATTGGCTTCTGGGCGATTTTGGTAGCAATGGTATGTAATATGCTTGCCAATCGATTTATCAGAAAAGATGAAGCCTTGATCAAATCAGTGGATAGAATCAGGTAAAATAGAGGCTAGATATAAGAATCAAGACATTAGACTTTTTCAGCTCCAAACCTAAAAAGCCAGCAGATCGCTGGCTTTTTAGGTTTTAAAGAAAAATTTCCTACCAGAACCTAATACCCACAGTAGGATAGAAGGTTTTGAAGTTCTCAGTACTGATCACACCTACTTGGATGGAAATATGTTTGCTCAATTTTCTATTGTAATACGCCTGCATCGTGGTACCGCTGAATAGTTGACTTTTGTTTTCATTGATCAAGTAACCCACTCCAAAGATATTTCTTCTCGATCTCTCCGAGTTTCCGAATTCCCAAGCGAATTCTGCATTTGCAAACCAGTTACTGTTCACTTTGACGTTGTTTTCTATCCGCTCAGGGAAATAAACCGTGTTGGTGACGGATCCTCCAAGTGAGAAATTGCGCCAATTCACAAGGGCTCTGAATCCAACTACCGGCGTAAAATCTCCTCCTGTATAGTCCAGACCAACAGGAAAGGTCATTTCCAGACTGTCTATGTAAGGAATGTATTTTTTCTCAAGTTGGTATTTCACATGTTTTAAACCGGTGGAAGGGAAATTTTCACCAAGCCGGTAAGCAATGGTGATGAATTCGGGAAAATTGGTTGCTTTTCGAAGTAAGGGTTCAAACTCCTCTGTCAGCTCCTGTGTGGTGAATTCTGTGTTATTAAAATACAAGACCAATTTGCTTTCATTTGGAAAATCAAATACAAGTGTGTCGGTTACCGGCCAATCTCTATCCAGCCATTCCTGATTGGAAGCGGAAAGTTTGTTTTCTACTGCCTGGGCGGAGGCTTGAAAAGCGCATAGCATTGCCAGGCAAGAAACGAGTAGGATTCTTTTCATGATGATTTTAGTTTGAAAATTTAGCTGTTTACTGTTTTTGAAAATTTATCTTAATGGAATTTTTGGGTTGTTCAGATCTCCCGATTTGTTGGTTATCAATGTTCTCAGGGTTGCTAGAGCCGAAGGTGGTCTGGAGTTTTTTCTTGTCCTGAAATCCCCATGATATTTTGACTCTATGCAGTGTCTGTAGCTCCTCCGGTTCGGGAATGGATGGAGCTTTCAACTCAGAAACCACCGTATTTTCAATGGCTAGATCTTCTAAATCAAGCTTGGGGAGCTCGATGGCAACAATTGTCTCCCTCTTGACAGGCTGCTTAGGGGATGCATTTGTTCTAGTTTTTTCCAGTTGAGATTCTACAGCTGCATTTAAAGGAGATTCTGTTTCAGCGATAGGTTTTTCATCAGGGATTATAAGTTCAGGAGAAGGAGCATTCACCTCAGTGATCAATTGAGGTTTCACATCCTTGTCTCCAAATTTCAGATACGCAATGCTGGAAACAGCCAAAATCAATGCGATGGAAGCAGCTACCAGTCCGTATTTCCACAGGGGAATTACTGGGGTTTTGTTGTCAAGTTCGCGTTCTATGGTGTTCCAGAGATCGGCTTTAGGCATTCTCTCAGGAAGATTCGCTACATGCTCCTTTACCTGAAGGTCGAAATCCTTCCGCTGCTGAATCTTACTCCATAAATCTTGTTTTGGATTATACTTATTCATACTTGCAGTAGTTTAGTAATTCGCTTTTTCAACAGTGCCTTAGCATAATGCAACTGGGACTTGGAAGTACTCTCGGAAATCCCCAACATTTCTGCGGACTCTTTATGGGAATATCCTTCCACTGACAAAAGCAGAAATACTGCTCTGGCTCCTGCCGGTAAACTCAAAATAGCCTGATCGAGCATCTCTGCATCAAACCAAGAATCAAAGGCCTCATTTGATTCCATTTCTACATTTTCTATCGGTTCGAAGTGGATTTTCTTTTTACTCTGTAAAATCGCCTTACGAACTGTGATCGTTTTCATCCAACCAATTAGTGCTTCCGGATGCTTTAGCGCATTGATTTTTTGGAAAATCTCCACGTAAGAATCCTGAAGCACATCATTTGCTTCATCCTCATCGTTCACTATCCTATAGCAAGTAGTATAAAGCATGCCTTTGGTCTGTTCAAAAAGCTGAAACTGCGCGGATCTGTCTCCTCGGAGGACTTTGGATATCAGGTTTGAGTCTAGCTTTTGAACATTCATAGAATTGTTTTATACCTAAGAGAGTTATTTGACAGATAGAAGGTTGGAATAGAGATAAAAGTTTTCCCGAACTTCATTGCATTTTACAAATTCTTTGCGGGCGCATCGGAAATAATGGTAATTTCAGGTTCACCCTTTTGCAAGTATTAACAACCATCATATGAAATCGAGTCTGCCTGAGAAAGACAGGAATGACCTAACCGGGACTTGTCCCGAACCTACCTGCCGCATACAAGTTTGCTTCGGCAGAAGGATGATTATCAACCATGCAAGATTCCATAGCCTGCCCTGACTAATCAGGGTGGCCAAATAAAATCAAATTATAATCACATGAAACTAGAAACGCTCGCCATTCACGGAGGAAATATTGTCTCTGATTCCGAAAAGCCAGTTATACAGCCGATCACGCTCAGCACGACTTTTATTCATCAGCCCGAGTCGATGATCTATGCCAGGGCTAATAACCCAAACCGCCATTCACTGGAGCGATTGCTGGCAGCATTGGAAAAAGGTGCCGATGCAGCTGCTTTTTCTTCCGGAAATGCAGCTGGAGTTGCGGTTTTTCAAGCACTGGAACCGGGATCACACTTGATTGCGCCTGAGGATATGTATCATGGCTTGAAAAATGCGATTCTTTCTCTTTTCAAAGGTGTGCTGGAAGCCACTTTCGTTGATATGAACGATTTGGCAGAGGTAGAAAATGCCTTCAAATCCAACACAAAATTAGTTTGGGTGGAGACACCTTCCAATCCCTTGCTAAAGATTACTGATATCAGTGCTGTGGGAAGACTGGCTAAGGAAAAAGGAGCTATTCTAGCATGTGATAACACCTTTGCCACTCCTGTTTTTCAAAATCCAATTGATTTTGGTGCTGATATCGTGATGCATTCAAGCACCAAGTATTTTGGAGGACATTCAGATATTATGGGTGGAGCGTTGATTACCAGAGAGACTTCGCCATTTTGGGAAAAAGTGAAAAATGTACAAATCTCTGGCGGAGCGGTTCCTTCGCCAATGGATTGTTATTATCTATGTAGAAGTATCAAGACGCTGCCTTATCGAATGAAAGGTCATGCTGAGCATGCGATTGTTTTGGCTAATTTTCTTTCCAGCCACGATCGCGTAGAAAGGGTTTATTATCCTGGATTGAAGACTCATCCAGGACATTTGATAGCTGCTAACCAGATGACGGGATTTGGAGGTTTATTGTCTTTCCAGGTCAAAGGGGATGCCGCGGATGCAGATCGTGTGATTTCCAAACTTAAATACTTTACCAATGCAACCAGCCTTGGAGGAGTGGAAAGTCTGATTGAGCGCAGGGCTGCAAGTGAAGGTCCAGATACCTTGACTCCCCAGAATTTAATCAGAGTGTCAGTAGGATTGGAGCATTTGTATGATCTGCTGGAGGATATGGAAAACGGGCTGAGATAAACAAGTCAATTAACTGCGGGGGAACTCTGGGTTTTCGCAGGGGGCACAATTTGGCTTTATCCATAGGAGTATGTTGGCTCATATTCATGAACAATCCAGAAGAACATATCCCGATCGGATAGTGAGGAGACCTCATCTTGATCGGGTAAAGTTGCAAGTGATTTCTCCACTCGGTTGATATACTCTTTAGCAAATCCAAGGAGAAATCATCACGGTCTAACCGAAATGCCCAATTCCTTTTGCCATCAACCCTGCCAAGAGAGGGATGATGAATAGAATCAAGAGTTCTAGGCGTAGTAGCATAAAAATGGATTTGGGAATAGCTACCACTTCTTCGTGATCACCTTTTCTGTTTTTGATGAAAAAAACAGTCGGATAAATCGAAAGTATTCCTATGGTGGCAAAAAGTGTGATTTTGATATGGAAAATGAAGTTTAGCGAGTAAAACACCGTTGGCTTCCCATATCCACCTAACCACAGCGTAAGGCCAACGGCCAAAAGTGTCAGAGCAGCCATTCCATAAACCCCGTCGATTATGGCTATTTTTTTTATTTCTTTTCTGGTCATTGTTTTCTTAAGCAAAAGATGTTCAGAAACCAGTGATCCCACAATTGCAAATATGCTGATAAAATGAAGGTAGCGGAGTAGAATTTCGGTGGTCATGCGTTGGTGTTTATGTTTTAGCGCCGTACCTAAAGGCACGGCTGATGTTACGATAAATTAATTTGCTATCCGTAGTATGTCCCTACGGGACGATTTTGGTTATGTAGGTTTGTAGAATGGAGTGGTTTTTCTTAAAGTGAAGGAGATTTCATTTTGCCATGAGAGGCTCTTGTCGAAGACTTTGCTTTAAATTGTTCATCTATTTCTAGCCCGCCCAGCCTTCACGATCCAAACTTCTGTACTGAATAGCTTCGGCAAGATGCTCGACCTTGATCTCTTCACTTCCTGAAATATCGGCTATGGTTCTGGCCACTTTCAATATTCTGTCATAAGCTCTGGCTGATAATCCCAGCCTTTCCATGGCAGTTTTCAAGAGCGTCTTGCCCGCTTCATTGATTTGGCAGATTTGCTTCGTTAAATGTGATGGCATCATGGCATTGCAGAATACTTCAGGATTATCTTTGAATCGCTCCTTTTGTTTTTCCCGTCCAAGAATCACGCGTTCACGTATTTCCTTGCTGGATTCGGTCTTGCGGGTGGAGGTCATCTCATCAAATTTGACCGGTGTCACTTCCACGTGAAGATCGATGCGGTCCAGCAGAGGACCCGAAACTTTGTTCAAATAGCGCTGCACAATCCCAGGCCCACAGACACATTCTTTTTCCGGGTGGTTATAGTAGCCACAGGGACATGGGTTCATACTGGCAATCAACATAAAATTGGAAGGGAAATCCACGGATACTTTCGCTCTGGAGATCGTCACCCTTCGCTCCTCCAGCGGCTGGCGCATCACCTCAAGTACTGTGCGTTTAAACTCAGGTAATTCATCTAAAAACAATACACCATTGTGAGCCAGCGAAATTTCTCCCGGCTGGGGATTTCCGCCCCCACCTACCAATGCCACATCGCTTATTGTGTGATGGGGTGATCGAAACGGACGATTTGCCAGCAATGACCCGTTTTTGCCAAGCTTGCCTGCGACGGAGTGAATCTTTGTCGTTTCCAGTGCTTCTACCAAAGTAAGCGGTGGAAGAATAGAAGGCAGACGCTTGGCCAGCATGGTCTTTCCTGCCCCGGGAGGGCCAATCATAATCACATTGTGTCCACCTGCGGCAGCGATTTCCATTGCCCGCTTGATGTTTTCCTGCCCCTGCACATCAGCAAAGTCAAATTCAATCTCATCCAGCGAATGGTAGAAAATCTCTCGTGTATCTGTCACTAGGGGGGCTATCTGCAACTCTCCCATCAAAAAATCCGTGGCTTGCTGCATAGTTGCCACTCCTATAATATCCAGATTATTGACAATAGAGGCTTCTTTTGCATTTTCTACTGGAAGGATAAAGCCTTTGAAGCCTTTCTTCCGTGCTTCTATAGCAATTGGAAGTACGCCTTTAATAGGCCTGAGATTACCGTCCAGCGAGAGTTCTCCCATAATTATATAATTCTCAAGCTCAGGAAATTCCACTTGCTCAGAAGCCTGCAAAATTCCCATTGCAATAGGCAAATCATAGGCAGAACCTTCTTTTCGAACGTCTGCCGGAGCCAGGTTTATCACGACTTTTTGTCGAGGCATTCTGTAGCCGAAGTATTTCAGGGCACTTTCCACCCGCTGCTGGGATTCTTTTACAGCAGAATCGGGTAGCCCCACCATAAAGAAACTGGTACCTTGTCCCACATTCACTTCTATCGTGATAATATTAGCATCTACGCCGGATACTGCGCTTCCAAAAGTTTTAGCTACCATAATTTATAAAAAAAGAAAACCTGATTGGTTTCCTTAATATAGGGCTTTAGGAAAATAAAATTCTTATGAATTCACATAAATTTCCCTCGAAAGCAGTTTTTTAAACAGTTTAAGGCTTTGGGATGACATTATTTCTCTATGCTCAATTCCACCAAAATCAAAAGATCGTTTGGTGTTTTGGGTTTTGGAGTTTGGGAATCAATAGTTTTTTTGGAATAACTTGATGCAAGCACAACTAATAAAAAAATAGGCGAATAGAGCGGCGGCTTTTCCATAGAGCATGTGGAAATAGTAGTAGTGATGCTCCGTAAGCTGATGGAAATCATAGACGGCTTCTGGGATTATCTTCCACTTTCATAGATCAGCAAAAACTGAGGATGGGCATTTTTTAGAAATTGAAAAAAAAAGGAAACCGCTAGGGTTTCCTTGATAAATCTGTTTCGGATAAATACTATTTGTCAGTGAAATTCTGGCGTGGAGCAATATTGCTCTGATCCGAGTCATGGGTTGGGTTTGATGGACGAGCAACTGGCTTTGCCGGAGCAGTAGGATGTTCGAAATCATAAATTTTAGCCTTAAGTGCATGCGTTTCGCTTTCCATCTTTTTGATTTGGGACGAAAGACTGCTGTATGCAGCATAGCTGCTGCCCCAAGCGGCAAGAAATAGAATTAAACCAATCAGTGTTATAGTCACCATGGAATCAGATGTGATTTCTTCCATGCCAAAGATCCCACCAAGTGTATCGAAGGCAATGAAGAAAATAAGAAAAGCACCAAAATAGACTAAAAGGGCTATTTGAAGGATTGGGTGAAGTTTTTTCATGGGATTTAGAATTAGTTTTAACGAATATACTAAACCGACTGAATACTAGAAAGCTTCTGGTATAAGCCCTCTGTTTGGCTTAGCTCCAAATGTGTTCCTCGTTGTACTATTTTACCCTGCTCGATGACCAAAATCTCGTCTGCATGCTGGATCGTACTAAGTCTGTGTGCAATGACAAGGGTAGTCCTATTGCTCATTAGTTTGGTGAGCGCTTCTTGCACCAAATGTTCTGACTCAGAATCTAAAGCTGAGGTAGCTTCGTCAAGGATCAGAATCGGAGGGTTTTTCAATACAGCCCGGGCTATGCTAAGCCGCTGTCTTTGACCGCCGGAAAGCTTAGATCCGCGTTCTCCGATTGAAGTTCGGTACCCATCCTCCATTTTTTTAATAAATTCATGTGCATTGGCAATTTTCGCTGCCTCCACTACCTGCTCTTCTGTTGCTCCCTCTACTCCAAATGCGATGTTGTTGAAAACGGTATCGTTGAATAAGATGGATTCTTGCGTCACTATTCCCATTAGATTGCGTAAATTTTTGACTTCAAATGTTTTGATGTTTTTTCCGTCTAAAAGGATTTCGCCATCAGTAGGGTCGTAGAATCTTGGGATAAGATCTGCCAGTGTGGATTTTCCACCTCCGGAAGGTCCGACTAGTGCTATTGTTTTACCTCTATTCAAGGTGAAATTAATGTCTTTCAGTACTCGCTGGTCTTCGTAGGCAAAGCTTACATTTTTAACTTCTACTGATTTCTCAAAGAAACTCAATGCTGCCGGATTAGCAGGAGAGCTGATCTGAGTTGGAGTGTCCACCACAGTGAATATGCGCTCTGCGGAGGCAATGCCTCTCTGAATGCTGCTGACCGCGCGGGATATTTCTTTTGCGGGATTTAATACTTGAGTGAAAATAATAATGTAAGTAATGAAATCAGAAGCACCGAGGTCAGAATTGCCACTGAGCACCAATCCTCCTCCATAGACCAATATCCCTGCTACCACAAATACACCCAGAAACTGGGAGATAGGGGAGGCGAGCTCATTCTTGCGAGCCATGTTGACATTCACACCGGCATAATAATCAGTTTCCTGATCGAATTTGCCTCTCATAAACCGCTCTGCATTGAAGGCTTTGATCACCCGCATTCCGCCTAAGGTCTCATCGAGAATATTTACAATTCTGCCGAGAGATTCCTGGCTTTGTACCGCCTTTTTCTTTAGTCTTCTGGTAATTCCTCCGATGATCGCTCCGGTAATCGGGATGATCAATATGGTAAAAAGCGTCAGCTTGGCAGACATGAAGAAGAGTACCAGGAAATATAAAATAATGGTAACGGGCTCTCGGAATACTACACGAAGTGATTGCACTATGGTGTTTTCGACCTCTTGCACATCATTGGTCATCTTGGACATTAGATCGCCTTTCCGCTCATTGCTAAAGTAGCCGATGTGAAGTTTGGTAACCTGCCCGAAAATATCCATACGCATGCGTTTGATGACAACCGCACGGACTTTTGCCAAAACTACCCCGGACAAGTAGGTGAATAGATTGGAAAGGAAAACCGAAATGACGATGATGGCACAGACATAATATAGGGTGCCCATTTTTCCGAATTCCTCAGCGATCTGTAGGAAATTGTAGTTGAAGAGATGGGAGAAGTAGGCCAAAGAAAAACTGAATTCAGGCTTCTCTGAATATTGAGCAAGCGAGATAGGATCCACTTGCTCGAAGATCACATCAAAAAGTGGTTTGAGCAAGGTGAAATTCAGCAAGCCAAAAACGATGGCAAGAAATGCGTAAATGATATAAATAGGCACGAATTTCCCATAAGGCTTGGCATAGGATAGTATTCGCAGATAAGTCTTCATAGACGTGTAGTCGTAAAATAATCCCGCAAGTTACGTAAAAATGACAGTTGAGGTTTTCAAACTAGTAGTTGTAATCAGGTCTGATGAAATTCCAACGGAAAGCAAGTTGAAGGTAGTGGGTGGTCTCGGGGCTGTCCAGGTCGGGAGATGTTCTCCTTCTGAGCGTGTGTGATGCATCAATGAAAAAATTATGACGAAGCATAAAGCTCGTATTCAGATTTGTCTGGATCACTTTGTTTTCGATTCCCTGCCCTATCTCATTTCCAAATAATCCAGTCGGGCTCCCCACAAGTCTGTTTTTCAAGATATCACCGCCCCAATTTGTTTCCTTGTCCGGATCGCTACCGTAGAGTTGGTACATGCCCAATAAAGTCAAGTTTAGTTTTGGAATAGGCTGGTATCGGAGAATTCCCAGCATTTCCCGGAAGTTGGCTCCTCTGGGATGAGTCAGCGGTGTCCGCCAATTGCTGTAGGATTGAAAATCGAATTTCTCTTGGAAAGTATAGGGTCTTGCCGAATTATACTCCAACTGTAAATCAAAATTTGATATTTTAAAGAGGTTAATGTATTTGAATCCTGCTTGCAGCCCGTATTTGTTCCGCTTGGATCCTTTGCCATCTTGACCGAAAAACTCAGAGAAGACAAATTCATCCAGCGCAAATTGTCCATAAAGCTGCATGGAAGGATAGAAATTCCATTTGTAATCCATTCCCAACATGACCTTGTCTGGAGTGCCGAGTGATTGTTCCACCCAGCGGTAAAAGACAATAGGATTGTAGTAATTGAAATCTGCCTTGTCGGTCATCACTGATTCGAAGAATCCCAGATTAAGGTTTTTGCCCACATTGAAACCAAGCCGGTGAAAGGAAAACCATTTCTGCGGATATCTCCCATCGGTTGGCCTACCTCTATCATAATCCGCATCAGCAGTCATCTGAGACCAGATGTTGGTCAATTGAAATTTCCATACCTGCGTATTTAATTTCACAAACATGTAAGGATTGGAAAAGTCTGACAGCAAAAAAGACCTGTAGCCTTCCCCGATAAAGTTTCTGTCATGACCAACCTCTATTTGGATGTGTTTGGTGATATTGAAACTTACATGTCCCAGCGCAGAGAAGTAGCTATAACCTTCCTCATTATATTCTTTCCAAAAACCTTCTCCGGGAACAGCTCCGTTGTGAGCGGCATAGCTTTTTGTCCAGCTTGGGAAAAATGCTTCAGAGGAAGTGAAATAAGTGTAAAAACCCACTTTCTTATCTATTGATCCTCGAAGAACTACTCCGCGCGAAAGTCGATTTGGGCTTTGGTCGTTGTCCTGTTCAATGCCGCCATTTAGGTAGATGACAGGACTTAAATGGATATCAAACTCATCACTATAATAATGTGCAAAGTCTCCGGGTCTGCGATATAGTCCTTTCAAGAAAGGCTTTTTTGATTCCGGTGTTTCTCTGCTAATAAATTCCCAATTGTCTTGACTCAAATAAGCAAGGTTGAACAGGTCAGATCTAGAGCGGATGACGGCGTCACCTGCGAGACTGTCCAAGTATGCCGCCACATGATCTCTTCGGTAAGGTTTTGTACCTGAATGGAAATTCCCATTGTTTTTTCCCTGGAGAATTTCGTACCGCTCGATCTTTTGGTAATAATCCCTGTCGAATGGAATATAACTTCCCTGTGAAAAGGCAAAAGATGATAATAAAAATGTGCCTATAAGTATAGGCAAGCAAAAGCTCGGATGGGGACTGGATATCTTTAGCATCAGCTAAATCTAAAAATTATCTCATTGAAAATCCCTTATTTTGTGTTCTTGAATCGACTTTTTAAATCCTTTTGATCAATTGACATAGAAATACTTGACAAAGATTTGGTGGATTTTCTGAAAAATGGTAACTTTGTGCCTCATTTGAAAGAGGTACTATATAACTAGCAATAATATGAAAGCTGATATCCATCCAAACTACAGAGACGTCGTTTTCTACGACACATCTAGTGAGTTTAAGTTTCTTACTAAATCGACCATTGAAACAAGCGAGACAATCACTTGGGAAGATGGCAATGAATATCCTTTGTTCAAGGTGGAAGTGAGCTCTCAGTCTCACCCGTTCTATACAGGTAAGAAAATGATGCTTGATACTGCGGGACGTGTTGAGAAATTCAACAGAAGATACGCTCAGAAGAAGTAATTCTTTCTTATCTCAGGCTAAAAAGTCTCCCGGAGCATGGATTCCGGGAGACTTTTTTATTTTTGCCTCATGGACTCAATTTTGTTGTTTGATGATCCCGCCATCCGCGGATCATTGCTCCCTTTTACTTTTACCAGGCCAGTGGCCGACATCCGCATAGGAATTCTGAAGATTTCTGAGAAGTGGGAAAAGATGACAGGTTCCCCCGTTTCGTACCTTACCCAGGATTACCTTCAGAATAAATTTTCCCGCAAAGTAGGTGAGGGGCTGGCTATAAATGGCGCTTGGCTTCCCGATAGGAATAGCTTAAGATGGTTAAAGTCTCTTTCTTTTAATCAGTCGCTTTATTTCGGGAGAACATTGCTGGCTACTTACATAGGCGAAACAGAAAAGAATCTTGCTGTGAAGGGAAAGGAAATTGTCCAGATGGATTTGCAGCCAACTCTATTATTAAAGACTTGGAATATATTTCAATTCAATGGGGCTGAAATCAAAAAGGATTTCGACCTACTCACCCAAGGTAGAAAATCCATCAAAATCAGCGATCCTCATACGATCCTTTATTCGCCTGAAAAGATTTTTATCGAAGAGGGGGCAGTGATTCGGGCAGCAGTGTTGAATGCGGAGAATGGACCGATTTATATAGGGAAAAATGCTGAGGTACAAGAAGGCGCATTGATACGTGGCCCATTTGCACTTTGTGAAAATTCTACGATTAACATGGGCGCGAAAATAAAAGGTGATACTACTGTGGGTCCTCATTCCAAAGTTGGTGGGGAAGTGTCCAACTCGGTTATATTTGGTTATAGCAACAAAGGACATGATGGATTCTTGGGGAATTCTGTGGTCGGGGAATGGTGTAATATGGGGGCTGATACAAATGTCAGCAACCTGAAAAACAATTATTCTCCAGTTAAACTTTGGGACTACACAACGGGGAATTATACCAACACGGGTTTGCAGTTTTGTGGGTTGATGATGGGTGATCACTCCAAATGCGGAATCAATACCATGTTCAATACAGGAACTGTGGTGGGCATTGGATCCAATGTCTTTGGTCCGGGGTTTCCTCGCAAATTTATTCCTTCCTTTGCTTGGGGTGGAGAAGAAGGATTCTCTACCTTTTTGTTTCCGAAATTTATAGAGACTGCAAAAGCTGTGGTAGCAAGACGGGGAATGGAAATGAATATAGAAGAACAAGAAATCTTACACACAATTTTCGAAATGTCCAAAAACTATAGAATTTGGGAAACCTCATCCTGATTAATTAATCCATGCAATTCGCAGCTATACCGGGGCTTCCCGAAACCAAAGAAAATCTAATCAACGCTGTCAAAAACAATCATTTGGCGCATGCACTGTTATTTCATGGGCCTGAAGGCTCCGCTAATCTGACTATGGCTCTGGCGCTGTGCACGTATTTGTACTGCGAAAACCCGGGAACTACGGATTCCTGTGGGGCTTGTGCCTCTTGTCAGCGGATGAGCCGATTGGTTATGCCAGATCTGAATTTTGCTTTTCCTACTATTGCCACCGCCAAGGAGGATGATAAAGAAGATGATGAAAAGGTCGATCTACTGACAAACTGGAGAAAGTTTGCGACAGAACAGCCTTATGGAAACGTGCATGATTTTATCTATTTCAATAAGTTCGAGAAGAAGCAGCTAAATATTTCCAAAGGAGCCGCACGCAAAATTATTCAAGCCCTTTCTTTGATGTCTTTCGAAGGAGGGTATAAAATAATGATGATCTGGGCGCCTGAATTTCTGCATCCTTCGGCGGCAAATGCGCTGCTGAAAATTCTTGAAGAGCCTCAGCCCAAGACGCTTTTTATATTGGTGACAGGTCATGCCGATCAATTGCTGACCACGATACTTTCGAGAACTCAGAAAGTGACCATCCGTGGTTTTTCAGATGAAGAAGTGAAAAACCATCTCATCACTAAAAGACTGTGTGATGAATCCTCCGCAGGTCAGATAGCGATGCTGGCAGATGGTAATTTGCGTGAAGCATACCGGCTAGTGGAGCAGGTAGAAGATCTGCAGGTGAGAAAAATCAGAGAATGGTTTTTGTCGTGTTACAAAGCCGATTTCAAAAGCATTTTTGGACTTGCGGATGATTTTCACAAATCAGATAAAGAAGCGCAAAAATCCCTTGTCTTGACAGGTCTGAATGTTCTTCGCGAGATACTTCTGAAGAATGCCGGGCTAGACGAGCTCCTGCGTACCCATGATGAGGATCGGGACTTTGTCAATAAAATCAGCGGAAAAATCCTTAAAGAAGAGCATGTGGGCAAGCTTTATGGCGACTTTAATACGGCTCATTATCATCTGGAAAGAAACGGTAATGCTAAATTTATCTTTACAGATCTTTCTATGAATGTGACCAGATTGATGGCTAAAATCAGCTGATATGGATCAAAAAATAATTGGCAGAAAAGAAAAGGTGTCTCTCCCTGATCTGGGATTGAAGCTAGTATGGGCAAAAGTAGACACGGGGGCATATACCAGCAGTATTCATGCTGAAAACCTGAAAGTAATCGAAGTGAAAGGGAAGCTCGTGTTGCAATTCCAGCCTCTACTGCCGGGGCACAAATCATATACAGGCGATGTGGTTACTTTTGAGCATTTCAGAGAGAAAAAGGTGAAAAATTCATTCGGCCATGCAGAGGTTCGTTATTTGATAGAAACTACCTTTGAACTTGCCGGTGAAGTCTATTCGGCAGAGTTTACACTATCGGATCGGTCAAGCATGAGAAATGCGATTCTCCTTGGCCGGAAAATCCTTAGAAATCGTTTTCTTGTAGATGTATGTAAAGTCAATCTGGCTAGACAATACAGAAAAAAAATAAACTGACTAATGATTTATTTTAAGAGTCATGAATATGCCTCATACCCCCTAAAAATTTTCATATGAAAATTGCAATCCTATCCAGGAACCCAAATTTGTATTCTACCAAAAGACTTTTTGAAGCGATTCATAAAGCAGGGCATGAAGCGACAATTGTAAACCATAGTATTTGTGACTTGATCATTGAGCAAGAAGGCCCTTCTATCATCTACAAGGGTGAAAAACTCACTGATATAGATGCTGTAATTCCCAGAGTTGGTGCTTCGGTTACTTTTTATGGAACAGCCGTGGTGCGCCAATTCGAACTCATGGGGGCATTCTCTGCAGTAAATTCTCAGGCTATAGTAAGAAGCCGGGACAAATTGAGAAGCTTACAGATCTTGTCCAGTGCAGGGTTGGGAATGCCTAAAACGGCTTTTACCAACTTTTCCAAGGGAGGAGAAAAGCAAATTATCGAGCACGTGGGAGGCGCTCCTCTTATCATCAAATTACTCGAAGGTACTCAGGGGCTTGGAGTTGTTTTGGCGGAGACCAGAAAAGCCAGTCAATCAGTGATAGAGGCTTTTCATGGACTGAAGGCTAGAATCATTGTTCAGGAATTTATCAAGGAAGCGAAAGGGGCCGATATACGTGCATTCATAGTGAATGGAAAAGTGGTCGGCGCCATGAAGCGTCAGGGTGCGGAGGGGGAATTCAGATCCAATCTTCACAGGGGAGGAAAAGCCACCATTATCAAGTTAAGCCGGGCAGAAAAACAAGCAGCTTTGGGAGCCGCAAAAGCACTTGGACTGGATGTAGCCGGGGTGGATATGCTTCAGTCTGCAAGGGGGCCATTGATTTTGGAGGTAAATAGCTCTCCTGGTTTGGAGGGAATAGAGAAAGCTACAGGTATAGATATCGCCGCTGCAATTGTGAAATTTATAGAAGAAGGGGTGAATAAGCGCCCTATGAAAATATCAAGTCAATGAGTCGATTAGTGAAAATAGGCACACGGGGAAGCAAGTTGGCACTCTGGCAAGCCTATCATGTGGAGGAGCTATTGCAAAAAGAGGGACTGAGTACGGAAATTGTGATCATTGATACCAAAGGAGACCAAATTCTTGATGTTTCCATTGCCAAGATTGGTAGTAAGGGGGTTTTTACCCAAGAGCTTGAAGATCAACTGTTGGACGGAAGAATCGATATTGCTGTGCATAGTGCTAAGGATATGCAATCCAATTTGCCGGAAGGTTTTGAAATCATAGCCTTTACCAAGCGTGAAAAAGAAAATGATGTGCTTGTCTCTCATGATAAATCTGTTTCGCTTAAGGAAGAAATTGTGTTGGGTACTTCATCTACACGACGGGTGTCTACCTTGAAGCATTTTTATCCGCATGTGAAAACGGTGGAGGTTCGGGGAAATCTTCAAACCCGCATCCGCAAAATGGAAGAGGGATTGTGCGATGCGCTATTGTTGGCATACGCAGGAGTGCACCGGATGGAATATGACCATATGATTGTGGGCGAACTGGATCTGGATGAATTTACTCCGGCGGTGGGGCAGGGCTCTGTGGCTATCGAAGTTGCCGAAAAACTAAACCCGGAAGTAAAGGCTATGATTGCAGCCGCATGTAATCACCGCGAAACTTCCTTGAGGCTGCGTGCCGAGCGGGCATATCTAAGAGTACTTGAAGGGGGATGCAGCATTCCTGTGTTTGCGCTGGCAAATCTTGACAGTGACCAAGTCAGCCTAAAAGGCGGGATTGTGAGCTTGGATGGAAGGGAGAGGATTTCTATTGAAGTGAAAGGGAGTGCAGACGAGCCCGAAAAGCTGGGACAGGAGTTGGCAGACAAGGTTTTTGCCGTAGGCGGAAGAGCCATATTGGATCAAATTAAAACAACACTGAATAAATGAGATTTCTAAGAACGTTACTTTTTCTCTTCCTTTGCGCCAGCTCATTCGCCTGTGCAGCTGATAAAGATTATGTGATCACGATAGAGACAAGTCACGGTAACATAGTGGCGGTACTCTTTGACGACACGCCTGAGCACAAATCCAATTTTATCAAATTGGCTGAAGCCGGTAGATTTGATTCCACGGAATTTCAGCGAGTGATCAAAAATTTTATGGTTCAGGGAGGTGATGTGTTCACGAAGGAAAATTTGCCAGCTCAGGAATGGCCAACCTTGCCGGCAGAAATTCGACCGAATCATTACCACAAAAAGGGAATGATCGCTGCTGCCCGTCAGGGGGACGGAATCAATCCGGAAAGAAGATCAAACGGTTCACAGTTCTATATAGTGATCGGAAAAGTATATAATGAGTTGGAATTAACCACGGATATGGTACCGCTTCAGAAAGCTTTTATGAAATACATGGAATTGGGAAGCCAGGCAGAATTGAAAAAAGAATATGTTCGACTTTATAATGAGCAGAAGTATGATAGTTTGACAACAATGCTTCTCTCCAAAAGGGAAGAACTGGAAAAATCATTGAATATTAAGTTGACTAAGGATTTTACTCCCGAGCAGATAGAAGCCTATACTACTGTAGGCGGAACACCGCATTTGGATAAGGAATACACTGTTTTTGGAGAAGTAATCCAAGGACTTGAAGTTGCCGATGCGATTTCAAATCTCCCTACCCAGCGGGATAGTCCCGTAGAGCGGGTTTTCATGAAAGTAACTGTGGACAAAATGTCCCGAAAGAAAATTGAAAAAGAATATGGCTACACCTATGCAGATGAGAAGTAAAAAGAAAGTTTTTATCACCGGTGCAAATGGTCTGCTTGGTCAAAAGCTCGTGGCTCAATTGACCGAAAAAGAAGCATTTCAGGTAATAGCAAGTGGCAAAGGTGAATGCAGGTTGCCGGGTACCGGATTTGAATACGTTTCTCTTGATATTACGAGTGAGGCAGAGGTAGGAAAAACCTTGGCTGAAATCAAACCGGATATCATTATCCATGGAGCAGCGATGACCCATGTGGATCAATGTGAACTGAATCAAGATGCCTGTTACGACGCAAATGTCAACGCTACAGCTTATTTGATCAAGGCCGCCGAAGCGGCTCAAGCCCATTTTATATTTTTGTCTACAGATTTCATATTCTCGGGAAAAGAAGGGCCTTTAGACGAAAATGCTGAGCCGGCACCGGTCAATTACTATGGAGAAACCAAGCTGAAAGGCGAGGAGATGGTCATGGGTTGTAAGACTAAATGGGCTATTGCCCGAACAGTATTGGTTTTTGGGATAGCCCATGATATGAGCCGGACGAACATTGTGCTTTGGGTGAAATCCTCACTGGAAGCAGGCAAGGAAATCCCATTGGTAGATGATCAATTCCGCACCCCGACACTTGCTGAAGATCTGGCTGCAGGTTGTATTTTGATCGCTGAAAAAGAAGTCGAGGGAGTTTTTAATATTTCAGGGTCTGATTTTCTGACTCCCTATGAAATGGCAACTATTACGGCTGAGTTCTTTGGACTTAACAAAGAATTAATAAAGCGGGCTGATTCGAGTACGTTTACCCAGCCGGCAAAAAGGCCTTTAAAAACAGGTTTTATTATCTCAAAAGCTCGGGAACAGCTTGGTTTTGAGCCTAAAACTTTCCGGGAGGCAATTGGTATTTTGGCAAAACAAATTATCTTAGCCCGATCTTAAAAAGCAGTTTATACACCCTTATTTAATTTTAGAATAATTTATGGCAGTTAGCAACGATACCGAAGAAAGAGGTCAATGGGGATCGAGTCTTGGCTTTATCATGGCCGCAGCAGGATCCGCAGTGGGCTTGGGAAACATCTGGAGATTCCCTTATCTAGTCGGTGAGTATGGAGGTGGAGCCTTCGTTTTTGTATATATAATTTGTGTACTATTCATTGCTTTGCCATTATTGTTTAATGAAATAGCATTAGGTAGAAAATCAGGTAAGAATCCCATTGGGGCTATTCGCGAGACAGGAGGTAACCGCTTTTGGCAGAGTGCGGGGGTACTTTGTGTTTTGGTTTGCTTTTTTGTGTTCAGTTACTATTCTGTGATAGCAGGCTGGACTGTTGGCTATATTTTTACGGAGATTATCAATATTCCGATTGATTTTGCGGTCTTTGTAAAGACACCTATGTATGTTATTCCATTGACATTTGTGTTTATATTAATGACTATATTGATCGTATTGGGTGGAGTATCCGGAGGTATAGAAAAAGCATCCAAATTCCTGATGCCGGTTTTATTTATTATTATCATTTTTATTGCGGGACGTTCAGTTACTTTGGAAGGAGCTTCAGCAGGGATAGAGTATTATTTAAAGCCGGATTTCTCCAAAATTAGTGGAGCAGTAATACTTCAGGCCTTGGGACAGGCCTTCTTTTCTATGTCTGTGGGGTGGGGTTTGATGATTACTTTTGGGTCTTATTTGCCTAAAAAATCAAACGTTATCCAATCTGGCGGATGGATTGCGGGAATGGATACCTCTGTCGCTCTTTTGGGTGGATTGATGATTTTTCCGGCTTTATTTGCATTACTTCCGGGTAAAGATCCTGCTGCCGGTCCGGCTTTGGTTTTTGATGTGTTGCCAAAAGTATTTGACGCTATGCCGGGTGGTAATATCGTAGGCGGATTGTTTTTTATCCTACTTATGGTAGCAGCTCTAACCTCTACTATTTCCATGCTGGAAGTACCGGTGGCATATTTGATTGATGATAGAAAATGGAATAGAAAACGTGCTACATGGACAGTAGGTATATCAGCAATGGCTCTTTCAGTGCCTTCTGCGCTTTCCCAGATTCCGGGTACTTTCTTTGCCAATCTGCATATCAACTTTTTTGGCAACAGGCTGGAAGGATTCTTTGGGATAATGGATTTTGTCTTTGGCACCTTTGCGGTGATCGTAATTTGTTTGATGCTTGCTTTGTACACAGGTTGGGCATCGAAAATTTCTGACTATGCAGATGAATTAGCTTCCGGCGCACCCGGCTTTAAAGGGCCATTTCGTGGAGGTTGGATGTTCTTTATTAAATATGTCTGTCCTATTGTTATCATTCTTTTGATTTTGAATATGTTGGGAGTAATGGGGTTTGAGCAAGCTGCATAAGCTCTTATGTTTGCATGTGTTGAAAAAAGGAAATCTTCGGGTTTCCTTTTTTTGTTTAAGGTATTGTTCTCTTGGCAGGGGAATTGCTAATTTTTCTTAAATTCTATCGTTAGTTAGCATACTAAACCAATTACATACAACCATGAAAAAAATCATTCTTTCCTTCGCATTGCTTACAATTGTGCTGACAAGCTATTCTCAGGGGATCTATATAGGTCCAAAGGTGGGGCTTAGCCAAACAAAACTTGATCTTAAAAGTGATCAATTCAAAAACGGAGAATCAAAATTCGGATACCATTTAGGGGTTTTTGCCAGAATCAATCTGGTTGGTTTATATCTTCAGCCCGAGGTATTGTTTACCCAAACTCAAGGGCAGTTTTCATTCGATGCGGAAGACCAACCTATTCGGGAATATGATGCGGATTTTAACCGGGTGGATATTCCTGTAATGCTGGGCTTTAAGATGTTTAAACTGCTGAGAGTACAGGCAGGTCCAGTAGCGAGTATCAATGTGAACTCAAAGCTGAAAGAGGCTGGGGAAACGGTACGAGATGCGGATTTTAGGAGTGCAACCATTGGCTATCAGGCAGGCCTTGGACTGGATATTGGCAATCTGATAATTGATGCCAAGTATGAAAGTGCTTTGGATAAGTTTACGGGAAGCATGGCAGGTTTCAACACCGACCAGCGAACAAACCAGTGGATATTGTCGGTAGGTTTTAGAATATTCTAGGTGACTTTGATATGATATGGAAAAGCCCGGTTGATTGGGCTTTTTCTAGTTGTCCTCCAGAAGCAGGATGGAAGTGGTAGGAGTGAGGTCAATAATCTGTGTTTATTTGGCAACCAACCTTGTTTTATAAATCACGGAATAGTCATTTTCAGCTTCTGAGAAATTAAGAGAAAACCAGATTTCATCTTTTGAGATATATTTATCCAGCGTTCCGAGTATCTCATTTTTTGAGATGGGCGGGCTGATTTCTTTCCCGTCAAAGATAACCAATCCACCAACGTTGATTTTCCCCAACTCTTCCCATTGTTTGTTCATATCTTCCCCGGCCTTACTTGTGGCTTCGTTGTATTGATCTACTGTCAAGCCGGAAAGATAATCCACTAGAAACTGCTGATCCTCAATCGCTATGATTTTGTTAATCGTGCCTACATACAACTCACTTATATTGATGTTGTCATCTACTTGGTCACTTTTGGGCTCATTTTCGAAAAATGAGCTAAATGGGATAGGCTTTGTCGAACCCAATAAACTCAAATCTGAAAGAGGATAGGCAAAAATCTTTGGCTCGTGTCTATAGGCAATGTATAGACTATCCTTGCCAAGTGTGAACGTCGGGTAAAAGGAAAAGAATTTATAGGCTTTTTCTTCACTACTAAATTTGGAAGTGGCAGGGAATGGGATTGCTGGAGCATAGGTCTCAGTTTGTAGGTCTAGAACTTCGATGTGAGTGGATTTTTTCTGAAAGTCAATGCCTTGGCTGCCGAAATCATCCAAACCCCGTCCCGGGAGATTAAGGAAAAGCCGGTCTTCCTTTATGAATAAATTATCTGCACCGCCAATGATGATTTGGGCCCTCGGAGTAAAGTCCGGAGTGTATTTTTTCTGCAATTGGCCTTGAATGTTATACCTGTAAACTCCGGCAGTAGTAGGGATCAGAAACTCATTGCTAGTTAAGAACTTGCTTTTTCCATAGAGATTGGATTGATATTGGTTTGGCCCCTCACCACTCAACTTGTACTGATAAAGAATCTCACCCTCAATATCTGACACCAATATAGAATCTGTAGTTTGATCCCTTAAGAGAAGGAATTTTCCATCATGACTGATGTCCATCAGAGAGACATTGCCAAGGTAATCTACGACTAGAGAATCATAAATTTCGAATTCATAGCTCTGTTCAGCGACAGAAGCAGAAGATTTACTTTCTTCTTTTTCCCCTGAGCAGGCTAGTGCCAAGCTCACTAAAAGGAGATATAGGTAGGTTAGGTTTTTCATTTCTGTACCAATTGAAGTTTATAAAAAGTCAAGTAATCCTGCTCTTTGCCGATGAAATCGTCATTTCGAAGAGCATAGAAAGGTTTGGAGAGGGATTCGATGTTTAAGATAGGGCCAATCTTTGATGAAACTAAAACTTCATTGGACCAGCCAAAGTCATATTGATATACTTTGAGGTAAGTCTTTTTAAATTCAGGATATCGGTGGAAATTTTCTCTTTCTTTGAGCTCAAAGTTCTTGAAGGTATCACTGGTTATTCCACCATGATAATAAACGGTGAGGTGAGATGGATCCGAATAAATGGCATTAATACTCGCTTCATGTAGTTGCATGGATTGGGAATAGGATACGGGTTTCTTCTGTCCTGGAATTAACAGAAAATCAGAGGGAGAAAAATCCATACTTCTTATCCAGGAAACTGAATCCCCCATAGTATATACATGGACAAGGGGCTCATTAGATAAAGTGAGGTAAAGACTGTCGTTTTCAATTGTGAAGTTGATATAAGGACGGTCATGGAATTTATCAGTGGAAAATTTTGAGGTCGGAGGAATTCTTACAACTGGTTTTGAATCCTGGGTTTCCAGATCATATAGTTCTAGCAGCGGATAATCTCTGTAAAAGTGATTGATGTAGGGGCTGATTCCATCCCTTCCCGGATACCATAATAGGATTTTATTGTTCCAGAATTTGATGTTTTTCCTGTTGTATGCTCCACCGCGGGCTTCGCCTATGAATGGCATTTCTAGGCTTTTCTTTAAATTCAGGCTACTATCGAAGTGGTAGATGTCTCTAAAAGAAGTTGTGCCGTAATATTCACCTTGATTTTCAATCAAAGTCTCTAGCCAAAGGACAGTGCCAGGACCTTCTTGTGGGTATGTTTTTTTGATGAGGATATTGCCTGTAGAGTCAAATTTAATCAAAGTGTTTCCTTCTATGTTTTTTATAATTCCAACCCCTTTGTTAAATGTCCCTTCCACGATATCGGCCAGATAATCCACCTGAATCGAATCCACGATTTGTAGCTCCCATTCATTTGAAAATTCAGAAGCTTCTTCTTCGGTGTTTTCTGAAGAAGAGCATGCAAAGATGCTGGCGGTTGCAATAGTGAAAAAAAAGTGTCCGTATTTCATTTTTCAACCAGTTTCATTTTGTAGACCCTCAAAAAATCTTCTTCTACATCCTGGGCTGGGGCCTTTTGAAAGTAGATAAACTCTCTGTCAGCAAGATGTCCTCCATTATTTGTGTTTTTGGGATAGTCCAATTGTGCCAGAAGTTCTAAACTGTTCTCATCATAAATCAAAATGCCGGGAGGTGATTTTTCCTGCAGTTTTCTATAAAGAGCCATGCCTTCTTCTTCTTTTCCCTCACTCCATAATTTTTGAGCTTCCACCATTTCCACAGGATCGAGCCCGGGGAAATAGGAGATTAGTATTTTTCCACTCTGGACAAAAATATTTTTTATCGCAGCGTTTCCGCCGTTTACCGAAAAATTGCCTTCCGAGAGTTCTTCACGATCCACACCTTCTATCGGAAATAGATGTGGGATGTCAAGAGCTAAGGCTGTGTCAAGTGTAGCATTTTTGGGAGAAAAGTCATAAATCCAGACTTTCGGCTCCCCACCATGTGATAGATATAATTTTCCTTTGTTCTCTGCAAAAGCAGGTAGGTAATCGCTTTGAATAAATCCCTTGCCATTGCGGAACAGACTGCCTTCTTCAAAGGGGCCAAAGTCCGTTGTTTCACCGGTTTCCAAATTGACTATCTCCAGTGCTTTGTATGTGTCGTAAAACTTCTGCTCTCCAGCATAGGTATTTCTAGTTCTGATAGAATTCATTAGTAGGTAGGAAACACCCTCGAATTGGACTATTTTAGAGGTTTTGCCTGTTATAGACATAAATGCTGCCGCTCCCATGTCTTCAGGATGCTTTATCTTTTTTAGCATATTGCCTTCTTGATCATAGATAAAGACCCCGTTCATGCCAACTTGGATGAGCTTGTCATTTTCCCAAATTACAGGCAGATCAATCAAAAAACCGTAGGCATCCGGTGTGTCACCATTTTTTGAAAGTGTATCAAGGATTTCTCCGGATTTCTCTGAAATGATGATCTTTTTGGAAGGAAAATCAAAGAACGCAAATCGACTTCCCTCGGGATTGGTGGAAGCAAGGATAGGGGAACCTAAAAAATCAAGATCCAGCGAGTCCAGCAATTCAAATTCAAGTTTGAGGGAAGTGTCCCTTTCTGTTACATTCTCTTCAGGGCTTCCACACGCTGAAAAAAGGCCGAGAAGAATTAGCGAAAAAAAAGAATTGCGCATTTCAATTAACTAGTAGTTGATCTTTAAATTAAAAACAATATTCGAAAATCAATAAAAAAACTCAGCCTTTTGACTGAGTTTTAGTTTTTTAACCAATAACATTCCCTTCATCATCCCATTGGATTATCGTTCCCCGATCTTCAGGTTTGAGGTATTGAGAAATGTACTTTTCTTCCAGATGCATTCCATGCTTGTCCATTACTTCTTGAGGTACACCATCCCAAGCATTGGGCTTATTTCCAACATAGCCTATGTATTTCCAGCCAGCTTCGGTAGAGAAATATCCTGAGCATGTCAAGTTTCTTAGAGAATTAAACCAGCGTACACCACCATCATACTCGGGCTTTGCAGTATCCGGCCACGCTACCTCATCCACGATTTGCATTACTTCAGTTTCACTTAGCTCATTGAATGTTTTTCCAAATTTCTCATCGGCTTCGAAATCCAGCCACATCAACCCCCCGCGCATGGGGGTTTGATTTCCTGGCTGATCTTTCATCATAAACTCCATGAAATCCACCACGCCAATTTCCGTTGCAGCGGGGGACTCATCGTCTTTAGGCATAATGATGTCAACCAATGTGCTAAGCTTTTTTCGCTCATCGTCGGTGAAAAAGGTTTCAGAAAGTAATTCTTGATTGCGTTGTTTTTCTTCTTGAGTTCTACCTCCGATTGTGCCTGCATCCAGCAGTGCATTTTCCTGTAAAGACTGCTCTTCAGGCGAACATCCGGTAAGTAGGAAACCCGTACCAACTGAACCGGTAAAGAGTAGTTTGAGGTTTTCTCTTCTGTTCATGGCTTAAATATTTTTCTTTTTCAGTTCTGATACGATGTAATCTGATGTTCTCCAGCTTAGCGCTAAGATCGTCCAAGTGGGGTTTTTATCCGCTTGAGATACAAAAGATCCTGCATCTACTACAAACAAATTTTTGCAATCATGGGCTTGTGAATTAGAGTTAAGCACAGATGTTTTTGGGTTATTCCCCATTCTTGCTGTGCCCACTTCGTGAATGATTCTTCCGGGAGCAGCAAGACCATAGAGCGTATCTGCACCTGGTTTTGATCCTAATAATTTGGCTCCGGCACCAGTTAAGATTTCTTCAAAAGTATCTTGCATGTGCTTTGCTTGATTAATTTCCTGATCCGTCCACTTGTAATTAAAGCGGAGTACAGGAATGCCAAATTTGTCCACCACAGTTGGATCGATTTCACAGTAATTGTCAAATCTCGGAACACTTTCTCCACGGCCTGCCATTCCTACAGTGGATCCATAGATTTGGCGGATGTCTTTTTTCAGCCCTACTCCATAGCCTCCATTTGCACTTGGTTTTCCGAATTCGTCCGTGATGTATTTTCTCATTGAGTCCATTCCGTTACCTGCTCCGTAGCTAGGCTGACTCATTCCTCCTCCATATTCTATATGGTAGCCTCTGGCAAAATCAAGTTTTTTATTGTCCAGCCACCACGGCGTGTACATATGCATGCCACCTGTCCCGTCTTCATTGTAGCGGTCTCGACCCATCAAGTCTGGAATAATCCCTGATCTGCTGGCACCTGTAGAATCATGCAGGTAATGACCCAATACACCGGAACTATTACCGATCCCGTTTGGATGCGTCTTTGATATGGAATTTAGCATGATCCGGGATGTCTCACATGCAGATGCGCCAAGTACGACTACTCTGGATTTGAGTTTGTATTCTTTCATGTCTTTTACGTTGACAAAAGAAACGCCTGTAGCTTTTCCGGAATCATCAGTAGTGACTTTTCTTACCATGCTGTGCGTGTAGAGATCCACTTTTCCCTGCTTCATGGCAGGATGAACCAAGCATGTCCCAGCGGAGAAATCTGCATAAACCTGACAGGCACGGTTGCATTGGCGACAGAAAAAACAAACTCCACGCTCCTTATTGATCGGTCTGGTAAGCATAGAAAGCCGGGACGGAATCATCGGGATACTTGCGGCAGTTGTGCCTTTTTTTAGGTAAAGCTCATGGAGTCTTGGCTTAGGTGGAGGAAGAAAAAAACCATCGGGTTCATTGTATATTCCTTCTTTGGTGCCATAAACACCGATCAGTTTATCTACTTTATCGTAGTACGGCTTGACATCGTCATAGCCAATAGGCCAGTCATCACCCAGCCCATCTATGCTTGCTCGTTTGAAATCATTGGGGCCAAATCGTAAAGAGATTCTTCCCCAGTGGTTGGTTCTACCACCGACCATTCTGGACCGGAACCAGTCGAACTCTGACCCGTCTTTTCTGGTGTATGGTTCGCCTTCGATTTCCCAGCCTCCTATAGCAGCATCAAAATCTCCAAAAGGGCGGAGTTGAGTGCCTGCGCCTCTTCGTGGGGATTCCCAAGGAGGTCTAAGCTGGGTTCTGTCTTCTTCCTTAGCAGGGTCAAAATCTCCGCCTGCCTCAACAACTGCTACTGAGAGTCCGGCCTCAGATAGGATCTTGGAGGCCATTCCGCCGCCAGCTCCGGATCCAACGATAATGACGTCGTAAGAATCCCCGGGAGAGTTGATTTGAAAGCTCATTTTTTAAAAATTTTAATGAATGCTAAAATATAGCGTAAAAAATTAGATCAATGAAACTGACTTGCTACAACCTTGAACGCATGTTCCTTATATGGAATAATTCTTCTGAAATATCTTTAAAAAATTGACACTTTGAATCTATTACTTAAAGTGAGTTTTCAATGTAAGGCCAAATCGTCTCAAACACGATCTCATGCCCCTCTTCCGTAGGATGAATGCCGTCAGGAAGATTTAATTCCGGAATTCCCCCTACATTTTCCAAGAGAAAAGGGATTAAAACCACGTCTTTTTCGGCTGCTACGGCAGGGTACATGGCAGAAAACTCACCGGCATATTCCTGACCCATATTCGGGGGGATTTGCATGCCAGCCAATATGATTTTTGTTTCAGGGTATTTTGATCTGACCTTATCTATGATTTTAAGTAAATTGCTTTTAGTCTCAGTGAGTTTTATTCCCCGAAGCCCGTCATTTCCTCCAAGCTCTAGGATGAATACGTCAGGCTCATCTTCCAGAAACCAATCCAATCGGCTAAGCCCTCCTGCTGAGGAGGGCAACGCTTGGGTCTGCTTGCCAACTTATAAACAGAATAAATGTATTTTTTCTTTTAGAAAATCCAAAAACATACCCAGTACAGGGTATGTTTTTGGATGTGGAGAACACCTATTTTTGAGGAAATAAAAAAACACATTTTATGAAACAGTATTCTACACGCACTAACTCTTTGAATAGTTTTTTCTTTCTATACTGATTCTTTCCTTGTTGCGTCATTGACAGGCGGCTGACAACTAGAGCCCATGGAGGAAAAACTTACAGAGCCTGAAGTAAGAGAACAAAGTTCAAGTTCCTTCAAGATCCGGTCCGCTTCTCACTCAGACTTGCAGAACCTCGGACTCCAGATGCACAAGAGGCTGGGTGTACATGTGATTAAATCCGCTCAGCTCCGAGAGAATTCAGACTTTCTTTTTGATCTGGATGCCTCCTTCCTTACCCAAGACACCATCGCAAGAAAAACCTACACAGTCCCTTTTTTAGAAAAGAAAGATCGGTTCAGCATTTTCAATCTGGTAATGGTCTCCGACAGCTTGAATAAGCTACTGGATCAATACATCTTGAAGTATGAGTTCGATAGTCTTCAGTACCTATCATTTTTAGAAAGCGGGGATTTTCTTCAATCGGGAGCAACTATCAAACGGTATTCCTTTTCGAGCTTTTTCAATGATTCCAATCCGTTGCTGCTGGAGAGGTGTCAGGGGATATCGGATGCAAATGGGAATCCTGTGACTTGTGATCAGGTGACCATTAGTTCAGGATCTGGAAACGGCGGGGACGCGGAGGAAGTGGCGAAGCGTGGATTTCTCTCGAAGGCGGAGATGCATCAGGGGGTGGGGGGGGGGGAGGTTCCTCATGTACTTGGACTATAAGTTATACGCCTTGTGGATGTGATGGAGCGAGCCATACACACAATTGTGGATGCGGAAAGCAAGAAATGGTATTGACCGTTGATTGTACTGGCGCAAATTGGCGAAAGACGAATTCAAATGAATCGGGCTTGAGGACATGTATGGACTGTGAACTATCCGATTTTGGGACACCTGTTTTTACTAAAACCAAGGTTTCTTCATCCATCAATGCAAAACTAGGTGGGATTTTGAGCGATTTCCACTTACAATATTTAAGCAACAATACGGAATTTGCAAATGCATTATGGCAAGTGCTTTTGACAGATGGCAATCAGGATAACGAAGCGGCACTGTTTACCATAGCGGCGGGGATGAATGGCGCTTTGACAGGAGAATTCAATTCGACCTTTGGGTTAGCCATCGACGGGCTAATGACTGAATCTACAGCCGATTTTTCGAACGATATTATTTTAAGGCTGCTTCAAGCCTATTTTGAAATCAAATACGCAACCCTAAAATCAGCTAACCCAAGCTGGTCTGAAGAGAAGTTGTTTTACGAAACAGCCAAAGAGGCCATTCACCTTGGCTTGGATGGAATAGGCTTGATTGAAGGTTTTGGTATCCCCGCTGACCTGCTCAACGCCGGGTTATATTACTTAGAAGGAGACCGGGTAAATGGTAATCTCAGCCTTTTAGCAGCCACACCTGTTATCGGATTGTTTTCGACCACAGTAAAGGGAGCTCTTCGATTGAAAGGAATAATCCCAGGGACGACTAGACGAATCTCCCAGGTATGGGTAAAGGACGGTAGTCTAATTAAGTTTGGAGGAACACGGCTTCGAACTGCCATGGGGATAACTGATCCTTCTAAACATGCCCATCATATATTACCTTTGGAGCATGCAAACCATCCGTTAGTGCAAAAAGCAGCGAAGGCGAATGGTAACCCTTTTCACATTAATGAAATAAATAATGGCCTTGAAGTTCTGGCTACTCAAAATACTACTCATCCCACATATAATGCTTGGTTTTTAGAAAGACTAAATAGCTTTAATAGGATCTATCCGCGTGCAACACCAGAACAGGCCTATTCTTATATTAATCAGCAGATCTCTAAAGCAAGAACGGCTATTCAAAACTTACCTGCCAACGGAAAAATAAATGATGTAAAATGGGATTAAAATATTATCAACTTCAAATAATGAATGAAGCTAGAAGAGAATATGTTCAAGGAGAACAAAATATTTTGGGCTACATGGAATATGATGGAAATCCGAGCATTGGAATGGCGCCAGTCCAAAAAATCGCAGCAAGTTCTAGTGTTAAAGATTTTTACTCAGCTTCATCTGATTTAGGAAGTAGGAAAATCATATCCACAAGAGCTAAGGAGTTATTGGATGGTTTTAGGAATGATAATGTTATTTATTTAAGGTGTCCTTTGACTAGAGGATCTGTAAAACTAAATGACTTTTGGATTACTGATGTAATCAAATATGATGATCAAGAAGTAGACTTTGAGCTGTCTAAATTTAAGGTTTCCGAGGGATGGATAGAAAAAGAAGTAAATGGCATAGCTACAGAATTTGGGCAAAGAGTAACGGATATATCGTTTCATAATTTGGAAGAAATGAAAAATACTCAAGAGAAAAAGCTCAATTATTTAAGTTATATCCTTACCAAGAAATTGGTAATAAAGGAGAGATTTTCTTCGCCTTTCTTTTTTCTTAAAGTCTTTGGGATTTCCGATTTTATCGTTTGTGAGGAAATAAAAAACGAACTCCAAAAGCAAAAACTAGATAAGGGTGTTGAATTCAAGCCATTAGAACTGTCCGATAACGAGTGGTATGGCCCCAATGGCATTCGGAAACTGTATTATAAATAGTAAACTGAATCCAGCCCAGAGCAGTAATCCAACAGTAAAAATCAACAATCTGGATTTCTAATGAAATATTATGAAGTACATGTCATATACAATGTAGCAAAAATCAAATATGATTCTGGTTTTGATGAACAAGACCTGATAATGGGGGCTCAAATACCGGAAGTGCAGGATTTGTCTAGTTACAATATCCATACCCAAGTAGTGTCTGCTAGAGGAAAACTACTGGATATTTATAAACCTTCTTCAAATCTATCGATGAGGGTTATATTGTCCGATCGGGCAAAATTGCTTTTAGAATCCTACAGAAAAGGAAACATCCGGTTTTATCCCTGTCCGATATTGCGTGGAAAAGAGAGGGTGTTAGATTATTGGATCACGGATATAGTGATTTTTGATGATGAATGGGTGGACATTCCCAGATCTACTTTCTTTTTTAAAAAGAGGAAATTAATTGGTTCAGAAGATGAAACACCAAGAAAATATGAAAAAACCGAGCAAATCATTCAATTCAATGATTTGTTTGAACTCAAAGAATTTAAGGAAAAGGAAATGTGGTACATGGATGAACTAAGACCTTATAGGATTTTAATCAAGGAGGGTTGCCCACACCATATTTTGTCCATCTATACCACTGCTCCCAGGTGTTTAATCGTCTCCGAAGAATTAAAAAATGAACTCCAAAAACAAAAAATGGATAAAGGATTAGAATTCAAGCCCCTGGAAATCTCTGGCCCAGAGTGGTATGGTCCCAATGGTCTGAGACAACAGTATTATAAATAAACAGAATCCAGCCCAGAGGTAATCTGAGCTGGATATTCATTTGAAGTTAATTTTAATCCGATGAAACAAACTAGCATACCTAGTCTTGAAGAATGGGTAGATTCTGAGCCAGAACTGAATAAGAAAACTACTGAATTATTCGAATCTGACTTGTCCATAGAAGTACAGGCCAGAGAGGCACTTCATTATTTAGTACAGGTCTATGGTCTTCCTCTAACTCCGCTGGATTTAGTGGATAGGGAAGAAGAAAGCGAGGGAGATTCCTCATGTCCACCGATTTCAGTATTTGAGCAGATCGCCCAGCTTCTTTTCGTAGATCCCGAAAATAACGATCCCCGGTATCTGGTGATTAATTCAGCTTATTTGATCAAACACAAGCTGACCATCGATATGACCCAAGAACTGGAAGAGTTTTTAGGAAAAAATGAACTCCAAGGTTTGGGCTATCGAGGGGAAGATATTCTGACAGCCGAATTGCTTCCGGTTAAAATGGGGGAAAGCTGGTCTGAATTGGGATGTAGATTCTTTATCAAAGACGATGTCAGCTAATGTATGATTGCATTCTTACTAAGTAGCCCAATTTTGTAACCTCTTCAAGGTAGAGATCGCTGACGATGGAGTTTTGGCTGTAGGCTTTTGAAGATTATTTCACCTTTTCTAATTCCACGTTCCATTTACCGACTAAGAAGGGGAAAGTCATATTAAACTTTTATAGTAATATTCTTTTCAAAAATCTTATATCCCTTCTGGAGGCAATCATTCACTAAAAAGGGTCTTAGATTGAATTTACAAAGCCTGCTCTATGTAAGGCCAAATCGTCTCAAACACGATCTCATGCCCCTCTTCCGTAGGATGAATGCCGTCAGGAAGATTTAATTCCGGAATTCCCCCTACATTTTCCAAGAGAAAAGGGATTAAAACCACGTCTTTTTCGGCTGCTACGGCAGGGTACATGGCAGAAAACTCACCGGCATATTCCTGACCCATATTCGGGGGGATTTGCATGCCAGCCAATATGATTTTTGTTTCAGGGTATTTTGATCTGACCTTATCTATGATTTTAAGTAAATTGCTTTTAGTCTCAGTGAGTTTTATTCCCCGAAGCCCGTCATTTCCTCCAAGCTCTAGGATGAATACGTCAGGCTTTTCTTCCAGAAACCAATCCAATCGGCTAAGCCCTCCGGCAGTAGTTTCACCTGAAAGTCCGCCGTTGATTACTCTATAGTTCAGTCCTAGGCTATCTATTCTCTCTTGAGTCAAACCTGCAAATCCATCTTCGGGATCGATCCCATAGGCAGCGGTCAAGCTATTTCCAAAGAACAGGATTATTTTCTCATCAGAATTCTCTTCTACCGATTTCTCTAGGACGGTTTCGGATTGGGTGGTCTCTGCTTTTTTCTCAGCGCATGAAATAACTGTCAATCCAAAAAATAGGAGAAGCACTGAAGGAAATAAATGGTTAAGATTGAATTGCATATGATGAGAATTGTGAAATGTAAAACTATATACCCAAAAGGATTTTAAGGCAAAAGGTTCAAGAAAAAGCAGAGTTTTACACGGGGCAGAATAATATTACCAAAGCAACTACAGAAAGTAAGAGACAGAAGCCTTGGAAATAGGGGTTTCGAAATTTGATAGAACTGGCCAAAAAGGCTGTTGCAAGACCGGAGATCAAGAGGGAGAGAAAAGAAGTTGACCGTGGAACATCAAGCATAAACCACTTGTCCAGTTCATAAAGCATGAATACACCAAAGAACGAAAGAAAACAGAGATTCAATGGCAATAGATAATGTTCTGTTAGCTGTTTATCCTTTTTCATGAATCGTTTCTTTTGATAAGTTTTCTTTCTTCCAATAGTTGTAAAGTTGATAGGAAATAAAGCAGAACAAGAAAATATAAACTGCGGGAGTCATCAGCATAGTTGCGTACGCATAACCTATAAATACTGCGATCAAGCCCAAAAAAACAATAAGGGCTATAGTTGAAATAGAATAAATAAAGATGGTCTTTTTCACCAGATCTTTTTCCTCGCCCGTTTTTTTCTTGCGAATCAGATAAATGAAAAAGCCGGTAATGGAAAGAACTCCGGAAGTAATGGCAAGCAATGCATAGGTGATTTTTAGAAAAATCCCCCCAAATCTCCCAAAGTGCAATCCTTCCTGAATGTAATAGAATTTGTCGGAGAATGCCTGCTCTCTGATATCATAAACATCCAAAATTTCCAGTGATGTTTTATCGAGAACCAATTTGGAAATATGGGGTTCAAACGGCAAATGACCGGCATCTCCCTTCACCTCGATTGTATTTGTGCCGTTTTTTGAAGGAATGACCTGTGTAGGTGTGAATTCGGGGATTTGGGCTTTTGCAATTTCTACCGCTTTCCAAAAATCGTATTCTTGGTCAATGTCAATCTCTGGATTTGAGATTTTCTCCGATCTTACAAAAGTATTAGGAGCTTTGATGTCAAAAGCTTTGATCAAAACCGGCTGAAGTCCCAGCCATGCACCGGTTCCGGCAATCATCAGATTGAAAAGCAGTGCGGCCATTCCTATCATCTTGTGCCAATCTGCCATCAAAATCCGAAGGTTCTTTTGTCTGATTGCACCGAAAATCTGATTTTTCATGAATTGCCCATAGATCAGTAATCCCGTAATACACAATATAAATAATCCTATTCCGGCCAGACCTACGAGTTGTCTACCCCACCAGGAATCCATAAGCCGTACATGGATTTGCCTCAAATAATTGGAGAGGCTGTCTGTGTGGGATTTTTGACCTAAGATCGTCCCTGTGTATGGATTGATGAAAACCTGGATTCTTTGGGAGTCCTTTGCTCCTGCATCATAGAAAATATCCAATATCAGCGGATCAGCGGCTTTTGCAGGCGGCATTGCTCCTAAGACCCTGAAATCCGGATTTTCCAGTTGCACCTGGGATATTATCCCATTCATTGGAACGTAAGAATCCCCGGTTTCTTTAAGTTCATACCCGCGCTCCAGAAATGCATCGATCTCAGGGATGAAAACGGCAACAGCGCCAGTCAAACTGAGCGCTGCAATGACGATTCCGACGTAGAGTCCGATCCATTGGTGGATCTTCCAAAGAAGGTTTTTAGATTTTTTTGCCGCCACTTTTCAGGGTTAGAAAGAGAAAGTAATTGTTCCTAATACATTTCTGGGTGCGCCTGGAAATAATCTGAGGTAGTCGTATCCTCCCACCCAGTGTGTTTTGTCGGCCAGATTGTTGACATTCAGTTGCAAGCGTACGTTACCGGTCGTATAGAACAGTGCCGCATTCATCAGTGAGTATCCAGGGATGGTTTGTGTTGCATTGAGCGAAAGGTTTCTTTCTGTTACGAAGTTTGCTCCAAATCCCACTCCCAATCCTGTCAAAGAGCCTTGGTCAAACTCATACTTCGTCCATAGATTGCCTTGGTGTTTTGGAGCATTTGGCTTTTGTCTGTTAAGATCTTCCTCATTTGGGCTTTCTGTGATTTCAGCCACGTTGTAAGCGTAAGAAGCCATTACGCTCCAGTTCATCAGAATTCTTCCGGTCACGTCAAGTTCCACCCCTTTGGCTGATTCTTTGCCGATTTGCTGAAGTAAGTCGATCTCTCCCGGTACAGGATATAACGTGTTCCGCTGATCGATTTGATAAACGCCTGTAGTCAGTTCAAGTCTTTTATTGAACCAATCGGATTTCATTCCAAATTCAACCATAGAGCTGATCAATGGATCAAATGGGCCTCCCGCATTTGGATTGGAGATAGTGGATGCCGTCTGCGGATTGTAGCCTTCCACGTAAGTACCGTAAAAATTTATATGCTCGTTGGCTTTGAATACCAAACCAAACCGGGGAAGCAAGACATTCTGGTTTACTTTTTCTTCCTCCACTTTTTTGTAGTTTTCATAGTCGGTATAAACTTCATACCTAAGTCCTATCATCGCTTCCAATTTCCCAAAGCTGATTTGATCCTGTATATAAAAACCATTTAATTGGTAGCGTGTGGGGTCGTAACTTCTTTGAGCGTAGAAATACTTTGACATATCCTGCATGGTCTGGGAAGCGATAGGATTCTCTAAGTCAAAATGGGGAACATTGGGAATTGGGTTTCCATTGGCGTCAAGTAGGTAATTTTCCCTGTTTGCTGGGTTGTAGCTCGAAATAAAGCCGGTATTTGTCGCATTTCTATATCCATTTGCAGTCAATTGTGAGCCACCGGCAGGCAGCGTCTCCTGAGCATAATCGTATCCAACTACGAGCTTATGGGATACTTCGCCTGTTTTTTTCTGAATATTGAAATAAGCAGACAGATTGTCGACAAACCGGGTTCTCTTTCTGATGAAAACCTGACGGGCTACCATAGTTCCTATGGTATTCCCATCTCCGTCCACGGCGTAGCTGTTAGAAGACCGATGCTCCGTAAGATCCTCATTGTAGCCGGTTTTCATGTAGGAAGCATTGAAACTGATATCCTTGCTGATTTGATGGTTTAGCGATGTAGTTATCGTGTAAGTTTGTTCTTTCAAGAAATCATTTGCAGTATTTAAGGATCTTGAAGTAGGAGTAGAGTAAAGATCATCTTCAAAAGTAGACTGCCCCCTATCCAATCGGCTGTTGGAATTATTGAATACCAAATCCAAATTCACACGGGTTTTTTCGGATGCAATGAAAGAAAATGAAGGCGCTACCACGATGTTTTTGTCAAACTGCAAGTCTCTGAAATTCTGGGTGTCTTCGTAGCCAAGGTTTAATCTGTAAAGCAACGTCTTTGACTTATTGGCAGGGCCTGTGAAATCAGCCAATCCCCGAAAATTATTGAAACTCCCAACTGAGAAACTCAAGCTGTTTCTATTGATGTCCAATGGTTTTTTTGTTACCCGATTTACCACTCCCCCTGGACTTGCATTTCCGAAAAGTGCCGAAGAAGGGCCTTTCAATACTTCTACTCTTTCCAAATAATTGATCAGTGGCTGCTTCCAAAATCCGGAAGTGGAGCGCATGCCGTTTACCAGCTGGGTATTGCTTCCACCGTTGATTCGGAAACCACGGATGGTGATGTCGTCATAAAAAGTGAACTGACTTACTCCCGAGAAGTTTTTGACAGTTTCTCCCACGCGCATCAGTCCTTGATCCAAAATTAATTCTTTGGTTACATAAGAAACTGATTGTGGCAAATCTTTGATATTAGTCTGAGTTTTGCTCCCTAGAAAAGTGGCAGTGTTTTTATAACCTTCTTCTTTCCTACCTAGGATCTCTACTTCCTGTAGGTTGGACGTTTCTTCTTGCAGCTGGAAGCTTCTTGTGAAAATTGGCTTGTTGATAATTATTTTTTCATTGACAGTGTTGTATCCAATGAATGATAATTTCAATTGATACTCTCCCGGCTTGTCGAAAACAAGGGAATAATTCCCATCAATATCTGTAACTGTGCCAAAAGAAGTGCCGGCAACCTGGATGCTTGCACCGACCAAAGGTTCTCCGCCGATCGCTTTAATGGATCCCCGTAATTCGTAGACGGACTGGCTATAGGCACCTATAATACTTAGGAAGTATATGGTCAAAAGGGTAGAAAATCCTTTCATATGTTTATAATTGTTTTTAATGTAATCCCGCATGGTAGATAATCATTCCGATGTGTGACGTACTGAGATATGCCTTACTTTATTTAGATTGATTATTGATAAGGCAAAAGTATGTCAAGGATTTGAAAAAAAGCATCTTATCTGGATTTATTTTAAATAAAATTAACGGACGCGCTTTCGGATCTATGCGCATTTGAAGAAATGAACCCATAATTGCCTTCAATTCAGTTGTTTTTCGATTCGGAATAATACCATTTGCGGGTTTGTAGCGGGAATGCTATCTTCAAATCAACCATAGCGAAGTTTTTTCGTTAAGCCTTTTCATACCCTTTATTGACTCCCATTACAACACATGAATATTTTATCAGTATCAAACCTGAGTAAGGTTTATATAAGCGGCAGCAGAAAACTGACTGTTTTGGACGAGGTGACTTTCAACATCAAAGAAGGAGAAATAATATCGATTGTAGGACCGTCAGGCAGCGGTAAGACGACGCTCTTAGGACTTTGCGCCGGCTTGGATTCAGGCTCTACCGGTAGTGTTGTATTGGCAGGCAAAGCACTGGAGACGCTTTCGGAGGATCAGCGAGCAGCTGTAAGAAATCAAAGTGTTGGTTTTATTTTTCAGAATTTTCAGCTGCTGCCTACTCTTACTGCGCTGGAAAATGTGATGGTGCCTTTGGAGCTGAAAAAGCGAAAGGATGCTCGCCAGAAAGCACAGGAACTTCTTGGCAAAGTCGGTTTGGGTGATCGAGGGACACATTATCCCACGCAGCTTTCCGGTGGAGAGCAACAGCGCGTTTCTATTGCCAGGGCGTTTGCCAATGAGCCTAAAATCCTTTTTGCGGATGAGCCAACCGGAAATCTGGATACAGAAACGGGAGAAATGATCGAGAAATTGATTTTTGATCTGAATAAGGAAGAAGGAACTACACTGGTGCTGGTTACACATGATCTGGAACTGGCGGCCAAAACGCAGCGCATTATTCATATTAAGGGAGGAAAAATACAGGAGGGTGCAAATGCCTGATTTCGGATGGATTATAAAGATGGCTTTTCGGGATTTTCGGAAAAACATCTCTAGACTTTTGCTTTTTGTCTCATCAATCGTAGTCGGAATCGCCGCTTTGGTGGCAATCAGTTCCTTTGGTGAAAACCTCACTGCGGACATAGATAATCAAGCCAAAGAGCTTTTGGGGGCTGATTTGGTTTTGGAAAGCAACAAGCCGATTGGAGGGCAGTCAATAGATAGCGCGGCTACTCAAATGGCTTCTGAAGTCAATTTTGCCAGTATGGTCGCCTTTCCTGAGACGGGAGCAAGCCGACTGACACAAGTTCGGGCGCTTGAAGGAGATTTCCCTTTTTACGGTTTTTTAGAAACAATTCCGACTTCAGGGGATGCGAATTTCCGCGACGGAGGGAAAAAGGCATTGGTGGAAAAGACCTTGATGGCGCAGTTCAATGCCGAAGTGGGAGATCAGATCAAAGTAGGAGAGGTGCTTTTTGAAATAGTAGGAGAATTACAAAAAGTACCGGGTCAAACTGGAATTACAGCATCTGTTGCACCTGCGGTCTACATTCCCAAGGCCTATTTGGATGAAACAGGATTGGTACAATACGGCAGTAGGGTCGAGTATAGCAAGTATTACCAATTTGCATCGGGGACAGATGTGGAGGCACTGATCAAACCCTACGGGGATCAATGGGAAGAAGACCGTGTGGATGCTGATACTGTAGAAGACAGAAAACGTTCCACTGGTCGTTCATTTGCAAACCTTTCCAATTTTCTAAGTTTGGTGGCTTTTATTGCATTATTGCTAGGCTGTGTGGGGGTGGCAAGTGCGGTGAATGTCTTTGTGAAAGAAAAGTTGTCTTCGGTAGCCGTATTACGTTGTTTGGGAGTTTCTTCAAGGGATGTATTGCTGATTTACCTGACTGAGATTATGATTATGGGTTTAGTGGGAGCAATACTGGGAGCTTTTCTGGGCACTTTACTGCAGTTTGTATTACCTACTGTATTTGCCGATTTTCTTCCGGTGGAAGTTTCCTTTGGGATTTCCTGGCTCTCTGTGGGTTTCGGGATTATTACAGGATTATTCGTTTCTGTACTTTTTGCGTTATTGCCTCTACTGAAAGTGAGAAATGTCTCTCCAATGGCAACGCTAAGACCCGAAACCGGTGATTCTACTTTGTTGAAAGATCCGTTGCGTTGGTTGGTTATTGTGGGAATTCTTACCTTTATCTGGATTTTTAGTTTTTACTTGTTGGATAGGGTTGATTTCGCTTTTGGTTTTACCGGATTCGTGGTGTTTGCTTTCGGGATTCTCTGGGGAGTAGCCCAACTGATTATCTGGGCGGTTAGACGGTTTTTACCTATCTCTTTCGAATATACGTTGCGTCAATCTTTGGCGAATCTGTATAGGCCAAACAACCAAACGGTGTCGTTGATTGCAACCATAGGACTGGGCACAGCGATGATTTCCACCTTGTTTTTCCTACAAACCCAACTGCTGGAGGAAGCCAAGTTTGCGGACAAGGAGGATCAGCCGAATATGTTGCTCTTTGATATTCAGACTGCCCAACTGCAAGATGTAAAAGCTAAAATAGAATCGCGTGATCTTCCGATCATGCAGGAGGTTCCCATTGTGACCATGCAGTTGAGTGAAATCAATGGGGTGGATAAAAAGGAAAATGAAGAGCTGTCTGATGAAGAGAATTATTCCCGCTGGCTTTATAATAGGGAGTTTCGAGTGACTTATCGGGACACACTTATTTCTTCAGAAAAACTCACTAAAGGTGAATTGATTCCTCTGGGTGCGCGGGGTGACAGCATTTTTGTTTCCTTCGAAAGCGGTTTTGCCACGGGCAATGGGATGAAAATAGGGGATGAGGTAGAATTCAATGTGCAAGGGAGGGCTATCAAAACTTACATAGGGAGTCTCCGTGATGTGAAATTCACGCAGGTTTCTACCAATTTTCTGGTGCTCTTTCCTGAAGGAGTGTTGGATCAGGCGCCTAAATTCCACGTACTGATTACCAAAACCAAAAATGACCGGGAAGCTGCTGATGTACAGTCTGAAATTGTACGGGAATTCCCGAATATTTCCATTATTAACTTGGGGACTATTGTGGAGACGCTGGAAGAAATCTTGGGAAAAATCAGCTTTGTGATCCAATTCATGGCGTTTTTCAGTATTGCCACGGGAATATTGGTACTGATCAGTTCACTGATCATCAGTAAGTATCAGCGGATGCGGGAGAGTATTCTACTAAGAACTCTCGGTGCCAGTTCTGCTATTGTAAGTAAAATCAATACACTGGAGTACTTCTTTTTGGGAAGTTTGGCATCGTTGTCAGGGATTATTCTGTCCTTTGGAGCGACTTGGCTATTGAGTGAATTTGTGTTCAATATTTCATTCCGGGGAGCTTGGTTAGAAGCATTATTTCTTTATCTGGCTATCACAGGTTTGACGATTATTCTGGGATGGCTTAATGGAAGGAAGATTATCAATCAGCCACCAATGGAGATATTGAGAGGGAATTAAGATAAGATATGATTATACGCAATGATGCCAGTGGCATCATTTTATTTGGTTTCCTGACAGGAAGGCCCTGCCCGTCAGGTGGGGATGGCGGATGACCCGCCGCAGCGAGGCAGTCCGAAGTAGCCTAAAAGGAATTAGGGAAAATGGTCTTCAAAAAATTGAGGCTTTTAAATTGAAAACCGAAGCATTAGATTGTCTTTTGAACTTATCAAGGAATATAGCCACCGTGAGTACCCCAGTCGTGGCTTTCCCAGAAGAAATTTTTCTTTTCTTAACATAGAAAAAACCACTTTTGTAAGTGAAGAAAAACTACTTTCATTTCCTGATCAATTGGAATGAATTTTTCCTAACTAATTATAAACTAAACGCTAAACATATGAACCTATGAAAACTTTCAAGGACGTCCTTAACTTCTGTTCAGTGTTGATACTTTTGAGTTTAAGTTCTTGCGCAACCAACCCTGTCACAGGTAAAAAGCAGGTTGTATTTATGTCTGAAGCTCAAGAAGTTGCTATGGGGAAGCAGTCGGACCCTGAAATTGTCGCCTTTTTTGGGCTATATGAAGACCCCCAACTCCAAGAGTTTATTACTGCCAAAGGAAATGAAATGGCCGCAATCTCCCACCGGCCAAATTTGGAATATGAGTTCAAAATAGTGGATTCGCCGGTCATTAATGCTTTTGCAGTCCCGGGCGGTTACGTGTATTTTACACGTGGTATTATGGCGCATTTCAATAATGAGGCGGAATTTGCGGGCGTTTTGGGTCATGAGATTGGTCATATTACGGCTAGACACTCAGTGATTCAGCAGCGGAATCAATTATTCGGTCAACTGGGACTCTTGGCAGGGATTATATTGGTACCTGAATTGGGACAGTTTATGGATCCTTTGTCCCAAGGAATGCAGCTGGCATTATTGAAATTTGGAAGGGATGCAGAGCGTCAATCCGATAAACTAGGAGTGGAATACTCCTCCCAAATCGGGTATGATGCCGTGGAAATGGCTGGTTTTTTCGAAACGCTCGAAAGACAACAGGGAAATTCAGGGGCAAGTGAAATCCCACCTTTTCTCTCAACACACCCTTCTCCTGACGAAAGGAATGCCACTGTGGAAAACCTTGCGAGGAACTGGCAGCAGAAATCAGGCATTGCCAAATTTGAGGTAAATAGAGATAGTTATCTGCGGAAAATTGACGGACTGGTAGTGGGTGAAGATCCGAAGCAGGGATTTGTGGAGAACAATACCTTTTACCATCCGGTCCTGAAAATCCAGTTTCCGATTCCGGCAGCCTGGGGTCATCAAAACACTCCTCAACAGTTTCAAATGGCACCTAAGGCAGGAGATGCGATTATGATGCTCACGTTTGCCCAGGGGGCTACCTTGGAGGAAGCTGCAAATGCAGTTTTGGAAAAGTATAAGCTCACCAAGGTGGAATCTAAGAAAGAGACCATCAATAAACTGCCTGCTCTAGTCATGGTGGCCGATCAAAAACAGGAGCAGGGCACCATTCGTGTTCTTTCGACGCTAATTCAGTTTGACGGGAATATTTACAGCCTGATGGGGATTGCAGACCTTACAAAGTTTGACTCGTATCAGCCCGTTTTTCAAAAGACCATGCGGGATTTTCAGGAATTGCGGGATTCGGAGAAACTAAATCGCAAACCTGATATTATCAAAATCAAAACAGTTCCCCGGCAAATGACCTTACAGGCAGCTTTTCAGCATTTTGGCATGGCCACTGAGCGCTTTGAAGAACTCTCCCTTCTCAATGGGATGCGGTTAACGGATCAAGTGGAAAAAGACATGTTAATCAAAGTCATCGGGAAATGATGGATATAACTTTAATCCCGTATTAGCGCTTTTTTGCATACCTTTGCAGCCTTAAAAAGTAGGAAAACTGTGAAAGCGAGAACGTTAAAAAAAGACAAAGTCAATATTGTAACCATGGGGTGCTCCAAGAATCTTGTTGATTCTGAAGTGCTTCTCACCCAGCTTAGAGGAAACGGGATCAATGCCAGCCATGAGTCGGGTACTGATGATAACAATATTATCATCATCAATACCTGTGGGTTTATAGACAATGCAAAGCAGGAGTCAATTGATACCATTTTGCAATATGTAGATGCCAAGGAGCAGGGCTTGGTGGACAAAGTCTATGTGACAGGATGCCTTTCGCAACGCTATAAAGATGACCTGGAAAAGGAAATTCCCCAGGTTGATGCATTTTTTGGGACTAGAGATTTACCTGCTATACTGAAGAAATTCAAGGCAGATTACAAGCATGAACTGGTGGGAGAGCGGCTTTTGACGCATTCTTCACATTATGCTTACATGAAAATTTCGGAAGGCTGTGATAGACCTTGCTCTTTTTGTGCAATTCCTATTATGCGTGGAGGACACATCTCTAGACCTATTGAAGAGTTGGTCAAGGAAGCAGAACATAAAGCTGCGGGAGGCACGAAGGAATTACTTCTAATAGCCCAGGATTCCACCTATTATGGGTTGGATATCTACAAAAAGAGAAATCTTGCTGAATTGATGCGAAGGCTTTCTGATGTCAACGGAATCGACTGGATTCGTTTGCACTATGCATATCCTACAGGCTTCCCGATGGATGTGATCGAAGTAATGAAAGAGCGGGACAACATCTGTAATTATCTGGACATTCCTTTACAACACGGTTCTACGGATGTGCTGAAAGCCATGCGTCGTGGTACCACACGCGAAAAACAGGAAAACTTAATCCATAGCATCCGGGACATTCTTCCTGATATCGCCATCCGAACTACACTGATCGCGGGTCATCCAGGTGAAGGAGAGAAAGAATATCAGGAGATGGTGGACTTCGTGGAGCGGATGAAATTCGAACGTTTGGGTGTATTTACCTATTCTCATGAGGAAAGTACGCATGCCTATACGATGGAAGACAACATTCCTCAGGAAGTGAAGCAGGAGCGTGCGAATAATCTGATGGAGATCCAGGAGCAGATTTCTTACGACCTAAATCAGGAGAAAATAGGCAAGACTTTCAAAGTGTTGATCGATAAAAAGGAAGGCGGCCATTTCGTAGGCCGTACCGAGTACGATTCTGTAGAAGTGGATAATGAAGTGCTGATCGATGCTTCGAAATACTATTGCCGGGTTGGAGATTTTGTGAATGTGAAAGTGACCGATGCGACAGAGTTTGATCTGTATGCGGAGGTGGAGGGATAAAGATAATTAGTTCTCTTCTGGAAGATCCGGGGGTGGCGTACAATGAGTACTGCTTCTGGAGAAGTAGCAACAAAAGGAAAACTATACGTTTCATAGTGTTTCTCATGAATTAGCATTTTCTTTATTTTTATACTCCAGATTTCGAAGCAGCATTTAAGTAACTTTTAAAACTGATTTTTATGAGGTCTTTCCGGGTTTCTGATCAGCATGCAGTTTATTTTTTGACTTTAGCCATTGTGGATTGGATAGATGTTTTTACTAGGAAGGAATATAAGATAGAAGTAGTTGATAGTCTAAGCTTCTGTGTGGAAAGAAAATCAATTGAATCCAGAGCAACATGGATGTTGAAAGCTTTTAGGGAAAAGGGGGCTAATCAAAGTAGAATAACAAATTATAAGTTTTGGATAGATGGATTACATGCTATAGCGATAGAATCAAATCATTTTTTTGAACAGAAAATGCATTACATTCATCAAAATCCGGTTGAAGCTATGATTGTAGAAGAGGCGGAAGAGTATCTATTCAGTTCTGCGAGGGATTATGCTGGGAAAAAGGGTTTGGTGAAAGTTGAGCTATATTGATTTCGTTAGCCTTTTAATTTGAGTACTGCTTCAGGAGAAGCAGTACAACTACAAAAGGGTTAGTTAAGGTTGGACTTTACTGATTCAAACGTCCAGCTTCTGGAGAAGCAGCACAGCGGGGAACAGCGGGGAACACAACTAACAAATGAGATTGATTTTTGCCGTCTCCCGTCATCTCCCTAATTTAGCGATCTAAAATCACCCGAATGCAATTGATCGAAGTTACCACGCCTGCCCATCAGAAAGAGTTTATTGAGATGGCAGTCCGGTTGTATAAAAACGAAAAGAATTGGATCAGGCCTCTTGATGCGGATATCGAGGGGCTTTTTCATAAAGAAACCAACAAGCTCTTTCGAAATGGGGCAAAGGCCAAGCGTTGGCTTTTGCAAAATAAAAACCAAGAAACCATAGGACGGGTAGCAGCTTTCATCAACCCAAAGATGAAGGAGAAGCAGCCGACCGGCGGTTTGGGTTTCTTCGAGTGTATCAATGACCAAAACGCTGCTTTTTTGCTTTTCGACACGGCGAAAGCCTGGCTGGAGAGTGAGGGGATGGAGGCTATGGACGGCCCGATCAACTTCGGCGAGCGTGACAAGTGGTGGGGATTGCTCGTAGACGGCTTTACCGAGCCGAACTATAATATGCCTTGGAACTTTGGCTATTACCAAAAGTTTTTTGAGGACTACGGTTTCCGGATTTACTTCAAGCAATTCACTTACGCCAGACCTGTGCAGAACCTTGGTTTTGATGAGAAAATGAAGGTCAGGGCAAAGGTAATTATGGATGATCCCGATTACGATTTTCACTATCTGAAGGGAAAAGAACTAAAGGAAAAAGCACCGGAATATTTCATGACGGTGTATAATAAAGCATGGGCACGGCATATCGGGAAGTCTCTGGCGCTGAAAGAAGCCCAGCTGATGTTTGCCAAGATGAAACCGATCATCGACGAAAAACTGATCTACTTTGGATTTTACAAGGGAGAGCCGGTTTCGTTTTTTATCCAGATTCCTGAAATCAACCAAATTTTCAAGCACGTGAATGGAAAGATGGATTTGATCGGCAAACTTAAATTCCTATGGTATAAGACCTTTTCGCCACCCAACAAAATGCTCGGGCTGGTGTTTGGTGTAGTGCCGGAGCATCAGGGGAAAGGAGTGGAGAGTGCCATGATCATTACTTATGATAAAATGAGTGGCAAACCATCATTTCCATACAAAACCATCGAGATGAACTGGATCGGAGACTTCAACCCAAAGATGATGCGCGTTTGTGAGCAGCTTTTGGCAGAGATTTATAAGACCCATCATACCTATCGATACCTATTTGATCGGACAAAACCTTTTGAGAGACACCCGATATTTGATTGATGGCTCAGTCTGACACGCCCCACTTATCAACTCAACTTTGCCACATTACAACTTTCCAGTTTCCAGTCCAAATCTTGCAATTTTAAATATTTCAATTTTCCAATACAGAATAAAAAAATGAAAAAATACGATGTAACAGGCATAGGAAATGCCTTGGTAGATATAGAATTCAAGGTTAAAGACCGATTTTTTACCGATAATGGCGTTGAAAAAGGCCTGATGACACTGGTGGATGAGGAGCGCCAAAATGCTTTAATGCAAGTAATCAATACAGAAGAAGCCAAAAAGCAGTGTGGCGGATCCGCCGGGAATACTGTGATTGCGGTTTCTCAGTTTGGGGGCAAAGCTTATTATTCCTGCAAAGTGGCCAATGATGAATTGGGGCATTTCTATATGAATGACATGAAGGATGCGGGTGTTTCACATAATCTCAGTGAAAGCAATTTGGCTGAAGGGATCACCGGGAAATGTCTGGTAATGGTGACCGGGGATGCAGAGCGGACAATGAATACATTTCTGGGAATTACCCAGACTTATTCTTCGGCAGATGTCAACGAAGCAGCGATCAAGGATTCTCAATATTTATACATTGAAGGATACCTGATCACTTCTGAGAACGGCAAGGAGGCAATGATGCATGCGAAGAAAATCGCCGAAGAAAACGGTGTTAAGGTGGCGTTGACTTTTTCTGATCCGGCAATGGTAAAGTACTTCAAAGATCCTATGGCTGAGGTAATAGGGGCCAGTGTAGATTTGCTTTTTGCAAATGAAGAGGAAGCGATGATTTTTACAGGGAAAGATAATCTACTGGAAGCACGGGAAGAAATGAAAAAACTGGCGAAGCATTTTGTGATCACCCAAGGGAAAAACGGAGCTTTAATCTACGACGGAGATACGTTCATAGATATCGAACCTTATGCTATCACGGCGATAGATACCAATGGAGCAGGTGATATGTTTGCGGGTGCTTTTATGTATGGAATTACTAACGGTCACAGTTATGCCTCAAGCGGAAAACTTGCTTCCATGGCGAGCTCAAAGATCGTGGGTCAATTCGGGCCAAGGCTACAATGGCATGAAGCTAAGGATATATTGGCAAGACTAAATCCATAAAATTAAGGCTCTGAAATCATCTTTTCAGAGCCCTAATTTTTATTCTGCATATCCGCTTTTCTGCCGGTAAAGAAACAAAAGCAATATAGGATTTGGTAAACTTTAGCATTGAAGGTCATTCTGTCACCCGCCATCCCCGCCTGATGTCGGGCAGGGGCCTTCCAGTCAATAAAGCAAGGAAAATATGGCTGCTGGCATCATAGCGGATAATCATAATTTTTATTATTTATTGTCCTTAAATTTTAGATTGCAATAAAATAGTATTTTTTTAGAGTAAAATTGTGTTGAAGGGTTCGGCCGGTTCCGAAAAAGGGTTTTTTAGGACTTTTTTATAGACCTCGTAAATGATTTTAATTAATGAGAATATATTCCAATATACTATGATGAGAAAACTTACTGCTTTGGGGTTAGTGGCAGGGATATTAAGTGTTCCCGCTCTTGCACAAACCAAAATTGAGTTCAAGGAATTTGACTTGGACAATGGGCTGCATGTGATCATGCATCAGGACAATACTACGCCAATCGTGGTGACTTCAGTTCTTTACCATGTAGGTTCTAAGAATGAGCAGCCGGACAGAACCGGTTTTGCACACTTCTTTGAGCACCTGATGTTTGAAGGATCTGAAAATATCGAACGGGGAGAATACATGAATATAATCCAAGCTCATGGCGGCACACTGAATGCGTATACGTCAAATGATATTACCTACTATTATGAATCTTTGCCTTCGAATGAACTGGAGCTGGCACTTTACATGGAAAGTGAGCGCATGCTACACTCAAAAGTAGATCAGACAGGTGTGGAAACTCAGCGTGAGGTCGTCAAAGAGGAAAAACGTCAGAGCTATGACAATAGGCCTTACGGAAGTATTCTGATCGAAACGTTAAAAAGAGCCTACACCGAGCATCCTTACCGCTGGGCTCCAATCGGATCCCTGGATGATTTGAACGCAGCTTCCATCGAAGAATTTCAACAATTCTACAAGGATTTCTACATACCGAACAATGCTACGCTGACCATCGCCGGAGATATAGACTACAAGCAGACAGAAGAATGGGTTAAAAAATACTTTTCGGAAATACCTAAGGGAACAAAGGAAGTCTATAGACCGGATGTAAAGGAACCTAAGAAGACAGCCGAGATCAGAGATATTGTTTATGACAATATTCAGATCCCGGCAGTAATTCAATCCTATAATCTTCCTCCTAGAAATCATGCTGATTCTTATGCATTGTCTATGCTTTCCACATATCTGACGGGTGGCAACTCCTCGTTGATGACCAAAGAGCTAGTTGATAAGCAACAAAAAGCACTCGCTGTGGCGGCAATACCTCTTGATTTGGAAGATGGTGGGATTTTCATTATGTATGGAATCACAAATATGGGAGTGGAGCCAAAAGACCTAGAAACCGAAATAGATAAGCTAATCAAGCAGGTTCAGGACAATGGGATCTCGGATGGTGATTTCGAGAAACTTCAGAACATCATGGAAAATAATATAGTGAGTGGAAACTCATCTATGGCGGGAGTAGCCGAAAATCTTGCAGAAGCTCACGTGATGTTTGGTGAAGCTGATTATGTAAACAAGGTGATGGAAGCCTACAGCAAAGTCACAAAGGCTGACATTCAACGCGTAGCCAAAGAATACCTGACCTTAGATGGTCGTGTGGTTCTATACTATTTGCCAAAGCCAACTGAAGCAGCGCAGTAAATGACTCACCTAAACAATCGAAATGACATGAAGAAAATAACAATATCCTTTGTATTGAGCCTTTTGGTGTCTGTCGTGAGCTTTGCTCAGGTGGACAGAAGCCAGTTTCCAAAAGCGGGGCCTGCGCCTATAATAAAAATTGGTGAGGCAGAGACTTTTACCCTTGACAATGGACTGAAAGTATTTGTGGTAGAGAATGATAAACTTCCACGCGTATCATTCACGTTGGTGCTGGAAAGAGATCCATTGTTTGAAGGAGATAAGGCAGGATTGACAGGCTTTGTAGGCCAGATGATGAAGGCAGGAACTACAAGTCGAACCAAAGATCAAATTGATGAGGAGATAGATTTTATAGGAGCGAATCTGGGAGTGTCTTCTACGACTGTTTCGGCATCTTCTTTGAAAAAGCATCAGGAGAAAATCCTCGATTTGATGGTTGATGTGCTTTATAATCCTATTTTTCCTGAAGAAGAATTGGAGAAATTGAAAAAGCAGTCACTCACAGCCTTGGCTACAAGCAAGGATGAGCCAAATGCCATCTCCGGCAGGCTAAGCAGCGCTATGGTTTATGGTAAGGATCATCCATACGGCGAAGTGGAAACAGAGACTTCCCTTAGTAAAGTTACCGTGGAGGATGTGAAAGACTATTATACTACCTTCTTTAAACCAAATATTGCTTACTTGGCTATCGTGGGTGACATGAGTAAATCAGAAGCGGAGGAAGTGGTGAAGAAATATTTTAGCGAATGGGAACGGGGAGATGTACCTAAATTCACTTATGATGCTCCCGCGCCTCCAAGCAAAAAAATGGTGGGACTGGTTGATCGCAGCTCGTCTGTCCAAACCGTGATTGATATCGCCCAGCCGATAGATCTTACACTCGGTGATGAGGATTATATTTCAAGCAGAGTTTTAAATCAGATCTTTGGAGGCGGCTCCTCTTCCAGACTTTTTATGAATCTTCGTGAAGATAAAGGCTACACTTATGGTGCGTATTCTTCTTTCTCTGCGGATAAGCTTATTGGACAATTTTCTGCAAATGCCTCAGTCCGTACTGAGGTGACTGATTCTGCCATTGTAGAATTCATTTATGAAATCAACCGATTGGTGGATGAAGGAGTAACGGAAGAAGAGCTGGAAAAAGCGAAATCCAACCTTGCTGGATCATTTGGAAGATCTCTGGAGAGCCCTTCTACTATTGCGAATTTCGCATTGAATATCGAGAGATACGGTCTTCCAAAAGATTACTACGAGACCTATTTGCAAAAAATGAATGCGCTGACTGTAGCGGACATCAACGAGACTGCCAAAAAACTCATTGATCCTAATAAGCTTTTCATCACAGCTGTAGGAAATGGCACTGAGATCAAGGATAAATTGGCACAGTTTGGAGAGGTTACGCTATATGACAATATGGGCTTTCCTGCCAAAGAAATGGCAGCTGTAGATGCAGACATGACTTCTGCCAAAGTGATTGATAACTACATTGCCGCCATCGGCGGGCTGGATAAAGCCACTTCCATCAAATCAGCCAAACTGGAAATGCAGGCAGAAGTGATGGGTACGCAGCTGACAATTGAATTGATCCATGATGATGCCAACATGCGGTTTGCCCAGAAAACATTGGTCGGAGGAAATGTCATGCAGACATCGGTAGTCAAAGATGGTAAGGGATCCGCAAGTGTTCAAGGACAATCCATGGCAATGACAGACGAACAAGTGGATGCTGCAAAACTGAGCACCTACTTTTTGCCTGAGTTGCATTACCAGACCATGGGTTATACGCTGACACTTGACGGAATCAAAGATGTGGAAGGAACTCCTGCCTATAAAATAATTGTAGCTACCCCATTGGGTTCATCAGTGAATAACTATTACTCAGTAGAATCAGGACTAAAGATCAAAAATGAAAATCCTGTATCAGGAGATACATTTTATAGTGACTACCAGGAGAAAAACGGGGTTTTGATTCCAATGACACAGACAATCAAGTCGGCGATGATTCCAGTTCCTTTGGAGGCAAAAGTGACCGGTTTGGAATTAAATCCGGAATTAAACGAAGAGGATTTCAACTAACTAATTATGAAGAAAAGTATTTTAATATTCGCTCTTGCGCTTTTGGCATTACCGGTGGCCACAAAAGCGGGCATGGAGGAAAAAGAAAGTCTATCGATAGTCAAGGTTGACAATTCAGTCAAAGAAGTGATAGATAGTTATGTCAAAGCGACTGGTGGCGAGGCCAATATGAAGGCAGTTCGTAATATGGAAATGAAAATGCAGGCTGAGATTCAGGGGATGATGCTGGATATTTCCAGCGTGGTAGACCGTGAAAACCAGCGTTTACTGAACTTGACAGAAATGGACGGCAATGTATTGTCAAAGACTGTATTGAAAGATGGTGTCGGTAAAGTGACCGCGATGGGCCAGGAGCAGGTTTTCACGGAAGAGCAGGTAGAAGCTGTACGGAATCAGGTTTACGCTTTCCGCGAGTTGTATCTGGATGAATTGGGAATCAACGTGACCTATGGTGGAACTGCTGAAATAGAAGGAGAGCAAGCCCACAAGCTTATATTTGAAATAGGCGGAGAAGGTAATACTACGGAATATTACAGCGTAGCTACCGGATTGAAGCTGCAGACGGAGTCAACGGAAATTGGAACAGTTATCTATAAGGACTATCAGGAAGTGGATGGTCTTATGATGCCAATGGCGATGAGTATTACAAACAGTATGATGCCGATGCCAATGGAAGCAAGGGTGATTTCCATTTTATTCAATCAGGATTTGGATGATACTTTATTTAATTAGAAGAGTCTAATGTGAAAGATTTAAAGTTAAAGGGCTGTCTGTGAGGGCAGCCTTTTTGCATTAGCCATTGATCCATGTATCTCTCTTGGGATTATTTTTTTTGTCTACTAGGACATGGTTTTGGAAAAGAAGCTTGTCTGTAGTGCGTAATTCCATATCGAGATTTCTCCCATATCGATTTACGGATATCTTAAGTATTTTATTGTCAAGATTTTGTGAGTTTATTAGATCTCCCACCATTAGTTTTTTATAAGCATCGCTTGAGGGATGGATTTTGCTGACTTTGCCGTCTTCACCCTTGATAATTCCAAAACCCGAAGCTAAACAGTCTTCTCCGGCATTGGTTTGCAGCTCAAAACCCAGTGAATTAAAATACTTTTCTACGACAGGAAAAATATCTTCTTTGCCTGCGATATGATCTTCGTAGAATTGATTGAAATAAATAGGGTGATCGGTCTGTGAAAGTATTGCTTCCCATACTTCCTCCATAGAGTACCCAATTTGTGGTTTGCCGAATCGTTTCCAGAGGATCTTCATCACGTGATGAAGGGAAGAATTTTCATCCAGAAGCATAGCGTCCAAACAAAAAGCAATCAATGCACCATGGGTGTAAATACTCACTTTTTTGTCGGGTATTCCAGCTACATACCCATCTATCCAAAGATCAAAGCTGGATTCTAAGATAGATTGGTTGCGCCAGCCAAAGTTTAGAGATTCTCTGTTCAGAACTTTTTCAAAAGTTTCACAATATTCTTTTAGTGTAAAATAACCTGATTTCAATAGAAAGACATCGCCCATATAGGTTGTGATTCCCTCTGCCACCCATCCTGCTTGGTGGTAAGCCTCATTGGCAAAGTTGTAAGGTGCAATTTCCTTAGGTCTGATCCGGCAGACATTCCAGGCATGATAGAGCTCGTGGCAACTTACACCCATGAGTTCATTCATGTGCTGTCGTTTCGTTAGGTTTTCAGCAGGTCCAAAGGTGACCACAGTTCCCCGCTGATGTTCCACGCCGTGGTAGTGCGGATAGGGTAGGAGTTGATAAATGAAATGATATTCATCCACAGGGAATTCTCCGAAGGCTTCGATTTGCTTTCCTGCAAACAGCTGAATGTTGTTTTTAAATTCAGTCAAGTCGAAAAGTACCTTTCCGTGAAACCAGAGGTGAAAGTTGACGTCATTGATTTTAAAAGCCTCATGGGTCAAGTTTTGTGAAGCAAGGAAGCTGCTGTCAGCCAATTGTTGGAAGGAGGAGGCAAATAGTTTACTGTTTTCGGATAGAAGTGTGGTGCAAGATTGAAAATGCGCGGGAAAGGTTACATTAACCTGTATTTTCTCTTCAGACTGCCCTTCAACATCAAAACAGCAATTGACAAAGTTTAGGTAAATCTGCTCGTCATCCACCCAGCAAGAACCAGCGTCCATCCTGGCACAGTGATATTCATAGCATACTTGGTACTCGCCCACATGATCGGGGATGAATTCCCACAGGTCTTTGGTGAGTTTTGAAGCAGGGACTTGCTTTCCTATCGGGGTTAAAACGCTAAGACTTCGGATATTTTGTGCGTAATTTGTCAGCTGATAACGTCCTGCACGCCAGGCCGGAAGTTGAAGCCGTACCGGCGAAAGATGCCTTACTGGAATGTGAAGGGCGATTTGGATGTATTGAGAAAGAGGGTTGTGGGATTCTATGTAATAGCTGATCATTGGGGAATTGATTGAATTTAAGCAAATGTTTTTTGCCTTGTTTGTATTTAAAGAAATGGTACTTATCTTTGCAGTCCTTTTTGGGGGTGATTCCCAAGGAATAAAGAATCAGAAAGCAATTAGATAAAGATATTCGATCATGAAAAGAACATTTCAACCTTCTCGTAGAAAAAGAAAAAACAAACACGGCTTTAGAGAAAGAATGTCTTCTGCTAACGGTAGGAGAGTACTGAAAGCCAGAAGAGCAAAAGGAAGACACAAATTGAGTGTTTCTTCTGAAAAGACTTTGAAGAAGTAATTCTTTGCACTGATTTTCGTATGTTCACGTACGATTTTAGTCCTTGTGATGAATTATAGACTCCCAAAAAGCGATAGGCTTCATGCCGACAAGCTTATCAAGGAACTTTTTAACGAAGGTTCCTCTTTTTTTTTATACCCATTTAAAGTCCAATTTTTTGTTAATAAGGAACAGAGAAATGGAACCCCACAGGTACTTTTCTCCGTTTCGAAGAAGAAAATCAAAAGGGCGGTAGGTCGTAATTTTGTTAAAAGAAGGATGAGAGAGGCTTATAGGCTAAACAAATCTTTGATCCCACCCTGTACTATGTCTATTGGCTTGATATATGTAAGTTCAGAGCTTATGGAATTCTCAGTAATTCAGGCCAAACTTACTTTGGCTTTAAAAAAATTGGCTGGTATTATAAGCGAAAATCAAAAACACCATGAAATCGAGCACGATGAAGATTGTCATCCACTGGAATAAATATTTGGTGCGAGATTCCATGTCACCTTTGAAATAAAATTTTAAACCCATGAAATCGAGCATGACCAAGAACGTCACACAGAGGAATGATTATCCGTTATGCGAGATTCCATATGGCCATCGAAAAACAATTATAATCATATGAATAAATCATTGAAAAAATCCCTCCTTATTATTGTTTTAGGAGCATTTGTGCTCACAGGATTTTTTGCTTTCAATGCTAAAAATGACAAGCTATTTGCCATAGCCAAGAATATTGACATTTTCGCTACACTGATCAGAGAGTTGGATTCCTATTATGTAGATGATATAAATCCGGATGAATTGGTTTCTATAGGCATCAATGCTATGCTGGAGGAGTTAGATCCCTACACTACCTATATTCCTGAGGAAGACTCGGATGATTATCGGATGATGACCACGGGAGAATATGCAGGCATTGGCGCATTGATTGGGAATCGAGGTGAGGGAAGCATGGTTATTATGCCGTACACTGGCTTCCCCGCTCAGATTGTAGGTTTGAAGATTGCAGACTACATTTTGAAAATAGACACAACCGACGTTACTGGCTTAGGAACTGCAGATGTATCTGCACTACTCAAAGGTCCCGCAAATACCCCTGTTCACTTACAGGTGAAAAGGAATATGGATACACTGGAATTCGATGTGATTAGAAAGAAAATAGCCATCAAAAATGTACCCTATTATGGTAAACTTGATGAGCATACAGGATATATTAAACTTGCTGAATTCACGACAAATGCTTCCACCGAGGTCAGAAATGCATTGGTGGACTTAAAGAGTCAGGGGATTGACAGATTGGTGTTGGATGTGAGAGACAATCCCGGCGGACTTGTTAATGAAGCTGTAGAAATAGTTAATCTTTTCATACCTAAAGGAAGGGAAGTAGTAAAGACTATTGGCAAACTCCAAAACGTAAACTATACGTATAAGACTAGCAAGACACCGGTTGACAAAGATATTCCTATGGTTGTATTGCTTAATGAGCATAGTGCCTCTGCTTCGGAAATCGTGGCCGGTGCTTTACAGGATTATGATAGGGCGGTTTTGATCGGAAGAAAGTCATTTGGAAAAGGGTTGGTGCAGACTACTGTGCCGCTGACGTATAATGCACAGATGAAGGTGACGACGGCCAAATATTATATTCCAAGCGGGCGTTGCATCCAGGCAATTGATTATTTGGAAAGTAGGGAAAATCATAAATTAGTGACGGTTCCTGATTCGTTGAGAAAAGTATTTCGGACAAAAAATGGCAGGGCCGTATTGGATGGTGCCGGGATCGAGCCTGATGAAGAGGTAGAACAAAAAAATTATGCCCCAATTTCGTATAGTCTGGTAGCACGAAATCATGTATTTGATTTTGCCACTGAATATTTCTATAAGCATCCTGAGATTGCAGCTCCATCTAGCTTTGCCGTTTCGGATGCGGAATATGATGAGTTTGTGGAATGGTTGGAAGGAAAAGAATACGATTATACTACCTACTTGGAGAAGTCTTTGGAGGATATGCGTAAAAATGCAGAGAAGGTGGAATATTATGAGGAGATCAAGGCTCAGATCGATGCACTTGAAAAAAGAGTGAATCATAGTAAGGAACAGGATTTGGTTACCAATAAGGAGGAAATCAAAGGCATACTCTCTCAGGAGATTGTATCCAGATATTATTTCCAAGAAGGAATGATTCAGTCTGGCTTGGACGATGATGAGGATGTAATTCTAGCCAAAGAGTATTTGCAGAAACCGGATAAGATAAAGAAGGCACTGACAGCCTCATCTAAATAAGGATTATGGCAGTTATTCTCTCGCTGGAGACCTCTACACCGGTTTGTTCCATTGCAGTTCACCAAAAAGGAGTATTGCTGGGAAAGAAATCTTTAGATGTTCCGGGGGCTCACTCAGAGAAACTGATGGGGATGATCCAGTCTCTTCTGGAGGAATGCAGTCTCACGATTAATCAAATCAATGCAGTCGCAGTCTCAGAAGGCCCGGGGTCTTATACCGGTCTTAGAATTGGTGTTTCTGTTGGCAAAGGGCTGGCATATGCCGGAGATATACCCTTGATAGCAGTCAGCACATTGAAAGCGCTTTCATACGGAGCAAGAGTGCAGATAAAAAATCAGGGATTAATAGTAGCTATGCTTGACGCCCGGCGGATGGAGATTTACTGGGAAGTATTTGACTATGATTTGAATTCTGTCAGAGAGCTTGATTCGGAAATTATCGATGCCGGATCTTTTTCGGGGTTGCTAGAGAAGGGAACCGTTTTTTTTGTGGGAGATGCGGTTAAGAAAGTATCAGAAGTAATTGCGCATCCAAATGCAGTTTTCCTAGATGTTAAAATCTCGGCCGAGTACATAGGGGTATTGGCTTTTGAGAAATTTCTAAGAGCAGAGTTTGCCGATGTGGCTTATTTTGTCCCTAATTATCTGAAGGAGTTTAAAGCTCTTCAGTCTAAAAAGAATCCATTGTTGATATGAGCGAGATAGTAAACAGAGTTGCAAATAGCCCGATCGTTACGATTAATATAGAGGAGATTTATCCTAGAGAAGAACGTGTACTATTTGATATTAAACCTTTTCTCTTCCAAGAATTGATTTTGAGGGAGAAAGATTTCAGGGCAGCACTCAAGGAAATTGATTGGAAACAATATGAAAACAAATGGGTGGCGATTACCTGTACCGCAGATGCGATCGTTCCTAATTGGGCTTTTATGTTGGTGGCAACTTATCTTAATTCTATTGCCTGTGGGTATGCAATTGGAGATTTAAAAGAACTTGAAGTGATGATTGCTGAGGATTGTTTGAGAAAAATAGACTTGGAGGCATTCACGGATAGGCCTGTTGTGGTCAAAGGGTGTAGTGATTTTCCCATTCCTTTATTCGCTTATGGCAAAATAATTTCACTGATACAGAGCAGAGCAAAATCCATAATGTATGGGGAGCCATGCAGTACGGTTCCTCTTTACAAAAAACAAAAGTCCTGATAATTAAAGGACTGGAAAAATCCCCCAGCTTTTTTACGTTTTTCTTTTTGTAGGCTATTGCCGATAAGATAAAAAGGTTGATATTTGCACTCCCAAACGGCGCATACGGAGCCGGGGAAAGAGAGGAAAGGCTCTGAAGAAGCATTGAAAAAATTAATTTTGCGTGTGGGTTTGGAAGTCAGAAATGATCACTTACCTTTGCATTCCCTTCGGCAGAGAAGGGGATAAAGCGGGGAGGGAGAAGCCTCCGAAAAAACTTTAAAAATTAAATTTTGCGGAGCGTATTGCAGATTAAAAAATCTCTCTTACCTTTGCACTCCCTTCGGCAGGGAAGGGAAAAAACGGAACGAAAATCGAAAGATATCAGTTTTGGCCAAGGTCACAAATGTGTGACACCAAGTTCTTTGAAGTGATGTAAGGCAAAAAAAAGTAACCTGGTAACAGACAGGGAGACGTTTGTGGGACTTGCTTCGTGCGGTTTCACGGACAGTGTAT